>NZ_JBHTDD010000001.1:0-702801 GCF_042666615.1 Plantactinospora sp. GCM10030261
GTGGGGGGTGGGGGGTGGGGGTTAGGACATGTGTGGGTACGAGTGGTCGGTCGGCGGGACGAAGGTCTCCTTGATCGTCCGCGGCGACATCCACCGCACCAGGTTCTGCCAGGAGCCGGCCTTGTCGTTGGTGCCGCTGGCCCGGGCGCCACCGAACGGCTGCTGCCCGACCACGGCGCCGGTCGGCTTGTCGTTGATGTAGAAGTTGCCGGCCGCGTACCGCAGCTTCTCCGTCGCCCAGTCGACGACCCGCCGATCGGTCGCGAAGACCGCCCCCGTGAGCGCGTACGGCGCGATGGACTCGGCCTGCGTCACCACATCGGAGAACCGCGCGTCGTCGTAGACGTGCACACCCAGGATCGGTCCGAAGTACTCCGTGGTGAACGACTCGTGCGCCGGGTCACCGCACTCGAACAGCGTCGGCCGGACGAAGTACCCCTCGGAATCGTCGGCGATGCCACCGGCCAGGATCCGGCAGGCGTCGTCGCCCTTGATCATGTCGAGCGCCGCGGTGTGCCGGGCGAACGCCTTCGCGTCGATCACCGCGCCACCGAAGTTGGCGAAGTCGGTGACGTCGCCGTACCGCAGCGAGTCCACGGTGGCGGCGAGCCGGTCGCGCAGGCCGCCCTCCCACAGCGAGCGCGGCACGTACGCCCGGGAGGCCGCCGAGCACTTCTGGCCCTGGTATTCGTACGCGCCCCGGACCAGGGCGGTGTGCAGCGCGTCCACGTCGGCGCTGGCGTGCGCGACGACGAAGTCCTTGCCGCCGGTCTCGCCGACCAGCCGGGGGTAACCGCGGTAGCTGGCGATGTTCTCCCCGACGGTGCGCCACAGGTGCTGGAACACCTTGGTGGAGCCGGTGAAGTGGATGCCGGCCAGGTCCGGATCGGCCAGCACCACGTCGGACACCTCCTCGCCCCGACCGGTCACCATGTTGATCACTCCGGGCGGCAGACCGGCGGCCTCGAACAGGCGCATCGTGAAGTGGGCGGCGAACTGCTGCGTCGGTGCCGGCTTCCAGACCACGGTGTTGCCCAGCAACGCCGGCGCGGAGGGCAGGTTGCCGGCGATCGCGGTGAAGTTGAACGGGGTGATCGCGTAGACGAACCCCTCAAGTGGCCGGTGGTCGAAACGGTTCCACACACCGGGCGAGGAGTTCGGCTGCGCGGCGAGCAGCTTGCTGGCGAAGGCCACGTTGAACCGCAGGAAGTCGATCAACTCGCAGGCGGAGTCGATCTCGGCCTGCACCGCGGTCTTCGACTGGCCGAGCATCGTGGCGGCGTTCAGCGTGTCCCGCCACGGCCCAGCGAGCAGGTCGGCGGCGCGCAGGAACACCGCGGCGCGGTCGGCGAAGGACAGGCTCCGCCAGTCCGGTGCGGCCGCCTTGGCCGCCCGCACCGCCGCCCGCCCGTCGTCATGGGTGGCGTGGCCGGTGACACCCAGAACGTGCGCGTGCTTGTGCGGCTGCACCA
The DNA here is from genome assembly GCF_042666615.1 of Plantactinospora sp. GCM10030261. Taxonomy (NCBI): domain Bacteria; kingdom Bacillati; phylum Actinomycetota; class Actinomycetes; order Micromonosporales; family Micromonosporaceae; genus Plantactinospora; species Plantactinospora sp. GCM10030261. Next base: position 1,473 of record NZ_JBHTDD010000001.1, read on the forward strand.
CGTCTATCCGCTCGCCGCCGGCCATCCGCCGCTCCCCGCCGATGGTCATCGGCAGGTCGATCCGTTCGGCGGCGAGTTCGTCGAGCCGCCGCCGCAGGCTCTCCCGCTCGGCACTCCCCGGCGCGTAGGTGTGGACCGGCTCGTTGTGCGGCTCGGGTACGGAAAAGAGGGCGTCCATTCCAGCTCCTGCGGATCTCGACAGCGATGGCGAAACCGGACCCACCGGGCGCCGGTATGGTGAACCGAACTGGCCGCGTACCCGGTGGTACCGGGCCGCCGGCGGCGGGACCTCGGCCAATACTCCCACGCCCGCCCGACGGCGCCGAGCGCGGCGGGCGCCGGTCCGGTCACCGCGTACCCTCGCAGACGGCGGTCCACCCGGCCCGTGCCCTGCGGCTCCCGCGGAGAAGGAGACGATGAGCGACAAGCCCGGCAGCACCGCGGCGTCCCGGCCCCGCCGCCGACCCACGCCCGCCGGTGATTCCCCCGCCCCCGCCACGGACGCCTTCCGACGCCAGCCAGCGCCGGGAGCGCCACTGCTGGCCCTGCTCGCGCTGGCCTGGCTGGTCGCCATGCTCTGGTCGACCCAGCGGGCGATCTCGTCGAACGCGGGCACGACCGCGATCTTTTCGGCCGCGTACGCGCTGCCGGGGGTGATCTCCGCGAGCCTGGTCGGCGGGGCCGCGGCCGGCCTGGCCGCGGTCCGCCTGCTGGCCCGGCGCGGTGCCCACCGCCCATGGGTGAGGTTCGCCGTGGCCGTCGGCGCGGGAGCGCTTACCGGGTTACTGTCCGCCGTGGTCCTGACGCTCGGCCGCGACGACCAGGGTGTGGTCGCGGTACTCGCCGGCACCATCGCGGCCGCCACCGTCATCGGCGGGGCGATCGGCGCCCTCCGGCCACCGGTCGCCGGCGCCGTGGTGCTCGGAGGGCTGGCCGTATTCGCCGCCACCTTCGTACTCAGCCTCTTCCAGCGTGAGATCACCTCCTGGTACGGCGCCGGTGACACCATGGCGTCGCAGCTCAGCGCATTCACCTGGTTCTCCCGGACGCTCTCGGTGACCTGCGGGCTGGCCGCCGGCCTCGCCGCGTACGCCTACCTGCGCGGTGCCGAGCGCCGCGCCGTGGGTCGGGATGCCGCCGGCGAGCCGGACCGGCCCGCTGGTTGGCCCACCTACCTGGCGGCCGGTGCGGGGCCGGGCCTCGTCCTGCTGCTCGCCGAGACGCTTATCTGGACCGCAGGCGGCCGGGTGCTCCGGCTCGCCGGCCAGCTCAGCGAGGCGGACCAGGTGGCCCAGGGCCTGCTCAACGGCTCCCGGGTGGTACACGGCATGGGCGTGTTGTTCCTCGGCGGGCTCGTCGCGATGATCGCCTTCGGCCGGACCGTGCGGCCGGCCGACGAGACCGGTCGAGCGGTACCGGACGACGCCGCGGCGGGCACCGGTCCGGCGGGTGCCGGACGACCGGACGGCGATCCGGCGAGGGCGCGTCCGACCAACGCGGGACGACCGGACGGCGACCCGGTGGACACCGGCCCCGAGGAGACCGGCGCACCGGGCACCGGCCCGGTCGACGCCGACCAGGCGTCGCCCCGGGACGCCGACGACGACCGGGACGAGGCCGACGACCGGGACGCGGACGACGATGACACGGGCGGCTGGCCGGAACGGCGGTAAGGCGCCGGACCGGGAATGTCGTAGGCGAACGGCAGGATTGTCCCGGCGCATCCGAGCGCCAGGGGCGCCCGGCCAGCGCACGCCAGACCGGCCGGGTCGACGACCAGAGAGGACACCATGCTCATCGTTGCCGGCAGTATCTGGGTCGATCCGGCGGACCGCGACTCCTACCTGGCCGGTTGCCGGCAGGTGGTCGGCGCGGCCCGCGCCGCGGCGGGTTGCCACGACTTCGCCCTGGACGCCGACCTGCTCGAACCGGGTCGAATCAACATCTTCGAGCGTTGGGAGTCCGACGGGCACCTGCACGCGTTCCGGGGCAGTGGACCCGACCAGGAGCAGACCGTGGCGATCACGCGGGCCGAGGTCTCCAAGTACCGGATCTCCTCGGTCGAGGCGCCCTGACCCGGGCACTCACCGCAACGTGTCCAGCTCCGACACGTCGTACCATTCCAGCTCGTGGTCCTCGGCGGTGTCCACCGTGAACTCAGCGTCCGGGTCGCCGGCCAGGGCCTCCTCGATCGCCTCGGCGGCCGCGCCGACGTCCGCCTGGGCGTCGTCACCGTCGACATGGACCGCGGCGACGGCGCCGACCCGCACCGGGACGCCCAGCCGTACCGTGCTGGAGCCCAGTTCGCCGTCCACCGGCCGGACCTCCGACGCGGGCAGATCGGCGGAGACCACCACGCGTCGCCGGGGCGCCGTGGGATCCGCCCGCAGCAGCCGAAGCGCCGCCTGTGCGGCCCGGGTGAAGGCGACGTACTCCAACTCCTCCTCGTCTCCCTCGGCGTACCACTCCCGCAGGCCCGGGGTCACGGCGTGAGCTTGCGCGGCGGTGCCGTCGTGGGCGTCCGTGGCATCGACGAGGCCCGCGCCGGACAACGCGGCCAGCATGGGCACCGTGGCCGGGACGTACACCCGGACCAGTTGTTCTGTCACCGCACCACCTCCGGCTCGACACCCGCACCGGCCACCGGGCCGGCCCTGTCGCAGATCATGCCCGGCCCACTCCCGGTCCCGCCGTTCGGGGCGGGGCCAGGCCCCAGCCGGCCGGACCGCTATGTGTCACGCGGTCAGGCCGGTGGTGGCGCACCAACCACGGGGCGAAGCGTGTCCGGAGTCCGCCCCCGAGGCGGCGCGCGCACGGCTCTGGTACGACCGACGGTCCTCGCCTGTCGTCGGTCGGAGGCCGTCGATGGCAAACTGAGGGTATCGCGCCATCCCAGGGAGAGCCCGTGGAGTCCAGGTTCCTGCAGTTGTCCGACGTCGCCGCCGAACTGAACGTGTCGGACTCGCAGGTTTACCACATGGTGCGCAGCGGGGAACTGCCGGCGATCAAGATCGGTGGCCGAGGTCAGTGGCGGGTGGAACGAGCCAGGCTCGAGGAGTACATCCAGCGCAAGTACGCCGAGACGGCCGACTGGGTGCGGCAGAACCCGCTCGTCGAGCGGGACGACTGACCCCTTGACACGGGGCGTGGCGGCTCGCGGCTCCCTGCTCACGCCTCCCTGCTCGCGGCTCACGGCTCACGACTCGCGGCTTCGCCTGCCACGACATGCCGCACAGCGAGCGGATCAACAGTGTGAGCCGTCGTTCACCCAAACCACGACGGCACGTTATCCACAGGACCGGCAGCACTCCCATTGACCGGCCTCGTCATGATGCCCTACAAAGAGGATGTCGGAGGCAAACGAAGGTAAACACAAGATTATAGGAGCTGAGGCGGATGCGTGGAGCGATGGTCACGTCCCGGCCGACCGTCCGGATCCGGCCCGTCCCGCCACTCGATCCGCCCTTCGACGACGAGTCCACCGCCTACACCTGGTGGCGGGAATCGACCGGGCAGCTCGCTCTCGACCTCACGGCCCCGGCGACCAGCGGGCTGGGCTCGGCGGGAGGTCCGCCCGTCCGCGCCGTCGAGCGGGCCGATCGTGACCTTCTGGCCGGCACCTCACCGGCCCCGGGCGGGGAGCGACTCAGCCCGGCCGGGCTGCAACCCTGGCCGGCCTCGGCCGGCCCGGACCTCCGCCCAACCCCGACCGGGCCGGGCCTCCGCCCGGCCGACCCGCGGGGCGGTCCGGGGACGCCCGCCGGAGCATTGTCACCGGACCGGTCGCCGACGTCAGGACCGGCGGTGTCACGGGCGTCGACACCCGGTGTGCTGGTCACGGCAAGTCCGGAGGCGCGGCGGGCGACCCGCCGCTTCCTCGGTTGCTGCCTGGAAATCCTCGACGGCCACCGGCCGATCGGTCACCTCCGACGGCTGTGCCACCCGGTCGAGGCGACCGATCTGATCGACGCGTTCACCGCGGCGGTCCGCCGACTCGCCAGGAGGACGGGCACGGTCACCCGGCGTTCGGGCAGCGCCCTGCGGATCCGCGTCCTCCGGGTCTGCGAGCCCACCGACGGCGTAGCCGAGGTGGCCGTCGTGCTGGGGCGGATCGACCGGAGCTGGGCCCTTGCGCTACGCCTCGAACGAAGTCCGGACGGCTGGTTGTGCACCGCCTTCGAGCTGCTGTGACGGTGTCCGCGAGCGGCGGCACCCGGACGATCGAGTCAATCCGTCACGGCGTCGAGCCGCCCGGGGTGCCCGCCCGGCACGGTCGGTGGGCATCCCGGGCATCCAGATCGTCTCGGTCAGGAGTTGCCAGGGGCTCCGTGGCACCGCTTGTACTTGCGACCCGACCCACAAGGGCAGGGCGCGTTACGGGACGGCCCGCTGCTGGCCGCCGGGGTGCCGGCGGGTGCCGGCTGTGCGGCGGCCCGACGCTTGGTCGGCGCCGGAGCACCCGAACCGCCGATCCCCAGCGCGGGTGCCTGGTTCTCCGGCCGCTCCACCGTCACGCCACCGGTGGCGCCAGCCTCGCCGTCAATGGTCGGAGCGGAGTATTGCAGGCCCTGACGGCGCGGCGTCGGAGCCAGTCCCTTGGCCTTGATCTCGACCGGCTGCTCGAGCAGCTTGATCTCCTCGGCCGGGGCCGGCTCCGGCTCCTCGACCTGGACCTCCAGGTTGTAGAGGAAGCCGACGGTCTCCTCCTTGATGCCGTCCATCATGGTGGCGAACATGTCGAAGCCCTCGCGCTGGTACTCCACAACCGGGTCGCGCTGCGCGTACGCCCGCAGCGAGATGCCCTGCTGGAGGTAGTCCATCTCGTAGAGGTGCTCGCGCCACTTCCGGTCGATGACCTGAAGCAGCACCATCCGCTCCAACTGGCGCAGCGCCTCGCTGCCGAGATCCGCCTCGCGACGCTCGTACGCGGCGTGCGCGTCCTCCTTGAGCCGGGCGAGCAGGAACTCGGCGTCCAGGCTGTTGCGCTCGCCGCCAGCCTCCTCCTCGAGGTCCTCGATGCTCACGCCGATCGGGTAGAGCTGCTTGAGGCTGGTCCAGAGCTGGTCGAGGTCCCAGTCCTCGGCGTATCCGTCCGCGGTCGCGCCGGTGACGTACGCCCCGACCACGTCGTCGATCATGTTCCGCACCTGGTCGTGCAGGTCCTCGCCGTTGAGCACGCGGCGGCGCTCGGCATAGACCACCTGGCGCTGCTTGTTCATCACCTCGTCGTACTTGAGGACGTTCTTCCGGATCTCGGCGTTCTGGTTCTCGATCTGGGCCTGCGCGCTCTTGATCTGGCGGGTGACCATCTTCGACTCGATGGGCACGTCCTCCGGAATGTTGAACCGCTCCATGACGGCCTCGACGGCACCGGCGCGGAACCGCCGCATCAGCTCGTCCTGCAACGACAGATAGAACCGCGACTCACCCGGGTCGCCCTGCCGGCCCGACCGACCGCGCAGCTGGTTGTCGATCCGCCGCGACTCGTGCCGCTCGGTGCCCAGCACGTACAGGCCACCAACGGAACCGACCTCGTCCGCCTCGGCCTCACACGCCTGCTTCCAGCCGGGCAGGACCTCCTCCAACGCCTTGACGTAGTCGTCCGGCTGCTCGTCCGGGTCGAGGCCGCGCTGCCGCAGCTCGTTGGCGGCCAGGAACTCGGGGTTGCCGCCGAGCAGGATGTCGGTGCCCCGACCGGCCATGTTCGTCGCCACCGTGACGGCGCCCTTACGGCCCGCCTGCGCGATGATCTCGGCTTCCTTGGCGTGGAACTTGGCGTTCAGCACCGCGTGCGGGATGCCGCGCCGACGCAGCAACTGCGAGAGGATCTCGGAGTTCTCCACCGAGACCGTGCCGACCAGGATCGGCTGCCCCTGCTCGTGCCGCTCGGCGATGTCCTCCACCACGGCGTTGAACTTGGCCTTCTCCGTCTTGTAGATGACGTCCGGCCGATCCGCCCGAATCATCGGACGGTGGGTCGGGATGGTCACCACGCCGACCTTGTAGACCTTGTTGAACTCGCCGGCCTCCGTCTGCGCGGTGCCCGTCATGCCGGAGAGCTTGTTGTAGAGGCGGAAGTAGTTCTGCAGGGTGATGGTGGCAAGCGTCTGGTTCTCCTGCTTGATCTCCACCCCCTCCTTGGCCTCGATCGCCTGGTGCATGCCCTCGTTGTAGCGGCGACCGTGCAGGATGCGGCCGGTGAACTCGTCAACGATCAGGACCTCGCCCTCGTTGACGATGTAGTCCTTGTCCCGCTTGTAGAGTTCCTTGGCCTTGATCGCGTTGTTCAGGTAGCCGACCAGCGGCGTGTTGACCGACTCGTACAGGTTGTCGATGCCCAACCGGTCCTCGACCTTGGCCACCCCGCGCTCGGTGATCGCGACGGTGCGCTTCGAGTAGTCGACCTCGTAGTCGCCCTCGCCGTCGGTGCCCGCCTGCAACCGGGACACCACCCGGGCGAACTCGGTGTACCACCGGGCCGAGTGCTCGGCCGGACCGGAGATGATCAGCGGCGTCCGGGCCTCGTCGATGAGGATCGAGTCCACCTCGTCGACGACCGCGAAGTTGTGCCCGCGCTGCACCAACTCGTCCTTCGACCAGGCCATGTTGTCGCGCAGGTAGTCGAAGCCGAACTCGTTGTTGGTGCCGTAGGTGATGTCGCACTGGTAGGCGGCCCGGTGCTCCGCCGAGGGACGGTTCGGCAGGATCACGCCGACGGTCAGCCCGAGGAACTCGTGCACCCGACCCATCCATGCCGCGTCCCGCTGTGCCAGGTAGTCGTTGACCGTGACCACGTGCACGCCGTCGCCGGACAGCGCGTTCAGGTACACCGGCATGACGGAGGTCAGGGTCTTGCCCTCACCGGTCTTCATCTCGGCGATGTTGCCGAAGTGCAGCGCCGCGCCGCCCATCACCTGCACGTCGTACGGCCGCTGGCCGAGCACCCGGGAGGCCGCCTCACGGACCACCGCGAATGCCTCGGGGAGCAGGTCGTCAAGGGTCTCACCGTCGGCCAGCCGGTCCCGGAACTGGTCGGTCATCCCGCGCAGCTCTTCGTCGCTGAGGTCGACGTAGTCGTCCTCGACCGAGTTGACGGCGGCCGCGATGGCCTTGAGCCGACGCAGCATGCGCCCCTCGCCGGCACTGAGGACCTTTTCCAGAATCGACACGGATCAACGCTCCCCTAGAGTCTCAACCAAACCATCGTAGGCGCTCGACCCGGGACGCCGTCAGGTGCGCCACCTGTCGGTACCCCACTGAACCAGACAATCTCGGCGGATAGCGACCGGCCGGCGGAGAAATCCGTTACGCCGAGCGCGAAGTCTCCGCCAGGATGACCGGATGGAGTCCCCCGAACTCGTCGAGGACGGCCTGCTGCTGCGCCCCTGGAAGGCGTCCGACGCCGACGCCGTGCACCGCGCCTGCCAGGACCCGGAGATCCAGCGCTGGACCACCGTACCCGCCCCCTACCTGCCTGAACACGCCGTTCAGTTCGTCACCGAGCGGGCTCCGAAGCAGTGGACGGACGGCACCGGGGCGCCGTTCGCCGCCTGCGACGCGACCACCGGCGAGTTGCTCGCCTCCTGCGGCCTGGTGACCCTCACGCCCGGCGAGGCGACCGGTGAGATCGGGTACTGGACGGCGCCGTGGGCGCGAGGGCGCGGCGTGGCGGTCCGGGCCACTCGGGCGGTGGCTCGGTGGGCCTTCGCCGAGCGGGGACTGCACCGCCTGGTCTGGCAGGCCGAGGTGGGCAACCACGCCTCCCGGCTGGTGGCGTTACGGGCCGGTTTCCGGGTCGAGGGGCAGCTCCGGCTGGCCCACCCGCACCCGCGGGGCGGCCGGGACGCGTGGGTGGGCTCGTTGCTGCCGGACGAGGTGCCGCCGCCCGGCACCCCGGCCGACGGCACCGGCGGACCGGCCGGCCCGGGTTCGCTTGTCGCCCGTCGCGCCGCCGTCTTCGGCCGCCCGCAACCCGTGCTGTTCGCCGCAACGCCGGAGACCGAACTCAGCCTGCGCCCGCCGGCCGAGCAGGACCTCGACGCGATGGTGGCGGCCTGTCGGGACCCGGAGGCCCAGCGCTGGATCCCGCTGCCCGATCCGTACCACCGGTCGGACGCCGAGGCGTTCCTGACGAAAGGGCTCGCCGCCTGGCGCGCCGGCACCGCCGCGTGCTTCGTGGTGGCCGGCCCGGACGACGGCTACCTCGGCGCGCTCGACCTGCGCATCGCCCCCGGAGATCCACTGATCGGCGAGGTCGGTTTCATGATCGCGCCGCAGGCCCGGGGCCGTGGCTATCTGCCCGCCGCGCTGACCGCCGTCGCCGCCTGGGGCTTCGCCACGCTCGGCCTGGCCAGGATCGACTGGTACGCCCAGGTCGGCAACACCGCCTCCCGACGGGCCGCCGAGAAGGCCGGATTCGTCATGGTGGGAACGGTCCGATCAGCCCTCGACCAGCGAGGCACCCGGAGGGACGCGTGGCTGGGTTCGCTGCTACCCGGGGACCTGCGGATGCGCCAGGACCCATGACGGCCGGAGACTGATGAACCCTGGGACCCACGATTGAGCGAGGATCTGGATGACTATCGCCACGGAGCCTGATGTGATCGACGGTGACGGGGTCCGGCTGCGCGCGTACCGGGCGGCGGACGCCGACGACGTCGCGGCGGCCTGCGCGGACCCGCTTACCCAGCGGTTCATCCCGACGATGCCCCACCCGTACACCAGGGACCGGGCCATGGAGTGGATCGACAAGGGGGCGCCGGCCGCCTGGTCGGCCGGCGGCGCCGCGTACGCCATCGTGGACCCGGCCAGCGACCGGGTGATCGGTGGCATCGGCATCGAGCGGCCGGTGCCGGCCCGCCGGCAGGCGGAGATCGGCTACTGGGTGGCGCCCTGGGCACGGGGGCGTGGCGTGGCCACCGCCGCCACCCGCGCGCTGGCCGAGGCGGCCTTCGCCGGCATCCCCGGCGGGCCGCGCGTCGACCGGTTGGAACTGCTCACCGAGTGGGAGAACGCGGCCAGCCAACGGGTGGCCCTGTCCGCGGGATTCCAGCGCGAGGGAGTACGCCGGGAGGCCGGTCTCCTCCCGGACGGGCGTCGCTACGATCTCGTCGCGTTCACCCGGCTCGCCACCGACACGGGCGGTCCCGTGCCCCGACTGCTGCCCGACCTGCCCGACCCGGCGACCGGGCGTGCCCGGCTGACCGACGGGGTGGTGGCCCTGCGCCCGCTCGGCCCGGAAGACGTGGACTTCTTCGTCGAACTACAGAGCCTGCCGGACGTGGTGGCCACGAACGTGCCACCGGTGCCCGCCGACCGGGAGCGGCTCGCCAGGCGATGCGCCCGGGCCACCGCCCAATGGCTGGCCGGCGCGCAGGCCGACGTGGTCGTCCTGGACGCCGCGTCGGGTGACCCGACCGGGCACCTCAGCCTCTACTACGAGCAGCCGGGCCTGCGCGAGGCCATGGTCGCGTACAGCGTGCTGCCCCCCTGGCGGGGACGCGGCTATCCGACCCGCGCGCTGCGTCTGCTGTCCCGGTGGGCGTTCACCGAGGCCGGCATCGCCCGGCTGTACGGCGGCACACTGCCGGACAATGTCGGCTCGCAGCGCGTACTGGAGAAGGCCGGCTACCGGCGCGAGGGTGTGTTGCGCGGTCAGCTCCCGGGCGCCGGTGGCATCCGGGCCGACGACGTGGTCTACGGCCTGCTGCCTGCGGACCTGCCCGAGGCGGCTCGACCGTCGACGTGAACGCCGCCGGGACGATCCCGCCGGGGATCGTCCCGGCGCCCGGCGTCAGGCGTCCAGCGCGATGATCCCGTAGTCGTAACCCTTCCTGCGATAGATCACGCTCGGTTGCCCGGAGTCCTTGTCGAGGAACAGGTAGAAGTCGTGGCCGACCAGTTCCATGTTGTGCAGGGCGTCGTCGACTGTCATCGGCTCGGCGGGATGCACCTTCTCCCGAGCGATGTGCCAGGGCTTGTCGTCGTACTCGTAGTCGTCGTACCGCGAGTCAGCCGGCTCGGGACGGTCGGCGACCGCGGTGGCGGTAGCTCGACCGTTGCCGTTGGGAGAGGAGAGGAGAGGCTCGTCGAGACCGGCCACCGGCAGACCCGCGGTGGCCGCGGCCACCGAAATCGGGGCGTGCCGGCCGCGGTGCACCCGACGGCGATCGGCGGCGCGGCGGAGCCGCGTGTCCAGCTTGGCGATGGCGACGTCGAGCGCGGCGTAGAAGTCCTTGGCACAGGCCTCCGCCCGGACGACCGGGCCACGGGAGACGCAGGTGATTTCGACGCGCTGACAGTGATCCGACTGCCGCGGATTGCGCTCGTGGAACAGTTCGACGTCGACCCGGATGAGCTTGTGGTCGTAACGTTCGACTTTGGCGAGCTTCTCGGCTACATGAATTCGGTAATGATCGGGAACTTCGACGTTACGGCCCTTGACCACGATATCCACGCGTGACCTCCTGAGGTGCGGATGGTCGTGCAAACAGAAAATCCGGTCGGCCATGACCCAGGGACTGTGTCGGCGCGACCGGTCGGCTACGGCTACGCCTCCTTCCAACACCGGGGGATGGAGTTGAGCTGGGTGGTACCCCGGTGAACACGACGCTAACGCCTGGCTGAGCCCTAGTCACCCCCACTGCCAAGACCTTTTCGAGAAGATTTGCGGCAATGGCACGATGAGGTGAATCAGGCACCACGCAGAGTCAATTCATCCGCCGGCGCACCGTCCCGGCGAGCACCGCCGCCGCCCGCACCGGCACCTCGTACCCGTTGAGCAGGACGGCGATCGCCGCGAGCGTGGCCCCCGTGGTGATGATGTCGTCGACAAGCACGATCGTGGCGTCACTTGTTACGGAACGTAGTCTTCGGATGGCTCCGGGACGTACCTGGAAGGCCTCCCCGGCAGTCGCCGCCCGCGCCGCGCTGTCCAGGTGGGTCGAATCCGGGCGGGGCATCGCCCGCAGCGGCTGGGTCGCCGCCGCCGGCCAGCCCGCACCCCGCAACCGGACGACCGCGCGCCGGGCCAGCCGGGCCATGTGGTCCCCGTGCCGCTCCCGCGCCGCCCGGGCGGTCGCCGGCACCGGGACCAGCAGCACCGGGCGTGGCCGGCCGACCGCCGCTGCCACCGCCCCGGCCAGTAGAACACCCAACGGCCGGCCCAGCCTGTGCCGGCCGCGTTCCTTGTACGAGAGCACCGCCTCCCGCAGCACCCCCTGGTACGCCCCGACGGCGGTGCACGGAGGCAGGCCGGCTGGTGCGGGCGTGGGCCGGACCGGATGCGGAACCAACGCCTCCAGCGCGCCAGCGCAGGAGGCGCAGACACCCGCTCGCAACGGCAGCCGGGTGGCCCGGCAGCCGGCGCAGTCGGCCGGCAGCACGAGGTCGGCAAGCGCAGCCAACACACCGTCGCTCGGCAACAGACCTCCCGCACGCCTGGCTGAGCCGATCGGCTCAGCGGGATGGACGGTCGGGTCCGGCGGTGAGAGCCGGGCCGGATTCAGTAGAGGAAGAACGGGGCCCGGGGGCCGTTCTGCCCGGCCTCCGCACCGACCACCTGCTGCGCGGTGACCTGTTCGTAGGAGTTGAACCGGTTCGCCCACACGGATCCGGCCGCCTCGTACATCAGCCACGTGCTCGACTTACCGACCACCGGGTTGTTCGGGTACGTCGCCAACTGGGTCACCGGGGCGTCCGGTGTGTGCAGGTCGAAGTCGGCGCCCCCGTCCACCGTCACCTGGTAGATCATCGGGCGGCCACCCCGTCCGGTGCCCGCCACCGCGAGCGAGGTCTCGTCGAACCAGTCCACGGCGGTGGGAGCGGTCAGCGGCACCGGCACCGGGCGGGCCTCCCCCGCGGTCAGGCCGGCACCGTCGGTGTTCACGGCGGCGACGTAGACCCGACCGCCGGCGACCACCGCGATCCGGCGGCCGTCGAGTGCGGCGCCGACGCTCGCCAGCGGGCCCGAGACGTTCGGGATCCGCACCTCGACCATGCCCGCTTCGACGTCGAACCGGAAGAGCTTCCCGTCGGCCACCACAAGCCCGGTCATGCGCTGCTTGGCGTACGGCACCTTGAGCCACACCGGTCGGCCCATCGCCCCGTACGACCGGCCGCCGAGCCGCTTTACGGCGACGCTTCCCGATCCGATCCCGGCGGCCAGCGCCTGCCGGTCCCCGGCGCTTACCACCAGGCCGGCCGCGACGGTGTCTCCGCTGCTCACTATGCCGGCGGAAAGGACATTCTGGTTCGTGTCCACGGTGAGCGGCGGCGGGAACGGCGGCGGGTCGCTCACCCCGCTCGCGACCGCGCGCACCTGCCCGTCGTACACCACGAACCGCTGGTTCCGCTCCGACACGTCGTACAGCGGCATGATCTCGCGCTCGCTGACCGCGTCGAACGACCGCCGGCTCTCGTTGCCCACCTTGACGTCGATGAGGTTCTGGTCATCCGGCATGGACCAGGCGAGTTGGGTGACCAGACGGTCCAGCTCGGCCTCCTCGTCCGCGCCGGCGTTCGGCAGCGACAGGTTGACCTCCAACCGGCCGGCGTCGGTCTCCGCGACGTTGCCCGTCACCCGGATGCCGTCGGGCAGCGACCGCGCCACCGATCTCAGCCACTCCGACGGACCGTCGTTCAACCAGCCGGCGATCTCCGTTGCGTGCCGTTCCCGCGGCACCTTGCGCGGCAGGTGGCGCAGGTCCGGAACGAGGTGCGAGTTGTCGCTGCTCCAGAAGTAGACGGCGTACGGCACGTAGTGTTTGGCGAGCGCCTTGGTACTCAGCATCAGCTCGCGCGGCGGGTTGTGCAGCCACAGGCCCGGCTCCACCTTGCCTCGGGCGTCCGGCTGGGCCCGGCCGACCTCGAAGGTGTACTGGCCGGACGGCGTGGCCGGGGGTGGACCGATGGTGCCGTCCGACTGGAGAACCCCGACGACCTCGTAGGGCACGGTCACCCTGGTGACCGACCCGGCCGGTGCGAGGTCGAAGTCGGTCTCCTCGACCCGGACCACCGTCAGGGTGACCTCGCTGGCCCCCTTCGGCGGCAACAGGGTCCGGGTGTCCTTCGGCAGGAATTCGTGCACCCGGCCGTACGCGCCGTCGGTCTCCCCGGCCGCCGCGGACAGGTAGTTCATGACGAAGGTGGCGGGGTCCAGGGTTTCGGTCCGGGCCGGCGGGTCCTGCGTGCCGAGTTGATCAGCCGCCCCGCTGAGCGACGTGCCGGCCCGCGGCGGTCCCGCCACCCGGACATCCGTGCTGTCCGGGATGCCGCAACCGAGCAGCCCAGTGGTCATCAACACCGCGACGACCGCCGCTAGGGCCCGTGTCGACGTCCTCGGTCGAGCCGAGGACGTCGACACGGGCCGTGACCACCGCCCGATCATCGCGGCACCCGTTCGCCGTCCGGTGTCGGCACGGACGGTGGGCGACCAGGACCGTCGACGTCCACCGATCTCGCCGAATCCTCGACCGCCACCGGCCACGCGGGGCCGTCGGCCGTCGCCCGCCGCGCGTCGGCCGGGTTCGGTGTCGCGGTGGCAGGAGTCGACGCGGCGCCTGCCGGGGGCGCTGTCGCGGCGGCCGGGCCGATCGCCAGTACGCCACCGCTGCCCGGGCCGATAGCCACCCGGGGGGCGGCGCCGTGGCCAGGACCGGGCACGGCCGCGTCGGCCGGCACCAGCCGCAGCGGAGCGGAGGTGAGCCGGTCCCCGGCCCGCGCGGGCAGCGTGAGCCGGAACTGAGCGCCCTGCCCGGACGCCCCCCATGCCTCCAGCCAGCCCCCGTGAAGTCGGGCATCCTCGAGGCTGATGGAGAGGCCGAGCCCGGTACCGCCGGTCTGCCGGGCCCGAGACGGGTCGGCCCGCCAGAACCGGTTGAACACCAGCTTCTCCTCACCGGGCTTGAGGCCGATCCCCCGGTCCCGCACGGTCACCGCCACCGCGGCGGCGTCCGCGCCGAGCACCACGTCGACGGGTCGTCCCTCACCGTGCTCCACCGCGTTGCCGACCAGGTTACGCAGCACCCGCTCCACCCGGCGCGGATCGATCTCGGCGATCACCGGCCCGTCCGGCACCGTTACCCGCAACGGCACGCCGACCCGATCGGCGAGGCAGGTCAACTGGTCGACCACCCGGTGCACGATCGGCACGAGGTCGGTCGGCTCGACGTCCAGCATCGCGAACCCGGCGTCGAACCGGCTGATCTCCAGCAGGTCGGTCAACAGGCTCTCGAACCGGTCCAGCTCGGCCTGGAGCAGTTCGGCGCTGCGGGCCACCGCCGGGTCGAACTCGTCCCGCTCGGCGAAGATCAGGTCGGCCGCCATCCGGACGGTGGTCAGCGGCGTACGCAGCTCGTGGGACACGTCCGAGGTGAACCGTCGTTGCAGCCGAGACATCTCCTCAAGCCGGACGATCTGCCGCTGGAGATTGGTCGCCATCTGGTTGAACGACGCGGCGAGCAACGCCAGGTCGTCCTCCCCGTTGACAGCCATCCGCTGGTCGAGCAGGCCGGCAGAGAGCCGCTGTGCGGTGCGGGCGGCCACCCGGACCGGGTTGACCACCAACCGGGTCACCAACGCCGCGAGCAGGCCGAGCAGCAGGACCAGCGCTACCCCGGTGGCCAGCACCGTGGAGCGGGTCTGCTCGGCGATCTCGTCCTGCTGGGTCAGCGGTACGAAGTAGTAGAGCTCAAGCTGGCCGAACCGGGTGGCGACGGGGGAACCGTAGACGAGGTACTTGGCCGTGCCGCTGCCCAGGTCACCGGTGCGGATCTGGGACGCCATGTTGCCGGAGCTGACCTTCTCCCGCAGCTCATCGCTGATCAACGGTTGGAAGTTCACCCGGGCCGACGCCTGGGGTTCGATGGCGCTGGGGTCGGCGTCCGAGGTCACCGCCACCACCAGCCCGCCGACCTGGTTGGAGTCACCACCGGCCAGGGCCTGGATGGTGGCCGTGATGGTGCTCTGCAGCTTCGGCTCGTAGGAGGCAGTGTGCACGCTTATCTGCTTCGTCGCGTACGCCTGGCCGTTCTCCAGCCGGTTGTGGACGTCCTCGGTGGCGTTGTCCAGGAGGATGTTTGTGATCTTGTCAGCGACCAGGTAGGCGAACCCGCCCACCAGCAGGCTGGAGGCCACCAGCGTGATGGTCACCACGCGGACCTGGAGCGAGCGGCGCCAGGTGCGGTGGCCCCGTACCGTCAGGGTCATCCCCCGGCGCGCCACGACACGCCACATCTCCCGGGCGACCGCCTGGGCGCGGGCGACGGGAGACTCTTCGGGAACGGGAGGACTGGCCACGGTGTGTCCAGGCTATCCGGTGCCCGCCTTGTAACCCACGCCGCGCACCGTCAGGATGATCTCGGGTCGTTCGGGATCCGGCTCGATCTTGGCCCGGAGCCGCTGCACGTGGACGTTGACGAGCCTGGTGTCCGCCGCGTGCCGGTAACCCCAGACCTGCTCCAGCAGCACCTCCCGAGTAAAGACCTGGCGCGGCTTGCGGGCCAGGGCGACAAGCAGATCGAACTCCAGCGGGGTGAGCTTGACCTCCTCGCCGTTGCGGCTCACCGTGTGCGCCGGCACGTCGATGGTGATCTGGCTGCCGGGTGGCCCGATGGCGAGCATCTCCGGCGCGACATCCTCTCCCCGGCGCAACCGGGCCCGCATCCGGGCGACAAGTTCCTTGGGTTTGAACGGCTTGACAACGTAGTCGTCGGCGCCCGACTCCAGACCGAGCACCACGTCCACGGTGTCACTCTTGGCGGTCAACATCACGATCGGGATGCCCGATTCGCCGCGGATCGCCCGCGCCACGTCGATGCCACTCATTCCCGGCAGCATCAGGTCGAGTAGCACGATGTCCGGCCGACCCTCCCGGAACGCGGCGAGCGCGCGTTCGCCGTCGGCCACGAAGGAGGGCAGGAAACCCTCGCTCCGCAGCACGATGCCGAGCATTTCCGCAAGTGCGGGATCATCGTCGACCACCAGGACCCGGGCTCTCATGGCACCAATGTTTACACCCCGGGCCGCCGTCGCGGTGACCCGCTCCGTCCGAAGCCACGACGCGCCGCCGCCAGGTCAGGCCGAGAACCGCCCGACAGAACGGGACACCAAGGCTCGGACCCGGACGAAATTCCGGTTGGGTCCGGCCGCGGTGACCAGTGTGCGTGCGTCGGGCCGACCCCGGGAGACCGCCGGCCGGCGGCCGCGGCCGGGGATCTGCTGGAATGGGCCGATGAAGGCATTCCTGCCGTGGCTCGCCGTCCTCGCCGTCGTTCTGCTGCTCTCCGCGCTCCGGATGCGCACCCTGGCCGCGGCGGTCTCCCTCGGCTGGCTCGCCTACTGCGTGTGGACCTGGGTCCGACCCCGGCGGAACCACTCCGGGTGAGACGGGGAAGAGCCTCCGGTCCACGCCTTTCGCGTTGACCAGAGGCTCTATTCCGCGCGGAATCAGTAGCGGTAGTGATCGGGCTTGAACGGGCCCTCCACCGGCACGCCCAGGTAGGCGGCCTGCTCCTTGGACAGCGTGCTCAGCTTGGCGCCCAGCGCATCCAGGTGCAGCCGGGCGACCTTCTCGTCCAGGTGCTTGGGCAGCACGTAGACGCCGATCGGGTACTGGTCGGTCTTGGTGAACAACTCGATCTGCGCGATCGTCTGGTTGGCAAAACTGTTCGACATCACGAAGCTCGGGTGCCCCGTCGCGTTACCCAGGTTCAGCAGGCGACCCTCCGACAGCACGATGATGGCGTGCCCGTCGTCGAACGTCCACAGGTCGACCTGCGGCTTGATGTTCTCGCGGGTGACGTCCGAACGCTTGGCCAGACCGGCCATGTCGATCTCGTTGTCGAAGTGCCCGATGTTGCCGACGATGGCCTGGTGCTTCATCCGCGCCATGTGTTCGTTGGTGATGACGTCGAAGCAGCCGGTCGCGGTGACGAAGATGTCCGCCTGCTCGACCACGTCGTCAAGCGTCGCCACCTGGTAACCGTCCATCGCCGCCTGCAGGGCGCAGATCGGGTCGACCTCGGTCACCACCACGCGGGCGCCCTGCCCACGCAACGATTCGGCACAGCCCTTGCCCACGTCGCCGTAGCCCATCACCACGGCCAGCTTGCCGCCGATGAGGGTGTCGGTGGCCCGGTTAATGCCGTCGATCAACGAGTGCCGGCAACCGTACTTGTTGTCGAACTTGCTCTTGGTCACCGAGTCGTTCACGTTGATCGCCGGGAACAGCAGCGTCCCATCCCGGTGCATCTCGTACAGCCGGTGCACGCCGGTGGTGGTCTCCTCGGTCACACCCTTGATGCCGGCGGCGATGCCGGTCCACCGCTGCCCGTCCTCGGCAAGCGAGCGGTGCAGCAGTTCCAGGATGACGGCGTACTCCTCGGAGTCGGCCGACTCCACCGCCGGCACCGCCCCGGCCTTCTCGAACTCGGCGCCCTTGTGGACCAGCAGGGTGGCGTCCCCGCCGTCGTCCAGGATCATGTTCGGACCCTGCCCGTCCGGCCAGGTCAGCACCTGCTCGGTGCACCACCAGTACTCCGAAAGGGTCTCCCCCTTCCAGGCGTACACCGGAGTGCCCGCCGGCGCCTCCGGGGTCCCCTCAGGACCCACCACCACAGCGGCGGCCGCGTGGTCCTGGGTGGAGAAGATGTTGCACGATGCCCACCGCACCCGCGCGCCCAGCGCGACAAGGGTTTCGATAAGCACCGCGGTCTGGATCGTCATGTGCAGCGAACCGGTGATCCGCGCGCCCGCCAGGGGCTGCGCCTCGGCGAACTCCCGCCGGATCGCCATCAGGCCCGGCATCTCGTGCTCCGCGAGCCGGATCTCCTTACGTCCGAACGCGGCGAGCGACAGATCCGCCACCTTGAAGTCGCCGTCGGCGAGCGTGGCCGGCCGGGCCTTGGGGGATGCGCCGCCGGACGGCGCCGGGAGGGTGCTGGTCATCGAAGCTCCTGTCGAACGGTTTCGTGCGCGACCTCCCACCATACGCGGGTCACCCTCGATGCTTGGCAGAGGACGGCGCGACGTGACACGCTCCGCGGCGATCCCGCACATATGGACAAGAGCCGGCGCGTCCGGGACCGCGCGGGAGCCCGGTGCCGCTCACCGGCGCGCAGCGGAGACCGGACCGGCACGCAGCAGAGGCCGGACGAGCCGCCCCAGCCAGGCCGGACCGCGTGCCGAACAGCGCGCGGGACGGCCAGCCGCGGGCGGCCTGTCCACCCACTGCTCGGCCGCCCCGCGCATCCCCCCGGTTTGGTCGCCCGCCGGGCGCAGAGCGTTCAGCGAGAGCCGCTCATGCACCAGGCGTACTGATCACACTACCGAGAGTCACTGTCCTGTCAACCAGAACGCGGAAAGTCGGCCACCGAGGCGACGTACGCCTCCCCGTCGCCGTCCACCGACAACGGCCCCGCCACGGCGGCACCGAAGGCCGCCGCACCCGGCCCGAGGTCCACCGACCCGGCGGCGTCACCGACGGTCACCCGACCCTCGGTGCACAGCACCACCCGGGGGCCGAGTGGCTCCAGCCGCACCGGCTCGGCCCCGCCGACCCGGGCCCGACGCAGGGCGAAATCCTCCACCGGCACCGGCCAGGTAACCAGTCCCGGTCCCAGCGGTTCCGGTTTCAGCACCGGGTCGGTCAACACCTCGAAGCGGAGCACCCCGAGCAGTTCCGGCACGTCCACCCGTTTCGGGGTCAATCCACCGCGCAGTACGTTGTCGCTGGCCGCCAGGATCTCCACGCCGCATCCGTTGAGATAGGCGTGCAGGTTTCCGGCCGGCATCCAGATCGCCTCGTCGGGCGCCAGCCGCACCTCGTTGAGCAGCAGCGCGACCAGCACGCCGGGATCGTCCGGATAGTCCCGCGCGAGGCGGCCCACCAGGTCGGCGCGACCCGCGAGCGCCGGCGCGGCGCTGGCCCGTACCGCGGCCCCCACCAGCCCGGCGCGTTCCGACTCCGGCCAGGTGAGCAGCAGCCGCACCGCCTCGGCGAGCCCCGCCACCCCCGTCCGCAGCGCCGCTACCACCGGGGCCAGCGCGTCGAGCCGCAACGCGGCCAGCACCTCGGCGGAGATCGCCGGGTCGCGGAACCCGCACAGCGCCTCGAACGGTTGGAGCGCGACCAGCAGCTCCGGCTTGTGGTACGGGTCGGCGTAGTTGCGGTGGACGCCGGCCACCTCCTCGGCGGCGTACCCGGCTCGCGCCTGCTCGGCGTCCGGATGGGCCTGCAGGGAGAGCGGCCGCTCCGGAGCCAGGATCTTCAGCAGGAACGGCAGGCGCGGCCCGAACCGGCGCAGCACCTCCCCGCCGAGCCAATGCTCCGGTTCCCTTGCCAACAGGTCCGGCAGCGGGATCGGACCAGCCGGCCGGGACACCACGCCGGGGCCTCCGGGATGGGCGCCCAGCCACAGCTCCGCCTCCGGTCCGTCGGCCGGGACCGGGCGGCCCTGGAGCTGGGCCAGGACCGACCGGGACCCCCATGCGTAGTCGCGGATCGGTCCGTGTAACCGCTCCACGTCAGGTACCCGAGGACTCGGCCGCCGCCCGGTCCCGCAGCGGCTCGTCCTCGGCACGCTGCCCCACCACCACGTCGGCCCGGCCGGCCTCCGCACCGGCAGCGCCGGTCCCTGCGTCCACCCCGGCATCGTCCGTACGGGCCTTGTCCACCCGGTAGACGTCCGGCTCCAGGTAGATCACGCGAGCGATCGGGACCGCCTCCCGGATCCTGGACTCGGCGCCGTCGATTGTGCGTGCCACCTCGACGGCCTCCTCGCAGGGCGCGACAGCAATCTTGGCGGCCACCAGCAGTTCCTCGGGTCCGAGGTGCAGCGTCTTCATGTGGATGATCCGCTCGATGTCCGGCTCGGCCAGGATCGCCCGCTCGATTCGGGTGACATCGTCGGCGGACGCGCCCTCGCCGAGCAGCAGGCTCTTGGTCTCGATCGCCAGGATCACGGCGATGATCACGAGCAGTACACCGATCATCGCCGTACCGGCCGCGTCCCAGTAGCCGTTGTCAGTGATCAGCGTCATCCCGACACCGAACAGGGCGAAGATCAGACCGACAAGCGCGCCCAGGTCCTCCAGTAGCACGACCGGCAGCTCCGGCGCCTTGGCCTTGCGTACGAACGTGCCCCAGCTCGCCTTGCCCCGCACCTTGTTGGACTCGACGATCGCGGTCCGGAACGAGAAGGTCTCCATGATGATCGCGGCCACCAGCACGGTGACCGGCACCCACTTCCAACTCTCGATCGGGTGCGGATCGTGCCACTTGTGGTACGCCTCGTAGAGCGCGAAGAGGCCGCCCACGCTGAACAGCACGATCGAGACGATGAACGCGTAGATGTAGCGCTCCCGGCCGTACCCGAACGGGTGTTGCGGGGTGGCGGACCGCCGCGCTCGCTTGCCGCCGAGGAGCAGGAGCCCCTGGTTTCCGGAGTCGGCCACCGAGTGGATCGACTCGGCCAGCATCGACGACGACTGCGTCAGCAGGAACGCGATGAACTTGGTGACGGCGATGCCGAGGTTGGCCGCGAGTGCGGCGATGATGGCCTTGTTTCCGCCGCTGGCGCTCACCGTGTCACCCCTCGTCGGTGTCGCGGGAAGCCCCCCGTGATTCGCTCGTTCACTGGTTCGACAGCTCCTTCATCTCGGTGATGGCGGGCACCGCCATCGGGTCCAACCGGTGAGCCAGCGCCAGATAGACCGACGCGAAGTCAGGGACGGCGGTAAGCGAGGCGAGCCGTTCCAGCGCCGACCCACCCTCGGCGGTCACCACGTCGCACCGCACGCCGCGACGCTCCGCGAGGGTCTGCACCGCGTCGGCGCGCCGCTCCTCGACCGCCGGCGGCTCGTCGGCGTCGTCCGCGGCGTTCAACCCGCCGTCGCGCAACAGGACGACCCGCAACCGGGTCCCGTCCGGCTCGTCGTCCGGGTCGGCGAAGATGTCCCGGGCAGCCTCACCCAGGCCGCCGAAGACCCCGTCCAACAGGCCGACCCGGCCGCGACCGGCCTCGCCGAGCGCGCCGGCCACCACCGGGTAGCGGGCGTTTGCCGACAGCGTGTCACCGAAGCGACGGGCGGCCACCGTGGCCAGCGGGGACGACCCCCAGACGACCGGGATCGAGCCGGCCAGGCCGAGCGCGAGCGACTTGGCCGGGTTGACGAACGACTCGGCGGTCGGCCGGCACCGGTCCGCGTCGGCGTCCAGCCGGGCCGCGGTCTCGGCGAAATCGGCCTCGTTGACCTTGACCAGTCCCAGTGCCCGGGCCGCCAGGAGCACCGGCACGACCAGCCCCCACAGGCTGGCCCGGGCCGGCGCTCGGCGGGGCACCGGCACGAACGGTGCCCGCACCCGGCTGGCCACCGACTGGAGTTCGGAATCGGGAGCGCCAACCGCCACCAGCCGGGCGCCCCGACGGGCGGCCGCCTCGGCGGCCCCGAGCGCCTCCGGGCTGCGGCCGGAGGCGCTGACGGCGATCACCACGTCGGCGGCGCCCACCCAGCCGGGCACGCCCGCGCTGCGGTGCGGGATCACCGGCACCGGACACCGTGGGCCGGCCACCGTGGCGAGCACGTCCCCGGTACGCCCGGCGGTGCCCACGCCCGCGATCACCACCGCCCGCGGCCTGCCCTCGTCGCCCAGCCCGGCCAGGTTCGCCTCGGCGGCCAACGCGGCCGACTCGCGGACCTGCGCACCCGCCGACGCGGTCGACCGGAGCATGCCACCCGGATCGAACTCGGCAAGCGCCGTCGCGTCGTCGAGCAGTGCCTCGTCGGCGACGCGCTGCCCGCTCACCCCGGCGGACCCCTCCATCAGCGTGCCCCTCCAGCCCGCCGGATCATCTACCGCCCCGTCCCGTCGGCCGGCTGAGCCGGACCACCGCGTGCCTCATCGAGCAGGAGCACCGGAATGTCGTCGCGCACCTCGAAGATCCGCCCGCACTCGGTGCAGGTAAGCGTCTGCGCCGAGGCATCGTAGTCCAGCGGGGCGTGATGCGTGTCGGGACAGGCGAGAATGTCGAGCAGCTGCGGGTCGAGGGCCACGGTGCGGCTCCTTCCACATCGAGCGGTGGACGCTGGGGGCAGTGTCCCCCGGCCCAGAGGATCCTAATCACGCCACCCGACGCGGACGCCCCCAGCCGGGACGCTGACGACAGGCACAACGGCCGGTGAGTCGGCCGCCGGACCAGCCGGCGGGTCAGCCGTCGGGTCGGCCGCTGGGTCGGCCGCTGGGCCAGCCGGCGGGTCGGCGCCGGGCCGGTCGGCGCCCGATCAGCCGCGCACCACGGCGAGCACCTCGTCGCGCAGACTCGCCATCCGGTCGGCGGTGGGTGCCTCCACGTTGAGCCGGAGCAGTGGCTCGGTGTTGGACGGACGCAGGTTCGCCCAGGCGCCGTCGGCGAAGGTAAGCGTCAGGCCGTCCAGGTCGTCGGCCTCGGCCTGGGGATAGGCGCGCCGCACCTCGGCAAGCTTGGCCGCCTGGTCCAGCACCGTCGAGTTGATCTCACCCGAGGCGGCGTACCGCTCGAAGGCGCCGGCCAACTCGGACAGCGGACGGTCCTGCTCACCGAGGGCCGCCAGCACGTGCATGGCGGCCAGCATGCCGGTGTCGGCGAACCAGAAATCCCGGAAGTAGTAGTGGGCCGAGTGTTCGCCACCGAAGATCGCGTTGGTCCGGGCCATCTCGGCCTTGATGAACGAGTGACCCACCCGGGCGCGCAGCGGCTCCCCGCCGGCCTCGCGCACGATCTCCGGTACGGCCCGCGAGGTGATCAGGTTGTGGATCACCGTCGAGCCGGGGTGTCGGGCCAGTTCCCGGGTGGCGACCAGGGCGGTGATCGCCGACGGGGACACCGGCTCGCCCCGCTCGTCCACCACGAAACAACGGTCGGCATCCCCGTCAAAGGCCAGTCCGAGGTCGGCCCGGTGCTCCCGGACGGCCGCCCGCAGATCCACCAGGTTCGCCGGATCCAGCGGATTGGCCTCGTGGTTGGGGAACGTCCCATCCAGTTCGAAGTAGAGCGGGACGATGTCGAGGGGCAGCGCGGGAAGCACCGCGTCACCGAGCACGGCCGGCACCGTGTGGCCGGCCATCCCGTTGCCCGCGTCCACCACCACGCGCAGCGGCCGAATGCCGGTCAGGTCGGCCAGGCCGCGCAGGTGTGCCGCGTACGCCGGAAGCAGGTCCCGGCGTTCGCCGGCCGGCACGTCCACCTCGACGCCGGTCGCCTCGCCCTTGTCCAGCAGAGCCTGCGCCCGGTCCCGGATCTCCGCGAGCCCGGTGTCCTGTCCGATCGGCCGGGCCCCGGCCCGGCACATCTTGATCCCGTTGTAGTCGGCCGGGTTGTGGCTGGCGGTGAACATCGCGCCGGGCAGATCCAGCGTGCCGGAGGCGAAGTAGAGCAGATCAGTGGAGCCGAGGCCGATGTCGATGACGGCCATGCCCTCGGCACGCACCCCGGCGGCGAAGGCGGCGGCCAGCACCGGGGACGAGGCCCGCATGTCGTACGCGATGATCACGGTGTCCGGACCGTCCGGCTCCGCCAGCACCTGGGCGAAGGCGGCGCCGAGCGCCTCGGCCTCCCGCTCGCCCCACTGCTCCGGGACCTTGGCCCGGATGTCGTATGCCTTGACGATCTGGGACAAGTCAGACAACGGTTACACTCCTCGCCGCGACGGTCAACCCCCCGAGGGTAGCGGAGCCACACCGGCCCGCCGGGGGCTACTGGGAGCCGCGCTCCGGCTGGTGCGGGAACCTCGGCATGATCACGGTCTGGTCCCCACCGGTAGGCGGCATCGCCCTGGTCTGGTCCCCACCGGCAGGCGGCATCACCCTGGTCTGGTCCCCACCGGCAGGCGGCATCACCCTGGTCTGGTCCTCACCTCGGTGGGGGCGGCCCGCGGGCGGGACGCCACCGGCGGCCTGGGCGCCGCCGGGAGCCGGATAGTCGCTCGTGGCCGGGTAGCCGCCGCCCGACCCGTAGGCGTTACCGCCGTAGGTGTTACCGCCGTACGTGCCGCCGCCATAGGTGCCGCCCGAGCCGTACCTGCCGCCGCCATAGGTGCCGCCCGAGCCATAGGTGCCGCCCGAGCCATAGGGGCCGCCGGAGCCATAGGTGCCGCCCGCAGGGCCGCCCGCCGGGGTCGGCCCGGATCCGGCCGCCTTGTCGGCCCGGTTCCGGCGCAGCAGCAGCACCAGCAACGCGAGGCCGATGACCACCATGCCGACGCCGAACAGGACCGCCGGCCAGGGGAGTCCGCCCGACGGCGCCGTCGCCGCCGCCGGTGCCGCCGACGGGGTCCCCACCGGCCCCACCACCTGTGTGTCGGTGGGCGGCACGGTCGGCGCCGAACTGGCCGTACGGGACGGTGAGGCGGACGGGCGCGCCGTCGCGCCGGTCACCCGCGTGGTGACCGCCTGCCGGGCCAGCACGTCACCGCCGGCGCTACTGGCCTGCCCGATCAGAGTGGCCGTGCCACCCGGCGCGCCGTCGAGGAAGGTGACCCGGAAGCGGACGGCGGCGCTCTTCTTCTCGCACAGCCGTTCCCGCTCCGGAGCGATCGGACTTGTCGCGACGGCCGACGCGGAGCCCGAGACGCCGACCCGCCGCGTGTCGCCGTCGACCGTGGCGTCCACCCGTACCTGGTCGGGAGCGAGGCCGGCCAACCGGATGCCGAGCTGGAGCCGGACGTTGACGCAGCCGTCCTCCCGGCGGTTCACCGACACCACCACCGCACCCGGATTCCCGCCCGCGGTGAAGCTCTTCGGCGCCCGCATGCCGACCCGGTCCGGCTCGTCCGCTGCTGCCGGCGCCGCGCAGACCGCCACGAACCCGGCGAGCACCACGGCGGCCGTCGCCAGCCGTCCCGCACCGAGCCGTCGCATCATGATCCACCTCATCATCGCCAGTCAGTCGCCGGTCAGCCTATCCCCCGCCTACCCGAGCGGCAGGGATGCGGACAGCCGACCGGTGACCAGCGCCACCTCACAGCGGGACGCCGCTGAGCACCAGAACACGGGGCTCGGTGTAGTCGTCCATCGCGCTGCGTACCCCCTCGCGACCCACGCCGCTCGCCTTCACACCGCCGTACGGCATCTGGTCGGCCCGGTAGGACGGCACGTCGCCGACGATGACCCCGCCGACGCGGAGGGCACGGTGCGCCGCGAAGGCGGTGTCCAGGCGGCGGGTGAACACACCGGCCTGCAACCCGTACCGCGAGTCGTTCACCGCGTCAAAGCCGGCGGCGTCGTCGGCCACCGGTTCGACAATCAGGACCGGCCCGAAGACCTCCTCGGTCCGTACGGCGGCGTCAGCGGGCACGCCGGTGAGCACGGTCGGCGGAAAGGTGGTGCCGTCCCGTCGGCCGCCCAGTTCAAGCCGGGCACCGGCGGCCACCGCGTCGTCCACCCAGCGTTCCACGCGGGCGGCCGCCGCCTCGTTGATCAGCGGTCCGACCTCGGTCGCCTCGTCGGCCGGATCGCCCACCCGCAAAGCGGCGACCGCGTCCACCAACCGGGCCAGGAAGCCGTCGTAGAGCCACTCGTGCACGAACACGCGCTGCACCGCGATGCAGCTCTGTCCAGCCTGGTACGCGCCGAATGTGGCGATCCGCCGGGCCGCGAAGTCGAAGTCCTCGTCGGCGGCCCAGTCCTCGCAGATCAACGCGGCCGCGTTACCACCGAGTTCCAGGGTGACGTGCTTGTCCGGCACCATGCGCCGGATCGCCTCGCCGACCCGGTCCGAGCCGGTGAACGACACCACAGGCAGCCGGGGATCGCGTACCAACGCCTCGGCCCGGTCGTCCGGCACCGGCAGCACGGCGACCATCCCGGCCGGCAGGTCGGTCTCGGCCAGGATGTCGCCGAGCACCAGCGCCGACAACGGGGTCTTCGGTGCCGGCTTCACCACGATCGGGGCACCCACCGCCAGCGCCGGGGCCACCTTGTGGGCCACCAGGTTGAGCGGGAAGTTGAACGGCGTGATGCCCAGCACCGGACCGCGCGGCACCCGCCGGACCAGGGCGATCCGGTCGGTGCCGGTGGGATCGGTGTCCAGCCGCTGCAGCTCGCCGGAGAACCTGCGAGCCTCCTCGGCTGCCCACCGGAACGTCGAGACCGCCCGCCGCACCTCGATCCGGGCCCAGCGGATCGGCTTGCCGCTCTCCGCCGTGATCAGCTCCGCCAGTTCGACGGACCGCTCGGTCAGCCGGCGGGCCACGTGGTCCAGCGCGCCGGCCCGAACGTGCGCCGGCAGTCCGGCGGCCGTCCCACTCGCCCGCGCCGCCGCGGCCACCGCCCGCTCCACCTCGTCGGTGGTCACCGCCCGAACGCGGTCAACCTCGCTCCCGTCGTACGGATTGACCACCACCAGTTCATCCACCCGCGCAGGCTACCCCGCCCCCTTTCGCGGATCTTGCACTTTGGGCTGTCGTTACGGGTGTTTGATTCCTTTCGCGGGGACCCAAAGACCAAGATCGCGGGTGGGTTGGGGCAGGCACGAGTCACCGGGAGGCAGCGAGGGCCGCGCGGACCAGGGCCACGATGTAATCCGGCCTGCGGTACAGGTCGCGGTCGGTGAAGTACCGCATGGTCCAACCCCTGGCGTCGAACCAGTTGGACCTCTCCCGGTCGTACCGCAGGCGATCCCGGTCGAGATGTGACATCCCGTCGTACTCGACGCCCACCCGGCGCTCCTCATAGCCGAGGTCGATCCGATAGCGGCGGTTGCCCCAGTCGTCACAGACCCACACCTGAGGTTCCGGAGCCGGCAGCCGAGCGTCAATCAACACCAGTCGCAGTTGGCTCTCCTGCCGACACTCGGCCCGCCCGTCGGCCAGCGGTACGAGTTCACGAGCCTGCCTGACCCCCCGGAGTCCGCGATGCCGGTCCACCTCGGCGTGGAGCCCGTCGGGCGTCACGAGGTCGCTTCTCAGCGCCGCGTCGAGGACCGGCAACGCGTCCAACCTACGCACTGTTCGGGCCAGGTCGACAGCGCACCGGGCTGGCGGAACGCACGGAATGCCACGCACCATGACCGGCTCCGGCAGCGGCAGCACTCCGTGGTGGACGATCAGACCCGGCAGGCGGGGCCGCGAAACGTCGGGTGGAAGCTGGATGTGGACCGCGTCCTCGCGCAGCACCCCAAAACCGAACCGTCGGGCCGCGCTCAGCCCCGCCAGCACCGCCACCTCCGGCAGGCAGAGGAACAGGGCCCGCAGGTCAACCTCGTCATCAGGCATCCGATCGGCGTAGACCCCCCGACGGACGCGATACAGGTCGCCGCGCCCGACCCGCATCCGTACGGCCATTCGCCCGGCGGACTGTACTAGCTCCCGCCCGCGCCATAGTCCCCGATCCATGGGTGTGTAGATTGCCAGCCGAGGGCAGACCGCCGGACGGTCAACGCGGTCGCCTGTGGACTACCAGACCGGCTGTGGACAACGCCCATCGCCACCCCTGATGTGCTATCGCATCGAAGCCCGCACACCACCCCAATCCCTCGTTGATCTTGCAGTTTAGGTTGCGGCAAAACGGGATCAGAGCCACTAATTGCCAACCAAACCCGCAAGATCGACAGAGGTGGGGGTGGGTGGGTGGGTGGGTGGCAATCCAGCGTGAGCTGCGTCACGATGGTTGGTGATGGCGGATCCCTGGCTGGCACTGGAGGTCGGCGCCGATCCGGTTGAGCGGATGGCGCGAATCGGAGCCGCCCACGAGGCGTTCCTGGCCGGCCGCTCAGCCGACGGCACCGCCGGCAGGGCCACCGATGGCGGCACCACCGACGGCATCATCCGCAGCGCCGACGGATCTCGTCCTGGCTCGGTCCGGCGCGCATCGATGTCACAAGCCTTCGAGGGCGCGCCCGACCACGCCGCCAACGGCGCGGTGGACAGCGGACGCGCTCCACAGCTTCGGGTACGGGACGTGGTGGCGGCCTCGTGGCGCCGTTCGTTGGGTGCCCGACTCGACCCGGACACCACCGCCCCGATCGAGCTGACCGACGACTCACTGGCAGCGTACCGGGCCGACCACCCGCTGGCCCGGGTGTTGCCGCTGGTCCGGGATCTGCTCGGCGGCGTCACCCAGGACGGCGCCCACCTGATGGCGGTCTGCGACGCGGCCGGCCGGCTGCTCTGGGTCGAGGGCCACCCCGCGGTGCGCCGGCAGGCCGAACGGATGAACTTCGTGCCGGGCGCCCGGTGGGACGAGGGCCACGCCGGCACCAACGCGCCGGGCACCGCGCTCGCCGAGGACCACAGTGTCCAGATCTTCGCCACCGAACACTTCAGCCGGCCGGTGCAGCGGTGGACCTGCGCCGCCGCCCCGATCCACGACCCGGCCACCGGCCGGCTGCTCGGCGCCCTGGACATCACCGGCGGCGACCACCTGGCCAACCCGCAGAGCCTCGCTCTGGTACGCGCCACCGCCCGGGCCGCCGAGGCGTACCTCGCCACGATCCGGCCCCCGGCTGGGAACTGGCCCTCCCCCGTTACCGGGACAGGATGGCTGGGCAGCGCGGACACCGGGCCCGAAGGGCCGACCGGGATGGGCGCCGGCGGACTGGTCCGCGCGCTCGGCCGGGACACCGCTCTGCTCAGCACCGGCGGGCGGCGGATCCGGCTCGGCCGCCGGCACAGTGAACTCGTGGTGCTGCTGCTCAGTCACCCGGAGGGTCGCACCGGTGAACAGCTCGGCCTCGACCTGTACGGCGACGGCCGGTGGACCCCGGTGACGCTGCGCGCCGAGCTGTCCCGGCTGCGCCGCAACCTCGGCCCGGCCCTGCTCGACTCCCGCCCGTACCGGTTGCGGCCCGGCCTGGACGCGGACTTCCTGGCCGTCACCCGGCTCCTCGACGCCGGCCGGGTGGCGACCGCCGTCGAGGCGTACCGCGGTCCGCTCCTGCCCGCCTCCGACGCACCGGAAGTGGGCCGGCTGCGCCGGCTGGTCGACGGCCAACTGCGGGCGGCGGTGCTCGCCGGCGCGGACCCGGCGGCGCTGGCGGCGTGGGCGCGGGCACCGTGGGGCGAGACCGACCTGCGGGTGTGGGAGCGACTGGTGGCCGTGCTGCCGCTCGGATCGCCGCACCGACCACTGGCCGCCGACCGGGTGCGACAGCTCCGGATGGAGTACGGCCTGCCGGCCGACCCCGGGCGACAGTGGCCGCCGCGCCGGCCCCAGCGCGTCGTCGCCACCGATGCAACGTGGCTGCAACGTCCTCGTCACTAACGTCGCCGGGACACGCATCCTGCGACGATGGAGGACCGGCATGACCCGATACGCGGCGCCGGGCACCGAGGGTGCCCCCGTTTCCTACCAGTCCCGGTACGACCACTGGATCGGCGGCGAGTACGTCGCCCCGGCCGGCGGCCGGTACTTCGAGAACCCCACCCCGGTGACCGGGCAGCCGTTCACCGAGATCGCCCGTGGCACCGCGGACGACGTCGAACGCGCGTTGGACGCGGCACACGGCGCCGCCGACGCGTGGGGCCGAACCCCCGTGGCCGAGCGTGCCCTCCTGCTCAACCGGATCGCCGACCGGATGGAGGCCAACCTGGAGGCTCTCGCCGTCGCCGAAACGTGGGAGAACGGCAAGCCGGTACGGGAGACACTGGCGGCCGATATCCCGCTGGCCATCGACCACTTCCGGTACTTCGCCGGGGCGATCCGGGCGCAGGAGGGCGGCCTCGCGGAACTGGACGACGACACCGTGGCGTACCACTTCCACGAACCGCTCGGCGTGGTCGGTCAGATCATCCCGTGGAACTTCCCCATCCTCATGGCCACCTGGAAGCTGGCCCCCGCCCTGGCCGCCGGTAACGCCGTGGTGCTCAAGCCGGCCGAGCAGACCCCCGCCTCGATCCACCTGTGGCTCAGCCTGGTCGCCGACCTGCTGCCGCCCGGCGTACTGAACATCGTCAACGGGTTCGGGGTGGAGGCGGGCAAGCCACTCGCGGCGAGCCCACGGGTGGCGAAGGTGGCGTTCACCGGCGAGACCACCACCGGGCGGCTGATCATGCAGTACGCCAGCGAGAACATCAAGCCGGTCACCCTGGAACTGGGCGGTAAGAGCCCCAACCTGTTCTTCGACGACGTGAGCGTGGCCCGGGACGACTTCTACGACAAGGCGCTCGAAGGCTTCACGATGTTCGCCCTGAACCAGGGCGAGGTGTGCACCTGCCCGTCCCGGGCACTGGTCCAGCAGGGCCACTACGCGGATTTCCTGGCCGACGCGGTGACCCGGACCGAGGCGATCAAGCAGGGACACCCGCTGGACACCGAGACGATGGTCGGCGCGCAGGCGTCCAACGACCAGCTCGAGAAAATTTTGTCCTATCTGGACATCGGGCGGCAGGAGGGCGCGAAGGTGCTCACCGGTGGCGAGCGCGCCGACCTCGGCGGGGAGCTTTCCGGCGGCTGGTACGTGCGGCCCACGATCTTCGAGGGCGACAACTCGATGCGGGTCTTCCAGGAGGAGATCTTCGGACCGGTGGTGTCCGTGGCCTCGTTCAACGACCTCGCCGACGCCGTCAAGGTCGCCAACGACACGCTGTACGGCCTCGGCGCCGGCGTGTGGACCCGGGACATGAACACCGCGTACCGGGCCGGCCGCGCCATCCAGGCCGGTCGGGTGTGGACGAACTGCTACCACGCGTACCCGGCGCACGCGGCGTTCGGCGGCTACAAGCAGTCCGGCATCGGCCGGGAGAACCACCGGATGATGCTCGACCACTACCAGCAGACGAAGAACCTGCTGGTCAGTTACTCCCCCAAGAAGCTCGGCCTGTTCTGATGGCCGGCGTCCCCACCACCGACGGCTCGCCCGTCACCGTGACGCCTGCGGCAGCAGACCTCATCCGGTCGCTGCGGGCGGCCCACGGGCCGTTGATGTTCCACCAGTCCGGTGGCTGCTGCGACGGCAGCGCCCCGATGTGCTACCCGGCGGGCGAGTTCCGCACCGGCGCGTCGGACGTACTGCTGGCCTCGCTCGTCGTGGACGACGTGCCGGAACGGGTGGAGTTCTGGATGTCGGCCGCGCAGTGGGAACGATGGCGGCACACCACGCTGACCGTCGACGTGGTGCCCGGCCGAGGCAGCGGCTTCTCGCTGGAGGCCCCCGAGGGCGTCCGGTTCCTGATCCGCTCCCGGGTGCTCGGCAATCGGTAACCGGGCTGCGACCGGGTCTTCAATGACCCGGTCGCGTCCTGGTCATCCGGCCGGCGCGCGATCGGCGTCGTCGAGCAGCGCCTGCAACCGGTCCCGGCAGCGCAGCAGGAGGCCGGAGATCTCGTCGAACGTCGTCGCGTCGACCTGGCTGCCGTCGAACCACATTGCGCGTACGGCCGACTGCCCCTGCAACAGGTAGGACCCCGCGGTCTCGACCAACCCGACGAACTCGGCACGCCGCTGCGGCGGCGCGAACTGGACGGACCCGCGCGCCGCTCGCAACGGCTCCCCGGGCGACGGTGAGGTAAAGAGCCCCGCGGGGTCACCGCCCGCCTGATCGGCCCCGATACACGCCAGCAGGTACTCCAGCTCGGTCGAGGCCAGCGTGAGTCTGCCGACCGCCAGGACCGTTTCGTTGGTCAAGCGCCGCACCGGTCACACGGTAGCGGACCCGGCGCCTCGCGGTCGCGGGTCAGGGCCGGGGCGGGATGACCCGGAGGTGGCCGCGCCGGCCGGTGTGCGGCTCGGTCGGCCGGTCCAGGTCGACCTCGTCGGCGCGGGGCGGCGCGGGGCGGGCCGCCTCGCGTACCGCCTCGGCGAGCGCCACCAGGTCGTCCGTGGTGGGTGGTGGCGGCTCGAACTTGCCCTCGTGCCGGACCACATCCCAGCCGCGTGGCGCGGTCAGGCTGCGGGCGTGCTGCTCACACAGGTCGTACGTGTGCGGCTCGGCGAACGCGGCAAGCGGTCCCACCACGGCGGTCGATTCGTTGTAGACATAGGTCAACGTGGCGACGGCTTGTCGGGGGCAGCCGTTGCGGGAGCAACGCCGTGGTGACCTCACGGCGGCACGGTATCTCTCTTACCGCGTTCCGCGCGACGGTTGCCGATCCGACACGCCGACCGTAGTGATCACAATCTGGGCGCGCCGCAGGCAGCGGGCGAAGCGGCGCTGGAAATAGTGGTACGCGCGGTGGTCGCGCCTCGCGCCCCGTACGACGGCCTGCTTCGCGCACGGGGGCTGGCGCTGGCCGGCACCGTGACGGGCCGGTCAGCGGGGCAGATCGAGCGCATAGTGTCTGCTTATCGGCCAGATCGCCCAACCCACGCAGCCATCGCCAAGAAGCACAGGCCGGCAGCGCCGGCGCGCCGGAACGTGCCGATCCCGGGACACGACCGGGCACCGACGGCATGGCGCGGCCGGACGGGACTACCCTTCTCGCGTGGGAACCCCGCACCAGGGAGCGCAGATGACCAGTCCAGACCACCGCCGACCGGGCACCGGTCGGCGGGCACACCGCGACCGCCGGGGTCGCGGACTGCGTGGTCGGCTGGTGCCGGCGACGGTGCCGCTGGCCCGCACCAAGGCCGAGGTCTTCGACGACCTGGTCCTCGACACGGTCGAGACGCTGGAGCGGCGGCTCGCGAAGGAGCTGTCCGGGGTCGAGTTCGCGGTGGAGGACGTTCCGCCGGAACTCAACGTTTACGACACCGACGTGCTGGAGGATGGCGAGGTGCCACTGGCCCGGTTGTTACCGGGCCGCCCCGGCCGCCAGGAGATGCCGCCCCGGATCGTCCTCTACCGCCGTCCCTTGGAATTCCGCGCCATGGACAACGAGGACCTCGCCGACCTCGTCCACGATGTGATCATCGAACAGGTGGCCAACCTGCTGGGCATGGATCCCGACGAACTGGCCTGACTCGACCGTCTGGTCACGCCACCCGCTGTCCGGTCACGCCACCCGTCGCTTCAGCTTGCGGCGTTCTCGTTCGGACAGGCCCCCCCAGATTCCGAACCGTTCGTCGTGCCCGAGCGCGTACTCCAGGCACTCGGTCTTGACCTCGCAGCGGGAACAGATGCGCTTTGCCTCGCGGGTCGAGCCGCCCTTCTCGGGAAAGAACGCCTCGGGGTCGGTTTGCGAGCACAGTGCCCGCTCCTGCCACTCCGGTGCGTTTCCGAGCAGGTCGGCCACCTCGAGTCGGCCGTCCATGCAGATGCCTCCTTTTCGTGCGACGACCGCAGCCGCCGCAACCCCCCACGCGGAAGGCGTATGTGTCCGTCCGTCCCGGTTTATCCCGCTCCGTCCGAACGACCCCTCCGAAAATTACACGCGTGTAATGCGTGCGCCGTCAAGCGGAACCTGCTAGGCGAGAAACTCCTCCGGCGCGTCTGGAACGACTCGCGGAAACCCGTCCCGCCTCGCACCGCCTATCTGTCGGGGACCGCCGCGAGTAACGCCCGCCCGGCGAGTTGAGTCGGAAATCGGCGTGGCGTTCGGCGTGTCGGATCAGCCGATCAATTCGTACCTGGTGCCGCGTTGCCGGGCCGGCCGCCCGGCCGCGGCGGCGATGCCCGTCAGCTGCGCCACGGTCCGGGCCGAGCCATGCCCCGAACCCGCCATCCGGGAGATCGTCTCCTCCATCAGGGTGCCGCCCAGGTCGTTCGCCCCACCGCGCAGGATCTCCGCCGTCCCCGCGTCACCCAGCTTCACCCAGGAGCACTGGATGTTGCGGATCCGGCCGTGCAGCAACAGCCGGGCCATCGCGTGCACCACCCGGTTCTCCCGCCAGGTGGGACCCGGTCGGGCGATCCCGGCGAGATAGATCGGCGCGTTGGTGTGCACGAACGGCAGCCCGACGAACTCGGTGAAGCCGCCGGTGCGGTCCTGCACGCCGGCGAGCACCCGCAGGTGGGCCAGCCACTGCCCGGGATGGTCGACATGCCCGTACATCATCGTGGAGCTGGACCGGATGCCCAGCTCATGCGCGGTGCTCACCACCTCGACCCAGGTGGCGGCCGGAAGCTTTCCCTTGGTCAACACCCACCGCACGTCGTCGTCGAGGATCTCCGCGGCGGTGCCCGGGATGGTGTCCAGGCCGGCTTCGCGCAGCATCACCAGCCAGTCCCGCACCGGCACCCCGGCCTTGGCCGCCGCCGTCACGATCTCCATCGGAGAGAAGGCGTGCACGTGCAGTTCCGGCACCCGCGACTTGATCGCCCGGACCATGTCCGGGTACGTCGTGACGGGCAACTGCGGATCGATGCCACCCTGCATGCACACCTCGGTCGCGCCCGCCCGCCACGCCTCCTCGGCCCGGTCGGCGACCTGCTCGATCGAGAGTCGGTACGAATCAGCGTCCCGCTCCCGCTGAGCGAAGGCGCAGAACCGGCAGCCGACGTAGCACACGTTCGAGAAGTTGATGTTGCGGTTGATCACGTAGGTGACGTCCGGCCCGACGACGTCCTGCCGCACCTCGTCGGCGATCCGGCACAGCTCGTCCAGCGCCGGACCGTCGGCCGCGAACAACGCCAGCGCCGCCGCCTCGTGCCGGGGATCGAGCAGCGCCGCCGGGTCCGTGCCGGCCAACCGCAACCCGGCCCGCAGCTCCGCGTCGGCCAGGTCCGCGCCGTCGGCACCGTGCCGATCGGCCGAGCTGACGCCTTCGCCCGACCCGGACCCGGCGTCGCCGGACCCGGCCGGGCCGCCGCCCGATCCGTCCCGGTCACCGCCCGATCCGGCCGGGCCGGTCTGCGGACGGCCCTCGGCGGCGCCGGTCGCCGCCAGCTGACCGGCCAACTCGGCCCAGTCGCCGTACACACTGTCGAAGTCACCCCGCCGGTCGGTGGCCCGCCCGACACTGTCGATCGCGGCGTGCAGGTCGGTCCGACCCGTCGGAAGGCCCTGGTCCGGCTCCTGCCACGGGTGTCCCACCGGCCTGGCGTCGGCGATCGCCAGGCCGGTGGACGGATCGGCCAACGCCGACACGTGTGCCGCGAGCCGGGGGTCGAGCCAGCCACCACCGCGGCGCAGATACTCCGGGTAGATGGTGAGCCGCTCCCGCAGTTCGAAGCCGGCAGCCGCGCAGCGGCGAGCCAACTCGTCGATCTGCGGCCAGGGACGCTCTGGATTCACATGGTCGGGTGTCAGCGGCGAGACGCCGCCCCAGTCGTCGATGCCGGCCCGCAGAAGCAGGTCGTACTCGCCCTCGATCAGGTTCGGCGGGGCCTGCACCCGCACCGCCGGGCCGAGCAGGATCCGGGTCACCGCCACGGTGGCGGCCAGCTCCCGCAACTCCGCGTCGGGCATCCCGCGCATCGCCGTGTCCGGCTTGGCGCGGAAGTTCTGCACGATCACTTCCTGAATGTGGCCGTACTGCCGGTGCGACCGCCGGATCGCGAAGATCGAATCGACGCGCTCGACGCGGGTCTCCCCGATCCCGATCAGAATTCCGGTGGTGAACGGCACGCCCACCCGCCCGGCGTCGTCGAGCACCCGCAACCGGACCGCCGGTTCCTTGTCCGGTGAGCCGTAATGCGGCCCGCCCGGCTCCGACCACAACCGGGTCGCCGTGGTCTCCAGCATCATCCCCATGCTCGGCGCGACCGGCTTCAGCCGTTGCAGGTCCGACCAGGACAGCACCCCGGGATTGAGATGCGGCAGTAGGCCGGTCTCCTCCAGTACGGCCACCGCGCAGGCGCGGACATAGGCCAATGTGGAGTCGTAGCCGCGCTCGTCGAGCCAGGTCCGCGCCGCCGGCCAGCGCTCCTCCGGCCGGTCGCCCAGGGTGAACAACGCCTCCTTGCACCCGGCCGCGGCCCCGCGCGCGGCGATCGCCAGCACCTCGTCGCGATCCAGGTAGGGCGCCGGCAACCGGTGTGGCACGGTGGCGAACGTGCAGTAGTGGCAGCGGTCCCGGCACAGCCGGGTGAGCGGAATGAATACCTTCTTCGAGTACGTCACCACGCCCGGCCGCCCGGTCTCCCGCAGGCCGGCGTCGCGGATCCCGGCCGCGATCCCGAGCAGTTCGTCGAGTGCGTCGTCGCGGGCGCCGAGCAGCGCGGCGGCCTCGTCGACGGAGAGCGTGCGGCCGTCGGCGGCACGGCGGAGGGCTCTGCGCACACTGGCCCCGGTCGCCGGGGAGTCGATCAACTCAGCCACCCGAGGAGCCTAACGCCCGACGCCGACACCCGCCGAGCCGCGCACCGGGTCGTCCCAGGTGGCGGCCGGGGCCCACGGCCGCGGGCCCCGGCCGCCACGGCTACTGCTGGTCGGAACCGCCCTCGGGTCGCCGCACGCCCTGGTCGCCGATGATCATCTGAGTGGCCTCGCTGTCGTCCGCACCGGCACTCGGCCGGGGAATAACCTGCGTCCGCTCAGCTCCCGAGTCACCGCCGTCATCGGAGGTCGTCGGGTCGGCCGACTCCGGCGGCGCGGGCGACGCCGAGGCCGGCGCCGGAGCGGAAGCGGGCGACGCCGCCAAGTCACCGGTCGACACCACCTGGGTAGCCGCCGGATCAGCCGCCGCCGACGACCCGGGCGGGGACGAGGCCGCCGCCGACGACCCGGGCGGGGACGAGGCCGCCGCCGACGACCCGGGCGGGGACGAGGCCGGCGCCGACGAGTGAGCAGAAGCCGGCGGCGCCGAACTCGGCGCGGCGCTCTCGGCGGAACCGGGCGTCGCCTCGCCGGGCGGGGGCAGGGGCGGCATCGGGGGTGGCGGTGGCGGCGCGACGACCGTCGGCGGGGTGGGCGGCCCCGGCGGGGTGGACGGCCCCGGCGCGGGGACCACCTGGGTGGCCTCGACGTTCCCGCCGAACTGCGGCGACGGCGGCTGCCCGTAGCCGGTGCCACCGAAGTCGTGCCCGTACGGCGACGGCGGCCGACCGTACGGGTTGGGCTGGCTGACCTGCGCGTACGGGTCGGACGGGCTGGCGTACGGTTCGGCCGGGCCGGGCTGCTCCCACGGCGGCCGCGGCGGCTGGCTGGGCTGCTCCCAGGGCGGCGTCGGCGGCAGACCACCGTACGGGTTGGGCTGCGGCCGGCCGTACACTCCCGGCTCCCGCTTGGGCCGGGGGGCGTAGTAGAGCGTGCGCCACACCCGGTAGACGGCGAACGCCGCGATGCCGAACACCGTCAGGAACGCCGTGCGGACGAGCACGCCGGTGAACAGCGCCCGGAAGGCCAGATCGGCCAGCGAGTTGACCATCCACACCAGGAAGCTGATCACGGCGAACACCGCCGAGACGGCGTACTCCACCGCGGCGGCCTGCGTGATCAGCTTGGCCCGGCCGACGGGCGGCTGCGGAATCGTGGCGAGCAGCACCGCCACCAGCGGCAGCACGATCGCGGTCAGGCCGACGAAATCGAAGAAGGCGCCGCCCACCCGGCTGCTGAACACCGGTCCACCACTGACCGGGATCAACAGGTCGATCAGAGCGACGAAGAGCAACAGGGCATTCGCCCCCACCAGCACGACGGCGGCGAGTTCCCGCAGTGGCGCGATGATCTGGCCGGCCGACGGTTTCGGCTCCGGCCCGGGCACGCTGGTCAAGGCTCCCCCTGGTTCTTCTCGCGGGTAGTGGCGACGGTGAGCCTAGTCTCCCCACCCGGAGCCCGCCGAAGGCCACGGCGTAGGCGAGGATGGAGACATGCGGATCGTGGTACTGGCGGGCGGCATCGGCGGGGCTCGTTTCCTGGCCGGTGTCCGGGCGTACGCCGCCGGGGTGGGCGCCGAGGTGACCGCGGTGGTCAACGTGGGCGACGACATCCGGCTGCACGGCCTGCGGATCTGCCCCGACCTGGACAGCGTGATGTACCACCTGGGAGGCGGCGCCGACCCGGAACGGGGCTGGGGACGGGCGGACGAGACCTGGACCGTCAAGTCGGAACTGGCCGCGTACGGCGCGGAACCGACGTGGTTCGGCCTCGGTGACCGGGATGTCGCCACCCACCTGGTCCGCACCACGATGCTGGACGCCGGCTACCCGCTGTCGGCGGTCACCGAGGCGCTGTGCGAACGCTGGCGTCCCGGCGTACGACTGCTGCCGGCGACCGACGACCGGTTGGAGACGCACGTCGTGGTCGACGTCGACGGCGAGCGGCGGGCCGTCCACTTCCAGGAGTGGTGGATCCGCTACCGCGGTGACCTGCCCACCCACCGGTTCGTCTTCGTCGGCGCCGACGCGGCGAAGCCGGCGCCCGGGGTGCTGGACTCGATCGAGGGCGCCGACGTGGTGCTGGTCGCCCCGAGCAACCCGGTGGTGAGCATCGCGCCGGTCCTGGCCGTGGCCGGCGTGCGGGAGGCGGTGGCGGGTGGTTCGGCGCCGGTGGTGGGCGTTTCGCCGATCATCGGCGGGCGACCGGTGCGCGGGATGGCCGACAAGTGCCTGGCCACCCTGGAGGTGCCGTGCACGGCGGCGGGGGTCGGCGGCATGTACGGGTCCCGCGGTGACGGTGGCATTCTGGATGGCTGGCTGGTGGACCCGGCCGACGGGGACGTCGCGCTGCCCGGTGTGCGGGTGGGCGCCGCGCCGCTGTGGATGACGGACGAGATGGCGACCGCCGCGATGGTGCGCGCCGCGATGGAGTTGGTGTGACGTTGGAGATCTTGCCGGTCCGGGGAATCGGCGAGGTGGCCGAGGGCGACGACCTCGCCGCGATGATCGCCGAGGCGGCGCCCTGGCTGCGCGACGGTGACGTTCTGGTGGTGACCAGCAAGATCGTCTCTAAGGCGGAGGGTCGGCTGGTCGACGTACCGGTGGCCGAGCCGGACCGGTCGGTCGCGCGCGAGGACGTGCTGGCCGCGGAGACCGCCCGGGTGGTGGCCCGGCGCGGGCCGGTCCGGATCGTGCAGACCCACCACGGCTTCGTGATGGCCTCCGCCGGCATCGACGCCTCGAACGTGCACCGGTCCCGCCTGGTGCTGCTGCCCAAGGATCCGGACGCGTCCGCCCGGGGGCTACGCGCGGCCCTGCGCGAACGGTACGAACTGGACGTAGCCGTGATCATCTCGGACACTATGGGTCGACCCTGGCGCAACGGGCTGACCGACGTGGCGCTCGGCGCCGCGGGGATCGCCCCCATCCGGGACCACCGCGGCGAGGTGGACCCGTACGGCAACGAACTCAGCATCACCCAGATGGCCGTGGTGGACGAACTGGCCGCCGCCGGCGAACTGGTGAAGGGCAAGCGGGACCAGGTGCCCGTCGCGGTGATCCGCGGCTACCTGGACGCGGCCGACCCGGCCGACGGCCCGGGGGCGGCCGTGCTGGTCCGGGACGCGGAGCACGACCTGTTCGCCCTGGGCACGGCCGAGGCTCGGAGCGAGGGCCTGCTCACCGCCGCCAGGCTGCCCGCCGTACCACCGCCGGGGTCGACCCCGGCGGACCCGGCGGCGGCAGCCCGGGCGATCGCCACGGTGGCCGGCGTCGTGGCGCCCGGCACGGTCTTCACACTGCACACCGACCATGCGGTACGCGCGGAACTGGCCGCCCGGGTGCCTGACTGGCCCCCGGACGTA
This sequence comes from Plantactinospora sp. GCM10030261, assembly GCF_042666615.1. Classification (NCBI taxonomy): domain Bacteria; kingdom Bacillati; phylum Actinomycetota; class Actinomycetes; order Micromonosporales; family Micromonosporaceae; genus Plantactinospora; species Plantactinospora sp. GCM10030261. The sequence continues at coordinate 40,945 of NZ_JBHTDD010000001.1, forward strand.
ACCGCCGTGATCGTCGCACCTCGACTGGACGGCGACTCGGCGGCGCTGATCCGCCTCGGCACCGACCTGCACCGGTTACGCGCCGCACTGGCCGCCGAGGGCATCCCCTCAACCCTGCTACTCCCCCCCGAAGCCCCCGCAATAATCGCCATCTGACCCCCTGACCCTCCCTGTCCTGCGTTGATCAAGAGGTTCGCGTCACCGTAAGGCCGGTCCGGTGACGCGAACCTCTTGATCAACGCTGGACAACCGAGGGACAGGGGGTGGGGCAGCCGGGTCAGCGGTCGAGCATCGCGCGGCCGAGCGGGGTGAGCGTGTGCAGCACCGTGTTGCGGTCCCGGTGGCTGACCAGCAGGCCGGCGTTTCGCAGCACCGACGTGTGCTGGCTGGCGGCCGCCGGTGAGATGCGCAGCCGGCGGGCCACCTCACCGGTGGAGCACCCACCGTCGACCACCGCGAGCACGCTGGCCCGGGTCCGGCCGAGCAGCGCCGCCAGCGCCTCCCGGCCACCGGCGTCGCTACCCCCGGTCGGGTCGTTCCCGCCGGCGGCCGCGGTCATCCCGCCACCCGGCGCCCCGCCGGGCAGCAGCCCACCGAGCCGGTCGACCGGGTAGACCAGCACCGGTGGCAGCGTCGGATCGAGCAGCGCCACCGGCGCCCGCGAGCAGAAGAACGACGGAACCAGCAGCAGGCCGCGCCCGTCCAGATGCAACTCCCGGTCGGCCGGATAATTCGGCACCTCCAGCAGCCCGGCGTGCCAGCGCATGGCCGGACGCAGCCCGGCGAGCAGCGCCTCCGTCCCGCCGTCCAGCAGCGCCCGGGCCCGCCGCGCTCGATCGGCGTCCACGGCCGCCTGCACCCGCGGCCAGTACGGCGTGACCGCCACCGCCCGGTAGTGCTCCATCAGATCGGTGAGGTCGCGCAACGCCTCCGGTTCGCCCCTGGCCAACGCCGCGGTCGAGGTGGGCAGCGGGTTCTCCGCGGCGAGCACGGCGAGGTCGCGCCGCAACCGGGTCACCGGGGTGGAGCGCAGGGCGTCCAGCCCCGCCTCCAGGCCCTGCCGGGTCTCCTGCGGGGTGAGGAAGTCGGGGAAGTAGCCGCGTGGCGGGTTGAGGGCCAGCAGCAGCCGGAAGCGAGCAGCGGCCCGGTCCCGGCGCAGCCCGGCGGTCACCGCCCGACGCCAGCCGGCCATCGCCGGATCCGCGTCCCGGGCCTGTAACAGATGCAGGCTGAGCACGAGTTCCCATAGCGGATCGGCGGTGGCGGCGACCCGGGTGCGGCCGACGTCCTCGCTGGAGAAGTGGATTCTCAGCACCGAACGCTCCTGGCGGTCGTGGGGCCCTTTCGCCCCAGCGCACCTCGAACTGTACCGGGCCCTTTCCACATCAATATTTCAGCGAGGACTGAAACGGCTCGACCGGCCCGTGCGGCCCCGGGCATGCTCGGCCATGTCGCGGCGCGTCGTCGCCGCGACTTATGGGGGTACCGGTCGCGGCACAGCCGCGACCTCCGGGGAACAGTCGCGGCGTATCGGGGGATCCGCCGCGACGACACGGGGAACGGTCGCGGCGTATCGGGGGATCCGCCGCGACGCCCGGGGCACAACGGGGCGGCCACCACGAGGGTTCGCGGACCGAGGTCCGCGAAGGTGGCCGCCCATCCCGCGCACCGGCTCGGACTGCCCCCGTTTAGCGTCACCGCTTCAGACGAGTCCGTCCTCGCCCCGGTCGCGCAGGTCTTCGACCAACTTCTTCACATCCTGGGCCCGGTCCCGGGGGCAGACCAGCACCGCGTCCGCCGTGTCCACCACGATGAGGTCGTGCACACCGAGGGCGGCGACGAGCCGGCCGGACTGTGGGACCACGATCAGACCGCTACTGTCACGCAGCAGGACCCCTGGCTTCTCCTCCGCCGTCTCGGCGCCGAGCACCACGTTGCGATCCTCGTCGGCGGGCAGTACGTCGGCGAGCGTGTGGAAGTCACCCACGTCGGTCCAGCCGAAGTCGCCCCGCACGGTCGCCACCCGACCGGCCGCGGCGGCCCCCTCCATCACCGCGTAGTCCACCGAGATCTTGGGAAGCGTCGGCCACACCGCACCCAGCACCTCGTCCTGTGCCGGCGTACCCCACGCCCGCGCGATGGCCACGATGCCGGCGTGCAGCGCTGGCTGCTGCCGGGCCAGTTCGGCCAGGAAGACGTCCACCCGCCAGACGAACATGCTGGCGTTCCACAGATGCCGCCCGGACCGCAGGTACCCCTCGGCGACGTCGGCGGCCGGCTTCTCCCGGAACTCCGCCACCTGGCGCAGCGGACCGGACCCGATCGTCTCCCCGCACTCCAGATAGCCGTATCCGGTCTCGGGCCTGGTGGGCTGGATCCCCACCGTCATGAGCAGTCCCTGTTCCGCCCCGGAGATCGCCTCCCGCAGCGCGGCCTCGAACGCACCCGGATCGGTGATCAGGTGGTCGGCGGCGAAGGACCCCATCACCGCGTCCGGCTCCCGGGTCGCGATGACCGCCGCGGCCAGCGCGATCGCCGCGCACGAGTCCCGCTGGGAGGGCTCGACCAGGATGTTCTCCTCGGGCACCCCGGCGAGTTGGCGGGCCACCGCGGCCGCGTGCGCCACCCCGGTGACCACTAGGGTGCGGTCCGGCGTGGCCAGCGGCGCGAGGCGCTGCACGGTGGCCTGCAACAGCGAGGCAGCCGTGCCGGTCAGCGGGTGGAGGAACTTGGGGTGGCCGGCCCGGGACAGCGGCCAGAGCCGGGTTCCGCTGCCCCCCGCGGGGATGACTGCATAGAACATTCGCACATCATGCCGGACGGGGGCACGCCGCCACGGTACGACGGCCCCACCCGGTCAGCCGCGGGCCCGGCTCCACGCGGAAATGTGCACGTCGGCGCTGGACTCCCAGGTGAACTCCTTGGCCCGGTCGAACCCGGCCTTGGCCAGGGTCAACCGCCGGGACTCGTCATCCAGCAGCGCGGCCAGGTCGGCCCCGATCTGCTCGGGATTCTCACTGGTGTACGCGACCGCGTCCCCGCCCACCTCGGGCAGCGACAGCCGCGGCGTGGTCAGCACCGGTGCCGCGCACGCCATCGCCTCCAGGATCGGCAGACCGAAGCCCTCGCCGTACGACGGATAGGCCGCGACCAGGGCACCGCCCAGGAACCCTGGCAGATCGGCGTAACGCAGGTAGCCCGGCCGCAGCAGTCGCAGGTGCGCCGGCACGTCGGCGACCGCCCGGTCGATCTCGTCGTCGTGCCCCTGACCGCCGGCCACCACGAGGGCCGGCGGGTCCTCCCGGTCGGCGACCGCGATCACCCAGCCACGGATCAGGTTCGGCACGTTCTTGCGCGGCTCCTTGGCGCCGAGGAACGCCACATAGCTGCTGCCGCCGAGGCCGAGCCGGGCCCGGACCCGGGCCTTCTCCTCCTCCGTCGGGGCGTGGAAGGCCGCGTGATCCACTCCGTGGTACGCCACGTCGATCCGGGTCGGATCGGCGTCCAGCAGCCGGATCAACTCGTCCCGGGTGGCCTTGCTCGGGACGATCACCCGGTCCGCCCGCCGCAACGAGGTCTTGATGGCGCTGCGGAAGAACGTACGGCGGGATTTGTCGTAGTGCTCGGGCTCCGTGAAGAAGGTCGCGTCGTGCACGGTGACCGTCACCGGACAACCCGCCCGCAGCGGGCAGGTGTAGAACGGCGAGTGCAACACGTCAGCCCCCACCTGCTGCGCCAGCAGCGGCAGGCCGGTCTGTTCCCACGCCAGCCGGGCCGGTCGGTGCGCCACCGCGGCCGGCGCCGCGATCACCTCGGCGTGCGGCAACATCCGGGCGTACCGCTCGGCGTCGGTGCGCAGGCCCACCACCACCAGGTCGACAGCCATCCGGGCCGGGCCTTCGAGGGCGCCCAACAGGCCGTCGACGTATCTGCCCACACCGCCCCGATCAGCGGGGACACTCGTGGCGTCGATGAGCACGCGGGGCGGACGACCGGCGGTCACGGGGCGACTCCTCAACTCACAGGCACAGCGGTTCCGGGCGGTCACGGCACACCGACGACGGATCGTCGACTGTGCGCAACGACACTCTGCGCAAAGCCTACGCCGGGTCCCCACACCGCCGACGACCGCGACCCGACACGTAACTGTCCTGCACCCGACCCGCCACCGGCCGTGTTCCTGAGCGCGGCGTGGCGCGGCCTGGCGTGGGTCGCCGGGCGAGTCGCGCCGGCCCGGCCGGTATCGTCGCCGTCGATGACCGACAACCTCGCCCGACGCTTCGCCGCAGCCGTCGCCACCGATCCCGCCCAGCCGTTGCTGACCTGGTACGACGATGCCACCGGCGAGCGGACCGAGCTGTCCGGCGCGACCCTCGCGAACTGGGTGGCGAAGACCGCCAACCTGCTTGTCGACGAGGTCGGGCTGGCCACCGACGACCCGGTCGGCGTGCTGCTCCCGCCGCACTGGCAGACCGCCGCCGTGCTGCTCGGCTGCTGGTCGGCCGGGGCAGCCGTGCGCACCGGCACACCGGAACCGGTCGAGGCCCTGTTCGTCGCCGCCGACCGGGTGCCCGAGGCGGCCGACTGGCCGGCCGGCGAGCGGTTCGCGCTCGCCCTCGCTCCGCTCGCCGCCCCGCTGCGGGTGGTGCCCGACGGCTTCGTCGACTACGTGGTGCAGGTCCGTGGCCACGGCGACCACTTCACCCCGTACCCGGACGGGGGCGCGCAGAGCGCGGAGCTGGCTCCCGCCGCGGCCCGGCGCGCCGCGGAGTTGGGGATCTCCGCTGGCGACCGGGTGCTTGTCGACACCGACCGGCGCCCCGACCCGCTGGACTGGCTGCTCGCCCCGCTGGCCGTGGGCGCCAGCCTGGTGCTGTGCGCGCACACCGACCCGGTCCGCTGGGCGCAGCGGCGGGCCGTGGAGAAGGTCACCGCGGAGATCGGCTGATCCCGGCCGGCCGTTACGACCGACCACGCCGGCGGTGGTACGCCCCGACGAGGACCAGCAACAGCGGGCCCCAGAGCAGGTTCGGCAGGTAGCACGCGACGAGCAATGCCTGCCACCACCCGCTTGTGAAATCGAACTCGTTGCGGCTCGGCACGAACAGGTTGACCGTGGCGAACGTCCACATGACGGTCAGCAGGACCGCGCCGACGGTCCCGGGCACGATCGCGGCGAGCGGTGGCACCCGGCGACCGCCGATCAGTGGCATCCAGCTCGGCACGACCTCGCCCCACGGCCGGACCAGGCCCAGCGACAGCAGGGCAAGCGCCTCGGTGACCAGCGACAGCCCGAGGATGTAGGCCGCCTCGCCGCCGTGCACGCTGACCGGCGTCCCGTCGACGGAGGCGCCCAGCGAGAAACCGGCCACCAGGGCGATCCGCCAGAGCGCCGACGGGAGCACGAGTAGCGGGATCAGGTGGGCGACCCGGACCGACCAGCGCGGCGGCCGCCGCTCCTGGTGGCTGGAGATGTTCCAGGCAGGCTCGACACAGGTGGCGGCGTTCATTTCCACTATGGTGCCGGCCACCGGTCGGCCCGCCCTCCCGCGACGTCGTGAGCCGGCTCCCCCGGACGGGGGATGGTCTGGACGTGGCGGCCGATACCCGAGGCCGGGCCGGGGATCAACCCGTGGCGCGGTCCCGGGCCAACCGCTCGAAGGCGACAAGCGACTCCGGATTGGCCAGCGCACCGGTCGCCGCCGCCGAATCCACCGGCGTACCGGTCAGGATCTTCTTGACCGGCACCTCCAGCTTCTTGGCCGACAGCGTCCGGGGCACCGCGCGCACCTGATGGATCTCATCGGGCACGTGCCGGGGCGACAGCGCGGTACGCAGCTCGCGCACGATCTTCGTGCGCAGCGCGTCGTCCATCTCCAGCCCGTCGGCGAGGACCACGAACAGCAGCAGCTCGCCCGCGCCGCCCTCGGCGTCCTCCAAGTGCACCACCACCGAGTCCACCACCTCGTCGAGCCCCTCGACCACGGAGTAGAACTCGGCGGTGCCGAGCCGTACACCGCCCCGGTTGAGGGTCGCGTCGGACCGACCGGTGATCACGCACCCGCCCCGGGAGTTGATGGTGATCCAGTCGCCGTGCCGCCACACACCCGGGTAGAGGTCGAAGTACGCCTCCCGGTAGCGGACGCCGTCCGGGTCGTTCCAGAAGCCGACCGGCATGCTGGGCATCGGAGCGGTGATCACCAACTCACCGAGCTGGTCGATGACGGGAGTGCCGTCCGCCGAGCGCGCCTCCACCCGCGCCCCGAGGCAGCGGCACGCTATCTCACCGGCACGCACCGGCAGCAACGGCACTCCGCCGACAAAGCCGGTGCAGACGTCCGTGCCCCCGGACAGCGACTGCAGTTGGAGGGTGTCGCACACCGCCTCGTACACCCAGGTGAAGCCCTCGGCGGGCAGCGGTGCTCCGGTGGAACCCAACCCGCGCAGCGCGGACAGGTCGGCCAGGTCCCGCGGCCGCAGCCCGGCCTTGCGACAGGCCAGCAGGAACGGCGCCGAGGTGCCGAAGTAGGTGACGCCGGACTCGGCGGCCAGCCGCCACAGCCCGCCCAGGTCGGGCTCGGCCGGCCGGCCGGGCTCCGCCCGGACCGCCGGGTTGCCGTCGAACAGCACGATCGCGGCGCCGACCGCTGGACCGGAGGCCAGGAAGTTCCACATCATCCACCCGGTGGTGGAGAACCAGAAGAACCGGTCGCCCGGGCCCAGGTCGTGGTGCAGCGCCAGCATCTTCAGGTGTTCCAGCAGGATGCCGCCGTGACCGTGCACGATCGGCTTGGGCAGCCCGGTGGTACCCGAGGAGTAGAGCACGTACAGCGGGTGGTCGAACGGCACCGGCGCGAACGCCAGCGGCTCGTCCGTCGGGGCCGCCAGCTCCGACCAGGGCAACGCGCCGTCGTCCGGGGTGGCCTCCGGGTCGAGGTAGCCGAGCAGCACGGTGTGCCGGACCGACGGCAGCGCCGCCCGGATCGCGGCCACCTCGGCCCGCCGATCCACCGGCTTGTCGCCGTACCGGTATCCGTCGACCGCCACCAGCACCGCCGGCTCGATCTGCCGCCACCGGTCGGTGACGCTGCGGGTGCCGAACTCCGGCGCGCAGGACGAGAAGATCGCGCCGAGGCTCGCCGTCGCGAGCATCAGCACGTACGTCTCGGGGATGTTCGGCGCGTACGCGGCCACCCGGTCGCCCGGGCCCACGCCGAGCCGGCGCAGCCCGGCCCGGACCCGCCCGACGTCCTCGCGCAGCAGCGCGGCCGTCCGGGTGACCGGCGGACGGCTCTGGCTGTACGCGATGACGGCCGGCTCGTCGTCGCCGATCCCCGGCATCCGCAGCACGTGCTCGGCGTAGTTGAGCGTCGCCCCGGGGAACCAGCGGACGCCCGGCATGTGGTCGCCCACCAGGACCCGCTCCGCCGGGGTGTGCGCGATGACGTCGAAGTAGTCCCAGATCGACTGCCAGAACGCCGGCACGTGGCTCACGGACCACTGGTAGAGGTCGTCGTACGAGGCGAAGTCCAGTCCGCGCTCGGTGCGCAGCCAGCGCAGGTAGTGACCGATCCGGGACCGTTCGACGACGTCGTCCGGCGGCGCCCAGAGCACCTCGTCCACTGTTCCACCCCTCCCCGACCAGCACGGCGCTGTGCCGGCCCACCGCCATCTTGCCGTACCCGGGTGGCCATTCTGCGCAGCCGTCCCGGCGTCGCGACGCGTGGCCGCCCCACATGCCCGGGCCGCGTCCGGTGTGCGCGGCCGACGGGTGTGCTCAACCGACCTCACGGTGTCGCTGGATCGCCTGCCGCCGGGCCAGCCGGTGTGCCCGGCGGATCTCGGCCTCCCGGAACCGCCGGTGGTCCGCCGCGGTCTCGGGCAGCACGGGACGCACCTCACGCGGCCCGCCGGCCACGTCCACGCCCACGAAGACGAGGTACGCGGTGGCCACCGGTACCGGTTCGTCCTCGGCCGTGTCCCAACGCTCGGCGACCACCCGCACCCCCACCTCCATGGAGGTACGACCGGTCCAGTTGACCTGTGCGTGCGCGTGCACCAGGTCGCCGACCCGGACCGGCTCGGAGAAGACGATCTCGTCGATCGCGGCCGTGACAGCGGTGCCGCCGCTGTGCCGGGCGGCGGACGCGCCGGCCACGTCGTCGACGAACTTCATAAGCACGCCGCCGTGGACCGTGCCGTAGAGGTTGACGTCCACCGCGGTCATGATCCGGCTCAGCGTGACCCGGGAGTAGGAGGTCGGCTTGCCACTCGCGTTGCTCATGACATTGACGCTACGACGTAACGGACGTGCCGTAGTTGGCGCCATTTGCACAAGAGACGGCCGCAACCACCCGCGCCGCCGGCCGGCGGACCACCGTGGGGTCGGTCACAACGGAAACGGTACGGTGCGCCGATGCGACATTTCTGGAGCTTCCTCGCCGGCCTGGCGGCGGCCCCGTTGTCCTGGGTCCTGATCGCCCTCGGTCAGGACGGGTCCGCCTCCACCATCGCCAGGTGGGCTGACGCCGGCACGTACAACGTGGCGAATCTGATCGAGCCGGCGGTCTATCTGGCGGTCGCCGGAATAGTGCTCGGTCTGCTGGGGACGCTGCGATTCTCGCCGCTCGGGCCGCTGGTGGCCGGGTTGCTGCTGGTCGCCCCGTACGTGGGCATGTTCATCAACCCGTTCGGGGTGCGCAACCAGGTGCCGGCGAGTTGGAAGGTTCTCGGTGACCCGCTGCCGCTGCGCCTCCCGCTGGACAACGGCACCCTGTTCATGATCGGTCTGCTCCTGGTGATGGCGACCTTCAGCGGGCAACGGTGGCGGCGCTGGCCGGAGTCGACGTCCAGCGGCGAGGCCGCGCTGGTCGGGGTCGACGGTCCGAAGACCCGGTCGGCCGAGGACCAGCCGGCCGAGCGCACCATCGACTGGTCGGTGCTGCGGGAGCCGGAGAAGGAGCCGGACACGGCTCCACTCAGCCTCGGTTATCCGGATCCGCAGCCGACCGGGGGCGCTGGGCGACGCGACGGTGGGACGCCGTGGTCCGATCCGCCGTCATCCTGGCGCGACAACGCCACGCGATAGAACGGTCGCACAGCGTAAGGTTTCTCTCGCAGGCAGCACGCGGGGGGACCGATGCGGCACGTCAACTCATTCATGCTTTCCCTGGTGCTGGCGCCCACGGTGTGGGCGCTCAGCGGGTACGGAATGGTCGCGTACGGCCGGGCGGGCACCCGGCCGGACGGCGATCTCGCCGCGGACCGGCTGGCCGGACTGGCCGCCCTGCTCGCCGCCGGCCTGATCGTGGCGCTGCTGACCACCACGCGGCTCAGCCCGCTCGGTCCAGCTTTCGCCGGCCTGACCTACCTCGGAACCGCGGGCTGGGTCGCCGCCCATCCGGCGCTCGCGAACCAGTGGGTACGCGAGCTTGGCGCGCCGTTCGGCGCGGAGCTGATCCGGCCGGCCGAGGGGTTCGCCGTGCTGATCGGCGTGCCGCTGGTGGCGACGGCGTTCAGCCCCGGGCGCTGGCGACGCGGCACGGCGCCACCGGCGTGGTACGCCGAACCGGCCCACGTCGCCGCACCGGCGGACATCACGGTAATACCGGACTTACCGCAAACCAGCCCGTTGGCCGTCGACGAGCCGCCGATCTGGCAGTCGGCCGAGCGGTGGCGACCGCCGCCCGGTTGGCCGGACTCGGTGGCGGCGGCACCGATGAGCCCGGCGGTCGGGGGTCTGCCGCCGAGGGCGCTGCCAGCGGGCGACGCGGACACCGCCGACCTCACCGCCGACCTGCTACCGCTCCGGTCGGCACATCCGCCGGCACCCTGACCCGCTGCCGCTCCGGCCGGCACATCACTCACTGCCCCGGCGCCCTGGCCCGACCCCGGCGGCGGGCTACAGCAGCGCAAAGGGAATTCCCACCCACGCGGGGTCCTCGTCCGATACCTCTACAACCCGGCCTGCGTGAGCAGCACATCCGCCGGGCGACCAGAGTCAGCCCTTGAGCAACTGCCTCGCCATGACGACCCGCTGCACCTGGTTCGTACCCTCGTAGATCTGGGTGATCTTGGCGTCCCGCATCATCCGCTCCAGCGGGTAGTCACGCGTGTAGCCGTACCCGCCGAGGAGCTGGACCGCGTCGGTGGTGATCTCCATGGCCGCGTCGGAGGCGAAGCACTTGGCCGCGGCGCCGAAGAAGGTCAGATCGGCGTCGCCGCGCTCCGACTTCCCGGCCGCGACGTATGTCATCTGTCGCGCCGCCTCCAGCTTCATCCCCATGTCGGCGAGCATGAACTGGACACCCTGGAAGTCGGCCACCGGCTTGCCGAACTGCTTGCGTTCCTTGATGTACGCCGTGGCGTAGTCCAGGGCACCCTGGGCGATGCCGACGGCCTGGGCGGCGATGGTGACCCGGGTGTGGTCCAGCGTGCGCATCGCGGTGGCGAAGCCGGTGCCCGGCGCGCCGATCATGCGGTCCGCCGGAATGCGCACATTGTCCAGATACACCTCACGAGTGGGTGAGCCCTTGATGCCGAGCTTCTTCTCCGGAGCGCCGAAGCTGACCCCGGGATCGGACTTCTCCACCACGAACGCCGAGATCCCCCGGGACCGGGCGGCCGGATCGGTCACCGCGAACACCGTGTAGAACTCCGAGACACCGGCGTTGGTGATCCACCGCTTGACCCCGTTGAGCACGTAATGGTCGCCGTCCCGCTCGGCCCGGGTCGTCATCGACGCGGCGTCGCTGCCGGCCTCCGGCTCGGAGAGGCAGTACGAGAACATCGCCTCGCCGGCGGCCACCGGGGTGAGGTAGCGACGCTTCACCTCGTCCGACCCGGCCAGCAGCAGCGGCATGGTGCCCAGCTTGTTGACCGCTGGAATGAGGGAGGAGGAAGCGCAGGCCCGCGCGACTTCCTCGATCACGATGGCGGTGGCCAAGGCGTCCGCCCCCGCGCCGCCATACTGCTCCGGAACGTGCGGGGCGTGGAAGTCGGCAGCCCGCAGCGCCTCGTAGGACGCCTTCGGGAACTCGCCGGTCTCGTCGGCCTCCGCCGCGTTCGGCGCGACCTTCGCGTCACAAACGTCGCGGACCGCCGCCCGGACGGCGTCGTGTTCCTCGGTCAACCGGTAGAGGTCAAACGACGATTCTGTCGTCATCGTGGCCCTTTCCTTGGCGACTATGCTGGTCAGCGGTAGCGTCGGCGTACTGGTGGCCCGGCCGCGCCGAGCGAGGATACCGACCAGGGTTCGCCCGTCACTTACCGGCGCGTAGGCTCATCCACTATCGTCTCCTGCGCCCGATGCGGCGGCATGAGCCAGCTCACACAACAGCAGATCGCCATTGTTAGAGCAGTAATGTCCACTTCCGGTGCCCACGCGAGGCGCCGCAGTCAGCTGCGACGCAAAGTAGCGCCGCCAGTGCGAGCGGAGAACCCAGGCGTGACGATTCCGTACCCGACCACTCAGCCCGTCCCGTTCGGCACGGTCAGCCCGCCGTCGGGCGCCGCCCGGCCCCGGCTGACCTTCCTGGGCACCGGCTACCTGGGTGCGACCTATGCCATCTGCTTCGCCGAGCTCGGCTACGAGGTGATGGGCGTCGACGTCGACGCCGACAAGATCGCCAGCCTGTCCGCCGGTGAGGTGCCGTTCCACGAGCCCGGCCTCGACGAACTGCTGCGCCGCAACCTGGCCTCCGGGCGGCTGCGGTTCAGCACCTCGTACCAGGAGGCCGCCGGATTCGGCGACGTGCACTTCATCTGCGTCGGCACTCCGCAACGGGCCGACGGGATGGGCGCCGACCTCAGCTACGTGGAGAACTCGGTCACCAGCCTGGCCCAGCACCTGAACCGCAAGGCGCTGATCGTCGGCAAGTCGACAGTCCCCGTCGGCACCGCCGAGTGGATCGAGCAACTGGTCGGCAAGCACACCGAGACGGACCTCGGGATCGAGGTCGCCTGGAGCCCGGAGTTCCTGCAGGAGGGCTTCGCGGTCGAGGACGTGCTGCGTCCGAATCGGATCGTCGTCGGGGTGAAGTCCGAGTGGGCAAACAACATGCTCTACTCCGCGCACAAGGGCGTGTTCGACCTGGCCGCCACCGAGGACCGCGAGGTCCCGCTGGTGGTCACCGACTTCGCCACGGCGGAGCTGGTGAAGGTGGCGGCGAACGCGTTCCTGGCCACCAAGATCTCGTTCATCAACGCGATGGCCGAGGTGTGCGAGGTCGCCGGCGGCGACGTCACCCAACTGGCCCGGGCGATCGGGTACGACCCGAGGATCGGCAACCGGTTCCTCCAGGCTGGAGTCGGCTTCGGCGGCGGTTGCCTGCCCAAGGACATCCGTGCGTTCCAGGCCCGCGCCCAGGAACTGGGGGCCGGTGAGGCGCTGCGGTTCCTGCACGAGGTGGACCTGATCAACACGCGCCGACGCAACCGGGTGCTCCAACTCGCCGCCGATCTGCTCGGCCGCCGCTACGGCCCGGCGGGCCCGGACCTGTCGGGCACCCGGATCGCGGTGCTCGGTGCCACCTTCAAGCCCAACTCCGACGACGTACGGGACGCGCCGTCGCTGGCGGTCGCGGCGCTGCTGCGCAAGGCCGGCGCGGACGTCCGCGTGTACGACCCGGAGGGCATCGACAACGCCCGTAAGGCGCAGCCGGAACTGACCTACGAGGCCAGCATGGCCGACGCCGCCCGGAACGCCGACCTGATCTGCGTGCTGACCGAGTGGGCCGACTTCCGAAACGCCGACCCGGTCGCCCTGGGAGAGCTGGTCGCCGGCCGACGCGTCATCGACGGTCGGAACTGCCTCGATCCCCACCTGTGGGCCCAGGCCGGCTGGGAGTACCGCGGCATGGGACGTCCCCAGGCCTGACGCGACGACGGTGGCGACCGTGGACCGGCCAGGTCCACGGTCGCCGCCGTTTCCGCGTGATCTTCCATCACCAAGGGGCTATTCAACAGTTGCCTGGTTTGGGCATGCTTCGGTGGGAGACAAACGCGGACGGCCGCGCGAAGGGGGAGCCATGAGTACGTACCAGTGCTCCTCGTGCGGACGCCTGATCGAGTCGGCACCGATCTGCCCCTTCTGCGGCGCGGAGCAGCACCAGTGGGCGGACGACCTGGTCCGTATCGAGCGTTCCATCGCCGAGATGAAGCAGCGCGAGCTGGCGATCGCGCAGGAACAGAAGAAGATCGCCCAGCAGATGCAGGCGGCGATGTTCCAGCGGGACATCCTGGCGCACGCCAGCGAGGAGAAGCTGCGGGCCGCCAGCCGGTCCCGCCGATTCCGGCGCGGCGCCAACCGCCGTCCACCGCAGACACCGCCACCGGCCGGGCCGTTCCCCGCCGGCCCGGCCTCCAGCGGACCGGGCACCAGCGGACCGGCCTCCAGCGGACCGGGCACCAGCGGACCGGGCACCAGCGGACCGCATGCGGACCGCCCGGATGGGACCGAACGCCCCGCGACCCCCCCGACCACGGCCCCCCGGACCGGGGCGGCACCCGCCGCGGCACCGGAGTCCACCTCGGGCGCCCCCAAGCCGCCGGGGTCCACGTCGGCCGGCCCTACAGCGCCCGAGTCCACCTCGGCCGGCCCCACGGCCCCCGAGTCCACCTCGGCCGGCCCCACGGCCGACCGGGTCCGTCCCGACCAGGCGCCTGCGGACCGGGTGGCGAGCGGTCGCGCCGGTGGCGGAGACCCCGCCGCCACCGGGCCCCGGGTGCCGCGACAGGGTCCGCTCCACGACGACCGGGTACGCCGGAGGCGCGCCACCTCGTCGCCGTACCCGGCCGCGCCGTCGCTGGATCCCGACGAGCCGCGCGTCGACCCCCGACCGTCGAATGTGGGCGCCGGCGAGCCACCGCCCCGCCTGGACTTCCCGCCGGACCCGGCCGGCGGAGCGGACCGACCGCACCAGCCGGAGGCGTCCTCCCGCGAGGTGCAGAACATCTTCCTCGGCCTGGCCGGACTGCTGTTCGGCGTCGCGGCGGCGGCGTTCGCGGTGGTGGCGGTCACCTCGCTCGCCGACGGCAGCCGGGTCGCCATCCTCGCTGGCGCGACCGTCCTCATGCTGGCCGCCGCGCCGGTGGTGGCCCGGCGCGGGCTCACCTCCACCGCCGAAACGATCGCCGCGGTGGGGCTCCTGCTGGTGCCGTTGACCGGGTACGCGGTGTGGACGGTGGACGCGGTCTGGACCAGCGGGCTGTCCGGTGCGGTCTTCGCCGGATTCACGTTCCTCAGCACCGCACTGGTCGCCGGCCTGTATGCCGGGGCCACCGGGCTGGCCGCCCCCCGGTACGCCACCGTCCTCGCCGGACAGCCCGTGCTGCCGTTGCTGGCGTACGACTGGATCACCGGCCCGGCCGGGTGGGCGCTGACCCTCACCGGTGTGGCGGTCCTGGACCTCTACCTCGCTCGGTTGTTCACCGTGGACGGACGGCTGGTGGTGACGTCCTGGCTGTCCAGGCGCGCCGGACCGGCGGAGCCGGCTGCCGACCACACGGCGGACCGGCCGGGTCGGCGGCGCGCCGACGACCCGGCCGTCAGCCGGCCCGAGGGGGCCGAAGAGGAGTCGGACGCCGTCGTCACCACCGGCATCGGGGAGCGCGCGAGCCGGACCGGCGCGGGCGCGGAGTTCGAACCGGACGTGCCGCCCGCCGCCGCGACGGCCCCCACCGCCCCGGTAATCGCCTGGCTGCGCGAGCTGACCTGGTTGCTGCACGCCCTGGCGATCACCATCGCGTTGGCGTACGCGGTCCAGGCCCTGGTAGTCGCTGTGACCGTGCCGGAAGCTGTCCGGGGCGCCACCGTCCTGCTGCTGGCCGCGGCCGTGGCACTTGTCGGCGCGATGAGCGTGGGCCGCCCCGCGCTTACCGATGTCGCCGCCGGCCTGCTGACCCTGGCGGTCATCGGCGCCTTTGGTCGGGTGGCGGCCGTGGCCGTGCCCGGCCGCGCCCTGCTCCCCGTCGCCGCCGTTGTCGCGGTGACCGGGATCGGCGTGCGCGCCGTCCCGCCGCGACTGCGTCGCGGCCCGGAGCTGGCCTCGGCGATCGCCCTCGTGGTGATCGGAGCGGTGGTCGCCGGCACCGCGCTACGCGCCGCGCTGGCGCCGATCCGGGCCGCCCTGCCGCCGTGGCAGGCCGATCTCGGTGGGTACGCCGACACGTTGGCCCGGGCCGTCGGTCCCGCCGGTTGGCAGCTCGCCGCCGCGGCGTTCCTGCTCACGGTGACCGCCGTGATCGCTCTTCCGGCTGGCCTGCGCCGTGAGTTCGCGGTGACCGGGACCGTGGTGACGGCGCTCGCGGTGCCCGCCGCGCTGGGGCTGCCGTGGCCGGCCGCCCCCTGGCCGGGGGTGCTCGCGGCGATCGGTATCGCCGTCACCGGGCTGACCGCCGAGTCGGAACGGGCCGCCCGGGCGCACGCGGTGGGTGCCGCCGTGGCCGGTCTCGGCGCCGCCGGCGCGGCGATGACCCGTCCCGCGTCCACCGCGGCCGTGCTCACCGTGCTGGCCGTCGCGGGGGTGCTTATCGCGCTGGCCCCACGCGTCGCCAGCTCCGCCGGTTCCGCCGCCTGGTACGTGCCGCGGTCCACCCGCCTGAACGCCGTCGGTGATCGTACGGCCGGGGGCGGGATCGCCGGCCGGGGCCGCCTGGCCGGCGTCGTCGCGGACTGGGCAGCCGGCGGGGCCGCGCTGGCGGTGCCCGGCGCGGTGGCCGCGTTCGCGGCGGCGGCGCTGCCGCTCGGTCCGGCACCGGCACCGGAAGCGGTCGAACGGGCCAGCCTGACCGTGCTGGCCGCCAGCTTCCTGGCCGCCTGCGGCACGCTCGGTTACGCGGCGCTGCGCCAGGTCGCGCACCGGCAGATCGGTTTCCCGCTGACGGCCGGCACCGGCCTCGGCGCGCTGGCGGTCGCCATCGCGGCCTTCGGCGCGCCGGGGGCGACCCTCGCCGACGCCCTGGTCGGCGCCGCCCTGCTGGTCGCGGCTGCGCTGCTGGTCCTCGCCCCGTCCATCGACGCCAGCCGACGCGCCGACCGGACGCTGGACGGCCCGGACTTCGCCGCGGCCGCCGCCACGGCCGCCGCGGTCGGCGCGCTCGCCCGGATCGCGGCGATCCTGGTGCCCGGCTCCGCGCTGGCAGCCGCGGCGGGGCTGGTACTGATGGTCGCCGCAGCCGCCCGGGCGATGCCCGCCCAGTGGCGCCGGGGACCGACGTTCGGTCTGCTGGTCACCGGTGCGGTGATCGCGGCGGTGGCCGGCTGGACCGCGGTGGTCGGCGGATTGCGGGCGTTGGCCACGCCGGGCCGGATCTGGGCGGCCGACCTCACGAACTGGTCGGCTCACGTGCCGGGCGGGGCCGGTTGGCAGGCACCGGTGGCGCTGGCCCTGCTCGCCCTCGCGGCCTCGATCCTGCTGCCCAGGCCCCGGGCGTACGACGTCGCCGCGGTCTGCGCCGGGCTGGCCGCCATCGGTACACCGGCCGCGTTCGGCCTGCCCTGGTGGTCGCCGATGGTGGTGAGCGGCGTCGTCGCGATCGGCTACGCGACCGCCGCCGTGGCGGCCGCCGATCCGCGCGCCGGGCTCACCAGAGCCGTCCTCGCCGGCTGCATGGCGCTGCACGCCGTCGGCGCCAGCCTGGTCCGCCCGTGGACCACGGCCACGGCGCTGATCGGGATCGCCCTGTTGGGCGTGGTGGTGGCGGTGCTGGCCCGCGCCATCGGCACGATGACCGCCGAGCCGGAGCCGCGCCCGGACGGCGAGCCGGCACCGGCCGTGGATCGGGCGGCGGCGATGCCGGTGCACCTGGCCCAGATCGGCGGTATGGCCACCGGTGGCGCCCTACTCGCTCTCCCCGGCGCGCTGGCCGCACTGGCCGCTCAGCTCGGCTGGGCCGCGGAGATCATCCTGACGGCGACTCTGGGCGGATCGAGCCTCGGCGTCGCGCTCCTTGCCCTGGCCCGTCGCCGGGTCCCGGAATATCTGCCGTACGCGACGGTCGGCATCGCCTGCGGCGCCACCGTGACCGCGGCGGTGTCGTTCTTCACTGATCTGCCGTACGGCGTCTACGCGGCGGCCGCCGCGCTGCTCGGTGTGCTCGCCGAGCTGATGCGGGCGGCCACCCCACCGCCGGGGGCCACCGACGGGCCGCACCGGCGGTGGACGGTGCTGCTCGGCGGTGCCCGACGCCGGCTGCCCGACCCGCCGCGCAGCCGGTGGTCGGTCAGCCCGACGGTGGGCGCGCTCGCGGTCTCCGCGCTACCCGCCGCGCTGGCCATCGTGGCGGTGGCTCCGGCGCTTGTCGTCGCGCTTGTCGAGCCGTACCGGGTGCTGGGCCGGATCTGGGACGGCCCGCCGCCGGAACTGCTCGCCCCACCGCCCGGCGCGGTCGATTCGAGCAACGTGTTGGCGGCTCTGCTGCTGACCACCGCCGCCGCACTCGGTGCGACCGGGTTGAGCGGAGGCCGCCCGGCCCGGGCGGTACCGGTGGTGCTGCCCGGAGCCGCCATCACCCTGCTGATCACGCCGACCTCGCTCGGTATGGGGTGGCCGAACGCCACCATGGCGGCGCTCGTCGTCTTCACCATCTCGATGCTCGGCCTGGCCCTCACCCCACCACCGCCGGCCGCGGAGCGGTCCCGTTCACTGCGGGTGGCGCGGATTCTGGTGTTCGGCATCGGTCTGGCGGCCGGCGGCGCCGGGCTGGCCGGCAGCCTCGCCGTCCAGAACCTCACCCTGTTCACCCTGGGTGCCGCGGTGGGTGTCGGCGCCGTCGCCGCGTTCGCCGGCCGGAGCCAGCCCGCCCGGATTCTCGGTTGGTTGTTCGCCTCGGTGATGGCGCAACTGTTCGTGCTGACCGTGGCGCTTGTCGCTGGGCTGCCACCGACCTGGTCGGCGTTCGGCGTGCTGGCTGTCGGCGCGGTGCTGCTGGTGGTGGCCCGGACGTTGCCCCGGTTGCGCCGGCCGGAGGCGCGGGCCGAGTCGGCCACCGTGGAGTGGACCGGCTACGGTGCCGCGCTGATCGCACTCGCCCTGGCGTTCCAGTCGCCGCGACACATCGCCGCGCTGCTGGCCGCGTGGGGGGCGGTGATCGGGGTGGCCGCGAGCCGGCCCGGACGCGGCACCATCGAGCGCCGGGCGCTGTTCTGGTCGGCGGTGGCCTGCGAGATCAGCGCCTGGTGGCTGCTCATGTGGATTTCCGATGTCGGGTTGCCGGAGGCCTACACGCTGCCGTTCGCCGCGTTGGCGCTGCTGGTCGGAGTGCTGGAGGTGCGCCACCATCCCGAGTTGAGCAGCTGGCTGGCGTACGGTCCGGCGCTGGTCGCCGCCTTCCTGCCCACGCTGGCGATCGTGCTGGTCAGCGACGCCAGCAGCACCCGGCAGGTCCTGTTGCTGCTCGGCGCGGTGGCGGTGCTCATCGCCGGCTCGACCAGCCGGCAGCAGGCGCCGGTGGTGGTGGGTGCCGTGGTCACCGCGATCACGGCGCTGCACGCGCTTACCGTGTACGGCCCGTGGTTGGTGCTCATCCCGGTCGGGATCGTGCTGCTCGTGCTCGGGGCCAGCAACGAGCGGCGCCGCCGCACGCAGGACCGCCTGCGCGGCGCCCTGCGCGGCATGCGGTAACCCCCGCACCCCCCGTCCCCCGGTCCCCCTCCCCCAGCCCTCCTCGTTGATCTTGCGGTTGTGGCTCCGGCATAGGGCACAAAAGCACCCATAACGGCAACCCAAAATGCAAGATCGACGTGGTAGGGGGGTTTAGGGGAGCGAGGCGCGCAAGGCCGCTTCCTTCTCCGCCACCAGGTCCGCCAACTCGCCCTGGTACGCCGACATCCGATCCCGCACCGCGGGGTCCGACGCGCCGAGGATGCGGACCGCGAGCAGGCCGGCATTGCGGGCGTTGCCGATGGACACGGTGGCCACCGGTACCCCGGCCGGCATCTGGACGATGGACAACAGCGAGTCCATCCCGTCCAGGTGCTTCAGTGGCACCGGCACCCCGATCACCGGCAGCGGGGTGACCGAGGCGACCATGCCGGGCAGGGCGGCCGCACCACCGGCCCCCGCGATGATCACCCTGATTCCGCGACCGGCCGCGGCGCGTCCGTACTCGATCATCTTGACCGGGGTCCGGTGCGCCGAGACCACCGACACCTCGTAGCCGACGCCGAACGAGTCGAGCGCCTCGGCCGCGGCCCGCATGGTGGGCCAGTCCGAGTCACTTCCCATGATCAGCCCGACCGCCGGTGCCGATTCGTCGCTCATCAGGTCCACCCTTCGTTCGCGACCGCCGGGCTCTCGAAGCTCACTGGTCACCGTGCCGCAGCCAGCGGGCGGCCCGCGCGGCCCGTGCCCGTACCTCGTCGAGATCGTCCCCAAGCACCGTGACGTGCCCGATCTTGCGGCCGGGTCGCACCTGCTTGCCGTACAGGTGCACCTTGGCCCCCGGTTCGGCGGCGAACAGGTGGTGCAGCCGTTCGTCGATGGCCATACCACCCGGCTCACCGCCGAGCACGTTCGCCATCACCGTCACCGGCGCGGTCAGCGCCGTGCTGCCCATCGGATAGTCCAGCACGGCCCGCAGGTGCTGCTCGAACTGGGAGGTCCGGGCCCCCTCGATGGTCCAGTGCCCGGAGTTGTGCGGCCGCATGGCCAACTCGTTGACGACCAGCCCGGCCGGGGTGTCGAACAGTTCCACGGCGAGCAGACCCACCACGTCCAGCCCGGTGGCCAGGTCGATGGCGAGCTGCTGCGCGGCCACCGCCAGCTCCTCGGGCAGTGCCGGCGCCGGCGCCAGCACCTCCACGCAGATGCCGTCCCGCTGCACCGTCTCCACCACCGGGTACGCCGCGACCTGGCCGAACGGCGAGCGGGCCACCTGCACGGCCAGTTCCCGCCGCAGCGCCACCCGTTCCTCGACGATCAGCTCGGCACCCCCGGCGAGCAACGCCGCCGCCCGTTCGACGGCCTCCGCGCCGGTACCGATCAGCCAGACGCCCCGGCCGTCGTACCCGCCGCGGGCCGCCTTGAGCACCACCGGCCAGCCAACTTCGGCACCGAACGCGGTCACGTCGTCCGGCGAGGCCACGGGCCGCCACCGGGGCACCGGGGCGCCCATCTCCGACAGCCGCTCCCGCATCGCCCGCTTGTCCTGGGCATACCGCAGTGGGTCGGCGGCCGGATACAGCGTCACCCCCTCGGCGGCAAGCGCTCGGATGTGTTCGCCGGGCACGTGCTCGTGGTCGAAGGTGACCACATCGCAGTCCTTGGCGAAGGCACGCAGCGCGGCCAGGTCGGTGTGATCGCCGTACCGGACGTCGGCGGCGACCAGTGCGGCACCGTCGTCGGGGGTGAGGGCGAGGACGCGCAGCGACTGGCCGAGGGCGATGGCAGCCTGATGGGTCATCCGGGCGAGTTGCCCGCCGCCCACCATGCCCACCACGGGCAGACCGGTTCGGGGATCCATAGCGGGATCAGCCTAACCACCCCCCGAACCCCACCAGCCCCCGGCCGGAACCCCACCCCACCCCCCTTGCCGCGATCTTGCGTTTTGGGCTCGGACGAAAGGGCTAAACAATCCTAAAGCGCCAACCCAAAGTGCAAGATCACCGGGGGAGGAGGGTCAGGTGAGTTGGGCGATGAGGGCGTCGACCGACGTCACCGGGCGGTCGCAGACGAAGCCCCGGCAGACGTACGCGGTGGAGCCGCCGTCGAGCATCGGCCGGTCGGCGAGCAGCGGCACCCCCGGCCGGTCCGGCGGGCCGGCGACCACCACGGCTCCCGGCGGCGCGTGCCGGTGCGCCGCCGCGACCAGCGGATCGGCCGCCGAGTCGTCGGTGACCACTGCGATCTCGTACGGCCCGGAGAGCAGCGCCTCGCCCACGGCGGCCGAGTAGCCGGTAAACCGGGCGTGCCGGCCGACGACCGGCGCCATGGTGCCCAACGCCCGCTCGGCGGCCTCCCGGTAGCTCGACTCGCCGGTCAGGGCCGCGTACGCGGTCAGCGCCGCGGCGATCGACGACAGACCGCTCGGGGTGGCGTTGTCGGTCGGGTCCGCCGGGCGGGTGACCAGGCGCTCCGCGTCGTCGGCGGTGTCGTAGAAGCCACCGTTCGGGGCGGCGAACCGGGCCAGCGCGACATCGAGCAGACCGCGGGCCGACTCCAACCACCGGCCCTCGCCGGTGACCTGATGCATCGCGCAGAACGCCTCGGCGACGCAACCGTAGTCCTCCAACACGCCCGCCGGATCGCCCACCACGCCGTTCCTGGAGACCCGGCGCAGCCGGCCGTCGACGATGTGCGCCCGCGCCAGGTGTTCGGCGGCGTCGCGCATCGCGCCGAAGGTGCCATCGGCCACGCTCTCCAGCGTCTGCGAGTCCTCGTCCGGACCCGCCGGGCCGAAGCTGTCGGCGACCTGGTTGAACTCGGCGATCGCGGTGATCGCCAGGCCGTTCCAGGCCGCCACCACCTTGTCGTCCCGGGCCGGTTGCGGGCGCCGGTTCCGCGCCTCGTGCAGTTGGCCGACGACGTCCCGCCAGCGGGCCCTGATCGCCGGATCGGCGTCGTCCACGTCCCGGGCCAGCCGCAACACGCTCGTCCCGTGCTCGAAGGTCCCGGCGGCAGTCACGTCGAACAGGTCGGCGGCCCACCGGCCGTCCTCCTCGCCGAGCGCCGCCACGAGCTGCGCCGGGGTCCACGCGTACGTCGCCCCCTCCACACCCTCGGTGTCGGCGTCCAACGCCGAGGCGAACCCTCCGGACGGCACCGCCATCTCCTCGGCGAGGAACCAGGCCGTGTCCTGGGCGACCCGGCGGGCCAACGGGTCGCCGGTCAACCGCCACAGGTGGGTGTAGACCCGCAGCAACAGCGCGTTGTCATAGAGCATCTTCTCGAAGTGCGGCACGGTCCAGTGCGCGTCCACCGAATACCGCGCGAAGCCGCCGGCGAGCTGGTCGTAGATGCCGCCGCGGGCCATCGCCTCGCAGGTGTGCCGGACCACCTCCAGGTCGCGTACCAGGCCGGTGCGCTGGTGATGGCGGAGCAGGAACAGCAGGTTCATGTGCGGCGGGAACTTGGGCGCGTCGCCGAACCCGCCGTTCGTCTCGTCGTACTCCCGGCCGAGCTGGGTCGCGGCGGTGTCCAGCAGGTCCGCGGTGAGCGGGGCCTGCGGCCCACCCACCGCCTGCGCGCCGCCGATGGCCTCGACCACGGCGGCCCCCTGCTGGCGTACGGCGTCCCGCTGGTCGCGCCAGGCGGTGGTGACCGACTCCAGCAGCCGGAGGAAGTTCGGCCGGGGGAAGTAGGTGCCGCAGAAGAACGGTGTGCCGTCCGGGGTGGCGAAGACCGTCATCGGCCAGCCGCCCTGGCCGGTCATCGCCTGCGTGGCGGTCATGTAGACGGCGTCGACGTCCGGCCGCTCCTCCCGATCCACCTTGATCGAGACAAAGTTCTCGTTCAGCAACCGGCCGACCGTCTCGTCCTCGAACGACTCGTGCGCCATGACGTGGCACCAGTGGCAGGCGGCGTACCCGACGGAGATGAGCACCGGCACGTCGCGGCGTTTCGCCTCGGCGAATGCCTGGTCACACCACGGCCACCAGTCCACCGGGTTGTCGGCGTGCTGCTGCAGGTACGGGCTGGTGGCGTCGGCCAGTCGATTCACCACCCGACCATATCCAGTCCGTCCGGCGGGCGCCCGCGCTCCGGCAACGGGCCTCGATACCGGGGTCAGGAGGCGCCGTCGGCGCGCAGCGGGAAGACTTTGGCCTGCGCGGAGTCGAGCAACGAGCGCAGCACCGCGACGATCTTCTCGGCCGGCATGGGTTTGAAGAAGTGGTAGCCCTGGGCGGCGGTGCAGCCGAGTTGGGCCAGGGCGGCCCGCTGATCGGCCGTCTCGACACCCTCCGCGACCACCCGTAGGCCCAGCTCCCGGGCCAGTTGGACGGTGGTCCGGACGATCGCGGCGGCCTCCGGAGAATCCGCCATCCGCATAACGAACGAGCGGTCCACCTTGAGTTCGTCCACCGGCACCCGGGCGAGGAAGGTCAACGAGGAGAAGCCGGTGCCGAAGTCGTCGACCGCGAGCTGCACACCCAGCGCCCGCAGCGCCCCCAGCACCTCGTCGATCACCTCCAACTCGCTCATCACCACCGTTTCGGTGATCTCCAGCACCAGCCGGCGCGGCGGGACCCGGTGCTGGCGCAGCGACTCGGCGACATCCGCGGGCAGGCTCGGATCGAGCAGGCTGCGGGCCGAGACGTTGATCGAGATGGGTACGTCGAGCCCGTGCCGGCCCCACTCGGCGGCCACCGTGAGCGCCTTGTCCACGACGTACCGGGTGAAGCCGCCGAGCAGTTCGCTGTTCTCCACGGTGCGGACGAAGTCGACGGGTCCGAGCATCCCGCGCCGGGGGTGGCTCCACCGGATCAGGGCCTCGACCCCGGTCGGGGCGCCGGTGTCCAGGTCTACGGCCGGCTGCAGGGCCAGCACCAGCTGGTCGTCGACCTCCAGCGCCTCGCGCAGCTCGGCGAGCAGGGCGAGCTGGTCGGTGTTGGCCGCATCCCGGGTGCCGTCGTACGACGCGACGCTGCCGCCGCCCTCCTTCGCCTGGTACATCGCGACATCGGCCCGGCGCAGCAGTTCCGTCATGTCGGCGGTGCCGGCACCGGCCGCCACGACGCCCACCGACGCCTCGATGGACATCCGCACGTCGGCGACCTCCATCACCTCGGTGAGCACTTCGATGATCTCCCGTGCCCGACGTACCGCGTGTGGTGTCGAGCCGGCGGAACCGGCCGGCGGGGCCGCGGTGACCAGCAGCGCGAACTCGTCACCGCCCAGCCGGCCGAGCAGCTCTCCGGGCCGGGCCAGGGTGCTCAGCCGGGCCGCGATCACCTGGAGCAGCTCGTCGCCCGCCGCGTGCCCGAGAGTGTCGTTGACCTCTTTGAAATGGTTGATGTCCAGCAGCAGCAGGGCGACCGGATGGTCGTGTCCGAGCTGCCGCAGCAGCGCGTCGCCACGAGCCAGCAACGCCACCCGGTTCAGCAGCCCGGTCAATGGGTCGTGCCGGGCCTCGTAGCTGGACCGCGCGGTCAGCACGCGGAGTTCGCGGTGCGTCGCGGCGTCGTGCAGCGCGGCCCCCAGCGCGTCGGCGAAGGCCGACAGGGCGGCGCGGTCCCGCGGGCCGGGATATACCGATCGCGGCAGCCGAACGCGCAACTCGCCGACGTGCACGGCCCCGACCAGCAGCGAACGGCTGAGTTCGGGCTCCTCACCGGTGCCGGGTCCGCCCGGCTCCTCGAACCGGGCCACGTCACTGCCGAACCCGGCCACGTCACTGCCGAACCCGGCCACGTCACCGCCGAACGCCGCGGTTGCCACCCTCGGCGGCCTCGACCCGGCGGCGGTCGACCCGCCCCTCGATTGGCCGCGTACCCGGGCTGGGCCGAGCGGCGGCGTCATGGCCTCGTCGGTGACCTTTCCGTCGGACCCCCCGCGGTACCGGCGCCACTGGCCGTCCCCGCGTGCCACGTCGAGTTCCACCGACTCGGCGGTGAACAGGGCCAGCGCCCCGGTCACCCCGGCGGTCGCGACACCCCGCTCGTTCAGTTTGTTGAGCGCGCTTGTCGCCTCGGCGAACGTCCGCCAGACGCGCCGTTCCTCGTCGGCCCGCAACCGGTGACTGTATGTCTGCTGCAACAACCACAGCCCCGGCGGCAGCAGCAGCAGCCAGCGCGGGTCGCGATCGAGCATGGTCACCACGACGAGCCCGACCAGCACGTTGCCGACGAACATCAGCAACTTGCCGCGCAACGTGGCGATCAGCAGTGGGCGGATCGCGGTACGTTCCCGCACCGCCATGGTGCCGGCCGCGAGCGTCACGGTAACCAGGAGATAGACGCAGGCGCCAAGGACCATCGCGCCGGCCGAGGTGGGCGTGGGAGACAACCCGAACGGATCCACCAGAAGCCGGGTCGCGGCGGTGGCCAGCGAGGCGGCGATCGTCAGCGACGCGGTGACCCGGACGACCTCGACCGGCGGCCGTCCGTCGGAGACAGCCGAGAGGATCACCCAGGCGAGCCCGGAGCCGAGGAACACCGCCGCCGGGATCCAGCCGGCCGGCGCGAGATAGAGGGCGATGATGAGTGCCGCCTCGCCCCAGGCGACGTTTATGGTGCCGGTGGCCAGGCGGAAGCGCAGCCGGGCCAACTGGGCCAGGGCCACGATCGCCAGCGCCGCGCCCAATCGGGTCGGGTCGCCCGGTGGCCCCGTCGAGCCGCCGAACGGCACCCCGACCACCAGCCCGACGACGACAGCGGCGGCGGCGACCACGAACAGCACGGCGGCCAGCCCGACCAACCTCCGGGGCAGTGTGGTCAGTCCGGCCCAGGCCAGCAGGCGACGATTGGTCACGGGTCCGCCCCCGCCGTGACCACGAATCGGATCGGGGCACCGGACGGAGTGGTCGGGCCGCGCTCACCACGCCGCGCGCTCGACACCGGTCCTGGGGCACGATCGGAGGTCCGGCCGGTGGCTGGAACGCGGCGCCGGTCAGATCTGACAAACACTGACGCCCCCTCCGCGCACGGTGCGGGACTGAATGGTCCCCCGGCGGAAGGCTAAGCCATCCCGATGAGGGGCAACAGGGGTCGAGCGGGCCCCGGCGGATGAATCACGATGTCGGTGGACGGTCCCGGCCCAGGTCACCCGGGTTTCCGGAAGCTCCGGAAGATTCATCCATGGTGGTCGGGCCGACGCCGGATTCCTCGTCGCGCTGGGCTGGAAAACGGTCCGGCAGCCGGCGCAGCCGGGCGTTCATATTGCGGATCAGCAGCACCGTGACGATCGCCAACACGACGATCATGAACAGGCCCATCGGCCCGGCGAGGCCGCCGGACCGGGTATCCCCGAAGTTGTTCTCCGCGAGCACCTGCGCAGCGGTCATCATGTCCGATCCTCCGAAGTGCGGCCGTCAGGGCCGGTGTCAAAGTCCTCGGTCGAGCCAAGGCAGAGTCCGGGAGCTTTGACACGGGCCCCAGTCAACCGTACGCCGCTGCCCGGTCATCGGGCATACGAGGTGCCCCGGATGCCGGCGAACAGGTCCGACTCAGGCAGCGGGCTCTCGACCACCGACCTGGCCAACTGGAAGTCCTCCGTCGGCCAGGCCCGCCGCTGCAACTCCATCGGCACGTGGAACCAGAAACCGTCAGGGTCGACCTGGGTGGCGTGCGCCCGGAGCGCGTCGTCCCGGACCGGGAAGTAGTCGGCGCAGTCCACCCGGGTGGTGATCCGGGGACCCTTGTCGGGCCGTTCCTCCCAGCGCTCCAGCCATTCCTGGTACGGCGATTCCAACCCGGCCTCCAGCATCGCCTCGTGCAACGCGACGATCTTGCCCTTGGAGAACCCGATGTCGTAGTACAGCTTCAGCGGCTGCCACGGCTCGCCCAGCTCCGGATAGCGCGCCGGGTCCGCGGCCGCCTCGAAGGCCGCCACCGTCACCTTGTGGGTCATGATGTGGTCCGGGTGCGGGTAGCCGCCCTCCTCGTCGTACGTGGTGATCACGTGCGGGCGGAACTCACGGATGAGCCGGACCAGTGGCCCGGCGGCAACGGCCAGGTCCTGGAGGGCGAAGCATCCCTCCGGCAGGGGCGGCAGGGGATCCCCCTCGGGCAGCCCGGAGTCGACGAAGCCCAACCAGGCCTGCTCGACACCGAGGATGGCCCGCGCCGCGTCCATCTCGCCGCGCCGGATCTCCGCGATGTTCTCCCAGATCTCGGGGCGGTCCAGCTTGGGGTTCAGTACGCTGCCCCGCTCGCCTCCGGTGCAGGTGGCGACCAGTACGTCGACTCCCTCCGCGACATACTTCGCGGTGGTCGCGGCCCCCTTGCTCGACTCGTCGTCCGGATGGGCGTGGACGGCCATCAGACGCAGTTGCTCTGCCAACTCCGGTGCTCCCTCGTCATACCGGGCGATGCCGATGCCGCCGGACATCCGGCACGACCCGGGCGACGCCGGGTGAAGACACCCGGACGGCGAGCGGCCCGCCGGACCGACCACGGCGGCCGGCTGAGATGATGGACTCCTGACATTCTTGCCGATGCCACCGACAGAAACCGCAGGAGTTTGCCTCCGGTGATCGAGACGCACGCCACAACGCCGCCCGGAGCGCCGATGTTCCCGGCGGGCCGCTACGGTCGGCGCCGGGCCGTCCGGCGGCGCCGGCCGTGGCTGGTCGGGCTGCTCGCGCTGGCACTGGTCGCGACGCTCGGGTTGATCTCGGTGCGCTTGTACGAGCAGTACGGAGATCCGGAATACCGGGCAAAGGTGATCACCTACACCGACATCACCGACAGGCAGGTGGTGGTCGACTTCGAGGTGACCGTCCCGGCCGGTGGTGCCGCCGTCTGCGTGCTGCGCGCCCGGTCCCGGGACGGCGCCACAGTCGGTCAGGAGGAGGTCCGGGTGGCGGCCGCGCCCGGACAGCGCCATTCCCGGGTGCGGCATTTGATGATCACCACCGGGCGACCGCTGGTCGGCGAGGTGCTGCGCTGCCGACCGGCGGACTGACCGCCAGCCGGACGCACGGGTCGGCGCCCGTCGACACCGGCCAACGCCGGGTCATGAGCCCGTCCCCCGCCCGCAAGCCGTGAGTCGTGGATCCGTCCGCCGGGAAACGAGCGCGGTGCGGCGTGTATCGCACTGGTAACTTGGTAAGTCGTCCCTGTCCACCGCTATGCCCACCCGAGGAGATCGCCTGTGTCCACGACCGATCAAGGCGCCACCTGGCTGTCGCAGGACGCGTACGACCGGCTGCAGGCCGAGCTCGACGAGTTGATCGCTGCCCGCCCCGCCGTCGCCGCGGAAATCAACGAACGCCGGGAGGAGGGTGACCTCCGGGAGAACGGTGGTTACCACGCCGCCCGTGAAGAGCAGGGCAAGCAGGAGGCGCGCATCCGCTACCTCCAGGAGCTGCTGCGCACCGCCCGGGTGGGCGAAGCTCCGACGGCGGACGCCATCGCCCCGGGCACCGTCGTGACGATCTACTTCGACGACGACACCGACGCCACGGAGACCTTCCTGCTCGGCTCCCGGGAGATCTCCGCCACCACCGACCTCAGGGTCTACAGCCCGGAATCCGCCCTCGGGCAGGCCATCCTGGGCAGCCGGTCGGGCCAGACCGTGACCTACACCGCACCGAGCGGCGCCGATATCAAGGTCACCGTGGTCAGGTTCGAACCGTACGGAGGCTGACCGCAGATACGGCAAAGGGCCCCTTATCACCGCACGGCGGGATAAAGGGGCCCTCTTCATTCGTCAATCCGCCCCGAAGGAGACCAGGTAGCCGCTGGTCCGTAGCGCCTCGATCAATCGGTCCGAGTGTTCGGCGCCCCGGGTCTCCACGGACAGCGCCACCTCGACCTCGCCGAGCCGCAGATGCGGGTTGTGCCGCTGGTGCTCGACGTCCACCACGTTGCCCCGATGCTCGGCGATCTGCATGAGCAGGGACGCCAGCTGCCCCGGCCGGTCCGAGCAGCGCACCGTGAACCGCAGGTAACGCCCGGCCGCGGCCAGCCCGTGCCCGATCACCCGCAGCAGCAGCAACGGGTCGATGTTGCCACCGCTCAGCACCGCCACCGCCGGCGTCGGCGCCTCCACCGCCCCGGCGAGCAGCGCCGCCACCCCCACCGCCCCGGCCGGCTCCACCACCTGCTTGCCCCGCTCCAACAACATCAGCAGGGCCCGGGAGATGTCCTCCTCGGAGACGGTCACCATCTCGTCCACCAGCTTCGCCACATGCGCGAAGGTCACCTCACCCGGCCGACCCACGGCGATCCCGTCGGCGATCGTGGTGAACGACGCGAGGCGTACCGGCTCTCCGGCGCTGAGCGACGGCGGGAAGGCCGCCGCCCCCGCCGCCTGCACCCCCACCACGCGGACGTCCGGCCGGAGTGCCTTGGCGGCCACCGCGATGCCGGAGACCAGCCCGCCACCGCCCACCCCCGTCACGATGGTCCGCACCTCCGGGCACTGGTCGAGGATCTCCAACGCCACGGTGCCCTGACCGGCGATCACGTCCCGATGATCGAACGGGTGGATGAGCACCGCACCCGTCCGGTCGGCGAACTCCTGCGCGGCCACCAGCGCCTCGTCCACGGTGCTGCCGGACAGCTCGACCGTGGCGCCGTACCCCTTCGTCGCCGCCACCTTCGGCAGCGGGGCGTTCGCCGGCATGAAGACCGTCGCGTCGGTGCCGACCAGGCCGGCGGCGAGCGCCACACCCTGAGCGTGGTTGCCCGCGCTGGCTGCCACCACCCCCCGGGCCCGCTCCGCCGGGCTCAACCGGGAGATCCGCACGTAGGCGCCGCGCACCTTGTACGACCCGGCGCGTTGCAGATGCTCGCACTTGAGCCACACCGGGCCGCCGAGTGCCGAGCTCAGCGGTCGGGACGGCTCCAGCGGCGTGGTGCGGGTGACACCAACGAGCAGATCCCGCGCGGACTCGACGTCGGGCAGTCCGACCAGCTCCGTCATGCCCCGATCGTGCCACCTCGGATTTCCGGGCCGGCCGGGGATGGCATCGCCATGCCGGGTAGCACCTGCCCGATCGGCTGTCCACCGCCCCGGATCCGGGCCGTCTGGGCAGCCGATATCCGAATGATCAGGACGGCGAGGGCGCCGGCCGCGACGACGCCGCAGAGTGCGACGAGCGGATAGGTGATGGTCGTCGACCCGTAGTAGTCGACATACGCCTGGTAGTCGTCCGGAGTCGCCAGCACGGTGGGCAACTCGTCGTACCGCCGTTGGTCGAGCCGGCTGAGGAGCTGCCCCCCGTACGAGTTGATCACCCAGCCGGCCCACCAGACGCCGATCAGGGCCGGCGCGCCGGCCCGGCCGAGGCTGCCCCGGGCGATCTGGATCATCACCCGGCAGGGGATGACCAGGTTGGCGAACGGTATGAACCAACCACCGATCGCCCAGCCGGCACCCATTCCCGGCGTGGCCTCCGGGAATGCCTCGATGTTCTTGCGCGCCCGGTAGAACCAGATGATGACGAGCGTGGCGGCGGCGAGGGTGCAGGCCAGCACCGGGAGGGTGAGCACGGCTTCCAGCAGCGCCGCGTCGGAGAGCAGCTCGGGATCGTCGGTCTGCTGGGCGCGCACCGCCATTCTCCGGCCGATGATCGGCCAGAACGACAGCAGCGTGTCCACCAGCGCGGTGGCCGCCACCGCGACGATGGCCGCGATACCCACACCGCGCACGGCGTACGTCCGCGTCGCCGTGGGCTGCGCGGGGAACGCCGGAGATGCCGGAGGCTGCGTGGGGTACGCCTGCCGTACCCCGTACGCCGGCTGCTGTCCGACGCCCGGATCCTCCCAGAGCGGCGCGTGGCAGAACCGGCACCGGACATCCTGCGGCGGCACGTCCCGCTTACAGATCTGACACCGCATGATCGCCCCCCGGTCGACGTGCCGGGCACACGATAATCGACCGCGATCAAGCCGGCGACCCCGTTACCGGGCGACCGGATACTCCGGGGCGTGCCGCTGCCACGGCTGGGCCAGCTCGAACTGGCCGGCGACGGCGAGCAGCCGCAGCTCGGACCCGGGCGGGCCGACCAGTTGCACGCCGACCGGCAGCCCGTCGGGGCGCCGCCCGACCGGCACCACGATCGCCGGCAGGCCAGCCACGTTCCACGGCGCCGCGTACGGGGCGTACCGGATGTTGACGCTCATGTTGGCCCGCCAGGAGCGCCTCGACCAGCCGTCCGCGCCCGGCGGGGTGGCCGCCAGGGCCGGGGTGAGCAGCAGGTCCAGGTCGTTGTCGGCGAAGAACGCGACGCTCCGCTCCCGCCAGGCCGCGCGGTCGGACTCCCGGACCAGGCCGCGCCGCTCGGCCACGCCGCCCAGGACGGCGTGCCGGCGGGTCCGTGGTTGCAGGGTCGCGCGGTCCACCCCGGCGGCCCGCGCCTCGGCCGCCGCGGCGGCCAGCCAGGTGGCCACGCCACGCAGCCCGAGCGAGGTGGGATAGACCGGGTCGGCGGCGATGGCGTCATGTCCGGCGGCCGCGAGCAGCCGGGACCCGGTGGCCACCGCGTCCCGGTTGGCGTCGTCGAGCCGTACGCCACGTACCGGCGACCGCAGCGACACCGCGATCCGCAGCCGGTTCGGCGGCACCAGCTTGTCCGGGCGGCGACCGGCGAGCACCGCGAAGCCGAGGGCGGCGTCGGCGACCGTGGTGGCGAGGATTCCGTGTTCGGCCAGTCCGAACCAGTCGGTGGCACCAAGCTGGCAGGGCACCACGCCGCGCCCCGGTTTGAGCCCCACGAGGCCGCAGCAGGCGGCCGGGATCCGGATCGAGCCCAGCCCGTCGTTGCCGTGCGCGATGGGGACCAACCCGGCCGCGACCGCCGCCGCGGCGCCGCCGGAGGAGCCACCGGGGGTACGGTCGCGATGCCACGGGTTGCGGGTCGTCGCGGACTCGTCGTCGGTGGTGCCCCACAACCCCAGTTCGGGCATCCGGGTGACGCCGACGATCACCGCGCCGGCGCCCCGCAGCCGGCGTACCACCTCGTGGTCCTCCTCGGCGACGGCGGTCCGCACCACCGCGGAGCCGTTCCAGGTCGGCAGACCGGCTACCGGCGTGTTCTCCTTCACGGCGACCGGCACCCCGGCCAACGGAAGGTTTGCCAGGTCGTCCTGCTCGTCGACCTTCTCCGCCTCGACGATCGCCTCGCCGCCGCGGACCACCCGGAACGCGGACAGGTCACGGTCGGCGCGGGCGATGTGCTCCAGATGGTCGGCGACCACCTGGGTCGCCGAGGTGTCCCCCCGACGAACGGCCCGGGCGACCTGCTTCGCGGTCGCACCCACCCAGGTCGGCATCATCTCCTGCACCGCCACACCCTCCCCATCAGGTCCTCAGGTACGCCGAGCGGCGCCACGCCCGCGGTACCGGCACCGTGCCGGCACCGCGCCAGCGGAACCGGCCCGCCCGCGACGCGGCCGGGCCGGTTCACCGCCGTGGCGGTCAGCCGAGCGCCTGCTCCAGGTCGGCGAGAAGATCGTCGGCCGTCTCGATGCCGACAGACAGTCGCACGAGATCGGCGGGAACTTCAAGCGGCGAGCCGGCGGCGCTGGCGTGCGTCATCCGCCCGGGGTGTTCGATAAGTGACTCCACCCCGCCGAGTGACTCGGCGAGCACGAACAGTTTCGCCCGGTTGCAGATCTCGACCGCGTGGTCCTCGCCTCCGGCTGCCCGGAACGAGATCATGCCGCCGAACCGGCGCATCTGCTTCGCGGCCGTCTCGTGGCCCGGGTGCTCCAGCAGGCCCGGATAGATCACCTGGGCAACCTTGGCGTGCCCCTTCAGGTAGTCGGCGATCCGCTCGGCGTTGTCGCAGTGCCGGTCCATCCGTACCCCGAGGGTCTTCAGGCCGCGCAGCGTCAGCCAGGCGTCGAACGGGCCGTTCACCGCCCCCATCGCGTTCTGGTGGTACGCGAGTTCGGCGCCCAGGTCCTGGCTGGCCGCGACCAGCGCGCCACCCACCACGTCGGAGTGGCCACCGACGTACTTGGTGGTGGAGTGCACCACCACGTCGGCGCCGTGCGCGATCGGCTGTTGCAGGTACGGCGAGGCGAAGGTGTTGTCGACCACCAGCAGGGCCTTTGCCTCGTGCGCCACGGCGGCCAGGGCGGCAATGTCGGCGATCCCGAGCAGCGGGTTCGTCGGCGTCTCCACCCAAATGATCTTCGTCCGGCCGGGCTGGACCGCGGCCCGCATGGCGTCGACGTCGGAGACCTTCGCCGGCGTGAAGTCCAGGCCCCAGCGCTCGGCGACCCGGGCGAACAGCCGGTAGGTGCCGCCGTACGCGTCATCGGGGATCACCACGTGGTCGCCGGGCCGGCAGACGGCGCGCAACAGGGTGTCCTCGGCCGCCAACCCGCTGGCGAAGGCGAGCCCGGTCCGCCCGCCCTCCAACGCCGCCAGGGCCTCCTGGAGCGCGTCGCGGGTGGGGTTGCCCGACCGGCTGTACTCGTAGCCCAGCCGGGGGGCACCGACGGCGTCCTGAGCGTACGTGCTGGTCTGGTAGATCGGCGGGATCACCGCACCGGTGCGGGGGTCCGGCTCCTGGCCGGCATGGATGGCGAGCGTCTCGAAGCCGTAGTTCATTCGACAGAGGCTAGTCTGCCCCGATGGAGGGTTGCGTCTTCTGTGCGATCGCGGCGAAGGAGACACCCGCGTTCCGGGTGCTCGACGAGCCCGGGGTGGTGGCGTTCCTGGACACCCGCCCGGTCTTCAAGGGCCACCTGCTGGTGGTGCCGCGCAGGCATGTCGAGACGCTTGGCGACCTGCCGCCCGACGAGGTGGCCGGTTACTTCGCCACCGTCCGGCAGCTCAGCCGGGCGGTGGAGGACGGACTCGCCGCCGGCGGCACCTTCGTGGCGATCAACAACCGGGTCTCCCAGTCGGTGCCGC
Organism: Plantactinospora sp. GCM10030261; assembly: GCF_042666615.1. NCBI lineage: Bacteria > Bacillati > Actinomycetota > Actinomycetes > Micromonosporales > Micromonosporaceae > Plantactinospora > Plantactinospora sp. GCM10030261. The sequence continues at coordinate 74,418 of NZ_JBHTDD010000001.1, forward strand.
ACCTGCACACCCACGTCATCCCCCGCACCAAGGGCGACGGGCTGCGCGGCTTCTTCTGGCCGCGACACCGGTACGACTCGGACGCGGAGGCCCAGACCTACGCCGACAAGATCGCCGCCGGGGCGTAGGGAAGGGCGCTTCCGCCATGCCTGGCGGCCGATGAGGCGGGTAAGGATCAAGGTGGGCGGGGCGTTGCATGTTACAGAGGTCCCGTCCGCCCACCGGGTGGACCGAAAGGAGCAAGACGTGTTTCTCCGTCGCATGAAGCCCCAGATGCCGTCCCCGGACCAGATCCTGCCGGGCCGGCAGACCACCATGCCGGTCGCCGAGCGGCACGCCGTTCTCGGCAGTCCGCTGGCGGGCCCCTGGCCCACCGGTGCCCGGACCGCGGTGTTCGGGATGGGGTGCTTCTGGGGAGCCGAACGGCTCTTCTGGTCGCTGCCCGGGGTCATCTCCACCTCGGTCGGCTACGCCGGTGGTCAGACCCCCAACCCGACGTACGAGGAGGTCTGCTCCGGCTACACCGGGCACACCGAGGTCGTCCAGGTCGTGTACGACCCGTCCAAGATCGATTATGCGGACCTGCTCAAGGTCTTCTGGGAGAACCACGACCCGACGCAGGGCATGCGGCAGGGCAATGACATCGGTACGCAGTACCGGTCGGCGATCTACGCCACCGACGACGAGCAACTCGCCGAGGCGGAGACGTCCCGGGAGGCGTTCGCGCCGGTCGTGGCCGCCGCCGGGCACGGGGAGATCACCACCGAGATCGGCATGCTGTCCACGTACTACTTCGCCGAGGACTACCACCAGCAGTACCTCGCGCCGTCGAAGAACCCGGACGGCTACTGCACCCACGGCCCGACCGGCATGTCGTGCCCGGTCGGCGTGGCCCGGACCGCCGCCTGACCTACTGGTAGGACACCGGCGGCTGACCGGGACTCGGAGTCGCCTGCTGGCCTGGACCGGTGTTCGGCGGCTGGCCGGGGCCGGCAGTCGACGGCTGACCCAGGCCAGCGCTCGACGGCTGACCCAGGCCGGCGTTCGGCGGCTGACCCAGGCCAGCGCTCGACGGCTGACCCAGGCCGGCGTTCGGCGGCTGACCCAGGCCGGCGTTCGGCGGCTGACCCGGGCCGTATCCGGGCGGCGACGGGTAGCCCGCAGGCCCGCCGGCCCCGCCCGCAGGCCCGCCGAAGCCGCCCGCCGGCCCGAACCCGCCCGCCGGCCCGAACCCGGCCGCCGGCCCGCCGAAGCCTCCGGCCACCCCACCGGCTCCGAGCGCCGGGGTGGCCGGTGCCGGCAGGTGCCGTCCGATCTGGAAGCCGATCCCGGCGAGCATGGCGGTGAGTCCGCCGAGGGCCAACACGACAGCCGCTGTTCTCATGCTCTGGGCCTCCAGCTGGCACTCCAGGATCTCCTCCTGGGTACGGGCCAGATCGCACACGCTGGCAGCGGCCACCGTCAGGTACACCGCGAGCATCATGCTCAGCAGCGACAAGACGAACAGGACGATGAAGCCGGCGTGGACCCTCGCGTTGCGCACGGTGGGACACCATACCGACCACGCTGCCCGGCCGATGCCCCCGCGGCGCCGGGCGCCGGAATCACGATCCGGTGCGTCCGGAGCGTGCGTTTACCGCCTCGAACACCAGCAGACCGACGTCGGACGCCGCCAATTCACCGCCGATCCCACGTTACACATCGGCGCCGCCCACCGGAGCTAGCGCGAGCCGGCGGACTCGGCAAGTGATCTAAACCCGTTGCCGGTCCGCCGCCGGCTGGATAGGTTGGCCGTACACGGGAAGGGAGGTGGTCCAGGCTTTGTATAGCAATCGGACTCGTGAGGTGGCTGTCCGCTAGCCGCTGTCCTTGACAGTCCTGGTCGCCGCCGGTGGTTCGCCGCCGACGAAGACCAGAGCCAGATCGTCGAGACCGTGTGGCAGCGGTGCGGCGAATCCACGACAGCCACCCGACCCCCGGAGCGCCGGCCCAGTCCAGCCGGTCCGCGTACGCGCGGAACCTCCGGGGGTCGCTCTATTTCCCGGGGGTCGTCCGGCGTGTCAGCGCGCGAGCTGGTGGTGCTCGGCACCGCGAGTCAGGTGCCCACCCGGCACCGCAACCACAACGGCTACCTGCTCCGCTGGGACGGCGAGGGTTTCCTCTTCGACCCCGGCGAGGGCACCCAGCGGCAGATGCTGCCGGCCGGGGTGGCCGCAGGCGACATCACCCGGGTCTGTGTGACCCACTTCCACGGCGACCACTGCCTCGGCCTGCCCGGCGTGATCCAGCGGCTGTCCCTGGACCGGGTCGCCCATCCGGTGACCGCCCACTATCCCGCCTCCGGCGAGCGGTACTTCGCCGCCCTGCGGTACGCCAGTTCCTTCCACGAGACCGCGCGGCTGCGCCCCGAGCCGGTGACCGGCGATGGGCAGATGATCGAGACACCGGTCGGCCGGCTGGAGGCCCGCCGGCTGCGGCACCCCGTCGAGGCGTACGGCTATCGGCTGATCGAGCCGGATGGTCGGCGGATGTTGTCCGACCGGCTCCGGGCGTACGGCGTCGAAGGGCCCGCGGCCGGCGAACTGAGCCGCGCCGGTCACCTGGACGTCGGCGGGCGCCGGGTCACCCTGGACGAGGTGAGCGTCCACCGACGCGGGCAGCGATTCGCGTTCGTGATGGACACCGGGCTGTGCGACAACGTGTACGCGCTGGCCGAGGGCGCCGACCTGCTGGTGATCGAGTCAACTTTCCGCGCCCAGGACGCCGCGTTGGCCGCGGAGTTCGGCCACCTGACGGCTGGTCAGGCAGCGCGGGTGGCGGCCGAGTCCGGGGTACGGACGCTGGTGCTGACGCACTTCTCCCAGCGGTACCCCGATCCCGACGGGTTCGCCGCCGAGGCCCGGGAGTGGTTCACCGGGGAACTGGTGGTGGCGGCGGACCTCGACAGGTTGCCGGTGCCACCCCGCCGGGTACCCTCGGCCGAGTGATCATCACGCTCCGTCCCGCTCGGAAGATCGATCTGATGGGCGTCGGCGCCCTGCACCAGCGTTCGCGGGTGGCCGCGTACGCCGATTTCCTGCCGGCCGAGGCGCTGGCCCGGCCGACACCGCGTGCCATGGGGCGATACTGGACCGAGCGGTGGAGCTACGAGAAGCGCGACCATTCGCTCACCGTGGCCGAGCACGCCGGCCGGCTGGTCGGCTTCAGCTACCTCGGCCCGGCGGCGCCCGACGAGGCCGGATCGGAGCCGAACGCGGCTGCGCTCGAGCCGGACGCGCCCGGTGCGGCTGGCGGGGCCGATGCGGCCGGCGGGGCCGGTGCGGACGCGCCGCGGACCGGGGTGCTGCACGCGATTCACCTGGACCCGCGCTGGCGGGGTCGAGGTGTCGGCCGGCAACTCATGATCGACGCGCTGCGGACCCTGGCCGGCGAGGGCTACCACCGGGCCGAGCTGTGGGTGCTTGTGGACAACCTCACCGCCCGCCGGTTCTATGAACGCGGCGGCTGGAGCTGTGACGGCGTGGAGCGGGAGGACACCATCGGCACGGCGCTCACCCGACAGGTGCGCTACTCCCGCCCCCTGCCCTGACCCACACCCCCTTGTTGATCAAGAGCTCCGCGTCATGGGACGGCGGGAATCTGACGCGAACCTCTTGATCAACTCGGCAGGGCGCGCGAACCCGGCAGGGCGCGCGAACTCAGCGGGCGCCCAGGTGGGCCAGCAGGTCCTGGCGGGTGAGGACGCCCTTGGGCTTGCCGTCCACCAGCACCAGGGCGGCGTCGGACTTTTCCAGCAGGTTCACGGCCTCGCTCACCGGCTGCCCGCCACCGATCATCGGCAGCGCCGGGCCCATGTGCCGCTCGATCGTGTCGTGCAGGTGGGCCTGACCGGTGAACAGCGCGTCGAGCAGGTCCCGCTCGGCGATCGAGCCGGCCACCTCCCCGGTGACCACCGGCGGCTCGGCCTTGAGCACCGGCAGTTGGGAGACGCCGTACTCGCGCATGTAGTCGATGGCGTCCCGGACCGTTTCGGTCGGGTGCACGTGCACCAGCTCCGGCATGCCGCCCGGCTTCTGGGCCAGCGCCTCCGCCACGGTCGACTCGGCGCCACCATGGGCCAGGAAGCCGTACCGGGCCATCCACGCGTCGTTGAAGATCTTGGACAGGTAACCCTTGCCGCTGTCCGGCAGCAGCACGACGACCACGTCGTCCGGTCCCGCCTTGCGGGCGACCTCCAGCGCACCCACCACAGCCATCCCGCACGAGCCGCCGACCAGCAGGCCCTCCTCGCGGGCCAGCCGCCGGGTCATCTCGAACGAGTCCTTGTCCGAGACCTCCACGATCTCGTCGCAGATTGACCGGTCGTACGTCTCCGGCCAGAAGTCCTCGCCGACGCCCTCCACCAGGTACGGCCGGCCACTGCCGCCGGAGTAGACCGAGCCCTCCGGATCGGCGCCGGCGATGTGCACCCGACCGCCCGACGCCTCCTTGAGGTATCGCCCGATCCCGGAGATCGTGCCCCCGGTGCCGACGCCCGCCACGAAGTGGGTGATCTTGCCTTCGGTCTGTTCCCACAGTTCCGGCCCGGTGGTCTCGTAGTGCGACCGCGGGTTCGCCGGATTGGCGTACTGGTTCGGCTTCCACGCGTCCGGGATCTCCCGGGCCAGCCGGTCCGACACGTTGTAGTAGGAACGTGGGTCCTCGGGGGCCACCGCCGTCGGGCAGACCACCACCTCGGCGCCGTACGCCCGGAGCACGTCCTGCTTGTCCTGGCTCACCTTGTCCGGGCAGACGAACACGCACTTGTAGCCCTTGAGCTGCGCGACCAGGGCCAGTCCGACCCCGGTGTTGCCGCTGGTCGGCTCGACGATCGTGCCGCCCGGCTTGAGGATCCCCGCCGCTTCGGCGTCCTCCACCATCCGCAGCGCGATCCGGTCCTTGACCGACCCACCGGGGTTGAAGTACTCCACCTTGGCGAGCACGGTCGCCTGGATGCCCTCGGTCACGTTGCGCAACCGCACCAACGGGGTGTTGCCGATCATGTCGACGACGTTGTCGTAGTAGCGCACTGCGGTGTGCCCTTCTCGTCTGGCTGGCTCGCCGGCCGGGGGACGGTGCCGGCCGGCGTCGCTGCCGGCAGGCGGCCGGGCCTGCGGTGAATTCCGCCTCCAGGGTACGTGCCGTCAGCGCACGGTCTGACCGGGGATCACCGTGTCGCGGCGCGCCTCCCAGGCCAGGAACCGCTCGGTCTCCGACAGCACGCTGCCGGCCAGCCAGGCGATCATCAGGGCGTCGTCGGCCAACCCGAAGATCATCAAGGCGGCCTCCGGGACCAGGTCGACCGGGGACACCACGTACGCCGTCGCGGCCGCCATGAGAGCGATCCGCAGGCCACCGTCGTACTCGCCACGCCGGGTGGCGCTGATCATCCGGGGCAGCGCGGCGAGCCGGGCGCCGAGCGACGGACCTCCGCGCGCACCGGCGGCCAACGCCCGGGCCAGGGCGGTGAGGGCGGCCGTACGCTTAAGGGACTTGGCCATGTGTGCCTCCTTGACGACCCCACCCATGTTGCCTCGCCGGCGCCACCCGGCGGTGCTGTCCTCCACGGGTGCTAATTACCCACCGGCAACCGTTTCCAGACGCGATGGCCGCATCTGCGACAGCGCGCCGGCATCCACTCGCGATAGCCTCGAAGATCGCAGGGCAGATCAGTTGAGGGCGGGGGGCGCTTGATGGATCGGGCCGTCGCGGCGCCAGCGGCAGCCGTGTCATTGCCGGCAATCCGCCGGCTGGCCAGGCTGGCCGCGTACGGCGCGGGGCTGACCGCGGCGACGGCGCTGACCGCCTCCGGCGTGCTCATCGGTCAGGCCCGGCAGGCCCGGCGGACCATCCCGATGGCCGAAGCTCCACCGCCCCGCGGTGACGGCGTGTACGGCGTCAAGTTTCCCGGTACGCCGATCACGCTCGTGGTCCTCGGCGACTCGTCGGCCGCCGGCTACGGCGTGCACCGGCCTCGGGAGACGCCCGGCGCGCTGCTGGCCACCGGCATCTCCCGCCGGCTCCGCCGCCCGGTGCGGCTGTTCCGGCACGCCGTCGTGGGCTCCCTGTCGTCCGGGCTGCGGCCGCAGGTGGAGGCGGCGCTGGAGCACCGACCGGACCTGGCCGTGATCCTGATCGGCGGGAACGACATCACCAACCGGACCCCGCAACCGGTGGCCGTCCGGCACCTGGTCGAGACGGTCCGGGCGCTCCGCACGGCTGGCGCCGAGGTGGTCGTCGGCACCTGCCCCGATCTCGGCGCCATCCAACCGATCAAGCCGCCGTTGCGCTGGCTGGCCCGGCGGTGGAGCCGCCGGCTGGCGGCCGCGCAGACCGTCGCGGTGGTGGAGGCGGGCGGCTGGACGGTGTCGCTGGGCGACCTGCTCGGCCCCCGCTTCGCGGCCGAGCCGACCAGGATGTTCGCCTGGGACCACTTCCACCCGTCGGCCGAGGGGTACGCGATAGCGGCCGCCGCGTTGCTCCCGACCGCGCTGTCCGCCCTGGCCGCCGGCGAGCGTCCGGCGGGCGCGCCGGGCGACGACGAGCTTCGCTCGATTGTTGCCACCGGCCCCGCTGGCGTACGGTCGCTGCCAGAGGCGGCACAGGTCGCCGCCCGGCACGCCGGGACGGAGGTCAGTGCCGCGCGGGTGGCCGGCCGCGATCGGGGCCCGGCCGGGCGGTGGGCACGACTGCGTCGACGCCGACCCTGGTTCGGGCACGCCCGTGGTCCGGCACCGGTTCCCGGCCAACCGCCGGGTCCGGTTCCCGGCCAACCGCCGGATCCGGTTCCCGGCCAACCGCCGGATCCGTCCACCGCGACGTCGACAGTGGAGGAAGGCGCGACATGACCGGGTCGAGCACCGCGGACATCGCCCTCCGGATCGGCCGGACGGCCGCGATGGCCCTGCTCGCCGGGACGGTCGGCGGAGCGGCCGTGCTCGCCGGTGAGGCAGTCCTGGCCAGCAACCGGCGGTACGCCCACCCCGACCCCGACCTCGCCCTGAGGTGCACCGTCGGGCCGTCCGGCGCGCCGCCGCTGCGACTGGTGTTGCTCGGCGACTCGTCCGCCCTCGGCGTCGGCGTGAACCGGGTCGGCGACACGGTCGGCGGGCAGCTCGCCCGGCTGCTCGCCGAGGGAGCCGGGCGTCCCGGGGCGGGCCGGCGAGAGGTCCGGTTGTCCAGCGTGGGCGTCGTCGGCTCGCGGTCGACCGACCTGGCCACCCAGGTGGCTCGGGCCCTGCTGGGCGAGCGCCCCGACGTCGCGATGATCCTTATCGGCGCCAACGACGCCACCGGTCTGCGCCGTCCCGCCGAGTCGGCCGTCCACCTCGGCGCCGCGGTCCGCCAGTTGCGGGCGGCCCACGTGGAGGTGGTGGTCGGGACCTGCCCGGACCTGGGCGCCGTGCGGGCGATCGCCCAGCCGCTCCGGCAGGTCGCCGGCTGGCTGGGCCGCCGCACCGCGGACGCGCACGCCGAGGCCGCCCGCCAGGCGGGTGCCCGGGTGGTCGACCTCGGCGCGGTGACCGGGCCGGTGTTCCGGGCCGACGCCGGGACGCTCTGCTATGACGGGTTCCACCCGTCGGCGGACGGCTACCGGGTGTGGGCACACGCCCTGCTGTCGGCGACGGCCGAGGCGGCGGCCGTGACGAGCCGGAACTGAGGCACCCCTTCCCGGCGAAGTTACTCGCGAGTTAACGTTGGCCCATGCCGACCGACCCTTCGCGTACCGCCGTCATCGTCGCCACCGCCCGCTCGCCGATCGGCCGGGCGGTCAAGGGCTCGCTCCGCGACGTCCGTCCCGACGACCTCGCCGCCACGATCGTCCAGGCCGCCCTGGACAAGGTGCCCCAGCTCGACCCGGCCACCATCGAGGACCTCTACCTCGGCTGCGGCCTGCCGGGTGGGGAACAGGGCTTCAACATGGCCCGGGTGGTGTCCACCCTGCTCGGCCTGGACGGCCTGCCCGGCGCCACCCTGACCCGTTACTGCGCCTCCTCGCTCCAGACCACCCGGATGGCGTACCATGCCATCGCCGCCGGGGAGGGTGACGTGTTCGTCTCCGCCGGGGTGGAGACCGTTTCCCGGTACGCCCGGGGCAACTCCGACCAGCTCCCCCCGGAGGCTCAGGAACTGGTCGGTGGCGGTTGGCAGAATCCACGGTTCACCGCCGCCCGGGACCGATCGACGGCTCGCGCGCAGGGCGGCGCGCCGGTCTGGGCAGACCCGCGGGAGGCCGGCGAACTGCCGGACATCTACCTGGCCATGGGGCAAACCGCCGAAAACCTCGCCCAGGTGTACGACGTCAGCCGCGCCGAGATGGACGAGTTCGGCGTACGCAGCCAGAACCTCGCCGAGAAGGCGATCGCCGACGGCTTCTGGGCCCGCGAGATCACCCCGGTCAGCACGCCCGGCGGCGACGTGGTGAGCACCGACGACGGGCCCCGGGCGGGGGTGACGCTCGACGCCGTCGCCGGCCTCAAGCCGGTGTTCCGGCCGGACGGTCGGATCACCGCTGGCAACTGCTGCCCGCTCAACGACGGTGCCGCCGCCGTGATCGTAATGAGCGAGCAGCGCGCCCGCGACCTCGGCATCCCACCGCTGGCCCGGATCGTCTCCACCGGCGTGACCGCGCTCTCCCCCGAGATCATGGGGCTCGGTCCGGTCGAGGCGTCCCGGCAGGCCCTGCGGCGGGCCGGCATGACCATCGACGACATCGACCTCGTCGAGATCAACGAGGCGTTCGCGGCCCAGGTCATTCCGTCGTACCGGGAGTTGGGCATCCCGCTGGAGAAGCTGAACGTGATGGGTGGCGCGATCGCCGTGGGCCACCCGTTCGGGATGACCGGCGCCCGGATCACCGGCACCCTGCTCAACGCGCTGGACTGGCACGACAAGTCGGTCGGCCTGGAGACCATGTGTGTCGGGGGCGGTCAGGGCATGGCGATGGTGCTGGAACGGCTGAGCTGACCCGACCCGGTCGGCTTGCCGGTCGGACCCGCCGCGCGGACCCGCCGGTCGGGCTCGTGGATCCCGGTCGGGCTTGTGGATCGTGGATTTCCGGTGCCCCCAGGGGGCCTCAGGAATCCACGATCGACCACGACGAGCGACTACAGCACCCGGCGGGTGGCCTGCACCTCGGCCGCGGACTCGGCGAGCACCTCGTCGGGCGGACCGGCCGCCACCAGGTCGGCGGTCACCACCCGGAGTTGGTCGGGCAGGGCCATGTCGTTGTCCAGCCGGGGAACGGTCCGGCGTCGCTCGCTGGCGGCGTCGGCCGCCCGGTTGGCGATCCGCTGGACCAGCCGGTGCACCAGCTCACCGCGGGGGGCGTTACCCGCCGCGGCGACCGCGGCCCAGCGCGGCGCCTCCCAGTGGCCCACCTGGCGCACCAACTGGTCGACGGCTCGGTTCAGGTCCGCTGCGCTCACCCGCCGCAGCTTAGCGCCCGTCGCCCACCTGGCCGTATAGCCGTGTTGATCAAGAGGTTTGCGGGGGTTTCAAAGATCGAGATCCCCGCAAACCTCTTGATCAACACGGGAGGATGGGAGAGCGCGAGGGCGCGAGGGCGCGACGCCCGCTCCCGGGAGCCGGGAGCGGGCGTCGCGTCGGGCACCGGCCCAAACGTCAGTCGTCGCCCTGGAAGTAGCTGAGCAACCGCAGGATCTCGATGTACAGCCAGATCAGCCCGACCAGGATGCCGAATGCCGCGGTCCACGAGTAACGCTCCGGCAGCCCCATCCGGACGCCTTCCTCGATCTCGTGGAAGTTCAGGATGAAGCTCAGCGACGCCACGACGATGCAGACCAGGCTGAAGATGATCGCGACCGGGCCGCCGTCACGCAGGCCGGTGTTGACGCCGAACAACGCCAGCACGAAGTTGATCAGCATGGCGGCGAAGAGACCGCCCATCACCGCGATCATGATGCGACGGAACTTCGGGCTGGACCGGACCACTCGGGCCCGGTAGAGCGCTGCCATGGTGAAGAAGACGCCGAACGTCGCCACCACAGCCTGGAGCACGATGCCCTCGTAGCCCATCACCGAGGTGAAGAACTTGCTGATCATGCCGACGAAGACGCCCTCGACCACCGCGTAGGCGATCACGAGCGCCGGGTTGGCCATCCTGGAGAAGGAGATCACCAGGCCGATGACCAGCCCGACGACCGCTGCGCCGATCCACGCCGGGCCGAGCAGCGTATCCGGCACGAGGACCCACGCGGCAGCGGCGGAGGCCGCCAGGATGGCCAGCAGCGTGACGGTCTTGACGACCACATCGTCGATGGACATCGCCCGGGTGGCGGGCGGAGCGGTCGGGTACGCCGGGGCGTCGGAGTGACCGGCGGGTGGGTAACCGGCTGCGCCCGGGTAGCCCGCGGTCGGGTGCTGCTGCCCGTAACCAGGCTGCGGATAGCCGACAGCGGTGCCGTACCCGGCGCCTCGCTCTCGCTCGGCCGCCTGGCCGAGCCGGGCGAGCACCGGGTTGGATGTCTTCACTTCTCAGGCCTCCCTCAGGGGGTCAACGCACGTCACGTGCCCCTAAAGAGTAATGTCCCGACGCCCGAACGGCGACGCCTCGTCGCCACTGGCTGGCTCAACCCGTGCCCGGGGCGGGGATCGAACCCGCACGCCTCGCGGCAGCCGCTTTTAAGGCGGCCGTGTCTGCCATTCCACCACCCGGGCCGGCGGCCGGGTCGCCGTCGCGACCCGTGCATGTCACGGTAGCGGGTCGCGGCCGACCCGGCGTACCCCGCCGGGCCGTCGGCATTAGGGTCGATTCCGTGACCAGCACAGCCCGCGAGACGCGGAGCGCCAAATCCGGCGCGACCGCGCCAGGCGGACCCGGACCGGCCGCACGCCACCACCTGACCCGTTGGACGACCATGGCTCGCGCGCACCGAGCGGATCTCTTGATCGGCCTGGCCTACCTGGTCCTGGCCGGCTGGCTCACGCACGGACTCTGGCCCGACCCGGGCCACCGGGTGCTGGCCCTCAACCCGGCCGACCAGACCCTCTACGAGTGGTTCCTGGCCACCGACGCCCGGGTCCTGTTTGGCGATTTCAGCCTGCTCAGCGACCGGCTGAACGCGCCGGCCGGAGTCAACCTGATGACCAACACCACGGTCATCGCCCTGGGCATCCTGTTCTCCCCGGTCACCCTGCTGTTCGGCGCGGCAACCACCTTCGCGCTGCTGGCCGCGCTCAACCTCGCCGGTACGGCGATCGCCTGGTACCTGCTGTTCCGTCGGGTGCTCGGGGCGGGCCGGCTCGCGGCGGTGCTCGGCGGTGGGCTCTGTGGCTTCGCCCCCGGCATGGTGTCGCAGACCAACAGCCACCTGCACATGACGGCGCAGTGGCTGGTGCCGGTGATGGTGTGGCTGCTGGTGCGGATGGTCCGCGCCGCCGACCCAGGCTCCGCCACCGGCACGGGCTCCACCGCCGACCCAGGCTCCACCACCGGCACGGGCTCCACCGTCACGGCGAACGGCTCCGGCGGCCGGGACTGGCGACGCATCGGCACGTCGGCCGCCGGACTGGCCGCGGCCATCGCCGCGCAGGTCTTCGTCGGCGAGGAGGTTCTGTTCCTGGCCGCCGTCGCCCTGGTGATCTTCACGGTGGCGTACGCGGCGGCGCGCCCCCGGCTCACGGTCCGGGTGCTGCCCGGCTTCCTCGCGGGGATGGTCGGCGCCACGGTCCTGGCCACCCTCGTGCTGGCCTGGCCGCTGTGGTTCCAGTTCCGGGGACCGCAGGGTGTCCACGACGGGATGTTCAGCCCGCACTACTTCTCGGCCGACCTGGCGACCTGGGTCACGCTGTCGCCGCTGTCGATCGGCGGCAGCGAGGCGGCCGCCCAGCTCACCACAGGGCCGGCGGAATACAACACCTTCCTCGGCTGGCCGCTGCTGATCGCCGCCGCGCTGGCCGCCGGTTGGCTGATCCGCCGGCCGCTGGTGATCGGCTGCGTCGCCGCCGGTCTCGTGATGGCGGCCCTGTCGATGGGGCCGGACGTTATCGTGGCCCGGGACCGGACCACCGTGGCCGGGCCGTACCGGATGCTGATGGAGTTGCCGGTGGTGGACGGCGCCCTGCCGATGCGGTTCGCGCTGGCCGTCGTGCCGCTGCTGGCCACCGTGCTGGTGCTGGCCGTCGACCGGGCCCGGACGGTGGGCTGGGCGCCAGCCCGCTGGCTGGTGCCGACCGGCGCCGCGCTGGCCCTGCTGCCGGCCTTCCCGGCGCCGCTGCCCACGGCCGACCGGCCACCGGTGCCGGAGTTCTTCGCCGCCGGACACTGGCGGGACTGCGTCCGGACCACCGGCGTGCTGGTGCCCGTCCCGTTGGCTACCCCGAACGACCCCTGGCCGATGCGCTGGGCGGCCGCCACGGATGTCGGCTTCGCGATGCCCGAGGGCTTCTTCATCGGACCGTACGGGGACAACCGCGGCGCCTCGATGGGCACCTACAAGCAGCCGACCTCGAAGCTGCTGGCGGACGTCGCCAGGACCGGCGCGGTCCCACCGATCGGTATGAAGCAGCGCCAGGAGGCGCGCCACGACATCGCCTTCTGGAACGCCTCGTGCTTCGTCCTGGCCGACGACGCGCCGCACCGGGAGGAGTTGCGCACGGCCATGGAGGGCCTGCTCGGACCGGGAACCCGGGTGGCCGACGTCTGGACCTGGAAGGTCCGCTGACGCGACACAAGGCGACGCGACGCGACACAAGGCGACGCGACGCGACACAAAAGCGACGGGCCGGTGACGCGCGGCGGCACCGGCCCGCACCACCACTCAGATCGGGGCGTCCGCCTTCGATCGCTCCTTCTCGGGCGGGCTCGGCCGGGTCGACGACGTGGCCACCGAGAACTCCTCCCGCGGGTCGTGCAGCTGGCCGAGGGCCACCACCTCACGCTTGAGGAAGAAGGCCAGGGTCCAGTCAACCACCACGCGCACCTTGCGGTTGAGCGACGGGATCCGGCTCATGTGGTACGTCCGGTGCATGAACCACGCGGGGAACCCGGTCAGCTTGATGCCGTACACCTGCGCGACGCCCTTGTGCAGGCCCAGGCTCGCCACGCTGCCGGCGTGCTTGTGCTTGTAGTTACTGGGCAACCGACCCCGGATCACGGCCCTGATGTTGTCCGCCATCCGGGCCGCCTGGCGCACGGCGTGCTGCGCGCTCGGCGAGCAGTACGTCCCGGGCGGGCCGGTCAGGTCCGGCACCGCGGCGCAGTCGCCGGCGCTCCACGCGCCCTCCACGACCCGGTCCCCGTCGACCACCTGGAGGGTGGGTAGGCAGGTGACCCGGCCCCGGTTGTCGCGCGGCAGGTCGGTGTGGTCCAGGATCGGCGACGGCTTCACGCCGGCCGTCCAGACGATGGTGTCGGACCGGAAGCTGTCCCCGTCGGAGAGCTTGACCAGGCCGTCCACGCAGGATTCCAGGCGGGTGTCCAGCCGGATGTCCATGTTGCGCTTGAGCAGTTGCTGGACCGTGTAGGCGCCCATGTCCCGGTCGACCTCGGGCAGCACCCGCTGGGTCGCCTCGACCAGCACCCACCGCATGTCGTCCGGCTTCAACTCCGGGTAGTAGCGCAGCGCGTCGCGGGCCATGTCCTCCATCTCGGCCAGGGCCTCGATGCCGGCGTACCCGCCGCCGACGAAGACGAAGGTCAGCGCGCACCGCCGGGTGTCCGGGTCGGTGGTGGCCGCCGCCACGTCGAGCCGGTCCAGCACGTGGTTACGCAGGTAGATGGCTTCACCGATGGTCTTGAAGCCGATGCCCTGCTCGTGCAGGCCGGGGATCGGCAGGGTCCGGGAGACCGAACCGGGAGCGACCACGATGTGGTCGTACTCGATCTCGCGCGGCGGGCCGATGATCGGCTGGACGGTCGCGGTGCGCCGGCCATGCTCGACCTTGGTGACCGCGCCCGCCACGACCGTGCACCGGTCCAACTCCCGGCGCAACGGCACCACGGAGTGCCGGGGCGAGATGTTCCCCGCGGCCGCCTCCGGCAGGAAGGGCTGGTAGGTCATGTGCGGCTGCGGATCGACCACGATGACCTCGGCCTCGCGGGAACCGAGCTTCTTGGACAACCGGAGAGCCGCGTAGAGCCCCACGTGGCCGGCGCCGACGACGAGAATGCGCTGCGGATTCACGCTGTCTATCTTTCCCCCGGCACCGCCCTTATGCCTCGCCAACCGCCCGTTCTGTGACCGAGGACGCCGGTGTGACCTGCCCTACCCGCAAGAACGTGACGGGCGTCCATGAGCTGGCTCACCATCGTCGATGCGGCGGCGGTGCCGGGGCCGGTGGGCGGACCGGTCACGCCCGGCGGACCAGCCAGCCGAGCAGGGCGGCCAGCCCGGCGCTGACCGCCAGGCCGAGCACCGTCACGCCGAGTGCCGCGCCCGAATCCACCTGTCCGGCGGCGAGCAGGGCGGCCACCCCGACGGCCGCGGCGGCGAGCGCCACCAGCGCCGCCCGCCCCAACCAGCGGCCGATCACGGCAGGGTCCACCACCGCGTCGTACGGCACCAGCGCGGCCAGCGCGCACAGGCTGTGCACCAGATAGAGGGTCACCGCGAGACCGAGCAGCCGCCACAGGTCGATCGGCCGCTCGAAGACCGTGGTGGCGAGCAGCCACCCGGCGACCGCGGCGAGGATCGCGACGGTCGCCCCGAACCGCCGGGGACTCACCGCCGGCAGCACCGCGATGCCGACCAGCAGCGGCATCGGTCGTCCAGCGAGGTACTCCCCCGGCACCGCGAACACGAGTCCGGCCAGGGCGGCGAGGAAGGCACCGGCCCGGATGTACACCGGTGTCGGGGTGACCCGCCGGGCCGCCCGCCACAACGACCGGAGCCAGTCGAGGAACATGTCGATCATCGGCCCACCCGGGGTGCGGTGGCCAGCCGGGCCACGTCCCGCAGCACCAGGTCGAGGCTGCCCGAACCGGCCCAGGTCACCACCGGCACGCCGTGCTCACGCAGCTGCCCCAGGGTGTTCTCCCGATCCAGCCGCCACAGTCGCTGGGCGACCGCGGCCCAGGGGTCCCGCCGGTCCGGCGGTCCGGCCTCCGGCAGCGTGTCGATGGCGATCACGAACCGCCCGGACCGGGCCAACCGGGCCAACATCTCCGCGGACCGGTCGTCCAGCAGCGGGGTGAACACCACCACGAGCGCGTCCGAGGACAGCAGGTGCGGACCGAACGCCTGGTCCGAGATCTCGTGCGCGGCGCTGTCGGGCTCGACGTCGAGCAGCCACTCCAGGACGGTCAGGTACTGCCGGCGCCCGGTGGCCGGCCGCAGCCGGCGCGCGGCCAACCCGTACTCCAGCATGGACACCCGGTCACCACGGTGCAGGTAGTGCTCGGCGATCGCGGCCGCGGCCCGGACCGTGGTGTCCAGCACCGATGCCGACCCGTCGACCCCACCCGATCGCCCCGCCTCGTTCAGCACGTCGAGCAGCAGCACCACCTCGGCGTCCCGATCGGACAGGGTGGCGGCGACGTGCAGTTGGCGGGCCCGCAACGAGACCCGCCAGTCGATCCGGCGCAGTCGGTCACCGGGCGCGAAGACGCGTACCCCGGCCAGCTCGCCGCCCTCCCCCGGCCGGCGGGACCGGTGGCCACCGACGA
This sequence comes from Plantactinospora sp. GCM10030261, assembly GCF_042666615.1. Taxonomy (NCBI): domain Bacteria; kingdom Bacillati; phylum Actinomycetota; class Actinomycetes; order Micromonosporales; family Micromonosporaceae; genus Plantactinospora; species Plantactinospora sp. GCM10030261. The sequence goes on from NZ_JBHTDD010000001.1 coordinate 90,085, forward strand.
GACCGGCGGCCCGCGGCATGGCCTCCACCGCCTCGAACGGCTCGGTGGCCGGATAGACCCGCACGGCGCTCGCCGCACCGCCGACCGGGCGGCTGACCAGCAGACCGTCGCAGGCCGCCACCCGCGCGCCGGCCGGCCCGATCCGGTGCCGACCCCACCGGCGGGTCCGGCCAGCCAGATCAAGATCGATCTCCGTCCCGGCCGACACGGTGGCCAGGAACGGTCGATCGGCGAGTTCGAGGGGCGGCTCGGCGGCGCCCGTGGCGAACCCGACCCGGTCGAACCGCAGCCACGGCGAGCCACCGACCCGCAGCAACGCCAGGTCGTAGTCGACGTCACCGGGATTGCCGACGGCCACCGAGGCACGCACCGGTCCGCCCTCGACCAGGACGCCGTCCTCGGCCGCCACGCTCACCGCCGGCAGCCGCGCGGGCCGCCGCCGGAGCGAGTACGCGGTACCGACCGCCAACGGCGCGGCGAGCACCACCAGGTCGACCCGGCCGAGCAGCACCGCACCGACAAGCAGGACGCCGGTGAGCAGCACCGCCCGGCCAAGGGCACGAGTGGGTGCCCAGTCCGGCGCCGGCACGTCCGGTTCGGGGGCGGGGCGGTCGCGGTGGACGGGCGGTACGGCCGGACGGATCGGCGTGGTCAATGGGCCACCTGGTCGGCGGCGTGGCTGGGCAGGGCTCCGCTGGCCGGTGCGGGGGTCTGGTCGAGCACCTCGTTGACCACGAAGGCGGGGTCGACCCGGCGCAGCCACATCTCCGGACGCAGGGTGATCCGGTGCGCCAACGCGGGTACGGCCACCTCCTTGACGTCCTCGGGCACGACGAAGTCCCGGCCGGCCATCGCGGCCCGGGCGCGGGCCAGCAGCAGCAGGGCCAGCGAGCCGCGCGGCGAGGCGCCCACCAGGACCGACGGGTGCGCCCGGGTGGCCGCCGTCAACTCGACGATGTAGTGCCCGAGCGAGTCCTCGACGACCACGTCCTCCAGTGCGGCCTGCATCGCGAGCAGGGTGGCCGGATCCACCACGGCGGCCAGCTCCGACTCCTCCCGCCGGCGGGACATCCGGCGGCGCAGCACATCCCACTCCTCGTCGTGGGTCGGGTAGCCGAACGACACCCGGAGCAGGAACCGGTCGAGCTGCGCCTCGGGCAGCGGATAGGTGCCCTCGTACTCGATGGGGTTGGCGGTGGCCAGCACGTGGAACGGTGCCTCCAGCCGGTAGGTGACGCCCTCGACGGACACCTGCTTCTCCTGCATGGCCTCCAGCAGGGCCGCCTGCGTCTTCGGCGGGGTCCGGTTGATCTCGTCGGCGAGCAGCAGGTTCGTGAAGACCGGGCCGGCCCGGAACGTGAAGTCGCCCTTGCTCTGGTCGTACAGGAAGGATCCGGTGACGTCGGCCGGCAGCAGGTCCGGGGTGAACTGGAGACGACGGAAGTCCAGCCCGAGGGCCTGCGCGAAGGACCGGGCGGTAAGCGTCTTGCCCAGCCCGGGCAGGTCCTCCAGCAGCACGTGACCCCCGGCCAGGATGCCGGCCAGCACCAGTTCCAGGGCGTCCCGCTTGCCGACCACCACCGCGCCGACCGCGTCGAGCACCGTCCGGGCCAGCCGGCCCACCTCGCCGGTCTCGAACCTCACGTCGTTCATATTCTCTCCAGTTCGGCGACGAGCGCCGCGAGTTCGCGCGGCGACGGTGGACGGCGGACCTCGGTGGCCAGGGTGTGCCAAGCGGCCTCGCCGAGCAGGGCGCGGGCGCGGGCCGGGTCGGATCGCCGGGTCAGGCCGTGCCGCTGCCGCAGTCGCTCGTCGGCGAGCGCGCCCAGCCGGGGCAACACCCGGGTGTTGTACCGGTCCACGTCCTTCTCCGCCCAGCCGAGGGTGTGTTCCCACCGGCCGATGGTCCGGTCCAGCGCGTCCCTGGCCACCCACGACGGATCCCCACCGGGCGACGCCGGGGCGATCCGCGCGGACGGCGGTGGCGCCAACCCGGCCGCCACCCGACGCACCACGAGCAGGGTGAGCACGCCCGCCAACACGGCGATCGCCGAGACCGCCACGCCGACCACCCGCAACCCGGCAAGCACCACCGCGGTGATCGCGCCGGCGATCAGCAGCGTACGCAGCACCCGGGCACCGCCGCCCCCACGCCGTGGCCGGGCGGGTGGCTCGTCAGCGTCCCCGAGCAGGTCGTCGATGCCGACGCTCACGGAGCCGGCACCTCCTCGGCGGACATCGACCGGGCGGTGGTCAGCTCGCCGCGCAGCCGGCGAAGTGCCGTCCGGGCCTGGTCACGCATCCGCTCGTCCACCGCGTGGGTGGCGTAGCGGGCCTCCCGGTAGACCCGGGCGAACTCGGCAAGCACGTCGGCACTGACCACGGCCGGCGTGCCGCTGACCGGGTCACCCCGCAGCAACCGGGTCACCAGGTCGGTGGGCGTGTCACCGACCCGGCGCGGCACGCCCACCGCGGCGGCGGCCTCCTCCAACCGGACCCAGCAGGCGATGACCGCGGTACGCGGGTCGGTGGCGGCATCGTCGAGTTGCACGAGGCCGGCGTCGAGGGCGGCCACCACCTCCTCGGTGGCCTGACCTGCGATCGTCGGTGACCGGACGGCCCACCGCGTCCGCATCCGCCGGCGGATCGCTCCGCCGAGCACGCTCCACAGCACCAGACCGAGGATGCCGGCGACGACAAGGGCGAGCACCACCGTCAGCGCGGCACCGAGCCAGCCCGGCACCTCGGTGGGGGCCGCCTGGGCGGCGCCGGACGGGCGCGGCTCCAGGGTCGGCGGCAGCGACGGCAACGCGGTCGAGTACTCCTCCAGCACCGGCACGTCGTCGGCAGCCGGTGCGACCGGGCGCAGGCCGATGGAGGAGTGTCCGGCGGCGACCGCCGCGGCGCCGAGCAGGGCCGCGACGGCCAGCGTGGGCCACCAGCGGCGCAGCGGATCGCGGTCCATCGCCCCGCCTCCCTCCGCGCCCGGGTTCAGTCCAGTTCGGCCAGCCGCTTCGCGCGCGCGAACACCTCGTCCAGCATCACCGGCGTGAGCCGGCCGGTGAACGTGTTCTGCTGGCTGACGTGGTAGCACCCCAACACGGTGGGTGCCGCCCCGCCGGACCAGTGTGCCCCATGGCCGAACCGCGGACGCGGGCTGGGCGGACGCACCCCGTATGCCCGGGCCAGTGCTGGCCACCAGGCGGCCCAGGCGAAGGCGCCGAGGGCGACCACGACCCGTACCGATGGTCTGACCAGTTCCAGCTCGCGGTGCAGCCACGGGGCGCAGGTGTCCCGCTCGGCCGGCGTCGGCTTGTTGTCCGGCGGCGCGCACCGGACCGCCGCGAAGATCCGGGTGTGTCGTAGCGCCAGGCCGTCGTCGAGGGCCACGCTTGTCGGTTGGTTGGCCAGGCCGGCCCGGTGCAGCGCGGCGAAGAGCACGTCACCGGACCGGTCGCCGGTGAAGATCCGGCCGGTGCGGTTGCCGCCGTGCGCCGCGGGCGCCAGCCCGAGGATGGCGATCCGGGCGTCGGCCGGCCCGAACCCGGGCACCGGCCGCCCCCAGTACCGCTGGTCCCGGAAGGCGGCCCGCCGGGTGGCCGCCACCTCCTCCCGCCAGGCCACCAGCCGTGGGCAGGCGAAACAGTCGCTGATGGCGCCGTCGAGGTCAGCCAGGTCGGTAGCCCGGGGCGCGTGCGTAGCGACCTCTTCCGGGGTACGCGACAGCGGCGGTCCGCCGGTCGTGGATGCCTCGTTACCGGTCAGCGTCGTCGCCCGTCAGCCTCATTGCCGTCAGCCTCATTGCCGTCAGCCTCGTTGCGGTCAGCCCAGCTTCGCCCGGAAGAACTCGAGGGTCCGGGCCCACGCGCTGGCCGCCGCTGGCTGGTGGTACGCCTCGGGCCGGTCATCGTCGAAGAAGGCCCGGACGGTGCCGGGATAGTCGCAGACCTGGCATTCCCCACCGGCCGTCTCGATCGCTCGGCGCGTGGCCAGCGCACCGTCGCCGGATGACGGTTCCTCGGCGCAGCAGTGGATCAACGCGCTCTTGCCCGCGTAGCCGGCCCAGTCGGTAGGCATCCCGTCCCAGGGCAGCACCGGATAGAACCCGACCGCGCCGACGATCCGGTCGGACCGGGTCGCCGACCACAGGGCCAGGCTGCCGCCGGCGCCGAACCCGACGACTCCCACCTTGCCGGCCACCCCGGATCGCCCGGCAAGGTACTCGGCGGCACCGGCGATCTCGACCGAGGCCCGGTCCAGTTCCGGGGCGTCGACCGGCCGCGTTTCCTGGCCGGACCTGTCGAGGCCGGCGGACGCCCCGCGGTCCAGATCGACGGCCAGCGCGGCGAAACCCGCCTCCGCGAACCGATCGGCGACCGAGGTGATGTGCGGCACCAGCCCCCACCACTCCTGGACCACGACGACGGCAGGCCGGCTCTCCCCGGGAGCGGGTCGGGCGAGGTAGCCCTCACCCGCGTTGCCGGCACCGTGATAGGTCACCATCTCGCCCATCGGCCGTCCTCCTGTCGGTCAGACATCATTGGCTGGTCGCAGGGTCCATCCGGCCGAGGTCCATCGGCCAGACGCCCGAGGCGTGCACTTACGTGCCGGTAGCGTGCCATGCCGGGACGGTGCCGCGAAACCCGCGGCAACGTGGGATATGCCTTCCTGTCGCCGTACGTTCGCCGTCCGTACGCCGTCAGGGCGTCGACGTGGCGGTCGGCTCGGTCGTCGGTCCGGTGGCCGAACCAGGCGTTGGTGCCGTTGTCCCGGGCGCGGCGGTCGAGCCGGGGCCCGCCGTCGTCCCGGGGGCCGGAGCGTTCGTTGTCGGCTCAGCCGGCCCGTCCGTCGTCGGCTCCGCCGGCGGTGGGGTGCGGGCGACCCGCGGACCCGCGTGGCCGAACGGCGCGTAGTCGGGGCAGTACGGGTACGTGTACCGGGGCCCGGGTCCGCGACTGAACTGCTCCGGCGCGTTCGCGGTCGCGGTCCCGCACCAATCCGGGTAGCCCAGTTGGATCGGCCGGCCCTCCTGGTCGAAGATCCGGGCGCCGTCGACCAGCCGTCCCTCGCTGTCGTAGATGTAGAGGTCCTGCACGTCCGTGTACGGGTTCTCGTTGTACGACGGGGTGTAATAGCCGCCCGATGTCGCCCGGCCGTCGGCCCCGAGCAGGCCGGCCAGTCCGATCAGCACGATCAGCCCACCGGCGACGCCGACCACCAACCGGGGCGCCCGGCTCAGCCGGTCGCCGCGCCGGCCCAACCAGATCGACCCCAGGACGGCCGCCACCAGCAGCGGGAATGCGGCCACCGTGCTGCCGCCGAGCCGGGGCACGATGCCGAGGTCGCCGCCGATCAGCATGGCCAGCACCAGCACCGCGAGGTATCCCCGGGCCACCCACCACGCGGGCCGCAGCAGCCGGAGGAACTCGCTGGTCCGGGCGTAGCCGAGCAGCGGTCCGGTGGCCCGGTCCAGGGTGGCCAACCGGATCCGGGCCGAGCGCAGCGCGGCAGCGGCCCGGTCGTCCAGGGTGAGCTTTCGGGTCGGTTCGGCGAGGCCGGCGGCGGCCCGGAGTTCGGCCGCGTACGCCTCGGGCGGGCCGAGCCGCTCGACAAGCGTGCCACCGTTCTCGGCACCGACCTCGGCCAGGTGCTCGGGCAGGTCTTCGAGCAGTTCCCGGCGCACCTCCGGGGACAGGTCGGCGAGCGCGGCGCGGACCCGGGCGACGTACTCGGTTATCTCCTGCCCACTGATGACGGTCATGGCGCGATGCCTCCAAGCTCTCGTATCGCCGTCACGCGGCCATCCCCCGATCGTCGAGCAGACCGTCCATCGTGGCGGCGAACGACCGCCAGACCTTGCCGGACCGCGCCAGCTGGTCGCGACCGGCGTTGTTGAGCGCGTAGTACTTGCGGTGCGGACCCGCCTCGCTCGGCACCACGTACGTGGTCAGGAGCCCGGCCTGGAAGAGCCGGCGCAGGGTGCCATAGACCGACGCGTCGCCGACATCGTCAAGTCCCGCGACGCGCAGCCGGCGCATGATGTCGTAGCCGTATCCGTCCTCCTCCCGGAGGACGGCGAGGACCGCCAGGTCCAGGACGCCCTTGAGCAGTTGCGTCGTGTCCACCCGCGGCACACTACTGTGCAATGCGCAATAGCGTCAAGCTGGCCGCGCCGCGCTCCCGGCACCCGGCACCAGCCGAGGCGCGGCCTCCGAACCGCTTGCCGCGACGGCGGCGGTTAAACTGCCACCCTCGATGATCGGGGGAGCGAATGGCGACGATCGATCCGGTGCCGACCTACGAGCGAGCCGACCGGCCGCCGGTCGACCTGCGCACCGACGTGCCCCACCCGGCCCGGGTGTACGACTACCTACTCGGGGGCAAGGACAACTTCGCGGCCGACCGGGCCGCCGCCGAGAAAGGCTTGCAGGCCAACCCGAGCAGCCGCGTCCCGCCCCGGGAGAACCGTCGTTTCCTGGTCCGGGCGGTACGCCACCTGGCGGCCGAGGCCGGCATCCGGCAGTTCCTGGACATCGGCACCGGGATCCCCACCGCGCCCAGCGTCCACGAGGTGGCCCAGGCCGTCGATCCGACGACCCGGGTCGTGTACGCCGACAACGACCCCATCGTGCTGAGCCACGCGCGGGCCCTGCTCACCGGCACTCCGGAGGGTCAGACCGCCTACCTCGACGCCGACCTGCGCGACGTGGACGCGATCCTCGACTCGCCGGTACTGCGGGCGACACTCGACCTCGGCCAGCCGGTCGGCCTGCTGCTCATCGCCATCCTGCACTTCGTCGGCGACGACGACGACCCGTACGGCATCGTGCGCCGGCTGATCGACGCCCTCCCCTCCGGCAGTTACCTGGCGCTGTCCCACCTCACCGGCGACTTCAACCCGGCGGCCTGGGAGAAGATCGCCGCCATCTACCGGGCGCAGGGCGTCACCATGCGGGTCCGGTCCAGGGCCGAGATCGACCGGTTCTTCACCGGCCTCGAGCTGATCGAACCCGGCGTACAGGTGGTGTCGCGGTGGCGGCCGGACGAAGCCGGCGAGGCGACGCCGCCGACCGACGCCGAAGTCTCCGTGTACGGCGCGGTGGCACGCAAGGCGTAACCCCGCTCAGCGGTCGCCCGGGCGCCCGGCTCGTGCGCTGGGCGGCGCGGCCATCGGCACCATTCGGTGCTCGCCCAGCCGGGTGAGCACTGCCAGCGGCCGGGTGGCCATCCCGATCATCCGGGCGAGTCCGGGCCGGGACTGCCGGCGCAGCAACCGCGGCCCGATTTCCGCCATGACCGCGGTGAGCGCCGGCAGCGGCCGCCCGAAAAGGGTGATCTCGCGGATCTGTCCGGCGGCGTCGAGGCGCACCAACTGGGCCTCCTCGACCTCCTCGCGGCCGGTCCGGGCCCGGTAGAACAGCGCCCGGGTGTCCCCGGTGCCCACCGAGGTGTGGAAGCGGATGTCGTGGATCACCTCGAAGGCCGCGGCCAGCATGTCGCCGACCTCGGTGCGGCCCCGGAACCGGAACTGGGCGGTGAGCGGTGAGATGACCTCCACCTCCTCGGCCAGGCACTGCACGGCTGCCGGCGCGTCGCCGCGTTCCCCGGCCATCCGCCACGCGGCGATCGTCTCCTCGTACACATGGTCGTTCCTCGACATCGCACCCTCCCCCACGTCGCGTGTGATGTCCGATGTCCACTGTCTCATCACGACACCGCTCGCGCGGGTGATCCCGCGGTGCGAGTGCGTGCCGACCGTCAGTGGGCCAGCAGTTCGATCACGGCACCGCGGCCTGCCGCGGCACGGGAGACCGCGGCGGGCGCGTGCTGGACCCCCCGCGAGGTCCTCGCCGCCGTGGCCGGCGGCGAGCCCGGCGGCGCAGCAGCGCGAAGTACGGTGCCAGCGACACGGGGCGTCTTCGTCATGCGGACTACGCTGGTGGCCAGGCGAAAATCGCTCAAGGACGCACGTCGAAATGGGTGCTACCGCGAGGTACGCATCGGGGAGGACAGTCGTGGCGACCACGCACAGGCCCGGGTCGTACATCTGCGGCATCGACGCGGCCATGGAGGTCATCGGCGGCAAGTGGAAGGGCCTGATCCTCTGGGCGCTGCAGGAACGGCCGCACCGGTTCGGTGAGCTGCGCCGGGAACTGCCCGGGGTGACCGAGAAGGTGCTCTCCTCGCACCTACGCGAACTCGAGGCGGACGGCATCGTGCACCGGGAGGTGTACGCCGAGGTGCCACCGCGGGTGGAATACTCGCTGACCCCGCTCGGCGAGTCGCTCAACGAGGCGCTGGCACCGCTCGGCACCTGGGGATCGCGGCACATTCTCGGCCAGGTCGAGGCGCACCACCCGGCCTCCTAGCGGCACCGCCGCGACGCGTTCCGGCGCCATGTCGCTGTCCTGGGCCGACCCGCTCGCGCGACGGATGTGACCGCCGTCACGTTGGGCTCCTGTCGGAAGGCCCGGCTGCGCACCGACCCTTTCGAGAGACCGGCATCCGGACCGGGTGCCGGCCGATCGGAGAGGACAGCGCGGATGACCAAGGTGACGGCACAACTGTCAGTGTCGCTTGACGGTTTCTATGCCGGCCCCCGGCACACCGGTGACGGAGATTGGGTGGATTCGGCGGAGAGCGCCGGTTTCTTCCGGATCACCCGCTGGGCCACCGACGCGATGGCCTGGCGGGAGCGCCAGGGTTTCGCGGGCGGCGAGCGCGACACGGATTCGGAGATCATCGCCGAGTCGTTCGCGGCGGCCGGGGCGTACGTCATGGGGCGACGGATGGCCGACGGCGGCGAGGAGCCGTGGGGTGACGAGCCACCGTTCCGCGCACCGGTCTTCGTCGTCACGCACCGTCCCCGGCAGCCGCTGGCCCGCCTGGGCGGCACCACCTTCACCTACGTCACCGACGGTGTCGCCAGCGCCGTCGAGCAGGCGCGAGCCGTGGCCGGCGGCAAGAACGTCGCGGTTGCCGGGGGCGGCAGCCTGGTCCGGCAGGTACTCAAGGCGGGCCTGCTCGACGAGTTGGAGCTGCACATCGTGCCGGTGCTGCTGGGCACCGGCCTGTCGCTGTTCGACGCCGACCTCGATCTCGACGACAAGGAGGCGATCGAGCTGACCCCCACCCGGGTCGTCCCCACACCGCAGGTCACGCACATCCGGTATGCGGTGCGCGGCCGCGCGGCGCTGGTGCTCGACGACCGGGGCAGTGGCGGCGGCCCGACGGCGATCAGGCAATAGGCACCGCTGCCGCGTCGGAATCCCGCCGGACGTCTCGGCATCCGGCGCTCGGCGCCCACACTCGGTGCCCCCGGCACGCCCGGCACGCCCGGCACGCCCAGCACCGAGATCAACTCGATGTCGGTGAAGTAGGGGTGTCGGAGCCATCGGGACACCCCTACTTCACCGACATCGAGTCGTTCAATCAGATATAAAGCTTCCGAAGCTCGCGGGCGATGTCCGCGACCTCGACAAGTCCGCCGCTGGCCACCGCCATGACCAGAGACTCCGCCTGATCGACGTCGACGTCCCGGATGGGCACCTCGTTGAGGGCCAGGAAAACCCGGGCGGCCGCCCAGGCGAGGCGCTTGTTCCCATCGATCAGCGCATGGTTCATGCAGATCGAGTGCAGCAGCGCGGCTCCCTTGTTCCACAGGTCGGGGTATGCCTCCTGCCCGAACGCCACGGTGGCCGGGCGAACCGCGGCGGACGAGAGCAGACCGAAGTCCCGAACCTTCGGCTGCTCACCCAGAACAATCGCGGCAATCTCCAGCAGGTCATCGACCTCTAGATAGTTGATCATTCAGCCAGCCGTCGCAGCAGCTCGGCATCACGTGTCGCGACATCCCGCGCCAGGTCTCGCACTCGATCCCGCCTGCCGTGCGCCGAAACGTACTCCTCAAGCGCTACGACAATTGTCGCGTTCATCGACCTGTGTTCCTGCTCGGCAAGCCGCTTGAGCCGCTCATGCAACCCGTCCGGCAGATTGACGCTGGTGATCATATGGAAATCATACTGCCTCTTCAGTTTGGCAGCGGCCACTCAGAGGGCGCTTCTGCGATGCGGCACACCCGGGGGTGATCCTTTGCGGCCGGGCTGCTGGCCCGGGCCCTCCCTGTTGCGTCACACCACGGTCCGCTCACCTACCTCAGGCGAGGCTCCAGGCGATGCCGTCCGGCATCTGCGATAAAATCTAGCACATGCCCCCACACCCTGAGCAGCCGCGCGTTACCGCCATCTACCTGCGGCTTTCCAAGCTGACTGACCGGTCCGTGTCCCTGGACGCACAGCTAGCGGAGTGCATGGCGCTGTGCGAACGGAACGGATGGGCCAACGTCAGGATCTACCGGGATGAGTCCCGTACGGCGTCGAACGCCCGGCGGAAGCGGGCAGCGTATGAGCAGATGCTTGCTGACGTGCGCGCCGGCCTGGTGGAGCGGATCGTTTGTCGGGACGATGACCGGCTAGTCCGCCAGCCCATCGAACTTGAGGGGTTGATCAACACTCTTGAGCCTGGTTCGGTTCCTGTGTGGTTCGCGGCCGGCAGCGAGCTTGACCTGACTACCTCCCGGGGCCGGGAGAACGCCCGGATTCGTGGAGCGATTGCCCGGGGTGAGGTTGAGAGGAAGTCTGAGCGGCAGAAATCCAGCAACCGCGAACGGGTCACCAAGGGCAAGCCTCTGGGCACCGTCCGGCCGTTCGGCTACACGTACGCGGCCGGCAAGCTCACCGTAGTCCCGGAGGAAGCGGAAGCGATCCGCTGGGCTGTTGAGCACGTCATGAGGGGGGGCACCGTTTCAGACGTTGCCCGGGAATGGACGCGCCGGGGCCATACGGTTCCGAAAACGAAGGGCCCCTACTCTTGGCCGTCCGCTAAAGGCGCTCTAACGAATCCCTACATCTGCGGCCATCTGCAATACCAGCCGACCACGATTCTTTCCCCCGAGGAAAGCAAGCGCGTCCCCGTATGGAAAGCGGAGTTGATTAAGGGGACGTGGGAGCCGATTATCAGCCGGGAAGATTGGACCACGGTTGTTCAAGTTTTGACTCGCACGCGGTCGAAAGCGGGCAACTATGTCAAGTACCTAGGTGCCGGCATATTCGTTTGCGGACTCTGCGGCGGAAAGGTGCGGAGCGGGTGGACGACCGTTAAGGGCCGCAAGTTCCGCAACTATAAGTGCGTAGACTCGAAGCCTGTCACGGCTGGTGCGTCTCGTATGCATTTCAGCTTGAAGGCTGATCCGATTGATGACTATGTGACCGACGTTCTTACGTCGATGTTGCAGCGTGAGGATTTTGCGGATTTCCTTAGCCCGCAAGAAGGCCCGGACCGTCCGGCGTTAGAGGCTGAGCGGAAGGAACTTGAGGAAGAACTTGAGGCCCTTACGGCGTCTTATGGACTCCGAAGGATTCGGCTAACGCAGTTGGAAACGGGTACGGCGGCCATTGAAAAGAGGCTGACTGAGATCGATGAGGCGCTAGCGGGAACGGTGGAGCAGGAGGAACGGGCCGCGAGGTACGCTCCGGCGTCGCGTGAGCAGTGGGAGAATTCCACCATCGAACAGCAACGGCTGTTCCTGCGGGATCTGTTGCCGGTTGTTCGCATCTTCCCGGCCGGCAGTAATCCGGCACCCTCGGTGCCCGTCTACGTTCACGCCTACGATCGCAGGGGCCGACTGAGGCCGTTGCCGGTCGGGCCAGATGAGGTGGAGATGTTCCAACACCAGGAAGCGCACGCGGGCCGGTACGACAAGGCTATTGACTAGCGAAAATGGCCTGAGGGCCACGCTGAGCGGTTTTCTTGCCCCGACGGCACACCGGGCAAGGGTGAAGCCGTCGGGGCCTCTTACTGTCCCGGGGCTTCGTAGCTCTGGCCCCTGTTGGGTGCCGATAGGATCGACACGTAACCCGGCGACGAGAACAACAGCACGTTCATACGGGCCCCTTCATTGGGGGCCTGTTCTTTGTCTCTGCGGCTGTTATGCCGTGTAAACGCATTCCGAGGTTAGGAGGAGTCTGCCCAATGAACATGGATAGGTGCATCATTTGGGAAGGCCAAATCATTTACGCCCCTGAGGGGTTGAGTGTTCGGGAGTGGGTGGACGCTGTGACCGGTGATCCGGCTATCAGTGAGGCCAACGTTAGAGAGGTCTGGGAGATTGCTCAGGCTTTCGCGGCTAAGGGGATTGTGTGAGCACATCCCCCACATCCCCCACGTGCCCCCACGGCACCAAGGTTCTTTCCCCGGGTGGTGATTTTTGGAACTGTCCCGGGCATGAGTGGCCTTGCCCTCCGGAGGCGATCGGACGGAACGGTAAGCCGGCTGCCGCTGGCAACCTCCGGCAGGGACGGCCGGACGGGTACACGGGCAACGGGACCAGGCCGAAGAGGGACGCCACGGGGAGGCCGGGAAGGGTAATCCCTAGGCCAGTGAACGATTATCGGCGGGCGCTCCGGAAGTGTCCCGACGTCACAGGTTCCAATCTGACGGTAGGGCTGCTGATGGCTGAGTTTGCGGACTACGGCACGGGGATGGATTGCTTTCCGTCGCAGAGGACGATTGCGTCTGAGATGTGTTTCACCTCGACTAGGCAGGTGCGAGCCTGCCTTCGTTGGCTCAAAGAGGTGGGCTGGCTTCACGACACCGGGGCGACCGTGGAGAGTGATGGGCCGCACCGAGGTTCCCGGATCTACTGGCTAACGATCCCGGATTGCCCGCACCGTCACGACGGTTCGGCTCTGCCTGTGGTCAAGGACTAGACCCCCTCCGGAACTCCTGTTCCGGTTACCTTTCGAGGATTACCTATCAGGGATTCAACTAAACGGGCCCCTTGAAGGGGCCCTTGCCGGGGTGGTTTAAACCAACGAAGGGAACGGCAGAGCGAAGCTCTGCACTACTAACCCCCTCTGTCCAATCCACAGAGGCTAACCAGTAAGCAAGTTTCGCGTTGATCTTGGAGGTATGCACTGTCCTACAACACCTGCACAAAATGCAAAAGACTGATCCCCCTTGGCAGCGGCTACCGCTGCCCTAGCTGCAAACCCCGGCCGTTCGCTAACGCGACACGCACCAGCAGTGACCGCCACGGCAGAACCCATGACCCGCGTTGGTACAACGCACAGGCACGCAAAATGAAGGCCGCCTTCCTGGCGGCCAACCCGAGGTGCCATGAGTGCAGGGCACCAGCAACTCACGTTGACCACAGCGTGCCCACATCGGAACGGCCGGATCTCATCTTCGTTGTGTCGCTGTGGCGTCCACACTGCGCAACCTGTTCCGCTCGGCAGGGCGGCAGGATCGGAGCGGCCAGAGCAGCCGCTAAACGGCCCTCTAAGGGCCAATAACCATTGGACCTACCCCCACTATGGGGTGATGGCCTTTAGGTCGCACAGGGTTTCTCAGGGCCCTTAATGAGCCACCGTGTAGGCGGTACCGGGGTGGCCTTGAAACTTCCCGGCAACCCTCGGGGCTTCCCACGTGTTTAGGCGCGTGTGTGTCTCTGCGGATCTCCCCGGCTTTGTGGGAATTGGAATTAGGGAGGAATTGGTTTCTTGTTGAAATATTATCGTTGGTGTGCTGTTCACCGTACCGGGCACCCGCTAGAGGGGCCCGACTGTCCAGAATGGCTAACCGTTTTGCGGGCTCGTGAGACGGTTCTAGAGTGTCGTCGCCGTGAGTGGCGACGGGCCCGGAATAGGGCTCAACGGTGGCGTACCTGTGTGGCATGTTCCCGTTTGTTCGATGCTGGGGTCGAGCGGAAGCGCGGAAGGCCGCGAGAGACGTGCTCCGCCGCGTGCGCCGAGATTCGGGACAACGACCTTCGGAGGCTGCGGCACGCTGGCATCAGTAGACGGGTACGTAGGTCCGGTGCGCGGCCTCGACGGGCGCTGAGGATGTCTCCGGACGTTGTGGCGTTCTTTGAGGCTTTCGGTAACGACTGGTCCGCCGATTAAATCGACATAGGAGAAGACGACCACCAGGGACAGGGGTCCCGCCACACGGCCGGGCCCCTTTTTGCTGTCCCGGTATAGAGAGTGAGGACACATGGAGAAGCTTGTTGCGGCATTCCGGGAGTTGGACGCGGACGACCTAGACGTTATGGCCGAGGAGTTTTACGGCCGTACTGAAAAGTGCCTTGAGGCTGGTAAGGACAACTGGGCTCAGGTTTACGCCCTTATTGCCGTAGCCGCTGTTGACGCGCTAGAGCCGCTGCGGCCGAACGACAACTGACCAACAGTCTTTTAGCTGCCGTCCCGACCGGGGCGGCTTTTTATGCCCTGATTGGAGCAATACCCTTGACTGAGCTTGACAATGTTGCCCTGGCCGCAAAGCGTGCCGCCCTGGTAAACAACCTGATTAAGATTGCCGATAACCCGATCCTTCCCATTGAGTCGCGGCATGCGGCTATTGACACTCTGGCCCCTGAACTGGCCACGACTGACACTGAGGTTGAGGATCGTGCCCAGGTTTCGCCCGTAGAGACGCGCGCGGCTGTGGATGCTGAGCAGCGGTCTGTGATCGCCGCAAACCCGGTGGGTGTCCCTGGCACCCGTACCGAGGTTCGCGCTGGTGACCTGCTGGCCGCTGAGGTTCGGGCCCTCACTGGTGCGTCCGGCATGGGAGCGGCATTCACGCCGGCTGAGCAGGCCGGCTATGTGCTCGATTTCCTCGCCAAGTCCAGTGTCATTTTCCGTAGCGGCGTGCAGATTATCCGCACGTCCGGGGATTCGATCGTCATTCCGCACATGACTAGCGACGGCAGCGCGGGCGCTATCGCGGAATCGGCAAACGTGCCCCTGAGCGACCCGAACGCCGAGAGCCTTACCGCTGTGCCTCGGAAGTTTATGCAGGGCACCCGCGTCCCTAACGAGGTGCTTGCCGACAGTAAGCCTGCTGCGCTTGAGCAGCTTTCCCGGTCCCTTATCCGGTCGGTTGGGCTGGCCTATGACCTGAGTTGTTTTGAGGGCAACGGTACCGCTCCGAATGTGCGAGGGTTCAAGAACGTTTCCGGTATCGGCACCCTTTCCAACGGCACCAACGGTGGCGCTCTGACGAACCTTGACGTTATCGCTGATGCCTTGGGAATGCTGGCTGAGGCGAACGCCGATGAGGAATCGGCGGTAATTGTTATGGCTCCCCGTGCTTGGCGTGGAATCCTCAAAATGAAGGAGGGTACCGGTAGTAACAAGAGTCTGATCCAGGATTCGGCCGGTAGCGCGACGGGTGGTGTTACCCGGGCCCTGTTCGGTCGGCCGGTTTACCTGTCCGGGAACCTGAGTCTCACGGAAACTCAGGGTACCGGTACGAACATGTCCAGCATTTACGTGTACGTGCCCGGCGAGGTTTACGCCGTGGTCCGTGAGGATGCCGTATTTGATGTAAATCCGTTTGTGTACGGCGCGACTGACGAAACCCTGGTTACCGCGAGGATGCGCGCTGACCTCCTGGTGCCCAACCCGACGGCCGTGGTCCGTATCTCGGGCGTTGCCTAATTCTTCCAACGGTGCCCGGCCCCCTCAACGGGTCGGGCCCTTTACCTGTAAGGAGGTGGCCCATTGGGTTTCTGGAATCGGATGAGGGAACGTCGGTCGGCACCAGGGCCGACCATCGGCACGCTTGCCGCTCTGGCTAACCAGGGCCCTACATGGTCTGGGGTTAACGTCAGTCAAGACACAGCGCTTTCCCTGTCTGCCGTTTACACGTGCGTCTCGCTGGTATCTGACGCTGTGGCGAGCCTGCCGGTTGATGTTGTGCTAACCGTTGGTGAGTCCCGCGTGCCGGTCGCGGGACCGGCGTGGCTTAACCAGCCCAACCCGTTTGATCGGCCCATGGATTTCTGGGGAAAGGTTATGACGTCGCTTCTCTGCGACGGGAACGCCTTTGTTCGTGTCTTCCGTGCCGGTAACGGCAAAGTGGTTGCCCTGCTGCCCCTCGACCCCCGGACGGTTCGGGTTGAACTAACCGAGGATGGCTCAGGGGTTCTCTATAAGGTCGCTGATCAAATCCTGTTCGGCCGGGACGTGGTACATGTTCGCGGTTTCGCTACCGCCAGCAGCCTTCGCGGACTGTCGCCACTTGAGAACGCGCGGCAAACTGTCGGGGCTGGCTTAGCGACCGAGGAATATGCGGCACGATTCTTTAGCCAAGGTGCGACGGTTTCCGGGATCGTGGAACATCCCGGTACACCTAAGCCTGGTGAAGCGGCAGTGTTAGCGAAGATGCTTCGGAAGAATCACGCCGGGGTGAAGAACAGTCACGCCGTTGGCATCCTCACCGGGGGCGCACAGTGGAAGCAAGTTTCTGTCACCCCTGAGCAGGCACAATTCTTGGATACTCAACGGTTCAATCGGTTGGCTATTGCCGGCATCTTCCGGGTTCCCGCCTACTACCTAGATCCCACCGTGGCTAGTTCGTGGGGATCCGGGGTAGAGGAACAGCACAACTTTTTCACTTCACAAACGTTGATGCCGTGGTTAGTCCGGTTGGAGCAGGCTTTTTCTAGCCTGCTCCCCACCGGTCAGTCGTTGCGTTTCAACGTGAATAGCCGGATGCGGGTAAAGACCTTGGAGAGGTACGAGGCCTACCGGACCGCGATTGAAGCTGGCTTCCTGTCGGTGGATGAGGTGCGGGCTCTTGAGGATCGTGAACCGCTTTCACATACTAGCGGAACGTGAGTTCTGCTCATTTCCGAAGCGTGGCGGCCCTATTCGTGGCTTTTATGTCGAGTCCAGCACATTTAATCGAACAAGCGTTCCAATTGTGCGCGATTCAAGCCCGGTTCGGCGCCTTTTCCGGATACCGCCTAAGGCATCCTCTGTGGCAGGATCGGATTATGTGACGCCACCGACCATGCCGAGAATCCTTCGGCAATGGCGGGGTGCTCGGGGGTACAGCCCCGAGCACCCGCAGGTGTCTTCGCATGTCCGATTGATCATTCTTGGGAGAGGATCACTATGGCAGTAGAACCGCCGTCGGAATGCGTCAACACTCGGAAGTGTAGCCCGGTGTGTTGTTGTATGCCAAGCACTATGCATATCGTCCCTGAGAGCCCCGGCGAGAACTCGGGCGAGGACTCCCACGGAAGCCCGAACGGTGATCTGCGTGGGGCCCCGTGGGGCTGTGTGATGCTCTGCATCTTGGTAGTTCGGCCGGTCGCGGACGGGTTGTCTCAGGTGCTGGACAGCGTTGCGGGCGTCATCAGCGCGGCTGCTGGCTAGCTGTCCGGGGGCCCGGCGGCGCCGGGCCCCCGTTGCCGCGAGGGTGGAAGCGGGTGCACCCCGAACGGTCCCCGGCGAGGCCACTCAAGGAACCGGGCGGCCAATGCTTCCGGGGTCGGGACCGGATGCCAGAGCTTCACCAGGTCCCGGGTAGCGGCCTCCATCATGGTGGCCATGTAGATGCACAGGGCTAGCCGGTCGTCGCCGTACTCTGCTTTGAGCCTCAACCGTGCCGTGCCGCAGGGCCACGGGTTGCCGCAGCTACGGCACAGCCATAGGGGCCGGAACGGCAGGTGACCGCGACCGGGTTTCGGAGGCCCGCACACGTGGGGTTTCACGTTGACCCATCGGGCGGCAGCACACCCGGGGCAGCCGTCGGGGGTGGGCTGCTGCTCCGGGCCGCTCACCAGTGCCCCCGGTTGGGTGGCTCGGTCGGCACGGTGGCGCCCTTGTCGGGGCAGCCCTTCCACAGGAGGCCGCAACTACACCAGCGGCGCCAGCGGCGCCACACGGGCCGGTGAATCGGGGCTAGCGGGACGGGCCTGGGGCGGTTGTTTCTGCTGGTTCCCATGCACCCCAGAGTGTCTAACCCCCTAGCCCTGGGTCAATAGCCTTGAGGCAACTTGCCTTAGGGCTAGCTAGGGGTTGCCTAGCGTCTAGTCCATGAGGCTGGTTGGCGCTGCGGAGATCCGAGTGATGCTCGGAGGTGTCTCCAAGCAGCGCGCCTACCAGATCACCAGCCGACCCGATTTCCCGAAACCCGTGGCGGTGCTTGCGCAGGGGAAGGTTTGGCGCACTGGTGATGTTGAGCGGTGGATTGCCGAACATCGCACAGGGTTGATGGATGACTGAAAGAGGGGCCCCGGTCGGGACCCCTCTTCGTCGTTGGCTGCGGTCAGTCGATCGGCACCACCCGGTGAGTCTCAACCTCCCACGTCATCCACACCCGGTTCTCATCGTGCTGAATGTCGGTGCAGTGGGCGCCGTCCGGTAGCGCTCCCGCAAGTTCCGTCAGGTCCGTCGGGGTGAGCGGCATGTCAGCTACGGCGATCCACTCGCCGGGGCCCTCTTCGGTGATCTTCAAGGAGTGTTCCTTCCTAGGCGTTGTTGAGAACAGAACGGAGATGGCGGGGGGTGATGGAGAGGCGGGCGGCAAGTTCCGCCCGGCTGATGGTGGGCTGTTCCGCCACGATGGCCGCAGCAAGCTTCCGCGTTTCGGCCACCGGACGACGCTTCCGCCGGGGCTTCACCTGTTCCGGCACGTCCGGCCCGTTGAGGGGGACGCTGCCGCGTTCCAGCGGCGCCTCGGGCCCCTCGGTGCGGGTGGCAGCCTCCGGGCCCTCAGGGGCCGTTTCCTGTTGCGTGGCAACGGGTTGCGGAACTTCCGCCGGAGCAACGGCGGCAGGCTTCCCGGACAGCACCAATTTAGATAACCCCATGAATGCAAGTGCCGGGACGGCCGACAGCAACCAGCCTGAGGGGCCCGGTTTGGCTACCGCCAACTGAGCCGACAGGGACAGCACCACGGCGGACAGTAGGAGGAACATCGGATACCGGATGCTGCCGCCGGTACGGCGACGCTGCCGGATGGTGAGCAGGGCCCCGATGGGCACCAACTCACTGATGACGGCGTTGGCCCACCCGAACCATCCCGGGGTGCCCTGCGGGCTGTTGGCCATGGTCCAGTCGTGAACGTGGGTGAAGCTGGCGGCACCAGCCGCGCCACCAACGGTGATCAGGATGAGCACCAGGGCGGCACGCTCTAGACGGTCGCTGCGGTTCACGCAGCACCCCCGAGGGCTTCGCTGCGGCACGGTCCACAGTTCCCGGCAGGACATCCCCGATGCTTCGGACAGTGACCAGCGCGGGGGTTGGCGGGAAGCGCTGCGCCGCGTAGCGAGCGCGAGCGCGGTTGGACGTTCTTAGGGAAGTTCAAGGACGTTCGGGGGGCACGGCTGTGCCCGGGGGAGGGGGGCACAGCTACGCCCGGGGGGTCGGGCTGAATGTCCGGGGAGTCAATCTGCCCGGGGGGCACGCTGCCCGGGGTGCCGTCCGACATGATGACCGTGTACCGGTTGGTGCCACCGGGGCCGGCAGCGACAGCTACCGCCAGTTGTCCGGCATCCTCAAGGCGTCGGATGATGCGGCGCACGGTGCGTTCATCCAGTCGGGTTTTACGGGCGAGCGTTCCAAGGCTGGGCCACGCGTTCCCGCCGTCGTCGGCAGCGTTGTCAGCGATGGCCAGCAACACCAGCCGCTCATTCCCGCCCGCGGGAGAGTGATCCCACACCCAGGTCATGACTTTGATGCTCACCGGGCACCACCACGGGCCCGGAAGGTGTCCACCACGGCGCGCACATCGGCCGGGGTGAGGCTGTCTCGGTGCTTCCACGTGGCGAGTAGGGCCCGCGCCTCAGCGCGGTTGTGGGGTTGGAACGGGGCGAGTGCCTTGGCCGCAACAGCGGCGGCAGGCGATAGGCTGGTCATGTCGGGGATTCCTCCCGGCCGGGCCCCCGTGGTGTTCCAGCACCAGCGGGGGCCATTCAGCTACAGAAAGCTGTAGCAGATGCCGTCGAGGATGTCGTGCTCACTGGCCACCACGGAGTCCATCCCGGCCCGTTCCATGATCACTTGAAGGACGAGGGCGCCCGCCCCGATCACGTCGGCCCGGCCGGGATGCATGACCGGCAGCGCCCGCCGTTGCTCCGCCGACATGGCGAGCAGGTCGGTCGTCACCCGGGCCACCTTGTCGTACCCCACCCGCGCGTGGTGGATCCGGCCCGGGTCGTACCCGGGCAGCCCGAGCGCGATGGCGGCCACGGTGGTGACCGACCCGGCGAGCCCGACCAGCGTGGCGGCCGTCCGACCCGACACGGCCTCGATCGCGCGGTCGACGGTCGCGGTGATGTCGGCCCGTGCGGCCGCCACCTCCTCCGGCGTCGGTGGGTCGCCGGGCAGGTGCCGCTCGGTCATCCGGACGCACCCGATGTCCACCGAGATGGCGGCGTCCACGGTGCCCGCGCCCACGACGAACTCGGTGGAACCACCACCGATGTCCACCACCAGGAACGGCGGCCGGGCGTCGGTGGACAGCCCCCGGACCGCGCCGGTGAACGACAGCCGGGCCTCCTCGTCGCCGGTGACCACCTCCGGCTCGACGCCGAGGGTACGCAGCACCATGGCCCGGAACTCGTCGGCGTTGGCCGCGTCCCGGGAAGCCGAGGTGGCCACCATCCGGATCCGCTCGGCGTCCAACTCGCCGATCGTCGCCGCGTAGTCGGCCAGGGCCACCCGGGTCCGCTCGATCGCCTCCGGGGCCAACCGGCCGGTCCGGTCGACGCCCTGCCCCAGGCGGACGATCTCCATCCAGCGGGTCACGTCCACCAGCGGCGCGCCGGGTCCGGCCGCCGCGCCCGGCAGGTCCGCCACCAGTAACCGGATGGAGTTCGTCCCGCAGTCGATGGCGGCCACTCGGCGCTTCATCCCGGCCACCCTACCGACCCAGCCGCAGCAGCATGCGGGCGTTGCCGAGAGTGTTGGGCTTGACCCGTTCCAGGTCCAGGAACTCCGCCACACCCTCGTCGTACGAGCGCAGCAACTGCTCGTACACCTGCGGCGGAACCGGCGCGCCATCGATCTCGACGAACCCGAACGAGCCGAAGAACGCGGTCTCGAAGGTGAGACAGAACACCCGGGTCACCCCGAGTTCGCGTGCCTCGGTCAGCAGGTCGGAGACGATCCGGTGGCCGATCCGGCGACCCCGGCAGTCCGGGTGCACGGCCACCGTACGGATCTCCGCGAGGTCTTCCCACATCACGTGCAACGCCCCGCATCCGATGACCGCCCCGTCGGGCTGGCGAACCGCCACGCGGAACTCCTGCACGTCCTCGTACAACGTCACGGTCGCCTTGCTGAGCAGTCGCCGCTCCGGGCTGTAGGTATCGACCAGTTCCCGGATCCCGCGTACGTCCGAGGTGCGGGCCCGGCGCACCACCACCGGATGCTCGTCGGCCATCTCAGGCCAGCTCCGTCCCGGATCGGTCCGGCTCGCCGACCGGCACGCACGGGCCGGCCGTCCACCACGGTTCCAGCAGCGCCAGCGTCTCGTCGCCGAACGGGTTCACCCCCGGGCCGGCCGCCAGCGCGTGACCCAGGTGCACGTGCAGGCATTTCACCCGGCCCGGCATCCCGCCGGCGGAGACTCCGGCGATCTCCCTCACCTGACCGATCGCCTCCCGGCGGGCCAGGTAGTCCTCGTGCGCTGCCCGATAGCGATCGGCCAACTCGGGGTCGGTGGCCAGGCGCTCGGCCATCTCCCGCATCAGCCCGGCCGACTCCAGCCGGCTGCACGCGGCGGTGGCCCGCGGACAGGTCAGATAGAACAGCGTGGGAAACGGCGTACCGTCCGCCAACCGGGGGGTCGTCTCCACCACGTCCGGCAGCCCGCACGGGCAGCGGTGCGCCACCGCGCGGGTCCCGCGCGGCGGGCGTCCGAGTTGCGCGGCCACCGCCGTCAGGTCACGCTCCGTTGCCGCTTCGCGGCTGGGTCCGGGTACGGAGTCCGCCGCGCTCATGCGAACCTGACCGGGCATGTCGTGTCGCCTGAGCCCGCGCTCACGGCCCTCGCCCCGCTCGGTGCGTTCGCCCGCGAGCTGGCCTTCATTCGGGCTCTCCGTCGTCGTTCGCCGCCCGGATGCTCGACCACAGTGTGTCGTACCAGGGAGCGGGGGCGGCGGGTCCGCCGTCCGGCTGCCCGGCGTCCGGCGTCCCGCTGCCCGGCAGCACGATCAACGGCTGCTCGCCCTTCTCCACCATGTAGAACCGCCGCTTGGCCTCGGTCTTGACGAACTCGGGGTTCTGCCACAGCGCAGCGCGCTCGGACAGCTCCCCGATCTTCTGCCGCTGCGCGGCCTGGGCGGCGGCGATCCGGTCGATCTCCGCCTGCTGGTTGAGATAGAGCCGCACCGGATAGGTGTACGCCAGCGCCAGCGCGATCAGCACCGCGAACAGCACCGTTGCCCGGCCGGTGAACCGGCGGGGCTCGATCGCGGTGGTGCGTTTGGTGGCTCCGGTCGCGGCGGTCCGGCGGGCGGAGGCCGGCCGGTTCGCCGACCGGGAACCGTCGGTGCTCCGGCCGCGCGCGGCGCTGTCCCGCTGGCCGCCGGCACGGGCGCCGCGGGCGGCACCGCGGCCCTGCTGTCCGGGGCGGCGGGCGGGCCGCTGACCGCTGGGTGTACGGCGCTGGCTCATGACCGGATCGGCTCCTCCCCCGAGGACTGGCGCACGCCGCCCGCGGTCGTGGCCCGCGGGCCACGACCGCGGGCGGCGTGGATGTCAGGCAGAACGGTAACGCGGGAAGGCACCGGCACCGGCGTAGCGCGCCGCGTCGGCCAGTTCCTCCTCGATCCGCAGCAGTTGGTTGTACTTCGCCACCCGCTCGGACCGGGCCGGAGCGCCGGTCTTGAGCTGGCCGCAACCCATCGCCACCGCCAGGTCGGCGATCGTGGTGTCCTCGGTCTCGCCGGAGCGGTGGCTCATCATCGTCCGGAAACCGGCCCGGTGTGCCAGGTCGACCGCCTCGAACGTCTCGGTGAGCGAACCGATCTGGTTGACCTTCACGAGGACGGCGTTGGCGGCGTTCTCCGCGATGCCGCGGGCGATCCGCTGCGGGTTGGTGACGAACAGATCGTCGCCGACAATCTGGATCCGGTCTCCGAGCGAGGCGGTGAGCGTCGCCCACCCGCTCCAGTCGTCCTCGGACAGCGGGTCCTCGATAGACACGATCGGGTACGAGTCGAGCAGCTTGTGGTAGTACGCCGTCATGTCGTCGGCGGACTTGCCGGCACCCTCAAAGGTGTAGACGCCGTCGGCGTGGAACTCGGTGGCGGCCACGTCGAGGGCGAAGACGATGTCGGTGCCGAGCCGGTAGCCGGCCTTGTCGACCGCCTCGGCGATCAGGTCCAGGGCGGCCGAGTTGGTCGGCAGGTCGGGGGCGAACCCGCCCTCGTCACCCAGTCCGGTGCTCAGCCCGCGCTTCTTGAGCACCGACTTGAGCGCCTGGTAGACCTCGGCTCCGGAGCGGAGCGCCTCCCGGAACGTCGGGGCACCGATCGGCGCGATCATGAACTCCTGGATGTCGACGTTGGAGTCGGCATGCGCGCCGCCGTTCAGGATGTTCAGCATCGGCACCGGAAGCAGGTGCGCGTTCGGCCCGCCGAGGTAGCGGAACAGGCTGAGTTCGGCACTGGACGCGGCGGCCTTCGCGACCGCCAGCGACACGCCGAGGATGGCGTTAGCGCCCAGGCCGGACTTGTCGGCGGTCCCGTCGAGATCCATCATCCGCTGGTCGATCAGCCGCTGCTCGCTCGCCTCGAAGCCGATGAGCTGGTCAACGACGCGGTCTTCGATGTTGGTGACCGCCCGCTCGACCCCCTTGCCCTGGTAGCGGTCGGCGTCGCCGTCACGCAGTTCGAGTGCCTCGTACGCGCCGGTCGACGCCCCGGACGGCACCGCCGCCCGCGCCACCGTGCCGTCGTCCAGCCCGACCTCGACCTCGACGGTCGGGTTGCCGCGCGAATCCAGGATCTCGCGGGCGACGATTCCCTCGATGGTGGCCACTGTGTGCTCCTCGCGTTGTCAGTTGGCGGGCCGCTTCGGCGCGGCGGTGGACCCCCACGCAGCGTATCGGGCGCGGGTGGCGCCTCGGGCGGTGGCTCCACGACATCCACCGGCTGGTACCGCTGGCGGGAAGGCGTTTGCGCGAGGTCGCCGTCGTGGACAAGGCTGGCGGTATGCCATCCCCGTCGACGCGGCCGCAGCTGGCCCCAGGATCCGTGGCGAAATCCCTGGTACAGGCCCTGGCCGGGGCGGTATCGGCCACCCTGTTGGTCAGTGGGTGCCAGACCCTGGACGACGCCGGCCGGGTCCTGTCCCGGTCGGAGCTGGTCAACGACCTCGCTGCCCGCCTGGAATCGGCGACGCAGCTGACCTACTCCGCCGACTACCAGTTGGCCGATGGCGCCACCGGCTCGATCGCGCAGGCCCAGGAGCCACGCCGGGCCTCGTACAGCTACCCCGGCGGCAAGATCATGATGAACGCGGAGGCGACCGCCCGGTGCTCCACCGCCAACGCGCCGGCGACATGCACGCTGGAGCCACCGCCGGCGCCCGGCACCCGGCCGCCCCTCACCTCGGTCAGCGCGGCCAGCCAGGCCGGCCTGGTCACCCCGCCGGTGGTCATCGCACTGCTCACCGACACCGCGCTGGACCAGGAGGCGGTCGTCGAGCAGGAGGACACCACGGTCGCCGGCCGGCACGCCACGTGCGTCCAGGTCAGCGAGGCGGCGAACGCCGCCGCGTCGAGCTTCTACGCCTGCGTGACCGACGACGGCATCCTCGGCAGCTTCCGCGGCTCGCTGGACGGCAAGGAGGTGGATACGGCACTGACCCGCTACCGGGACGCCGTGGACGGCACCGCGTTCGACATGCCCGAAGGCGCGGGCGTGGTGGACCGGCGGACCGCCCGCGACTGAGGCCTGTCTCGAAGCCCTTGGTCGAGCTTCGAGACAGACCCCGAGTACCGCCACTGTGACGCCGTCGCGCCCCCCGCCGCTACACCTTCAGGAATGCGTGCGTTTGCTTTCTCCAGCGGAGCCGGCTGGGACCCGGCCCGGTGCCGCCGATGCGATTCTGTGGGGGATCGATGATGGTCGACCTGGCTCGTTACGACATCGTCAGCTGCGTGGTGACCGGCCACGTCGCGGACGGTGTGCTCGTCCGCCTCACCACAGGGGAGGACGGACTCGTCGAGCGTGACTCGGTGGAGGAGGCGCCACCCGGCCCGGAGCACCGACCGCCGGTGGGCACCACCATCCCGGCCGTCGTCCTGGGAACCAGAGACGGCCGGATCCGGCTGGGCGGTCGTCCGGGATACGTGGCGCTGGTGCGCGAGGTCGACGACCCGGAGGCCATCCTCGGCGCGTGGGCACGGGTGCGAGCCGCCGACGAGGCGTACGCGGAGGCCCGCGGCGAGCTGTTCGACAGCCCGGACGCGGCCGCGGTGCTGCGCTGGGCGCTGAACCAGGCAGCGGACTCGCCGCAGGTGGCGTTCGCGCTACGGGCACTCCGGGACGCTCCGGCGGAACTCCAACTCGACCTCGCCGAGGAACTACGGCGGCTGTCCGCCGACGAACGGCACGGCTACCGGGTACGTCAGGTGCTGGCCGGAGCGGGCCGTGCGGTGCCGGATTCCCTCGGCTCGGACTGAGCCGGTGACCCGAACCGGACGGCTGCCGCGCCGAGCAACAGAGCGACCGCGCCGAGGTGTAACAGCCGGACTCCCAGGGCGGCAACGGTCCAGGCCGCGGGAAGGAACGGGAGCACGGCGAGACCGAGACCCATGGTCACGGCCGCCACGGTCCAGAACAGCCACCGCCGACCCGGTGGCGCCGACCGGTCCGCCCCGACCACCTCGGTACGCCCGGCGAATCGTGCCGCGACCAGGACCGCCACGACTCCCCCGACGACGGTGCTGGTCAGGTCCGAGACGGTCCACCAGTGGATGCCGGTGGCGGCGTGAAAATCCATACCGACCAGGGCGCGCAGCCAGCCGTCGGTGTGGGTCAACCAGTCCCAGCCGAGGTGGCTGAGCGAGCCGACCAACGCGGAACTCAAGGTGATCCACAAGCGATGCCGGTGCCCGCCGATACCCGCGTACGCCCGCCACCGGCCGGGCAGCTGCCGGGCCACGGGACCGACCGTCCGCCGGAAGATCCAGGTGTAGACCAGTGCCACCGGCAGGCACCACCAGATCAGGCCGGCCAGCGAGTGGGTGGGCATCGGCTCGGCGGCGGTGCCCCGGAGCAGGTAGCCGGCGTCGGGGGTGACGGTGCCGGCGCAGAGCGCCACACCGTCGAACCAGCGCGGACGCCACAGCTTGAGCGGCAGCACCGGTGCCGCGTGCGAGGGGAAGGTCAGCGGCATCGCGACGGTCGCCTCAGTCGGACGACAGGAGGGTCCGCAGGTGACGCGGGGGCGGCGAGCCGTGCGCCAGCATCTGGTCGTGCCAGCGGCGCGCCGGCGTGCCGGCCGGACGCGACGCGGCGATCGCGCTGACCTCGCTGTAACCCACGAAGTACGTCGAGAGTTGGGTCGAGGTGAGCAGCGCGCGTCGCCACTTGCCGGCCGCCTCACCCTCCTCCTGGAAACCACGGCGGGTCATCAGGTCCATGCCGTCGGCCTCGGACAACCCTTCGCAGTGCACGAGCTGGTCCAGGATGGCGTTGATGGTCATCCGCAGCTGCATCTTGAGCTGCTGGAGGCGGATCGGCAAGCCGCCGAACCCGGTGCCGACCATCAGCTCCTCGGCATACACCGCCCAGCCTTCGACGAACGGACCGGAGTAGCCGAGCGCACGCACCCGGCTGCTGCCCCGGTACCGCCGGGCGTGGGCGAGCTGAAGGAAGTGGCCCGGCATCGCCTCGTGCACGGTCAGGTTGCGCACCATGTGGTCGTTGTATTCGCGGTAGAACGACGCGACCCGCTCCGCCGGCCAGTCCGCCGGGGTGGGCGAGATGCAGTAGAACGTCGGCAGGTCCGCCGTTTCCAGCGACCCGGGCGGGTCGCAGTAGGCGACCGCGACCCCCCGGGCGAACTCGGGCATCTCCATCACGACGCACGGGTCGTCGATCAACGACACCAGGTCGTGCTCCCGGACGAA
Source organism: Plantactinospora sp. GCM10030261 (assembly GCF_042666615.1). Taxonomy (NCBI): domain Bacteria; kingdom Bacillati; phylum Actinomycetota; class Actinomycetes; order Micromonosporales; family Micromonosporaceae; genus Plantactinospora; species Plantactinospora sp. GCM10030261. The sequence goes on from NZ_JBHTDD010000001.1 coordinate 117,028, forward strand.
ATCCGTGCACTCAGCGAGCGTGGCAGCGGCCAGACCGACGATGGAATCGTTGTCCGGCCGGTGCTCGGCGAGCTGGTCCAGCGCCCGGCGGACCGTACCCGCGTCCGCCGGGCCACCCACCAGCTCCGCCGCCGCCGCGGTGATCTCCTCGGTGACCCGTTCCAGATTGGCCTCGGCCCGGGCGAGCACCTCGGTCGCGGGAAGCTCGGTGTCCAGGGTGTGCCAGAGCCGCGCCTCCCACAACCGACGTCCCAGCCGAGGGTCGCGACCATCCGCCCCGTCGGTCGACAACCGGCCGCGCAACCAACCGACGAACGCCTCCAGCTCCCGGATCGCCTCGTCCGCGAGCGGCTGCACCCGGTCCCGCATCCCGGGCGCTGATTCGAGCAGCCGCGGCAGCTCGTCACGGACCAGCGCGGCGGTGCCGGCGAACTGACCGATCGCCGTCTCGACGTGAATCCGCGGCATGTCGTGGAGCGTGTCCCGGGCGGTGGCGAGCGCGTCCGGCACCGCGGCAAGCCGTCCGGCGAGGCTGGTCAGCCGCACGTCCGCCGGGGCGAACGGGCGGTCGAGCACCGCGTGCAGCGCCGCGCCCGGATTGTGCGTCAGCGGATCCCACTCGTACGACCGCACCTCGGTCGCCTCGAAGAGGAAGCGGTCGACATGTGAGGAGAGGATGGCGTGGTCGACTCGTTCCTGGACGTCCAACTGGTCAGGGTCGAGTTCGGACAGCGCGTTGGCGGCGTCGACAAGCATCGCCCCGGTGGCGGCCACGGCGGTGCCGGACAGGTCGGTCAGCCGGTCGTCGAACCGGTGATCACCCGCCTCGGTGGCGAGGTCGGGTCGGCTGGCCAGCAGCGCGTCGACGATCCGTTCGGCGAGCGGCACGAAGTCCTGCATCAGGCGACTCTACCGACCCGCCACCCGGGCCATCCCGGCAGCGCGGCGAGCCGGGCTACCGCGTGGTCCATATCGTCCGGCGGGCCGGCGGCGTACCCGAGCACCAGGCCGGCGGCCCGGACCGGCGCGGGCGCAGCTCGCTCAGCGGCACCGGACCGAGACCGCGGCCCGCGCGACAGCAGCCAGTGCCGTGTCATCGGTGCCGGGGGGCAGTTCGAACACCAGGTGCCGTTCGGCCGCCACGCCGGTGGCACGGTCAGCCAGCCCAGGCGCAATTGCCCGGCGCCGGACAGGCGCTCGGGGTGCTGCTGGTCGCCGCGGGCCTGGCCCTCGGCCTGACCAGCCGGTCCACCGGACTTGCCGGCACCGAACGGCCAGGATTCCACAAGGTTCCGCTGGCATGGCGCCGGCGGCACGTCGACGTTATATGCGGATCGTGACAACGATCGACGGTTTCCGGATGCGTACCGTCTGTGACGTCTCGGTAATCGTCGAGGTGGCCCCGACCCCCCTTTGCGCTGCTGCAGCCTACGCAGCACCCCGGTCGAACTCGAATAATAGTCGATTGTCGATGTTTGTCGTCGACCGTCGTCACTACTGCCAGTTGCTGTTGCATGGGCTACAGCAGCGCAAAGCGCTGCAACCGGGTCGCAGCACGCTCCCGTCATCTGTGACTGTGGGTGTTTCTTGTCGCCAGGCCGACCGGGATTGCCCGGGGGCGTCGCTTCGTGCTTCTTGTCGCAGTCCTTTGCGAGGAGTTCTCGGCGGGTTTGCCCGCCTGGGGTGAGCAGGCAAGGGCCTCCGTTGGGCCCGTCGATGTCGGCGACCGGGAACGGCGGTCGTCAGCGTCGCGGAACGTCGCCTCGCTCAGCGACGCGGACGGCGTCGGCATAGCGCGAGGTGGCGGTCCGCAGCGCCAGCTCCGGATCGAGTCCGGCCTCGTGCGCCCGGGCCACCAGCGCCAGCAGCTCGGCGCCCAGCCGGTCCTGCGGACTCCCGGCCGCCGGCTCGGGCCCCGGCTCCGACCCTGCCCCCGGCCCCGCCTGGACACCAGGTTGCGGCTCGGGCAGCGGCACAGCCAGCCCGGCCCGGGCCGTCCGCTCCAGGATCTTCGTCGCCAGCGCCAGCGCCGGCTGCCCCGTCGCGATCCCGTCGAGCACCGACTCCCGTGGCCTCTCCGCCTGCTTGATCCGCTCCCAGTTGGCGGTGATCTCCTCGACCGTCTTGACCGTCGCGTCCGCGAAGACGTGCGGATTGCGGCGGATCATCTTGTCCACCAGCCCACCCGCGACGTCGTCCACCGTCCACCGCTCGCTCTCGGGCAGCTCCTCGGCCAGCCGGGCGTGCAACACCACCTGTAGCAACACGTCACCCAGTTCGTCGCGCAGGGCCCCCAGGTCGCCGGTCGCGATCGCGTCGTACGCCTCGTAACACTCCTCCAGCAGGTACCGGGCGAGAGTGTGGTGCGTCTGTTCCCGCTTCCACGGGTCCCCGCCGGGCGACACCAGCCGGTCCAGCACGGCGACCGCGTCCAGCAGCCGGGCACCGGGTGGATCCCAGGAGCCGTACATCAGCTCCAGCTCGGCCCGACCCGGCTCCCGGGCCAGCCGCAGCCCCAACTCCCGGGCGAGCGCCTGATCGCCGGCCGGCCCGGCCAGCCACACCGCCGTACCGTGCTCGGCCGCCCCGGCCAGCAGGGCGTCCATCGCGCCGGCACCGACCAGCCGGACCTCGACGCCGGCCGCGCGCAGGGCCACCGTCAGCTCGCTCTCCTCGCCGGCGAGCGTCGGCGCCGCCCGTACGATGTCCCAGGCCGCCGCGGTCAGCAGCCCGGCCGGCAGCCGGGGCGAGGTGACCAGCAGGACGACCCGGGCGGTCACGGCTGCCGCGGCGCCGCGGAGGTCGGGGCGGTCGAGGGCGCCAGCTCGGTTACCGGGCCGGCCCCGTCGACGTACGGCAGCTCGTAGAAGATCGTCCCGTTCGGCCCGGCCACCACGCCCGGCACCGCGAGCGGCAGGAACCGTGGATTCACCGAAACGTCCAGCCGCTTGGCCTCCTCGGCCAGCGCCTCACTGATCGCGGTGTCCCGCTGCACGAACTCGCCGGTGCCGAACAACTGGCGCACCTGCTGGATCGGCAGCCCGGGGTCGATCGCGCCAGCCTTCACCAGAGACTGGTAGACGGCCAGCACCGAGTCGTCGCTCAGCTCGGCGGGTGAGAGCTTGCCGCCCAACGCGGTGTAGATGTCGAGCCACTCGGCCCAGAGCCGGGCGTACTCGGTGTCCGGCGGCATCCGGATCAGGCCGGCGACCCGGTCGGCCTGGTACTGGTCCGGCACGTCGATCTGCTTGGCCTCCGCCACCCGCCGGCCGAGGTCCAGGCCGACCAGGAGATTGACCACGTCCTGCCGGGTCACCGCCGAGCGGAGCTGATCCGGCGACGGCGAGATGTCCGCCTGCCGCGCCTCGGACTCGACGGCGGTGCGGTACCTCGCCTGGGCCTCGTCGTAGATCTGCTCCACCTGGTCGGCGGAAATTCGCTTGTCACCCACGTACACGGCCACGTCCGGCGCGGACCGCCCGCACGCGGAGACGGCGAGGATGCCCACGAGGACGAGCGAGACGACCGAACTGAGACGACGGACACGCTGCATGGCGGTCACTCTTTCATGACCCCCTTCCCGGCCGGGCGACGGCCTCAGGCTCGCCGGACCCTCCTCTCGCTCGCGACTGCGGGGCTCGCAAAACCGGCTCACTCCGCACGCTCGCCGAGGACGTCTTTCAGGAGTTGGCCGCACCACTCCAGCAGCGCCTGGTCGCGCAGCGGGTCGCCGCCGATCCGCCGGGTGCTCGGCCGCGGCACGCTTACCTGGTCGGCGGTCGACTTGTAGACCGCGTCGGGGTGGTAGCGCTTGAGCCGCAACTGCTTGGAATCGGGCAGCGGCAGCGGGCTGAACCGGATGTGCCTGCCCTGCATCGACACGTCCGCCAGTCCGTACCGGCGGGCGAGCAACCGGAACCGGGCCACCGCCACCAGGTTCTGCACCGGGGCCGGCGGCTCGCCGTACCGGTCGGTCATCTCCGCGACGACCTCCCGGAGCCGGTCCGCGTCCCGCGCCTCGGCGAGCTTGCGGTACATCTCCAGGCGCAGCCGTTCGACGCCCACATAGTCGTGCGGCAGGTGCGCGTCCACCGGGAGGTCGATCTTGACCTCGGTCTCCTCCTCCTGCCGTTCGCCCTTGAACGCCGAGACGGCCTCGCCGACCATCCGGACGTACAGGTCGAAGCCCACGCCCTCGATGTGCCCGGACTGCTCGCCGCCGAGCAGGTTGCCGGCTCCCCGGATCTCCAGGTCCTTCATCGCCACGTACATGCCGGCACCCAGCTCGGTGTGCTGCGCGATTGTCGCCAGGCGCTCGTGGGCGTGCTCGGTGAGCGGACGCTCCGGCGGATAGAGGAAGTACGCGTACGCCCGCTCGCGACCCCGGCCGACCCGGCCGCGGATCTGGTGCAACTGGGCCAGGCCGAGCAGGTCGGCCCGCTCCACGATCAGCGTGTTGGCGTTGGGGATGTCGATGCCGGACTCCACGATCGTGGTGCAGACCAGGACGTCGAACTCCTTCTCCCAGAAGCCGACCATCACCTTCTCCAGCGCGTCCTCACCCATCTGGCCGTGCGCCACGGCGACCCGGGCCTCGGGCACCAGTTCCCTGATCCGCCGGGCCGCCTTCTCGATCGACTCGACCCGGTTGTGCAGGTAGAACACCTGGCCGTCGCGCAGCAACTCGCGATGGATGGCCGCCGCCACCTGCTTGTCGTCGTACGCCCCGACGAACGTCAGCACCGGGTGCCGTTCCTCGGGCGGCGTGGCGATTGTGGACATCTCGCGGATGCCGGTGATCGCCATCTCCAGGGTGCGCGGGATCGGGGTGGCCGACATGGCGAGCACGTCGACCGAGGCGCGCAGCGTCTTGAGATGTTCCTTGTGTTCCACCCCGAACCGCTGCTCCTCGTCCACGATCACCATGCCCAGGCTCTTGAACCTGGTGGCCGACTGAAGCAGCCGGTGGGTGCCGATCACGATGTCGGCGCTGCCGTCAGCGACCTGTTCGAGGACCCGCTCCGCCTCCTTCGCCGTCTGGAACCGGGAGAGCTGCCGGATCTCCATCGGGAACTGGCTCATTCGCTCGGTGAACGTGTTGTAGTGCTGCTGGGCCAGCAGGGTGGTGGGCACCAGGACCGCGACCTGCTTGCCGTCCTGCACCGCCTTGAACGCCGCCCGTACCGCGATCTCGGTCTTGCCGTAGCCGACGTCGCCGCAGATCAGCCGGTCCATCGGGACCGACTGCTCCATGTCCCGCTTGACCTCCTCGATGGCGGCCAGCTGATCCGGCGTCTCGGTCCACGGGAACGCGTCCTCCAGCTCCCGCTGCCACGGCGTGTCCGGGCCGAACGGGTGACCCTTGGCCGCCTTGCGGGCCGCGTACAGCTGGATGAGCTGGGCGGCGATCTCCCGGACCGCCTTGCGGGCCCGGGCCTTGGACTTCTGCCAGTCGGTGCCGCCCATCTTGTGCAGCGCCGGCTGCTCGCCGCCGACGTACCGGGAGAGCTGGTCGAGCTGGTCGGTCGGGACGAACAACCGGTCGCCGGGCTGGCCGCGCTTGCTCGCGGCGTACTCGATGACCAGGTATTCCCGCGACGCGCCGTTCACGGTGCGCTGCACCAGCTCCAGGTAGCGGCCGATGCCGTGCTGCTCGTGCACCACGAAGTCGCCGGCCCGCAGCTCCAGCGGATCGATCGTGTTGCGCCGCCGGCTGGGCATCTTGCGCATGTCCCGGGTCGACGCGCCGCGCCCGCCGGTGATGTCGTTTCCGGTCAGCACCGCCAGCCGGGCCGTCTCGTCGAGGAAGCCGTGGTTGAGCGACCCGCAGGCCACCACCAGCTCACCGGTACCGGGCGGGTCGATGATCGTCTCGGTGGTGGCCGCGCCCAGTCCGGCGTCCCGGAGCACCTCGACGGCCCGCTGCGCGGGCCCGTGCCCCTCGAACACCAGGGCGACCCGCCATCCGTCGCCGACCCAGCGCTTCAGGTCGTCGACCACCCGCCCGGTCTCGCCGTGGTAGAGCGGGATGGCCTGGGCTGCCAGGGTGACCGCCACCCCCTCGTCGGGGGTGACCGTCACCGGCTCCGGCTCGTCCATCCAGTCCTCGACCGGTCGCGCCGGATCGGCCTCGGTGAGGCCGAACGGCGAGATCGACCACCATGGCTGGCGCAGCAGCGCGGCGGCGGCCCGCACATCGGCGAGGCTGCGGAACGCGGCCGCGCCGAGATCCACCGGCGCCTCAGCGCCGACCGCCGCCGCCGCCCAACTGGCCTGCAGGAACTCGTCCGAGGTACGAACCAGGTCGTGCGCCCGGGTGCGGATCCGCTCCGGGTCGCAGAGGAGGACGTGGGTGCCGGCCGGCATGCAGTGCAGCAGCAGTTCCAGGCTGTCCGGCCCGAGCAGCGCCGGCGCCAGCGACTCCATCCCCTCCACCGGGATGCCCTCGGCCAGCTTGTCCAGGATCTCGGCGAGTTCCGGATGTGCCTGCGCCAGGGCCCGGGCCCGCTCCCGCACCGCCGGGGTGAGCAGCAACTCGCGGCAGGGCGGCGCCCACAGCTGCGGCACCTGCTCGATGGTCCGCTGGTCGGCGACGGCGAAGGTGCGGATCTCCTCCACCTCGTCGCCCCAGAACTCGACCCGGGACGGGTGCTCGTCGGTGGGCGGGAAGATGTCCAGGATCCCGCCGCGGACCGCGAACTCGCCCCGCTTGGTGACCAGGTCCACCCGGACGTACGCCAGGTCGGTCAGCCGCCGGACGACGCCCTCCAGCGCGGCCTCGACCCCGGTGGCGAGCCGCACCGGTTCCAGGTCGCCAAGCCCCTTGAGCTGTGGTTGCAGCACCGACCGGACCGGCGCCACGATCACCTGGAGGGGTCCGGTGCGGCCGGCGGCGGGATCGCCGTCGTCCCCGCCAGCGGCGGTCCCGCCGGGGCCGGCGACCGGCGGACCGGCGTCCGGATGGGCGAGCCGGCGCAGCACGGCCAGCCGACGACCCACCGTGTCCGACCGGGGGGACAGCCGCTCGTGCGGCAGCGTCTCCCAGGACGGGAAGACGGCCACCCGGTCCGGTGGGAGCAGGCTGCCCAGCGCCGCTGCGAGATCATCCGCCTCCCGCGAGGTCGCCGTGACCACGAGCACCGGTCGGTCGGCCCCACCCTGACCGGTGGCGGCGGCCACCGCCGCCACGACGAACGGGCGGAGCGCGGGTGGTGCGGTCACGTCCAGTCCGTCCGCGCGGGCGTAGTCGCCGCGGGCGACGTCCCGGGCACGGGTCAGCGCGGGATCGTCGAGGGCCGCCGTCAACAGGCCGGCGAGCGTCGTCATGATCACAACCTTCGGGTACGCGGCGGAGTCGACGGGTGGGCTACGGATCGACCGATCGGCGGTGCCGATTCACAGTCGAGCGGGCACGCCGAAAAGTCCCCGCGCCCGGGTCGGGCGGGGGTGCCGGTTCGAGCCTATCTCCAACCAGCGACAATCCGAACGGGGAAGCCGTGTGGCGTGCACGGCGCCGGGGGAGGGCGGGATGGGCGAGGACGGCCGGGACGGGGGCGGCCGCGGCCCGTCCGAGGCGTCACCCGCCGGGGCCGCGACCCAGGCAGCCCGGCACGGAACGATCGTGGATTCGAGGTGCCCCTGGAGGAGCCTCAGGAATCCACGATCCACGTGGCCGGTCAGTAGCGCACGGAGATTCGGCGCTCGGCGGCGTCCACTCGGACGTCGCCGCCGTACGGGAGGATGAGCTGCGGGTCGGTGTGCCCGATGTCCAGGTCGAACACGAGCACAGCGTCCGGGGCGTACTCGGCGACGGCCCGGCGAACGGCGGCCCGCTGCGCCTCGACATACGCCCGCTTCTCCGGCTCGGCGAGCGGCCGGGGGATGTTCCAGGCCTTGGCCCGGCCGACCAGGATCGCCGGGAAGCCGGCGAGCAGTCCCCGCTCCCCCAGGTTGCGCAGCGTCCAGTAGACCTCCTGGTCCGAGGGCATCTCCTCGGAGGTCTCGATCACCAGTACGCGACCGGCGTAGTCGGCGTTCGGCCCGAACCGGCCAGCCTGCGCGATCCAGGACAGGATCTCCAGGTTGCCGCCCCACAGCAGGCCGGTGACCACGGTGTCCGGGCCGGACCACAGCCAGTCCGAGCCGGGGAACATCCGCGGCGCGGTGGTCGGAAACGCGGGATCGCGCCAGTCGCCCGGCTCGTCGGTCCACTCGGCGGCGGCGGTCAGCTCGTACCAGCCGCTGGTGAACAGCGCGGCGCGCAGCGAGTCCATGCTGGCCGGGTGGCTGGCGCCGCCCCGGCCGAGGTGGACCATCACCGAGCCGCCGTGGTAGCTCACGATGCCCAGCCCGTACAGGTGGTGCAGCAGATTGGTGTTGTCCGAGTAGCCGAAGAACGGCTTCGGGTTGGCCCGGATCACCTCGTCGTCCAGGTGCGGGATCACGGTGATCTGGTCGTCGCCGCCGATGCTGGCCAGCACCGCGGTGACCGACGGGTCGGCGAACGCGGCGGTGACGTCGCGGGCCCGGTCCCGCGGGTCGGCGCCCATCACCCGGGTGGTCGGGTACTCGACCGGATCCAGGCCGAGTTCGTCGCGGAGCCGGCGCAGGCCCAACTCGTACACCTCGGGAAAGACGCCCGGCAGCCCGGCGCCTGGCGAGACGATCGCGACCTTGTCGCCGGGGCGGGGTTTGGGGGGATAGCTCACCATGGGTAAACGGTATCGAGGCCAGCAAAGAGTATAAAGACGGCGATAAGGGACTAAATTGGCTCGCCGACGTGGTCGACGGCGCGAGCGATACCATCACAACGTGTCGGACAGCGCTGTCCTTCGTCGCACGGGAGGAGCGCCTGATGACCGACCACCATCACCCGCACGGCCCGGACGCCGCGTTGCGAGCGGACATCCGCCGCCTCGGCACCCTGCTCGGCCAGACCCTGGCGCGCCAGGAGGGTCCGCCGCTGCTCGACCTGGTGGAGGAGATCCGCGCGCTGGTCCGCTCCGATGCCGAGGCCGCCGCGCAGCGGCTCGGCGCGATGGACATCGCCACCGGTACGCAGCTCGCCCGCGCCTTCTCCACCTACTTCCACCTGGCCAACATCACCGAACAGGTGCACCGGGCGCGGGACCTGCGCCGGCAACGGGCCGTGCACGGCGGCTGGCTGGACCAGGCCGCGACCCTGATCGCCGAACGCGGCGTACCGGCCGACGAGGTTGCCGAGGCGGCCCGCCGGCTCGCCGTCCGCCCGGTGTTCACCGCCCACCCGACCGAGGCGGCCCGGCGCTCCATCCTGACCAAGCTGCGGGCCATCGCCGACGAGTTGGACGCCGAGGCGTCCGCCGCGATCCTGTACGGGGCCGCCGACGAGGAGCCGGCCAACCGCCGGCTGGCCGAGTTGCTCGACCTCCTCTGGCAGACCGACGAACTGCGGCTGGACCGGCCGGACCCGACCGACGAGGCCCGCAACGCGATCTACTACCTGCGCGACCTGTACGCCGAGGCGGCCCCGCAGGTGCTCGACGATCTCGCGGACACGCTGCGCCGGTTGGGGGTGGAGACCCCGCCGACGGCTCGACCGCTCACCTTCGGCACCTGGATCGGCGGTGACCGCGACGGCAACCCGTTCGTGACCCCCAGGGTGACCCGCGAGGTGCTGCACATCCAGCACGAACACGGGCTCACCGCCACCGAGCGGGCGATGGAGTCGCTGATCAACGAGGTCTCGGTGTCCCGCCGGCTGCGTGGCGTGTCGCTGGACCTCTCCGCCAGCCTGGCCAAGGACCTCGACGCGCTGCCCGAGGTGGCGGACCGGTTCCGCCGGGTCAACGCCGAGGAGCCGTACCGGCTGAAGGCGCGGTGTGTGTTGGCCAAGCTGGCCAACACGCGCCGACGGCTGCGTCAGGGCACCCCACCGGTGCCCGGCCGCGACTACCGGGGCGCCGCGGACCTCATCGCCGACCTGGAGCTGATGCGCGCCTCGCTGGCCCGCAACTCGGGCCAGCTCACCGCGATGGGTCGCCTCGCCTCGGTGATCCGCACCATCTCGACGTTCGGTCTGCATCTGGCCACCATGGACATCCGTGAGCACGCGGAGGCGCACCACGCCGTGCTGGCACAGCTCTACCAGCATGTCGGCGAGAGCACCGACTACGCCGGGATGAGCCGGACCGAGCGCACCAAGCTGCTGGCCGAGGAGCTGGCCGGGCGGCGCCCCTTGTCCACGGTGGACACCCCACTCACCGAGTCGGCCCGCAAGACATTCGATGTGTTCTGCGCCATCCGCGAGGCCCAGGAACGGTTCGGCGACGAGGTGATCGAGTCGTACGTCATCTCGATGACCCTGGGCGTCGACGACGTACTCGCCGCGGTGGTGCTGGCCCGCGAGGCCGGGCTGGTGGACGCGCACAGCGGCCGGGCCCGGATCGGCTTCGTGCCGTTACTGGAGACCCCGGCCGAGTTGGACTCCGGCGGTGAACTGCTGGACGAGTTGCTGTCCCTGCCGGCGTACCGGGCGCTGGTGGCCGCCCGCGGCCAGGTGCAGGAGGTGATGCTCGGCTATTCCGACTCCAACAAGGAGGCCGGCATCACCACCTCGCAGTGGTCCATCCACCGGGCCCAGCGGGCGCTGCGCGACGTGGCGGCCCGGCACGGCGTACGACTGCGGTTGTTCCACGGTCGGGGCGGCACCGTCGGCCGCGGCGGTGGGCCGACGCACGAGGCGATCCTCGCCCAGCCGTACGGCACCCTGGACGGAGCGATCAAGGTGACCGAGCAGGGCGAGGTGATCTCCGACAAGTACAGCCTGCCCTCGCTGGCCCGGGAGAACCTGGAGCTGACCCTGGCCGCCGTGCTGCAGAGCGCGCTGCTGCACACCGAGCCGCGCCAGCCCGCCGAGCAGTTGGAGCGCTGGGACGCGACGATGGACGCGGTGTCCCAGGCCGCGTTCCGGTCCTACCGGAACCTGGTGGAGAATCCGGACCTGCCGGCGTACTTCTGGGCGGCCACCCCGACCGAACTGCTCGGCGCGCTGAACATCGGCTCCCGCCCGGCGAAGCGGCCGAACACCGGTGCCGGCCTGTCCGGCCTGCGGGCCATCCCGTGGGTGTTCGGCTGGACCCAGACCCGGCAGATCGTGCCGGGCTGGTTCGGCGTCGGGTCCGGGCTGGCGGCCGCCCGGGAGGCCGGACTCGGCGACGTCCTCGCCGAGATGCACCGTGGTTGGCATTTCTTCCGGACGTTCCTGTCCAACGTGGAGATGATGCTCACGAAGACCGACCTGGACATCGCCCGGCAGTATGTCGAGACGCTGGTCCCCGAGCCACTGCATCCGATCTTCGACACGATCCGTGCCGAGTACGAGCTGACCAAGCGGGAGGTGCTGGCCATTACCGCGTCGCCGGCGCTGCTGGAGAACTCCCCCGTGTTGCAGCGGACGCTCGCGGTCCGGGACACCTACCTGCGACCGCTGCACCACCTCCAGGTCGCTCTGCTCCGCCAGTACCGGGAGTCCGGACTGGCCCGCCGGGCGGTGGCGACCGCTCCGGGCGGCCGGCGGGCGCCCGGCGAGGGGACGGCCCTGGAGCGCGCGCTGCTCACCACGGTCAACGGCATCGCCGCCGGCATGCGCAACACGGGCTGAGCCGTCAGCTCGTCTCGCCGGCGACGCTGAACGAGCGCAACCGCCGCACGGCGAGCACCGTGAAACCGATGGCGATCAGCCCACCCATGATCAGGGTGACGGGTACCGAGACCCTCGGTTCGAGCAGCACGGTCGGTGCGATCCGGTCGGCGAGCGCCACGACGTACTGCTGGACCGAGAGGACGGCGGTGCCACGCACCAGGTTGCCGAGCAGCCCCTCCCAGATCAGCACGTAAACCAGCCCGAGCAACACCGGGCGCCGGGTGATCAGGCTCAGCGCCAGGAAGAGGGCCGAGTACACCACCGCGCCGACCGCCGCGGCGGCGGCCATCCCCAGCCCCAACCGGACCGACTCGGCGAGCACACCCGCCACGTACAGCGGGATGGCAGCGGTCACCGCGGTCACCCCCGCCGCGACGCCCAGCTTCGGCAGGATGATCTGCCACCGTGGGATCGGCTTGGTCAGGATGTGCACGATGGTGCCGTCGTCGATCTCCGAGCCGAGCACACCGGTGCCGACGATCAACGCGATGACCGGCAGCACCACCCCGAGCCCGAGGCCGACCAGCACCGGCGGCGCCCAGTCCCGGGGGTCGACCTGCGCCGACCGGCTCAGCACCGCCAGCCCGACCAGCAGCAGCGGCAGGGGCAGCAGCAGCAGGAAGCGGCGGCGGCCGAACAACCCACGGGCGGTGATCCAGGCGATCGTGGAATTCATGAGGTCAGGCCTCCACCAGGTAGGAGAAGACGCTCTCCAGCGATTCGTCGGACGGCAGCAGCCGGCGGACCCGGATGCCGGAGGAGAGCGCGATCTTGGGCAGCTCCCGGGTGAAGCTGCCGTAGTCGCTGGCCCGTACCACCAGCCCGGCCCGATCCAGCTCCACGCCGGTCACCGAGGGCAGGCCCATCAGGGCCACCGCGAGGGCCCGGTCGTCGGTGGACTGGATGGCGAAGACGTGCGGCCGGTTGGTCATCAGCCGGCGGATGGTCCGGAAGTCGCCCGAGGCGGCCAGCCGACCGGCGACGATCACCTGGATGGTGCCGGAGAGCTGCTCGACCTCCTCCAGGATGTGCGAGCTGAACAGGATGGTCCGGCCGGCCGCGCCGAGCGAGTGCAGCAGGTCCATCATGTGCATCCGCTGCCGGGGATCCATCCCGTTGAACGGTTCGTCCAGCAGCAGCACCCGCGGATCGTGCACCAACGCGGCGGCCACCCGGGTGCGCTGCCGCATGCCCTTCGAGTACGTGCCGATCCGGCGGTCCTGGGCATCGGTCATCTCGACCAGTTCGATCGCCCGCCGAGCCGCCTCCTCCGGCCGCGCCAGCTTGTGCAGCCGGGCGCTGGCCAGCACGAACTCGTACGCGGTCAGGAAGGTGTGCACGGCCTCGCGCTCGCTGACCAGGCCGAGGTGGCGGTAGACGTCGGGGTTGCGCCAGCTCGGCGCGCCGCCGACGGTGACCGTCCCGCGCGACGGCGCCAGGAAGCCGGCCATCATGTGCAGCAGCGTGGTCTTGCCCGCGCCGTTCGGCCCGAGCAGGCCGGTCACCCCGGGCCCGAGTTCCATGCTGATGTCGTTGACCGCCACCACGTTGCCGTACCAGCGGGAGACGCCGTCGAGCTTGAGCAGCGTCGGCTCGGCCGGGGCGGACGCGACCGCCGGAGCGGCCGGCGAGGTTTGGACACTCATGACGACTCCTCGCCGCGCTCGCTGTCTGTGCTTCGCTCGCTCATTGGGCGGCCACCTTCCGGTAGCGGGCCAGCAGCAGGGCTACGCAGGTGACCACCAGGGCCAGCGTCACCAGCCCGTACAGCGGGCCGAAGTCGCCGATCCCCAGGTCGCCACTCGATTCGAACAACCAGTCGCCGACGCCACCAACCAGGGTCGCCGGGCTGGCCAGGCCGGCCAGTTGGTTCGCCGTCCGGGACGGCAGCACGGACAGCACCCCGACCACCGGCGTGGTCAGCAGGAACACCCCGACGATCGCGCCGGCGGCCACCGCCCGCCGCTTGACCAACGACGCGACGAGCAGCGCGACGGCCGAGAAGACCACGGCATGGATCGCCAGGTACGCGAGCCCGGGTGCGAAGTCGCCGAACTCCCGCCACACGGCCCCGAGATCGTCCAGGGTGAACGCGATCGCGGCGAACATCAGGGTGAGCGGGCCGGCGAGCATCAAGAACGCCGCCGTGGCCAGCGCACCCCACTTGGCCAACGCGTAGTCGCCCCGGCGCAGCGGCCGGGCGAAGTACAGCGGAAGCACCCCACTGTGCAGGTCGCGGGAGACCAGTTCGGGGGCGACGACCGCGCAGAACAACAGGATCAGCAGGATCAGCGTCTGCGGGAACTGGGCATAGCTGAGCGGCATCTGGCCGAGTTGTGCCCGGATCGCGGCCAGTACGGCCGCCACCACGGCGACGATGCCCACGATCAACCAGGGAAAGATCTTGGCCTTGGCGCTGCGGCCCAGCCCGAAGGCGGTGCGCAGGCTGTGCGCGTACAGCGAGCCGACCACGTACCCGCGGCCGAGCCGGACCCCCTGGTAGCGCTGATAGCCGATGTCGTGGATGACCCCGGCGGGCGCCGGGGTGGCGGTCTCAGGCGTCGGCACCGCTCACCTCCCTCTTCGCGAACAGCTCGGCCACCCGGTGCCGCCGCTGGTCGAGCCGGTGCAGCGGCAGGTCGAGGTCGGCCACCGCGGTCAGGATCAGGTCGTACGTTCCCTCGTCGGCCAGCGGGACGAGCAGCAACCGGCCGTCCCGGCGGACCGGCAGCCGCAGCGTGTCCAGCCGGGCGGCCAGTTCCTCGGTGCCCTCGCTCACCTCGATGGAGAGCACGTCGGTGGCCGAGGTCATCGCCGCGATGTTGGCCGACCGCAGCAGCCGGCCGCCCTCGATGGCGACAAGCGCGTCGCAGATCCGCTCCACCTCGCCGAGGAGATGCGAGCAGACCACGACCGAGATGCCGAACTCGTTGCCGATGCGCTGGATGAGCGTCAGCATGGCGTCCCGGCCGGCCGGGTCGAGGCCGTTCGTGGGCTCGTCGAGCAGCAGCAGATCGGGATCGTGCACCAGCGCCTGGGCGAGCTTGACCCGCTGTTTCATGCCGGTGGAGTAGCCGCCGATCTGCCGGTAGCGCTCCTCGTACAGGCCGACGTGCCGCAGCGCCTCGGAGGCCCGTTCCCGGGCGGCGGTCTTCGGCAGGCCGCTGATCCGCCCCATGTGGGTGACGAACTCGGCGGCGGTCAGGTCGGGGGGCAGGCAGTCGTGCTCGGGCATGTAACCCACCCGGGCCCGAACGGCCGCCGCGTCCGTCGTCGGGTCGATACCGAGCACCCGCGCCGAGCCGCTGGTGGGCTCGAGCAGACCCAGCATGATCTTGATGAAGGTGGACTTCCCGGCGCCGTTGGCGCCGACCAGCCCGACCACGCCCGGTTCGACGGTGACCGTCAGGTCGGCGAGCGCGGTGATCCGGCCCCCGTACGTCTTGGTCAGCGACTGGGTCGCGATGACTGTCACGGGACCAGCCTAGGAAATCAACGCGTCTCAAGGGGGGCACCTCGACCCTGGTCGTCCCCTGATCCTGACCCAGGCGGGATCGGGGTATCGCCGTAATCCTCCAGTAATGCCGATGGGCCGCCCGGCCGGCCACCGGTGCGCTTGACTGAGGTCATGGTCGTCCGGCTCCTCCGTTCACCCCTCACCTGGGCCGTCGTGGTGGTCCTCGCCATCGGCGCGGCAATCGGTCTCTACTGGTTCCAACCCTGGAAGCTGGTCACCGACACCACCGTGGCCGAGTCCCTGTCCACCCCGGCGCCGCCGCCGTCCGCGACGAGCGGCCCGCCCGGCAGCCCCGGACCTTCGGGTACGCCGGAGGCGAGCGCCCCCGGCCCGACCGGCTCTCCGGCGGCCGGCCCCGTGCTGCTCAGCCAGGGTGGGTTCGTCACGCACGAGCACGACACCTCCGGAACGGCCCGGATCGTGCGCCTGCCCGACGGCAGCCGCCGGCTGGAGCTGGTCAACTTCTCCACCTCCAACGGGCCCGACCTGAGGATCTGGCTGACCGACCAGCCGGTGCGGGAAGGCCAGGCCGGCTGGCGGGTGTTCGACGACGGTCGGTGGGTCGAGCTCGGCCGCCTCAAGGGCAACAAGGGCAACCAGGCGTACCTGATCCCGGCGGGTGTCGACCTGACCGGTCTGGGTAGCGTCAGCATCTGGTGCAAGCGGTTCGCCGTCTCGTTCGGCGCCGCCAGCCTGCGCCCGGCCTGACCTGAGGGAGTGGCACTCTCGACCGATCGGCGGTCGGCTGAGAAACTGTGTGCCGATCGGCCAGTTGGGGGTGCGATGAGCAACGGGTGGGTGCTGCCCGATGAGGTGCTGCGCGAAGCGCCGGCGTACACGCCACGGCCACACGAGTTGGCCGACCTCGAACTCCTGCTCAGCGGCGCGTACGCGCCGCTGAGCGGCTTCATGAGCCGGGCCGACCTCACCTCGCTGACGCGCCGGGGCCGGCTCGCCGACGGCACCCCGTGGCCGGTGCCGGTCACGCTGCAGGTGCCGGCCGGGGTCGCCAGTGATCTGGAGCTGGGTGACCCGCTGCGGCGGGCGCTGGTGCTTACCGACACCGAGGGCGCGCCGGTTGCCCTCATGGAGATCCAGGACGTCTGGTCGGGCCGGGAGGGCGTGGCCGGGCTCGGCGGACCGGTGCGCGCGCTCGGCGACGGCGGGCACGGGCCGTTCCAGCGGCTGCGCCGGACCCCGGACGAGGTCCGGGCGTTGCTCCCGCCGGGACGGGTGCTGGGGGTGATCGCCGACCGCCCGCTGCATCGGCCACAGCTCGCGCAGATCGCCCATGCCGCCCGCACGCTCGCCGCGCACCTGCTGGTGCTGATCCCGACCGCTGGCCCCACCCCGGACGGCCTGCCGCCGGAGGTGCTGGTCCGGACCGTCTTCGCGGCCCGGGACCGGATGCCACCGGCCACCCTGATCACGGTTCCGCTGGCTCGCCGCGGTGACGAGATCACGGACGCGCTGCTGCGGGCCAGGGTCGCCGCCGCGTACGGCGTGACCCACCTGCTCTCCACCGGCGAGATGCTCTCCGGCGGGGGGCCGCGAGTGCTGGTGCCCCGGGAGCTGGCGTACGACAACCGGGACGGCCAGTGGCGGTGGCGCGACGACATCCCGCCGCCGGTGCGGCGGCTCGCGTTGCGCTCCGAGGAGATCGACGACCTGCTCGATCGGGGCTTCCCGCTTCCCGAGTGGCACACCCCGCCGGCGGTGGCCAAGGAGTTGGCCCGGGCTCGGCCGCCGCGCCGGCACCGCGGCCTCGTCGTGTTCTTCACCGGGCTGTCCGGCTCGGGCAAGTCCACGATCGCCCGTGGCCTGGCCGACGTGCTGCGGGAGAGCGGCGACCGCACGGTGACCCTGCTGGACGGGGACGTGGTGCGCCGCGAGTTGTCCGCCGGGCTCGGCTTCAGCAAGGCGGACCGGGACCTCAACGTCCGCCGCATCGGCTGGGTCGCCGCCGAGGTGGCCCGGCACCGCGGCATGGCGCTGTGCTGCCCCATCGCGCCGTACGCCAGGGCCCGCCGGACCGCCCGGGAGATGGCGCTCGCGGCCGGCGCCGGGTTCGTGCTGGTGCATGTGGCCACCCCGATCGAGGTGTGCGAGCGGCGCGACCGCAAGGGGTTGTACGCCCGCGCGCGGGCCGGGCTGCTGCCCGGAATGACAGGCGTGGACGATCCGTACGAGGCACCCACGGATGCCGAGCTGGTTCTCGACACCAGCGACATGACCGTCGACGAGGCCATCCAGCGGGTCCTGGTGCACCTCACCGACACCGGCTGGGTGGAGCCGCGCCTACAGCCCGCCTGACGGCCTGGAACCACCCGCCTGATCTGCCGGAAGCCGCCTGGCGCAGACTGTGATCTCCGGCGCGGCGCGGCGCGCGTCGGCCGGGCGGCCCCGGCCGCGTTCCGTTGGCGCCGTGCCGGCGGGCGGTCGCGACCGCGTCGCCGATCGTGGAAGGTGGAACCGATGAAACGCACCTCCGTCGAACTCGCCGACGGGCGTGAGCTGGTCTACTTCGACGAGCGGGAGGACGCCGACCGCAGCGTGCCGGACCGGCGGGACCTGCCGCCGCCACCGCCGGCGTCGGAATTGCGGTACGACCCGCTTGTCGACGAGTGGGTGGCGGTGGCCGCACACCGGCAGACCCGGACCTTCCTGCCGCCGACGGACCAGTGTCCGCTGTGCCCCTCGACGCCGGACCGATCCACCGAAATCCCCGCGTACGACTACGACGTCGCCGTCTTCGAGAACCGCTTCCCGTCGTTCAGCGACCGGCTGGTGGATCTCCCCGCCGAGTTGACGCCGTTCAGCCCTGTCCGTCCCGGCCGCGGCCGGTGCGAGGTGGTGTGCTTCACCGCCGACCACAACGCCTCCTTCGCCGCCCTGTCCCCGGCCCGAGTCCGCACCGTGCTGGAGGCGTGGGCCGACCGGACCAGCTACATGTCCGGGTTGCCGGGCGTCGAACAGGTGTTCTGCTTCGAGAACCGGGGGGTGGAGATCGGCGTGACGCTGCACCACCCGCACGGCCAGATCTACGCGTACCCGTTCGTGACGCCGAAGGGCCGGGCGATGCTCGGTGCCGCCCGCGCGCACGCCGAGCGGACCGGCGGGGCGAACCTGTACGCCGACGTGCTCGCCGCCGAGCGGGCCGCGAAGGTCCGGGTGGTGGCCGCCAACGAGCACTGGACGGCGTACGTGCCGGCGGCGTCGCGGTGGCCGTTCGAGGTGCAGGTCGCCCCGCACCGCGTGGTGCCCGACATCCCGGCGCTGAACGACGCCGAGCGGGACGCGTTCGGGCCGCTGTACCTCGACGTGCTGCGCCGGTTCGACGCGCTGTTCGACAAGCCGATGCCGTACATCTCCGCCTGGCACCAGGCCCCGGTGCGCGACGGCCGGGAACTGGCCCACCTGCACCTCCAGGTGTTCAGCATCCGGCGGGCCGCGGACAAGCTGAAGTACCTCGCCGGTTCCGAGTCGGCGATGGGCGTTTTCATAAACGACGTCGCCCCCGAACAGGCCGCCGCCCGCCTCCGCGAGGTGTAGGCCGACCCGCGACTCACCCGGTCTCTTCGGGACGCCTCGCAGGCGTGAAGCGCCGCCGGGTCGGGCCGGCCGGCGCCGACGCGGCGGCTCTGCTGATGCGCGCCTGCCCGCGGTGTCTGACCACTTCGCCCATGATCGTTGCCACCTTTCGGAGTCGACACGCCGCCCGATCGCACCGTTTTCCTCCTTCGATCATGAGTGCCGTGCCGTGCCGGGCGCGCGGCGTCAGGCGCCCGGATGACGTCGTCGAACCCGGCAACTGTCCGCGAGTCCGGGTCAGTGGCGCAGCAGAACGCGAGTCGCTCGGATACCTCTGGGAATCATGATGACGGAGAGGTATATCGGATCGAGGGTGTTCTTCTCTGACGAGGTAACGCACGGTAGTCGAGGCTCTCGCCCCGCGCGACGACCTGGTTCGCGCCACGCGCCGGCCCGCAACCGGCCGCAACCGGAGGTCGGGGGGTGACGCGCCGCTGAGGTCACGAGGGCGCGGGGGCGCGGGCGCGGGGGCGCGGGCGCGGGGGCGCGGGGGGCCCGGGACAGGGCCCCCCGCTGGGAAGGGACGGCTGGCTGTAGCGACAGCCGGGGGACGCCCGACCGGCACCCGTCTGGTGCCGCCGGCTGGGCAGATCCCCGGAGGTGACTGGCATCACATCCATCCTTTACAACGACGGTGGTCGCTGTCCGGTGACGGGTGCCGCGCCCGACTGGGCGGCCGGCGGGGGCTGGACGGCCGGCGCTGCCGGCGGGGCCTGGACGGCCGGTGCTGCCGGCGGGGCCTGGGCGGCCGGCGCTGCCGGCGAGGAGGCGGCGGCCGGTGCTGCCGTCCCGATCAGCCGGAGTCGTCGCCGGTTGAGGTAGCGCTGCTCGGGCAGGCTCGCGGTCAGCCGCGCGGCCCGCTGGTAATGCTCGATCGCGGCGGCCACCTCGCCGCCCCGCTCCAGCAGATGGGCCCGGACGGCGAACAGCCGGTGATACCGCCGCATGGCGGGATCGGTCAGCAGCGGATCGAGCAGGGCCAGGCCGGCGGCGGCGCCGTGCGCCATCGCGACGGCGACGGCCTGGTTGAGCGTGACGGTCGGGGCGGGGGCGACCCGGCTCAGCATGTCGTAGAGGACGCTGATCTGCATCCAGTCGGTCGACTCGTAGGTCGGCGACTCCGCGTGGACCGCGGCGATGGCCGCGTGCAGTTGGTACCGGCCGAGATGACCCCGCGGCAGGGTCCGTTCGAGCAGCGTGACACCCTCGTCGATCAGGTCGCGTCGCCACCGCGAGCGGTCCTGCTCGGCGAGCGGCACGAGGTCGCCCGAGGCGTCGACGCGCGCGGCCGAACGCGCGTGCGTGAGCAGCATCAACGCGAGCGCGCCGGTCACCTCGTCATGGTCGGGCAGCGTGTGGTGGACCTGGCGGGTGAGCCGGATCGCTTCCTCGGCGAGCGGGACGTCGACCAGGGACTCGCCGGACGTACGCGTGTATCCCTCGGTGAACACCAGGTGGCAGACGTCGAGCACGGCGGCAACCCGGTCGGCCAGTTCCTCGTCCGACGGCATCACGAACCGGGCCCCCGCCTGCCGCAGCACGGCGCGGGCCCGGCTGAGGCGCTGCGTCATCGTGCGGACCGGCACCAGGTACGCGGCCGCGATCTGCGGGACCCCCAGCCCGGCCACGGCCCGCAGACTCAACGCCACCTGCGACGGCCGGCTCAACGCGGGATGGCAGCACAGGAAGAGCAGGCGGAGCGTGTCATCCACCGCCGGACCCGGGTCCTCGTCCACCGCCGGCACGGCCTCGACACCGCCCGGCCGACGGGCTCCGTCGAGCGCTTCGCGGCGGGCCCGGGCCGAGTCCGCCCGCACCCTGTCGATGAGGCGTCGCGACGCCACCCGCACGAGCCAGGCCCGTGGATCGTCCGGCACCCCCTCGGTCGGCCACTGGGCGACGGCGGCCTCGACGGCCTCCTGCACCGCGTCCTCGCAGTCGCCGAGGTCGCCGTGCCTGCGTAGCAACGCGCCGAGGACGTGTGGCGCCTCCCGACGCCACACGTCCTCGATGATCCGCTGCACCGTACGACTCCGGACGGGTTCCTACTGGTCCTCGCCGCCGGGCCACATCATCGGCCGCAGTTCCACCGTCTCGTCGGGGCCGGCGAACCTCGCGGCCACCTCCTCGGCGCGGGCCTGACTCTCGACGTCGATGAGGAAGAAGCCGGCGAGGTGCTCCCGGGTTTCCGAGTACGGGCCGTCGCTGGCCAGCGGCGCGCCGTCCCGCCACCGGTACAGCCGGGCGGCCGCCGGATCGCCGAGCGCTTCCCCGCCGATCAACTCACCGTTGGCCTGCAGGTCGGTCATCACCTGCTCGAACTCGGCCTGCAGCCGCTTGCGTACGTCGTCGGGCAGCTCTCGGTGGGCGGCCAGGTAGTCGCTCGTCGGATGTCCCCACGGCTGGGGGTTGGAGTGAATCATGATGACGTACTTCATGGGGATCACCTCGTCTGGTACGACGGCGGTTCCGTCGCTCGACCGGGACGTCGGTGCGGCCCCGGCGATGTCGACATCGTCCGGGTTATCTCGTGACGTTCCGTGGAACGCCGCACCGGTCGGCCATGGTGTCCGAGGCCGACCGGTGCGTCCAACGATCAGGCGTTGAGCTTGCGGGCCAGGTTGGCGTCGAGCGCGGCCATGAACTCGTCGGTGGTCAGCCACGGGGCGTCCCGGGAGACCAGCAGCGCCAGGTCCTTGGTCATCTGGCCGCCCTCCACGGTTTCGACGATGACCTGCTCCAGCGTGTTGGCGAACTCGGTGACCGCGGGGGTGTTGTCCAGCTTGCCGCGGTGGGCCAGGCCCCGGGTCCAGGCGTAGATCGAGGCGATCGGGTTCGTGGAGGTCTTCTCGCCCTTCTGCCACTGCCGGTAGTGCCGGGTGACCGTGCCGTGCGCGGCCTCGGCCTCGACGGTGCGGCCATCCGGGGTCATCAGCACCGAGGTCATCAGGCCGAGCGATCCGAAGCCCTGCGCGACCGTGTCGGACTGCACGTCACCGTCGTAGTTCTTGCAGGCCCAGACGAAGCCGCCCTCCCACTTGAGCGCGGCGGCCACCATGTCGTCGATCAGCCGGTGCTCGTAGGTGATGCCGGCGGCGTCGAACTCGGTCTTGAACTCGTTCTCGAAGACCTCGGCGAAGATGTCCTTGAACCGGCCGTCGTACGCCTTCAGGATCGTGTTCTTGGTCGACATGTACACGGGGTAGCCGCGGTCCAGCCCGTACCGCAGCGAGGCGCGAGCGAAGTCGCGGATCGAGTCGTCGAAGTTGTACATGCCCATGGCGACGCCGCCGCCCGGGAACTGGGCGACCTCCATCTCCATCGGCGCGCCGCCGTCCGCGGGGGTGTAGGTGATGGTCAGCGTGCCAGGCCCGGGGACCACGAAGTCGGTCGCCTTGTACTGGTCGCCGTGCGCGTGCCGGCCGATGATGATCGGCTGGGTCCAGCCGGGGACCAGGCGCGGCACGTTGGACATGATGATCGGCTCACGGAAGACCACGCCACCGAGGATGTTCCGGATCGTCCCGTTCGGCGAGCGCCACATCTTCTTCAGGCCGAACTCCTCGACCCGGGCCTCGTCGGGGGTGATGGTGGCGCACTTGACGCCCACGCCGTGCTGCTTGATGGCGTTCGCCGCGTCGACCGTGATCTGGTCGTCGGTCGCGTCGCGGTGCTGGATCGACAGGTCGTGGTACAGCAGGTCGACGTCGAGGTAGGGCAGGATCAACTGCTCGCGGATCTGCTTCCAGATGATCCGGGTCATCTCGTCGCCGTCGATCTCCACGACCGGGTTGGTCACCTTGATCTTCGCCATCGGCCGGCGCTCCTCTCTGGGGACATGCTCAAGCAGTACGAGCGTACTGCATAGGACGGCGCCACCCGCACCCGGGCGTGCCACGCGCGGCTCGGCCGCCGTTCAGCCGGCGTCCGCTCCGCACCGGTCCACCACTTCCCAGGTACGCGAAGAGCCATGCCATGATCACGCTATGTCCCTCGTGATCCGGCGTAGCGGCCCTTCCCTCATCCCACCGCCGCACGCGGCCGGCTTCCCCGGACTCACTCCGCTCGGCTGACGGCTACTCCCCCGTCCGGCCGTCGATCGCCTCGCGCAGGATGTCGGCATGACCGTTGTGCCGGGCGTACTCGTCGATCATGTGGTTGAGCACCCAGCGCAGCGAGTGCTCACGGCCGGTGTCCGAGGACCGGCCGACCGCCTCCAGCGGGCGCTCGGCGGTGATCCGGCGGGACCGCTCGACCTCGCCCCGCCAGATCGCGAACGTCTCCTCGCCGGTCGCCGAATCGACGTGGTTGAAGTCCTCCTCGCGATCGTCGGTCTCGGTGAACAGGTCGCCGGGAAACTCGTCGGCGATCACCGCCTGGAAGTACCACCGCTCCACCGTCGCCAGGTGCCGGACCAGGCCGATCAGGCTGAGCCTGGACGACGGTACGGGTCGCCGGCGTAGCTGCTCGTCGGTGAGTTCGGCGCAGTTGCGCAACAGTGCGGCGCGGTGGAAATCGAGGAAACAGGTGAGCAGGGTCCGCTCGTCGACCGTGGGTGGGAGTTCGACACGCTCGTCCATCACGAGCGGAGCGTAGCCACGGGATGCGACAAGGCCCGCCGGCGCCTTCGCCGGCGGGCCCGGTCGACGGCTCAGAGGTTCGCGACGTCGCCCTGCTTGGCGCGGACCGCCTCGGCCGCCTCCTTGAGGCTGGCCAGCTCGTCGGCGTCCAGGTCGGTCTCCACCACGCGGCGGACCCCCTCGGCCCCGATCTCGGCCTCGACGCCCAGGTAGACGCCCGAGATGCCGTACTCGCCGTCGACCCACGCGCAGACCGGCATGACGGCGCCGGAGTCCTCGGCGACCGCCTTGGCCATCCGGGCGGCGGCCGCGGACGGGGCGTAGTACGCAGAACCCGTCTTGAGCAGCGCCACCACCTCGGCGCCGCCGTTGCGGGTACGCACGACCAGCTCCTCGATCTGCTCGGCCGGCATCGCCTCACGCAGCGGCTTGCCGTCCACCGTGCTCTTCGACGGCACCGGGACCATGGTGTCCCCGTGCGAGCCCAGGGTCAGCGTCTTCACCGAGGCCACCGGGACGCTCAGCGCCTCGGCGACGAAGTTGCTGAACCGGGCGGTGTCCAGCATCCCGGCCTGGCCGAGCACCCGGTTCTTCGGGAACTGGGTGGCGAGCTGCGCCATCGCGGTCATCTCGTCGAGCGGGTTCGAGACGACGATGACCACGGCGTTAGGGGCGTACTTGGCCACCTGCTCGGACACCTGCCGCACGATTTTGGCGTTGGTCTCCAGCAGGTCCATCCGGCTCATCCCCGGCTTACGCGGCAGACCAGCGGTGATCACGACGACGTCGGAGCCCTCGATGACCTCGTAGCCCTCGCCGTTCTTACCGGTGGTCTTGCCGACGACCGTGGTCTCGAAGCCCTCGATCGGTCGCGACTGGTTCATGTCCAGCGCCAGGCCCTCGGGCTTGCCCTCGATGATGTCGGTGATCACGACCGTGTCGAACACGTCGTACTCGGCGAGGCGCTGCGCGGTCGTCGAACCGTAGAAACCGGCGCCGACGACGGTGACCTTTTTACCCATGGTCGTCCCACTCTCTGATACCAGACGGGTTTTCCGGACCGTATCAGCCATCGTGTCACCCGGCCGGTCAGGGGCGGTGCCGGTTGACCGGATCACCAGCCTCCGGTGTCGACGGCGGGTCAACCCGCCCGAAGGCGGGGACGATTCCCTACCGCGACTCGGCCCGCTCGACCACGTTGGTGAGCAGCATGGCCCGGGTCATCGGACCGACCCCGCCGGGCATCGGCACGACGGATCCGGCGACCTCGGCCACCTCCGGTGCCACGTCCCCGGTGTAACGGCCCTTGCCGTCCGCGTCGATCACCCGGGTGATGCCCACGTCCACCACCACCGCACCGGGACGCACCATGTCCGCGGTGAGCAGTCCCGGTACGCCGGCCGCCACGATCACGATGTCCGCCGTACGAGTGTGCCTGGCCAGGTCGAGGGTGCCGGTGTGGCACAGCGTCACGGTGGCGTTCTCGCTCCGGCGGGTCAGCAGCAGCCCCAACGGGCGGCCCACCGTGTTGCCCCGGCCGACCACGGCGACCTCGGCCCCGCGCAGCGGGACGTCGTGCCGGCGCAGCAGGTCGACGATGCCGCGCGGGGTGCACGGCAGCGGTCCGGGATAGCCGAGCACCAGCCGCCCGAGGTTCACCGGGTGCAGCCCGTCGGCGTCCTTGTCCGGGTCGATCAGCTCCAGCACCCGTTGGGTGTCCAGCCCTGCCGGCAGCGGCAGCTGGACGATGTAGCCGTGGCAGGCCGGGTCGGCGTTCAGCTCGGCGACCACCGCCTCCACCTGCTGCTGGCTGGCATCAGCCGGCAGTTCCCGGCGGATCGAGGCGACGCCGACCTCGGCGCAGTCGCGGTGCTTGCCGTTCACGTACGCCCGCGAACCCGGATCGTCGCCGACCAGGACCGTGCCCAATCCCGGCGTCACGCCGCGTTCGGCCAGCGCCTTCACCCGTGTCCGCAGCTCTTCCTTGATGTCCGCCGCGGTCGCCTTGCCGTCCAGTACGGTCGCCGTCACGCCTCGATCGTCTCACGCGGGCCAGGGTGGGGGTCCCGGGGCCGGCGGATCGGCGGTCCGACCGGTCGGGCGCCGCACGGTCGGCTCGGGTTGGCCACGGTCTCAGGGGCTGGCCGGCGGGATGTCGTCCACCGAGGTGCCGCGCAGCGGAACCAGACTCCCCCACTTGATCATGGTCCGGATGCGGGCGGCCGCGACCCGCGCCTCGGGGCGGGACGAGCGCCCGACAGCGTCCGCGAGCGCGGACAGTTCGTCGGCCGGGCGCAGGCGCCGGGTGGTCATGTCCGACAGCGGGAGCACCCGCGCCGGCCGGAACCGTCCAGCGGCGAGTTCGTCCGCGCCGACGACCAGCTCGGCCCAGACCGGGCGCGGGTCGGTGACCGACATCAGCGACCGCAGCCGGAGACTGACCGGCACCCGACCCAGGTCGTACTCGGCCGTGGTGCCGCCCCGCTCGGTTACCCGCAGCACGTCACCGACCAGCGAGAGCCGTTCGGCCGCCTCGCGCCGGGTCACCCGGGCCGCCGCGAACGCGAGCAGGGCGGCCACGAGCAGGCCGACGAACACGACGGCCACCACCAACCAGACCCGACGAGCCGCCGAGCCGTCGCGGACCACCAGGCTGGCCCACCACGTCGCGGACCCGACCGCTCCCGACACCAGGGCGATGCTCAGCGTGCGCAGGGCCGCCGCACGCCGGAGCAACCGGGCCCGCCGGGGCGGATCGTCAAGACCATCGAGCGGTACGACCCTCGGGTCGCCAGCTCTCTCCTGGACCACGGGCCCGGAATCAGTGGAAGAAGTGCCGGGAACCGGTCAGGTACATCGTGATACCGGCCTCCCGCGCGGCCGCGACGACCTCCTCGTCGCGGACCGACCCGCCGGGTTGCACCACGGCCCGGACTCCCGCGTTGACAAGCACCGTGAGCCCGTCGGCGAACGGGAAGAACGCGTCGGAGGCGGCCACCGCGCCGCGGGCCCGGTCTGCCCCCGCCCGGGTGACCGCCAGGTGCGCCGAGTCGACCCGGTTCACCTGACCCATGCCCACTCCCACGGTGGCCTCGTCGACGGCGAGCAGGATCGCGTTGCTCTTCACCGACCGCACCGCCCGCCAGGCGAACCGCAGATCCCGCAGCGTCCGCTCGTCGGCCGGCTCGCCAGCGGCCAGCCGCCAACCGCCCGGGTCGTCGCCGGGGGCGTCGACCCGGTCCGCCATCTGCACCAGCACCCCGCCGCTGACCTGCCGCCACTCGGCGGGCGGCGGAGCCCACGCCGGGGCGCGCAGCACCCGCAGGTTCTTCCGGCCGGCGAGCACCTCGACCGCTCCCGGCTCGTAGTCCGGCGCCACGATCACCTCGGTGAAGATGTCCGCGACCTGCTTGGCCAGCTCGACCGAAACCGTCCCGTTGACGGCGATCACCCCGCCGTACGCGGACACCGGGTCGCACGCGTGTGCCTTGCGGTGCGCCTCCGCCACGTCGGCGCCGAGCGCGATGCCACACGGGTTGGCGTGCTTGATCACCGCCACCGCGGGGACGTCACCGAAGTCGTGCACCGCTCGCCAGGCGGCGTCCGCGTCCGCGTAGTTGTTGTAGGACATCGCCTTGCCGTGCACCTGCTCGGCCTGGGCCAGGCCGCGCGGCGCGGCCGGGTCCACATACAGGGCGGCGGCCTGGTGCGGGTTCTCGCCGTACCGCAGGGTGGCCGAGTGCCGCAGTCCGAGGCCGGCGAACCCGGGCCACTCCTGCCCCTCCTCGCCGAGCGCCACCGCGCACCAGTCGGCCACCGCCACGTCGTACGCGGCGATGTCCGCGAAGGCGCGGGCCGCGAGCGCGCGGCGCTGCGCCAGCGTGAAGCCGCCGTCGGCCAGCGCCTGGATCACCATCGGGTACGCGACAAGCGAGGTCACCACGGCGACCGAGGCGTGGTTCTTGGCGGCCGCCCGCACCATGGCCGGCCCGCCGATGTCGATCTGCTCGACGCACTCGTCCTCGGACGCGCCGGAGGCGACCGTCTCGGTGAACGGGTAGAGGTTGGACACCAGCAGGTCGAACGGCTCGATGCCCAACTCGGTGAGCTGCCGGGTGTGCGCCGGCTGCCGCAGGTCAGCCAGCAGGCCGGCGTGCACCCGGGGATGCAGGGTCTTGACGCGCCCGTCGAGGCACTCGGGGAAGTCGGTGACGACCTCGACCGGGGTGACCGGCACGCCGGCCCGCTCGATGGTGGCCGCGGTGCTGCCGGTGGAGACGATCTCCACCCCGGCGGCGTGCAGCGCGCCGGCAAGCTCCGCCAGCCCGGTCTTGTCGTACACGCTGACCAGGGCGCGCCGGATCGGGCGGCGGTCGCTCATGGGATCGTGACCTTTCTTCCGGTGATCGTCCAACCGTCCCGGACCAGCCGGCCGATCTGCTCGACGAGTTGTCGGCGCTCGGCCACCTTGATCCGCTCGGTGAGGGTCTGCTCGTCGTCATCGTCCAACACCGGGACCGTCACCTGGGCCACGATCGGGCCGGTGTCCACACCGGCGTCGACGAAGAACAGCGTGGCCCCGGCGACCTTGACGCCGTAGGCGAGGGCGTCCCGCGGTCCGTGCATCCCGGGAAACGCCGGCAGCAGCGAGTTGTGCGTGTTGAGATAGCGGTCGCCGAAAGCGGCCAGGAAGTGCGGCCCGACCAACTTCAGGAATCCGGCCGAGATGACCAGATCGGGCCGGTGCTCGGCGACGTGCGCGGTGAGGGCCCGGTCCCAGTCCGTCCGGGACGGGTACGCCGACAACTCGGCCACGAACGTCGGCACGCCCGCGTTGGCCGCCCGGTCCAGTCCGGCGATTCCCGTCCGGTCCGCGCCGACAGCCACCACCCGGGCGCCGTACGCGGGGTCGGTCGCCGCGTCCAGCAACGCCTGGAGGTTGCTGCCCGATCCCGAGACCAGGACGACGAGGCGGGCGGCCGGCGCGGGCTCAGTCACGCGTTGCACCCTATCGGTCGGGCCGGCGCTCGGGGGCACCGGTGGCGCGGGCCGGGGCCCGGTAGCGTGGCCTGGCCGGACGGCGGCACCGTCACCGGCATGTCGGCGCGCCGCCGGACCGCATAGCGTGGCACTCTCCGGGTACGCTGCCGGTTCTCGACACGCAGCGGCTGGCGGTCGCGCCGGAGCCGAGGCCGGCGCGCCCGCGGCGCCGTATCCACGCTGTGGACGGGCACGTTCCACCCATCCACCAGCGGACACGATCGTCTACCGTTCGACCTGAACCCCTCTGGATAGAAGGAGTACCACATGCAGCCCGGGTATCCCGGCCAAGACCCGTACGGCCAGCAGCCGTCGTCCGGCCAGCCCCACGGTCAGCAGCCCACCTCGGGCCAGCCGTACGGCCAGCAGCCGTCGTCCGGCCAGCCCTACGGCCAGGACCCGTACGGTCAGCAGCCCACCTCGGGCCAGCCGTACGGCCAGCAGCCGTCCTCCGGCCAGCCCTACGGCCAGGACCCGTACGGTCAGCAGCCCACCTCGGGCCAGCCCTACGGTCAACAGCCGTCGTCCGGCCAGCCGTACGGTCAGCAGCCCACGTCGGGCCAGCCCGGCTACGGCGCGCCCCAGTACCAGGACCCCTACGCCCAGCAGGGCGGACAGCCGTACGGCGCGGCTCCGGGCTACGGCGCTCCCGGATACGGTCAGCCGGGGCAGGGCCAGAACAACACGCTCGGCCTGGTCGGCATGATCCTCGGTATCGCGGCCATCCCGCTGGTGTGCTGCTTCTACCTCGGCATCCCGATCGGCATCGCCGGTGTCGTGCTGGGTTGGATGGGCAAGCAGAAGGCCGAGCGGGGCGAGGCGTCCAACCGCGGCCAGGCCCTCGCTGGTCTGATCTGCGGCGCGGTGGCGGTCGTGCTCGGCATCGGTGTGATCATACTTGCGATCGTCGGGGCCAACATGGACCTTCCGACCACGCCCTGAGTAGGTGTTCCACGGGTGGGGCGCTCCGGTCGAGGACCGGGGCGCCCCACTGTCGTCGTAGGCCCGCGCCCCGCCGTTCAGCGCCTGCCGGTGGGGCGTCCCGGTCGCTCGCGGCTCGCACGCGAGCGGTCCCGGGACGGGCGCTGCCGGTCCAGGACCGGCCCTCGGCCCTCGGGACCGAGCCTGGCCACGACGAACGTCCGGGTCAGCACGGCGCCGACCACCGCACCGAGCGCCAGCACTCCGGCGGCCACCGCCGCCACCTGCCAGGCCACCGGTCCCACCTGGGCGAGGCGACCGGCGCCCAGTTCGCCGCCGGAGGCCACCGCGGCGAGGCCGATCAACACCGCGCCCACCGGGCCGGCGAGGATCGCGGCCGCGAGCAGCGGCCCCCATCCGACGGGTTCGCCCGCCTCGGCAGCCGTCCGCAGCGCCCGCCGGGTCAGCAGTCCACCCGCCGCGGCACCGGCGAGCACCGGCACCGCGAGCAGCAACGCACCGGAGCCGCCGAGCGGTCCGGTGGGCAGGCCGGTCAGCAGCGGTACGGCCGGAAGTCCACCGAGCGTCACCTCGGTGACCCGCACGACCGTACCGGTACCGACCGCGAATCCCGGGCCGAGCAGATAGCTCGCCGCCCAGACGGCGGCGTTCGGCGCGTACGCCGCGCTGACCAGGGTGATACCGGCCTGCCCCCCGACGCCGGTGCGGTAGGCACCGATCATCTCGCTGGCCTCGCCGCCACCCACGGCCACGGCCAGGCCGGCCGCTCCCGCTCCCGCCCCGAGCAGCAGCAGGGCGGCCACCGTCCCGGTCCGCAGCCCGTCGACCACCACCGGCGGGACCCGTCGGGTCAGCGCGCTCGTCGCGCCGGTGGCCGGCAAGGCTCCGAGCAGCGCCGCGATCGCGCCGAACGCGGCAAGCGTGCAGCCGGCGCGGATCGGGTCGGCGGCCGGACCGGAGGCCGCCAGGACGGCGGCGGCAAGCGTGCCGAGCATCCCGTAGCCGAGGCCCACGGCGATCGCGACGGTAACCGCCTGGCGGGGCGAGCCACCGCGCCGCGCGCCGATCGCCCGGGTCACGTGCACGCCGGCCCGAGCCACCCGCCAACCCGCGAGGGCCGCGACGGCGAGTGGGGCGAGCGCCAGCGGGCCGGCCTCGGTGGTCAGCGGGACGCCGTGGCCGAGCAGCCAGGCGGCCAACCCGAGCCGTGCCGCGCCGCCCACGGTGCCGGCGTCGCCGGAGAACCGGGTCAGTCCCATCACCGCCGCCACCGGCAGGTAGCAGACCAACGCCGCCCAGAGCGAGGCCACGCCGGCGGCCACCGCGAGCGGGGCCCGGCGGCGACGTGGCGGCCGGAGGCCGGCGCGGGCCGGCCGAGGCACGGAGTCCGGCTGATCGGGGGTGACGGGTGACATCACGATCTACTCTGGCATGCCCGCGCCGGTCACACGCGACGCCACGGCCACTTGGTCGATCGGCGATTGGGACGGCGGGCGGGCGCCGAAACCGCTAGCCTCTGGCCACCCCGATCTAGAGATCGACGTCAAGCAGGAGGCACCATGACGGCTCCCCACCCGACCGCGGGCACACCCGCCGGCACCGACCGCAGCACTCTCTGGGGTGTGCTCGGCATCGTGATCGGTCTGATCTGCTGCGGAATCCTCGGCATCGTGTTCGGTTGGCTCTCGATCCGCGACGCCCAGAAGTTCGGCAAGTCCCCCGTCCTCGGCTACGTTGCCATCGGCGTCAGCGTACTGAGCATCGTGATCAACGGAATCCTGACGGCGACCGGTAACAACCCTTATCTGAACCGCTGATCGGGAACCGCCGGAAACGACGAACCGGGGGTCGGGCTGTGGCCCGACCCCCGGTTCATGTCGTGTCACCGGTTGGACATGATCTCCCGCATCAACGTGGCGGTCTCGGTCGGCGTCTTGCCGACCTTGACGCCGACCGCCTCCAGCGCCGCCTTCTTCGCGTCGGCGGTGCCCGCCGAGCCGGAGATGATGGCGCCCGCGTGTCCCATCGTCTTGCCGGGCGGCGCGGTGAAGCCGGCGATGTAGCCGACCACCGGCTTGGTGACGTTCGCCTTGATGAACTCGGCGGCCCGCTCCTCGGCGTCCCCGCCGATCTCGCCGATCATGACGATCGCGTCGGTGTCCGGGTCGGCCTCGAACGCGGCCAGCGCGTCGATGTGGGTGGTGCCGATGACCGGGTCACCACCGATCCCGACGCATGTCGAGAAACCGATGTCGCGCAGCTCGTACATCATCTGGTAGGTCAGCGTGCCGCTCTTGCTGACCAGGCCGATCCGGCCGGCCGGGGTGATGTCGGCCGGGATGATGCCGGCGTTGGACGCGTCCGGCGAGGCGATACCCGGGCAGTTCGGCCCGATGATCCGGGTCCGCTCACCCTTCGCCACGTTGTACGCCCAGAAGGCGGCGGTGTCGTGCACCGGAACGCCCTCGGTGATGACCACGGCGAGCCCGATGCCCGCGTCGATCGCCTCCACCACCGCCGCCTTGGTGAACTGCGGCGGTACGAAGATCACCGTGACGTCCGCGCCGGTCTGCGCCATGGCGTCGGCGACGTTGGCGAAGACGGGCAACTCGGTGCCGTCGAAGTCGACGGTCTGACCCGCCTTGCGCGGGTTGACGCCGCCGACCACGGTGGTGCCGGCGGCCAGCATCCGCTTGGTGTGCTTGGAGCCCTCGGAGCCGGTCATCCCCTGGACGATGACCTTCGAGCCCTTGGTCAGCCAGATTGCCATCTCAGACCCCCGTCGCCGCGAGTTCGGCGGCCCGCTGGGCCGCGCCATCCATGGTGTCCACCCGCTGTACGAGCGGGTTGGCCGCGCCGTCGAGGATCGCTCGGCCCGCCTCCGCGTTGTTGCCGTCCAGCCGGACCACAAGCGGCTTGGTGACCTTCTCGCCGCGCTGCTCCAGCAGGGCCAGCGCCTGCACGATGCCGTTGGCCACCTCGTCGCAGGCGGTGATGCCGCCGAACACGTTGACGAAGACGCTGCGCACCGACGGATCGGAGAGCACGATCTCCAGGCCGTTGGCCATCACCGCCGCGCTCGCGCCGCCGCCGATGTCGAGGAAGTTCGCCGGCTTCACGCCGTGCGCCTCACCTGCGTACGCGACCACGTCGAGCGTGGACATCACCAGGCCGGCGCCGTTACCGATGATGCCGACCTCGCCGTCGAGCTTGACGTAGTTGAGATCCTTCTCCTTGGCGGCCTGCTCCAGCGGGTCGACGGCGGCCTGGTCGATGAGCGCCTCGTGGTCCGGGTGCCGGAAGGCGGCGTTGCCGTCCAGCGTGATCTTGGCATCCAGCAGGAGGGCCTTGCCGTCGGCGGTCCGAGCCAGCGGGTTGACCTCGACCAGGGTGGCGTCCTCGGCGACGAACGCCTGCCAGAGCCGGACCGCGATCTCGCTGATCTGGTCGGCCACCTCGGCCGGGAAGCCCGCTCCCGCGACGATCTCGCGCGCCTTGGCCTCGTCCACGCCGGCGTTGGCGTCGATCGGGACCTTTACCACCTTGTCCGGGGTCTCGGCGGCCACCTGCTCGATGTCCATCCCACCGGCGACGCTGGCGATGCACAGGAAGGTGCGGTTCGCCCGGTCGAGCAGGTAGGAGAAGTAGTACTCCTCCGCGATATCGGCGGTCACTGTGATCATGACCTTGTGGACCGTGTGGCCCTTGATGTCCATGCCGAGGATGTCGGTGGCCCTGGCCACCGTCTCGTCGGTGCCGTCGGCGAGCTTGACGCCACCCGCCTTGCCCCGGCCACCGACCTTCACCTGCGCCTTGACGACCACTCGGCCGCCGAGGCGTTCGGCGATCGCACGGGCCTCATCCGGGGTGGTGGCGACGCCGCCGGCGAGCACGGGAAGCCCGTGCCGCTCGAACAGGTCCCGCCCCTGGTACTCGTACAGGTCCACGATTGCGCGTCCCGTCCCGTCTCCGCGGCGCGCCGTCGCGCCGCTACCAGCGTTGAGAAAACAGTGTGCCGCCTGTCATCGCGAGAAGCAGGCCATTGGCGCAGCCTAGCGAGACGCGTGGCATCGGCAACCGACCGGGTACGCGGTGTGCGGTACTGCACAGCGGCAGGTGGAGCACCGCGCCACGGCGCAGGCACGGTTGATTCGGGGATCGGGTCGGGTTCGGAGGCTGAAGGGACGGCGCGACCCACCCGCCCGCCGCCTCGCCCGTCCGGGGCTCGCCGGTGAACGGTGCGTAACCTCGACCACGGGGCGTCGTTGAAGCAGGTGTCGGAGCGCTACGGCGCGAAGACGGGAGCGGCCGATGCCCTGTCGGTCGAGGGGTGGCGGCGGGGCATCGTGCATAGAGAGGCCGGGCGTGTGAGGGGTGCGTCCGGCCTCTCCCCCTTTCCCATTGTTGATCATGGAATGGATCCGCCCCGAAGGGCCGCGCGCCATCCCCACGATCGACGGGTCACGAGGGCGGGATGGCTCAGCCGACCGGCTGGCCGACGTTGGCGCGCACCCACTCCACGATCGACTGGGTGGTCGCCCCGGGCGTGAATACCTTCGCCACGCCGAGCCGCCGCAACTCCGGGATGTCGGCGTCCGGGATGATTCCGCCGCCGAACACCACCATGTCGGTCGCGTCCCGCTCGGCGAGAAGTTCGAGCACCCGCTTGAACAGGGTCATGTGCGCGCCGGAGAGCACCGACAGACCCACCGCGTCGGCGTCCTCCTGGATCGCCGCCTCGACGATCTGCTCCGGGGTCTGGTGCAGGCCGGTGTAGATGACCTCCATGCCGGCGTCCCGCAAGGCGCGGGCCACCACCTTCGCGCCGCGGTCGTGCCCGTCCAGGCCCGGCTTGGCGACGACGACCCGAATCCGAGAGCTCATCAGCGCAACACCTTTCCAGGGGCCGATTGGGGACTGCGTACCTGAACGAACGGTAACCCGACCGCCGAAGGGTCGGGAAGCCGGGACGATCCCGGGGACGTCGGGACCTCGACGGGCGCCGGACGGGTGCCGACGCGTAGGGCGTCCGGCGTCCCGGTTCGCTGCCCACGGCCCGACAGCGAACCCCTAGGGGACACGCCCGGAAGCCGACACGGATGAGCCGAAAGGATGACCCCCCGTGGCACCATGGGTCACTCTGCGCCACTAACGAACCCATCCGCAAATGGTTATGTTATATGTCAATCCCCCTCGGACAGGTGCAGAGCGTGGCGATGAATCCGCGCTGCAACTTGTGAGTCGTCTAGGGGTTGGCTACCGTGTCTGGCGGTTGTCATCCGGTTTTTGACCGAAGCAACCAGGTCAGCCGGGATCCGGACAGGCACCACCGAGTTCCGGCACCGACCGCTTTAACGTCCGATACGGAGGGTGTGCGTGCGTCAGCGCCTGTCGTCTGAGCCCGATCGATATCGCGGCCGTCGCCGTGTACCCACCCCACCTCGTAGCCGTTACGCCGCGGTGGTCACCGGAGCCTTCGTCGGCGCCGGACTGGTCGCCATCGGAGCGAGCGCGCTGCCGGATGCGAAGAGCGTCGACCCCGCGGTTCTCGCGGGCGTCAAGCAGGCCAGCGTCGCCGAGAGCGAGCTCGCCGCCCGCGCGGACGACGCCAACCGGGCATCCCGCGGCTCCGACCGCACCCTCACCGACGCGACCGCCCAGGACGGCTGGGCGCTACCGCTCGCCGACTACGACTTCATCGCCCCGTACGGCGAGCGGTGGGGGGAGACCCACGCGGGCATCGACCTGGCCGCCCCGGAAGGGACGCCGTACGTGGCGGTCCGGTCCGGCGAGGTGGTCCGCTCCGGCTGGTACGGGGGCTACGGCTACGCGATCATCATCCGGCACGAGGACGGCACCGAGGCCATCTACGGCCACTCGTCGAAACTTCTCGTCGAGCAGGGCACCCGGGTCAAGACGGGTGACCAGATCGGCCTGGTGGGCAACACCGGCCACTCGTACGGCTCCCACCTGCACCTCGAAGTGCAGGTCAACGGAGCTCCGGTCGATCCGGTCCCGTGGCTGAACGAGCGCGGAGTGGACATCAAGCTCAAGACGGAGAGTCTCTTCCCCCAGGGGTGAGCTGTCGCTGACCCTGCGCAATGCCGCACTTGCCGCCCAGACCGCTGGTCTGGGCGGTTTTCTTCTGACTACCGCGGGTTGATGTGTCGCTCGCCACACCGACGCATGTGGCCTCCGCCACTGCCGATCTCCCGCGCGTTACCGGTTAGTAGGGGAGGAATCCGGGCATAGCCCGGCCCGGGACCATAGACGGAGATCGTTCTTCTCGGACCCGGCGAATCGACAATCCCCCCTGGTCAACCAGCATGTCCGACGGCCCTTTCCCCCAACCGAAGGCCGGGACGTGCAGGAAGATCTTCAGAACGACCAGTACCACGACACACCGAGCACCGAGACGGACACCGAGCAGGTGGTTCCCGGCCGGCACCGCCGATTCAGCCGGCGAATGTCGCGCCGCACCGGCGCGCTGTTGGCCATCGCCGCGCTGGCGGTCGGCGGCGCGGGCGCCACGGTCCTCACCGTTGCCGACGGCACCCACGACGACACCGCGACAGCCGGCCTCGAAGACCGGGCGCAGGCGGCGGACCGGGCAGACCGGTCCCGCCGTGACCCGGTGCTCAGCCCGTCGGCCTCACCAAGCGCCTCCGCATCGGCGAGCCCGTCGCTCAGCGCCTCTCCCACGGCATCACCGACCCGCAAGCCCGCCGCGAAGGCGACAACCAAGGCCGCGAAGAGCTGGGTGCATCCAATGCCCGGTGCGGACGTCACCTCCTGCTACGGCCCGCGCGGCGGTGTGCTGCACGCCGGCGTCGACCTGGCCCAACCCGCCGGCACCCCGATCCGTGCCGCGGCGGCCGGTTCCGTGGTGAAGGCCGGGGACGTCGGTGACGGGTACGGCATCTCGGTCGTCATCGAGCACAGCAACGGCTACCTGACCCACTACGCCCACCAGAGCCGGCTGGCCGTCAGCGTGGGCGACAAGGTGAGCGCCGGGAAGGTCATCGGTTACGAGGGTTCGACCGGCGATTCCACCGGCCCGCACCTGCACTTCGAGGTGCACAAGGGGCAGATGTGGAACCAGATCGACCCGGCCCCGTACATGCGGGCCCGCGGCGTCTCCCTCGGCTGCTGACGAAGGAGGGTCCTGGTCGACGCCCGACGTCGAGCAGGGCCCTCCCGCACCCGCCCGTCAGAGCTTCTCGATGGGCGCGTGGCGCAGCACCAACCAGAGTGTCTGGTCGCCGAAGTCGATCTGGGCCCGGGCGCTCGGCCCGTGCCCCTCGACCGCCAACACCCGCCCCAGCCCGTAACGCTGGTGGTTGACCCGGTCCCCGGCCGCCACCTTCGGCGGCTGCCGCAGCTCGCTGGCGGTGGTCAGGCGGCTCGCGTCCACCCCGAGCCGTTGGGCGAGCTGGGCCGCCTTCGGCGTACCCAAGGCGTTGCCGCCACCGCGCGCGGCCCCGCCGCGGCCCGCGGACCCGGCCCGGCCGCCCACCCCGCCGCCGGTCCCCGACCAGGAGGTGTACGCGCCCTCGGTCCGCTCCCAGCGGACCAGCTCGACGGGCAACTCCTCGAGGAACCGCGAGGCCGGGTTGTAGGACGGTTGTCCCCACGCCGACCGGGTCACCGAGCGGGACAGGTACAGCCGCTCGCGGGCCCGGGTGATGCCGACGTACGCCAGCCGGCGCTCCTCCTCCAACTCCCGGGTGTCGCCCAGCGAGCGGAGGTGCGGGAACACCCCGTCCTCCAGCCCGGTCAGGAAGACCACCGGGAACTCCAGACCCTTCGCCGTGTGCAGGGTCATCAGGGTGACCACGCCCTGGTGATCGGGATCGTCCGACGGCACCTGGTCGGCGTCGGCGACCAGGGCCACCTGTTCGAGGAACCCGGCCAGGCTGGCTCCCGGCCCGCCCTCGGCGGCCTGCGCCTCGGCCCGCTCGGTGTACTCCCGGGCCACGCTCACCAGTTCCTGGAGGTTCTCCACCCGACCGGCGTCCTGCGGGTCGAGGCTCTCCTCCAGCTCGGTGAGATAACCGGACCGGGTCAGCACCGCCTCCAGCACCTCCTCGGGCGGCGCCGTCGCGGCCAGCTCCCGCGTGTCGTCCATCAGCCGTACGAAGTCGGCGATGCCGTTGGCGGCCCGGGTGGAGATGCCGGGGGCGTCGCCGGCACGGCGCAGCGCCGCGCCGAACGAGATCCGGTCCCGGCTCGACAGCGCCTCGACGCACGCCTCCGCCCGGTCACCGATCCCCCGGCGCGGTGTGTTGAGGATGCGGCGGATGCTCACCGTGTCGTCGTCGTTGACCAGCCCCCGCAGGTACGCCAGCGCGTCGCGTACCTCCTTGCGCTCGTAGAACCGGACCCCGCCGACCACCTTGTACGGCAGGCCGACCCGGATGAAGACCTCCTCGAAGACCCGGGACTGGGCATTGGTCCGGTAGAACACGGCCACGTCCCCCGGCCGGGACTGGTCGGCGTCGCAGAGCCGGTCGATCTCCCGGGCCACCCAGTCCGCCTCGGCGTGCTCGGTGTCGGCCACGTACCCGACGATCTGCTCGCCGGGGCCCTCGTCGCTCCACAACCGCTTCGGCTTGCGGGAGGTGTTGCGGTCGATGACGGCGTTCGCGGCGTTGAGGATGGTCTGGGTGGAGCGGTAGTTCTGCTCCAGCAGGATCGTCCGGGCATCGGGATAGTCGCGCTCGAACTCCAGGATGTTGCGGATCGTCGCGCCACGGAACGCGTAGATCGACTGATCCGCGTCGCCGACCACGCAGAGTTCCGCTGGCGGCAGCCCGCTCGCGTCACCGGCGGTCCCGACCAGTTCCTTGACGAGGGCGTACTGCGCGTGGTTGGTGTCCTGGTATTCGTCGACCAGAACGTGCCGGAACCGGCGCCGGTAGCTCTCGGCGACGTGCGGGTGGGACCGCAACAGGTGCACGGTCGTCATGATCAGGTCGTCGAAGTCGAGCGCGTGCGCCTCCGCCAGCCGGCGCTGGTAGAGCGCGTACGCCTCGGCGAGCGCGCGTTCGTTGGGCCCCTTGGCCCGGTCCGTGAACGCCTCCGGGTCGACCAGCTC
The DNA here is from genome assembly GCF_042666615.1 of Plantactinospora sp. GCM10030261. Lineage (NCBI taxonomy): Bacteria > Bacillati > Actinomycetota > Actinomycetes > Micromonosporales > Micromonosporaceae > Plantactinospora > Plantactinospora sp. GCM10030261. Next base: position 155,478 of record NZ_JBHTDD010000001.1, read on the forward strand.
GTTCTTGAGGTTCGAGACCTGGGCGGCCAGGCCCCGAGCCGGATATCGCTTGGGATCCAGGTCCAGTTCCCGGGCCACCATCTGCATGAGCCGACGGGAGTCGTCCGCGTCGTAGATCGAGAAGGTGGATTTGAGGCCGGCGTGCTCGTGCTCGGCTCGCAGCATCCGGACGCAGGCCGAGTGGAACGTGGAAACCCACATCAACCGGGCCCGCGGCCCGACCAGGGCGGCAACCCGGTCCTTCATCTCGCCGGCGGCCTTGTTTGTGAATGTGATGGCGATGATCTCGCCGGGATGCACCTGGCGGGCGGCCAGCAGGTGCGCGATCCGGTGGGTGAGCACCCGGGTCTTGCCCGAGCCCGCCCCCGCCACGATCAGCAATGGGGCACCCGAATGGGTGACCGCGTCCCGCTGTGGGCCGTTCAGCCCGGCCAGCAGGGCCGCGGCGTCCAGGCGGACCGCGCCCGGACGGGGAGAGGTGGTGGGAACCGGCGTCGGCGGAGGTTCGAAGAGAGCATGCATCGCATCGCGAGTCTATGCCCGCGGTGGGACAAGCCTCCGCGTCCGCCGGTCGCGCGCCCCGCGGTTCGCCGGAATCCGCGCCGTCCCATCCGGTGGAACGGCTTGCGTCGCCGGGGTGGCTGTGGGCATACTCGACGACGTGACCAGGTACGCGCGCTTTTTTTACTACGGCTCCGGGAGTCCGGCAGCCGTAGGTCGCGCCTGATCATCAGACCTACGAAAGCCCCGGGCTCCTGGAGCCCGGGGCTTCGTCGTCCCGGGATCCGGCCCGCGGCCCGACCACCGCCCAGGGAGCAGCCATGCCGACCCACCTCGCCGACCAGGCATCCGGTCCGCAGATGACCGAACCGCAGGCCACGGCTACGCCGGCCGCCGGAGCGTCCGAGACCGGCGCCGCCGAGCCGGACGCCAGCGAGCGCATCGTCGCGCTCCGGGATCGCATCGACGAGATCGACAGCCAGCTCATCGCCCTGTGGCGAGAGCGGGCCGCGCTGTCCCAGCAGGTCGGCGCCACCCGCGTGGCATCCGGCGGCACCCGGCTGGTGCTGGCTCGCGAGCGGCAGATCCTGGACCGGTTCCGGGACGCGCTGGGCGCGGACGGCACCCAACTGGGTTTGCTGCTGCTACGCGCCGGCCGCGGACCGCTCTGACCCCTTCCCGCCCGCAGGACGGGTCCGCCCCGGCCCCTCCCGCCCCGCTGGCCGCCACCAACGGCCCACACGGGCCGCGTCGGGACCGCCCCCGGCCCCTCCCGCCCCGCTGGCCACCAACGGCCCACCCGGACCACCCGGCCACCCGGCCACCCGTACCGGACGCTCCCCCGGAAACGAACCAGGGCCCGCCCGAACGGACGGACCCTGGCCGGCGACTCAGACCTCGTGGGTAGGCACGATCTCCCGCTGCTCCGCGAAGTGACACGCGCTCGGGTGGTCGATGCCCCTGCGGGTCACCAGGGCAGGCTCCTCCCGGGCGCAGATGTCCTGTGCCTTCCAGCACCGCGTCCGGAACCGGCAGCCCGACGGCGGGTTGGCCGGCGACGGTACGTCGCCACTGAGCCGGATGATCGCCTTCTGCTCGCGGCTCGTCGGATCCGGCACTGGCACCGCCGACAGCAGCGCCTGGGTGTAGGGGTGGGTCGGCCGCTCGTAGATCTCGTCCTCGGTGCCGATTTCCGCGATCCTGCCGAGGTACATGACCGCCACTCGGTCCGACAGGTGCCGGACCACGGACAGGTCGTGCGCGATGAAGATGTACGACAGCCCCAGCTCGCTCTGCAACCGCTCCAGCAGGTTCATCACCTGCGCCTGGATCGACACGTCCAGTGCGCTTACCGGTTCGTCGCAAATGATGATCTCAGGTCGAAGGGCGAGCGCCCGGGCGATGCCGATGCGCTGCCGCTGGCCGCCCGAGAACTGGTGGGGATAGCGGTTCACGTGCTCCGGGTTGAGCCCGACGACGTCCAGCAGTTCCTGCACCCGCCGGCGCCGGCTGCCGCGCGGCGCGACGTCGGGATGGATCTCGAACGGCTCACCGATCAGGTCACCGACCGTCATCCGCGGGTTCAGCGAGGTGTACGGATCCTGCATGACCAACTGGATCTGCCGGCGCAGCTGGCGCAGCTCCGCACCCTTGAGCCCGGCGACGTTGCGACCCTTGTAGAGGACCTGGCCGCCGGTCGGCGGTTCCAGGCTCATCAGCACCCGGGACAGGGTGGACTTACCGCAACCCGACTCGCCCACGACGCCGAGGGTCTCTCCCCGGTGCAGGTCGAACGAGACCCCGTCCACCGCGCGAACGTGCCCGATGGTCCTCTTGAACACCACCCCGCGGGTCACCGGATAGTGCTTGACCAGGTCGCGAACCTCGAGGATCTTCTCAGTCACGGTTCACCAGCTCCTCGGCGAAGTGGCAGGCGCTGGCCCGGGTCGAGCCGAGCGTCAGCAGCGGGGGCACCTTCTCCCGGCACACCGGTTGCGCCATCGGGCAACGCGGGTGGAACGGGCATCCGGTGGGGATCCGCATCAGGTTCGGCGGCAGGCCCTTGATGGTGCGGAGCTGCTGGCCCTTCTCGTCGATCCGGGGGATCGACTGGAGCAGACCCACCGTGTAGGGGTGGGCGGGTCGCGCGTACAGCTCGTGGACACTCGCCTCCTCGACGATCCGGCCCGCGTACATCACCGCGATCCGGTCCGCGACGTCGGCGACCACGCCGAGGTCGTGGGTGATGAGGATCATGCCCATGTTCCGCTCGCGTCGCAGTTCGGCGAGCAGGTCCATGATCTGGGCCTGCACCGTCACGTCGAGCGCCGTGGTGGGCTCGTCCGCGATCAGCACCTCGGGGTCCAGGGCCAGCGACATGGCAATCATGACGCGTTGCCGCATGCCGCCCGAGAACTGGTGCGGATACTCGTTCACGCGCTGCTTCGCGTTCGGGATCTGCACCAGGTCGAGCATCTCGGTGGCCCGCTTCTTGGCCTGCTGCCGGCTCATCCCCTGCCGGACCCGGAACTGCTCGGCGATCTGGAAGCCGACGGTGAAGACCGGGTTGAGCGCGGACAGCGAGTCCTGGAAGACCATGGCGATGCCGGAGCCGCGGATCTTGCGCCGCTGCTCGCCGGACATGCGCAGCATGTCTTTGCCGTGGAAGCGGATCTGCCCGCCGGTCACGAAGCCGGGCGGACTGTCCAGGATGCCCATGATCGCTTGAGCGGTGACGCTCTTACCCGACCCGGACTCGCCGAGCACGGCAAGGGTCTCCCCCGCGTCGACGTGATAGGTCACCCCGTTGATGACCTTCGCGACACCGTCGCGGGTGCGGAACTCGACCCGAAGGTCGTCGACCTCCAGCAGTCGGCCGCCGGGGCGCCCGGGGCCACCGGCGCCCGGTTGGGGGCGGGAGGACACGAGTATGTCGGACAACGGAGTTTCTCCTACCGGAGTTTCGGGTCGAGGGCTTCGCGCACTGCCTCGCCGAGCATGACGAAACTGAGCACCGCGACGACCAGGAAGCTGGCGGGGAAGAACAGCAGATACGGCAGGACCTGGATGTAGGACCGTGCCTCACTGACCATGACACCCCAGGACACCACCGGGGACTGCAGTCCCACGCCGAGGAAGGACAGCGTCGCCTCGGCGCCGATGAACGAGCCGATCAGGATCGTGGAGTAGACCAGCAGCGGAGCCAGACAGTTGGGCAACAGGTGCTTCATGATGATCCGGCGGTTGCTGGCGCCCAGGGCCCGGGCCGCCATGATGTAGTCGGCCTGCTTGGTGGCGAGCACCGAGGACCGCATGATCCGCATCGAGACCGGCCAGGTCAGGATGACCAGCGACATGATCACCAGACCCATGATCTTGACCGTGCTGTTGTTCGAGCCGGGGCTGTTGAACGTGGTCAGGATGACGATCGCACCGAGCACGAACGGCAGGCCGAAGAAGATGTCGGTCAGCCGGGAGAGCAGCGCGTCGATCCAGCCGCCCTTGAACCCGGCGATGATCCCGACCGTGCCGCCCAGCAGTACCGTGCCGATTGTGGACAACACCGAAACCACGATCGAGGCCCGGGCGCCGTAGATCGTCCGGGCGAACTCGTCCCGGCCCAGCATGTCGTAGCCGAACCAGCCGTCACCGCTCGGACCCACCCGCGCCCGGTCCAGCGTGCCGGCTGTCGGGTCGACCGAGGTGAACAGCGACGGGACCGCCGCCATCACCAGGAACAGCAGGATGAGCACCGACGCGATCCAGAACAACGGCTTGCGCCGCAGGTCCCGCCAGGCGTCGCCGAGCAGCCCGCGCGGCTTGTCCGGCCCGCGATTCGACTGACCGTCGTCGGAGGAGCCGGCCAGGGCCGGCTGGTCGGTGGGTGCGGTGCTGACCATCGAGGTCGGGTCACTCATAGCGGATCCTCGGGTCCAGGGCGGCGTACAGCAGGTCGATGATCAGGTTCATCAGCAGATAAACCACCACCAGGATGACGACGATGGAGACCACCGTCGCGCTCTCCTTGCGGAGGATCGCCTGGTAGACCTGACTGCCGATGCCGTTGATGTTGAAGATGCCCTCGGTCACGATGGCGCCGCCCATCAGGCTGCCCACTTCGGTGCCGAGGAAGGTGAGTACGGGGATCATCGAGTTCCGAAGCAGGTGCACCCCGACCACGCGGCGCATCGGCAGGCCCTTGGCGATCGCCGTCCGTACGTAGTCGGCGCGCCGGTTCTCCGCGATGCTCGTCCTGGCCAGTCGGGCGATGTACGCCATCGAGACGCTGCCCATCACGAGCCCGGGCACCAGCAGTTCTGTGAAGGTGGCCTCGCCGGACACGGTCGGCCTGATGATCCCCCACTTGACGCCCAGCAGCCACTGCAGCAGGAAGCCGGTGACGAACGTCGGCAGGGCGATCAGGAACAGCGTGGACACCAGGACGAGGTTGTCGGCGAAGCCGCTGCGCCGCAGGCCGGTGAGCACACCGGCGGTGACGCCGATGAGCGCCTGGAAGGCGACGGCGACAAGTGCGAGCCGCAGGGTGGTGGGGTACGAACTGATGATCAGTTCGCTGATCTCCCGGTTGCCGTAGGTCTCCCCGAGGTCCCCCTGGAGCAGGTTCTTCATGTACGTGCCGTACTGAACGAAGAGGTTCTCGTTGAGGTTGAACTTCTCGTTCATCTTGGCGATGTACGACTCGGGGCACTGCCGGTCACCGCACTTGCCGGCGAACGGGTCACCGGGCACCGACCAGACCAGCCAGTAGATCAGGAATGTGGTCCCGATGAAGACCGGGACGAGTTGGAGAAGCCGTCTCAGCAAGTAACGGCCCATGGGTCGTCCTCCAGATAGGACGCGTCGGACGCCCGACACGAGTGGCGAAACGGTGCCGAGGGCGCGGATCCCGCGCCCTCGGCCGCTACCTACCGGCTCGAACCCGCGGGTGGCGGGCCCGAGCCGGAATCAGCTCTGATCAGGAAAGCTCCACTGAAGACAGGTCGATCGGGCCCTTGGCGCTGGTCTGGACCTTCGCGATCTTCTCGGAGTAACCCGACTGCTGGGCGTAGAAGAACACCACGATCGAGGGGACGTCCCGGTCGACGATCTCGATGGCCTCGGCGAACTTCTTGTGCGCGTCGTCGACGCTCGCCTGGGCGATGCCCTCGCGGTAGAGCCTGTCCACGTCGGGGTTCTTGTAGTCGCCGTCGTTGGATGAACCACCGTAGACGAACAGCGGGCCGAGCCAGTTCTCGACGTCCGGGTAGTCCTGCTGCCAGGCAGCCCGGTACGGGCCCTTCATCTGGCGCTTGTCGATGGCGTCACGGAACTGCGCGAACGTCGGAACGGCGATGGCATTCGTCTCGATGTTGAGCGTGTTCTTGATGCTCTGCGCGACGGCCTCCATCCACTCCTTGTGCGGGCCGTTCGAGTTGTAGTACATGTCCAACTTGCCCTGGAAGCCACCGGCCTCCTGGAGCAGCCGCTTGGCCTCCTCCGGGTTGAACTCGCAGGACTTGCAGTTGCCAGCGACGGCGCCCGGGGTCAGCGGGTTGGCCCAGCTGTCCGCCGGCTTCTTCGAGCCGTCGAAGATCTTGTCGGTGATCGCCTTCCGGTCGACCGCCAGCGAGATCGCCTTGCGAACCCGCACGTCCTGGAACCGGTCGTCGTAGAACGGGAAGTCGATCTTCGTGGTCGACGGGACCGGGACGTCGATCACCCGGTCCGCGAGGTCGACCTTCCACTTGCCACCGACAAGTGCCGACGTCGGCACCTGCTGCAGGAAGTCCAGGTTGCCGGCCTGCAGGTCGTTGTACGCGGCCTGATCGTCCTTGTACAGCCGGACCGTGACGTCCTTGATCTTGACCTTGTCATCGAGCTGGTAGTCGTCGAACCGGGTCAGCTTGATGTCGACGTCGTTCTCCCAGGAAACGAACTTGACCGGTCCGTTGCCGATCGGGTTCTTGCCGAACTCCTCGGGAGTGCTCTTGAAGAACGCGTCCGGCAGCGGCATGAAGGCGCTGTAGCCGAGCATCGTCGGGAAGATCGAGAACGGCGCGCCCAGGGTCACCTCGAAGGTCGTCTCATCGATGACCTTGAGACCCTTCATCTGGTCGACCGCTGGCTTCGGGGCCGTTTGCGGCCCGTCCGGACCATCCGGGTCCTTGGTGTGCACCTCACTGAAACCATCGATCTTGTCGAAGAACGTGGCGTTCGCGGCACCGCTCGGCCCGTACGCGGCCCAGTTCCAGGCCTTGACGAAGTTCTCCGCCTTGACGTCGGTGCCGTCGTGGAACTTGGTGCCCTGCTTGATCTTGATCGTGTAGACCTTGGAGTCCGGCGTCTCGATCGACTCAGCGAGAGCGTTCTCGGGCTCGCCGCCGTCGGACGGGTATCTCACCAGGCCGGTCCAGAGGTGGTCAACGACGTTGCCGCCACCGGTCTCGGTGGTGTTCGCCGGGACGAGCGGGTTCTGCGGCTGGGACCCGTCGATGACGATGGCACCGTCGGCGGTGTTGCCGCCGCTGTCGTCGCCACCGCCACTGCCACAGCCTGCCGCGACGAGTGCGACGGTCGCGCCCAGCGCGACCGCACCCGCTCGCTTCGAGACTCTCATTCGTGAAGCCTCCTCTTTCCTTCTACCTCGGTAAGGCGTGCTGTCCCGCACGCCGGGGATGAACCGCGACAGACCGCGCCGTCGCGTACCGCCGAAGAACTATCGCAGGGCCATCGGTGCGCCTCCGTGCACACCGATGAACCGCCGGTCCTCGCCACCCGAGCGCTGACGCCACGAAGCCCCGGCGCCACGGTGGCCAGGCAGACCTACCGCGCTTTTGAGGGGATCAGCCGGGGCGACTCACGTGAGGGGGTGAGGTGTTGTCACTGTTCCACTATCTGAGCGCCAGGCGAAAGCGCCGTTATCAAGCCGTTAGTCGGCCGGTGCGTCACAGAGACGCGCCGGTCGTCACCTTTCCGTGCCCCGACCAGGATGCAGGCTAGTCCGCCGACCTGGCCGTCAACCACTCGGATACAGGTCATGATCCGGAACGAACCGGCCACCTGGGGTCACTCGGCGCACAAATTTGGACACTCTGCGTACCCGCCGCCGTGCCGAATGATATTCGCCACTTTCGCGCCTCGCCGACGCACCGGTGCCCCCGCCATCGGGCGAGGGCACCGGTGGGTGGTGGCCGTCAGGCGGTGAACCGCAGCCGACGACGACGCACGAAGAACACCGTGACGGCGCCGACGGCCAGCAACACCGCGCCGAGACCCAGGACGATCCCCGTGGAGCTGCCGGTGACCGGCAGGACCGGGCCGCCGGGCGTGGCCGGGCTGGCCGGCGCCGCGGCGAACGCCGCCTCGGCCCCCGCCGTCACCTTCTCGCCAGCGGTACCACCCAGGATCAGCTTCTGCGCCTTTCCGTTCGGGTAGAGGAACACCCGTCCGAACGACACGGATCCCGAACCGGTGGCAGTGACGCTTACCTTGCCGGTTCCCTCACCGACCAGCCAGAACTGTCCACCGTTGACCGTCTCGGTCACCGGCTTGCCCGTCGCGTCGACTGCCTGACCGCCCTCGACGGCCAGGGTGATGGCGCCCGCCGGGCCAGCGACCGTGAACGGACCGGCCTTCGCGCCGGCCGCTGCCGAGGCGGACTTCGGGTCCAGCGTCAGACTGGGCTTCGGCTCCGGCTGATCGGTGGCGTTCTTGACCAGGTAGTCCCGGACCTGCTGGACGACCTGGTACTGGGCCTTGGGAAGCAGTCCCTTGCCGTCCTGCCAGTCGCCCAGCTCCACGCCGTCGCTGAAGTGCCAGACCGCGGTCTGGGTGCCGAAGTACAGCAGCTTGTTGACGGTCTTGCGGTCGACGTTCGTCGGCAGCGTGGCCCCGGCCGCCTCGGCCAGCTTTGCGGCCTCGACGTTCGGGTGGCCGTGGGTCAGCACCCACTGGACCTTGCCGAGGTTCTTCACCTGGGAGGCGTCCCAGGTGCCCTCGCGGTACTCCTTGCCCAACGCGATGCTGGTGTGGAAGTCGATGCAGTAGGCGGTGACCGACTCACCGTCGACCGCCAGGGTGAACGACGAGGTCCCCTTGGCCTTACCGTTCAGGATGAGCTTTACGTCACCGCCCTCGACCTGCGACGGGACGCCGGTGACCGGCGGGTCGGCGGCGGCCGGCCCGGCGACGCCAAGCGTCAGCGCGGCGCCGGCGAACACGGCCAGGGCGGTACGCCCCCAGCGCGCGGCTCTACGTCCGAACATGTCCGATAACTACCTCTCCCCAGGGGGTCGCTCGCGCGGTGCGCCCGCGCGGCGGAAGGACACGCGCCCGCAGGCGGCCCCACATAGGTCCAGACTCCGCGTAACGCGAAAGGGATTATCGACGCCGGAGAGAGGTTTGTCAGCACCCTTCTGCCACATGAATCACATCTGTACCAATGGCCACAAAGTTTGATCAGGCTCAACCGCCCGGTGGTGTCGCAGACGAGCTGCTCAGACGAGCCGACGGTCGGCGGCCCATCGGGACAGTTCGTACCGGTTGGACATCTGGAGCTTGCGCAGCACGTTCGAGACGTGCGTCTCCACCGTCTTGATGGAGATGAACAGCTCCTTCGCGATCTCCTTGTAGGCGTAGCCGCGGGCCAGCAGGCGCAGCACCTCCCGTTCCCGGTTGGTCAACTGGTCCAGCTCGGGATCGGCGACCGGCGCGTCCGGTCGCGCGGCGAACGCGTCGAGCACGAACCCGGCCAGCCGCGGGCTGAAGACCGCGTCGCCGTCGGCCACCCGGCGGATCGCGGCGGCCAGTTCGTCCGAGGAGATGGTCTTCGTCACGTAGCCTCGCGCTCCGGCCCGGATCAACCCGATCACGTCCTCGGCCGCGTCCGAGACGCTGAGCGCCAGGAACCGGATCTGTGGGTGGGTGCGGCGCACCTGGTCGAGCACCGCCCGTCCGCCACCATCCGGCATGTGCACGTCGAGCAACACGACGTCCGGTTCGGCGGCGGTCACCCGGCTCACCGCCTCGGCGACCGTGCTCGCCTCCCCGATCACCTCCACGTGAGCGCCGAGTTCGGCCCGCACGCCGGCCCGGAACATCGCGTGGTCGTCGACGAGAAACACCCGCAGCGTTCGCGGCGCGCCCCGCTCCGTGTCGCGCTCGATCGGCTGGTCGTCGCTCATTCCTACCTGTCCTTTCCGGCCGCGGCGCGATCCGGGGTGGGCAGCGTCAGCCGCACCTCGGTGCCGTCGCCCGGCTCGCTCCGGATCTCAGCCCGGCCGCCATGCCGGTCCATCCGACCAATGATCGAACCACGTACCCCGTGCCGATGATCCTCCACCGCCGTCGGGTCGAAGCCCGCCCCACGGTCCCGGACGAAGACGCTTATCTGGTCCGGCTCGACCTCAGCGTAGAGCGAGACCGTCTGCACCTTGGCATGCCGGGCCGCGTTCACCAGGGCCTCCCGGGCGGCGGCGATCAGGGCGTCCATCCGCTCGTCGGTTTCCCGGTCGCCCACGACGACCGCCTCGACGGTGATGGCGTACGTGTCCTCCACCTCCGCGGCCGCCTGTTCCAACGCCGCCGCCAGCCGCTCGTTGGGCGAGGCGGTCGGCTTGTAGAGCCAGTTGCGCAGCGACCGCTCCTGACCCCGGGCCAGTCGTTGCACCGTCTTCACGTCCCCGGCGTTCCGCAGGATCAACGCCAGCGTGTGCAGCACCTGGTCATGCACCATCGCCGCGAGTTCGGCCCGCTCCTGCTCCCGGATGCGCCCTTCGCGTTCGGCGCGGAGTTGGCTGTAGGTCCGCCACAGCACGGGCGCGACGACCACGCCGACACCGGCGAGGCCGACCATGGCGAAGATGACGCCGTTGAGCACCGCGTCGAAGTTCTCCCGGGGCGAGTAGACGGCCGCGACTCCGATGATCCCCACGGCCACCAGGACGCCACCACCGATGAACCGGAGCACGAAGGCCCGCCGGTCGTTCTCCTCGACCACCGCGCTCAGCCAGGGCACCGGCATCCGCTCGTGCAGCCCGCTGCGGCGCTCCGGTGCCGCCTGGTGCCAGACCACGCCGACCCCGATCGCGATGATCGCCACGAGCCAGCCGGCCGTGCTGGCCACGCCGACCGAGTCGAACAGCAGTACCTGGACCATGATCATCCCAAGGCCGATCGCCACGAAGGGCAGCAACTGCACCAGGTCCCGGCGGGGCGGCGGCCCGGCGGTGCCCGGCCGCAGCGGCACGACCGCCCAGAAAGCCGCGTACAGCAGCAGGCCGAGCCCGCTGAGGCTGAGCAGGACCACGAAGGCGATCCGTACGCGCAGCACCGAGATGCCCAGGTGCTGGGCGACCCCGGACGCCACGCCGGCCACCATGCGGTGGTCGCGCACCCGGTAGAGGCGGGGAGGCTCGGTCGCGATGCTGATCGCTGACTCCCTGGTCGTGAGCCGATGGGTCGGTCGACCCAGCCCGCGGGAATAGGACCACCGGCCGGGCATCTCGATGGTCACACGCCGTGCGGCGGGTGACCACGGGGACGCCCCGGAGCTTGTCCCCCGGCAATCTCAGGGTGGCGTCAGGGTCACCTCCTGAGGTCACGGGGCCCATGCCGGCGGGAGGATCGGGCCATGACCGACGAACCTGCCGTGCCCGGATCCGGCACGCCGGAGGGCGGTCGCCACCCGAGCGTTCCCGCCGCGCCGCGGCCGACGGCCGGGGGCGGACCGTCCGCCGCGCCGCCACCGCCCGGTGCGCCGCCACCGCCCGGCGCGCCGCCACCGCCCGGCGCGCCGCCACCGCCCGGCGCGCCGCCACGGCCCGGCGCCGGCGATCCGCCAGGATCGCCGCCCCATGCCTCCGGACCGCCGCTGGGCGGCGCCGGCTTCACCTCGCGGTACGGGCTGGTGCGACCCCGCGAGGGTCGCTACCTGGCCGGGGTGTGCGCCGCCATCGGTCGGGCCACCAACACCGATCCGGTGTTGTGGCGGGTGCTCCTCGCCGTGCTCGGTTTCTTCGGCGGCATCGGCATCCTTGTCTACCTGGCGGCCTGGCTGATCATCCCGGCCGAGGGTGACTCCGCATCACCGGTGGAGGCCATGCTCGGCCGCGGCCGGTCCAGCATGTCGCCGATCACGGTGCTCGTGCTGGGCGTCGTCGTCGCCGTGTTGTTCGGTCTGATCGTCACGGACAAGTTCCGCGCCGTCCTGCTCGGCGCCGCCATCCTCATCGTGGGTGCGCTACTGCTCAACCGGGATGGCGGCCGCGGCGCTCCCCCACCGGCCGACGCGACCCCGACCTACCCGCCGGCACCACCGGGTACGCCCTGGTCAGCGTCTGTTCCACCGGGTACGCCGGGAAGCCCGCCGTCGGCACACCCCGCGCCGGAGAGCGGCTATCCCGCGGCTCCGTCCGGGGACCCGGGCCGTGCGGCGGAACCGTCGAGCGGGGTGCCGCGCCTCGGTCCCGTCACCGCCACCGGAGCGCCGCACGCCGGCGGAACGCCGTCCACCGTGCCCCACCCGCTCGATTCAGCGGACCAGCTCAGCTATCCGGTCGGCATGTCGGCACCGACCACCGGCGCACCGGCTGGATACGGCGCCGCGACCTGGCCGGCTCCGGCGGCGCAGCCTCCGCCGGACTTCCCTGCCACGACACCGCTGGGACCGACCCTCGACCGTGGCTACCGCCCGGCCTTCGCCCCGCGCGGTCCATTCGCCTCGGCCACGACCGACAGATATCCACCGGTGCCGCCACCGGTAAAGCCGCCGAAGCCGCCGCGGGAGAGGTCGCCACTCGGCGCCGCCACCTTTTCGCTGATCTTCGTGGCGATCGGGGTGGTGGCCGTGCTCGACCTGATGAACGCGGTGCCGGTAGCACCCTCCGCGTACTTCTTCGCCGCGCTTGTCACCATCGCCCTCGGGTTGCTGGTAGGCACGTGGTTCGGTCGGGCCCGGTGGCTGATCGCGCTGGGGTTGGCCGCCGCGCTGGCGCTCGGCATCTCCACTCTCGCCGAGGTCGGCGGGCAGAACGCGAACGTGGGCAGCACCGCGGTCTGGATGCCGACCAGCGACGACGAGTTGGCGGACAGTTACACCAACGCGTTCGGGGACGCCACCCTGGACCTACGCCAGCTGGATTTCGCCGACCGGGACCGGGAGGTCGCGGTGACCGTCCACTTCGGCACGCTGCAGGTGCTGCTTCCGCCCACGGTGGACGCGACCGTGTCGACCGAGGTACGGGCCGGTGACGCCCAGGTGTTCCGGCATCAGTGGAGTGGCGTGGACGTCGGCACCCGTGAGGTGACCGACCTCGGTCCGGACGGCACCGGGGGCGGGAAGATCCGGCTGCGGCTGCGTGTCGACGCCGGCAACGTGGAGGTGCAGAGATGAAGGCCCACCGTACCGACATGGTGTCGTTCACCTTCGCGCTGATCTTCCTGGCGATCGCCGGATGGTGGCTGGTGGCGCAGTTGCTCAATCTCCGGGTTCCGGCGGTGGGGTGGTTCGTCGCCGGCGGGTTGATCGTGTTCGGCAGCCTCGGCCTGCTGGCCGCGCTGCGATCGGGTCGGGGCGGCGGCAACGGCCTCGCGCCGGCGGAGCCGGCTCCGCCACCGGTCGCCGACGGCGGCGGACCGGGCCTCGACGACGACCCCACCTGGCCCGGAGCGCCGGCCTTCCCGCCGGCTCCGGGTCCGACCCGGGCCGAGCCGCACACCGGGCCCGAGCCGTACACCACGACGGAGCCCGAAACCACGGCCGTGCCCTCCCCCACGACGGAGCCCGACACTACGGCCCTGCCCTCCCCCACGAGGGTGTCCGACGAGCTGGCCGAGCCCGATCCCACGCCCGGCCCGCACCCCACGACGGGGTCGCGTACGGCGGCCGACCCGGCCACGCTCGATCTCTCCAACGATCCATCCCAGCACCGGTCGTGACCAGGTCCGACACGGCCGGTACGTCGCGGGCACACCGGTCCCGCCTATGCTGACCCGGGGGGATCCTCCATCGGCCGGCCACGGCTGCCCTTCGGCAACCGCCGTCGCCGCCCTCCGCCAGCCCAGACCTTCCCGAGGAGCACGCCCGAGATGACCGAGTCCCCCGCCGTGCCCGGCACGCCCGGCCATGTGCGCGTCGGCGACCAGGCAGCCCGCTGCCTCACCGCCGAATTCGCCCGGCACCATGGACCGAAGAGCGGTCTTCTGGTGGGTGCCACCGCCGACTCCGCAGTGCTGGCGGCGGCGATCGACGGCCTGTTCCCCGGCGACACACTCACCGTCGTACCGGCCGGCTCGACCGACACCGACGAGCTGCGCGCGCATGTCACGGCGCAGGGTCGGTGGGTGGCGGACCGGGTGCGGGTGGTCGACGCGCTGGCCGAAGCCGACCCGGCGGACGTGGTGGTGTCGGCCGTGCCGTTCACCGGCACCGTCGAGCAGACCCGTGCCACGGTGGAAGCGTTGGTCAAGTACCTCACCGAGGGCGGTGTGCTCAGCGTCGCCGTGCCGGCCACGCCGGGTCGCACCGCGGGCGCGGCCGTCGAGTTCGACAGGCAGGCCGTGCTCTTCGGGGTCGGCTCCGATCTGATCGTCCGGCACCGGCCGCCGCTGCGGGTGCACCGGCTCCGGTACACCCCGGCGCCGGTCACCGCCGCCTCCCGGCTGGCTCCGGCCTACCGGCCGTCCAGCGTACCGCTGACCCGCGGCATGCACCTCGATTCCAACGGTCTGGCTGCGGCGGGCATCGCCCTCGGCCTGGCCGGCCTGGCCCGCCTCGCCCGCCCGAGGTCCCGGCTCTGGATGCTGCCGGCCCTGGCCGCCGCTCCGGTGGCGGCGTTCTTCCGCGATCCCGAGCGGGACGTCCCGGAGGATCCGGCGGCGATCGTCGCGGCGGCCGACGGGCAGGTTCTGTCCGTGCAACACCTGCACGACCAGCGTTTCGGTGACGGCGAATTCCTCCGGGTCGCGGTCTTCCTCTCGGTGTTGGATGTGCACGTCAACCGGTCGCCGGTGGCCGGCAAGGTGGTCGACTACTTCGTCGCCGACGGCGGCTTCGCGGCGGCGATGCGACCCGACGCCGAGCACAACGTCGCGGCGTACACGGTGCTCGACACGGATCGTGGCACCGTGGTGGTGGCGCAGCGTACCGGCCTGATCGCCCGCCGCATCGTGCAGCGGGCGCCGATCGGCGCGCTACTGGCCAAGGGAGAGCGGTTCGGGCTGATCCGCTTCGGCTCCCGCACGGACGTGTACCTGCCCGCCAACGCGGCAGACCCGTTGGTCGCCCCCGGTGACAAGGTGGTCGGCGGCTCGACGGTCATCGCCCGCTGGCGCTGAACCCGCGTAGGCGACGGGCGCCCGATCTGCGGGCGCCCGTCGGATACGTGGTCGCGGAGGTCAGGCGGTACGCCGCTGACGCAGCCACAGCAGCGGCCCGCTGACCAGGTAACCCACCACCACGAGGGCGAAGGTGAGGCGCGCGTCGATAAGCGCGCCGACCACCGGCACGACCCACAGCCACGGCGGCAACTTGATCAACCTGGCCAGCTTGGCGTACGGGAAGCTGGAGACCATCGCGAACGCCAGCAGGCCGACACCGGCGACCTGGACGATGCCCGGCGCCGGAAGGCCGATCAGCACCGCCAGGGCGAGCACCGCGGCCGCCATGGTGGTCGGCACACCGCAGAAGAACCGGCCATCCTTCGGAGACACGTTGAACCGAGCCAGCCGGATCGCCGCGCACGCGGCCACCAGGGCACACGCCACCGCTGCCGCGGCCGTGGAGACGGAGCCGGCGAGCGAGGCGTACACCACCACGGGGGCCGCGAGGCCGAACGAGCACATGTCGGCCAGCGAGTCCATCTGGGCACCGA
The DNA here is from genome assembly GCF_042666615.1 of Plantactinospora sp. GCM10030261. Classification (NCBI taxonomy): domain Bacteria; kingdom Bacillati; phylum Actinomycetota; class Actinomycetes; order Micromonosporales; family Micromonosporaceae; genus Plantactinospora; species Plantactinospora sp. GCM10030261. Next base: position 170,849 of record NZ_JBHTDD010000001.1, read on the forward strand.
ACGGGCTGGCCACGCCGAGCCGGCGAGCCAATGCGCCGTCCAGTCCGTCGAACACCACGCAGGCGATGAGACAGCCGGCGGCCACCCGGACCTCGCCCTGCATGGCCATGAAGATCGCCAACATCCCCAGCATGAGGCTGGCCAGCGTGCAGGCGTTGACCAGGGCGAAACGCAGCCGACGGGCGACCGTACGGTCGCCGGGGAGCAGCGGGATGGTGCGCGTCGGGCCCGACTCGTCGACGGGCACGGTGGGACCGACCGCCGGGCTCACCGGCAGGACCGGCTCCACCACCGGGTCGATCATCCGGTTCTGGCGGTACCGACCGCCGAGGCGGTGCGTTTCGTCGGGGTAGTAGCTGGAGACGAGACCGGCGTCATCGCCGCTCTCGTGGGCTCGCCGTCCGACCCGGACCAGGAGCACCTGGCGGGCGAACGCCCCGCTACGTCGCAGACCACCTGTCCACCGACGCCCGCCGGGTCGCGGGCTGTCCGCCGCGCGACGCCGACGCCATGGGGATCTCGGCACGTTTCCTCCATCACCGGTGCGACTGGTCCCGCCCCCACGCGGGCCGCCCGGCTGTCTCCGCCACGCCAGCGGGCGTGGCAACGGTTCAGGCGGCCTACACCATCGCACAAACCGGACCGGTTGGCGACAGCGGTCAGCGGCACTTTCTCCCGCAAACAGGACAGGAAGCCTGAATTATTCCTCTATGGGGATGTAACACGTGTCTTCCGGACGACCTAAGTGCTGAGTCTACCGGTTCCATCCAAAGCGGTAAGCGTTCAAGCGCCTTATGTGGTATATAGGCGGATTGTCCGGGCAGCCACGCCGGTCAGCGGCAGCGTCCCCACCTCTGGCCGCGACACCCACGCCGCCCGCGCGGTCGAGCCACCGGCCGCCTCGATCACCCGCGCCTCGGTCGGCGAATCGACGGCCACCCGATAGACCACGCGCACGGCGTGCCAGTCGACCGGATACCCCTCCGGCCCCACGGCCGCCGGGTTGTGCGTGTGGTCCACCTCAAGCAACTCCATCACCCTGCCGAGCTGTCCGGTCTCCTCCACCAGCTCGCGCAGCAACGCCGGAACCGGTTGCTCGCCGTGGTCAGTACCGCCACCCGGCAGGTGCCACCGGCCCGCCCCGGGATAGCCGTCGGCGATCTGGGTCAGCAACACCCGGTCCGCCGGGTCCGTCACCAGCCCGTACGCCCCGAACCGCTGCCCCCGCCGAGGCGGCGCCGGTGCCAGCGGTCGGGGCGGCCGGTCGATCGCGGGATCCGGCAACGGCCCCACCGGACGACCCAGCAGCTCCGCGGTGAACGGCATCAGCGGCAGCCCGGCCAGCTCGTCCTCGGTGAGCCAGGAAGCCAGATCCGTGGTGCCGGTCCGCTCGACTGCCAGCATCCCCCCGGCCACCTCGACGTCGTACACGATGCGGTCCATGTGCCACTCCACGCCGAGGTCGGCGACGCGCCGGACCTCGGCGATGGCCGTCCGGGGTCGCAACGGGCGCACGGCGAGCCCGGTTTCCTCGGCGAACTCGCGGACCAGCGCGGCGGCGGGATGCTCACCGTGCGCCAGACCACCGCCGGGGATCTGCCATACACCGGGAAAGTCCGCGTCGGCCGCCGCCCGGACCAGCAGCACCCGCCCCCCAACGCGGCACAACCCGTACGCCCCGATCCGTCGCCGCCGTTCCACCGCTCCGCCCCCTGATCATGAGGCTAACCTCCCGCACTCCGGCATGCGGGACAGGGGCCCTTTGCCAAATTGATCAAGAGTTTCGCGTCAGGTATCCGCGAGAATCTGACGCGAAACTCTTGATCAACGGGAGTGAAGGCAGTGCGGGTCAACGGGAGTGAAGGCAGTGCGGGGGTGTCAGCGGAGGTGGGCGGCCCGGACGGCCTCCAGCGTCACCTCGGTCAGCTCGTCGACCGGCAGGGCGGCGAGTTCCGCCGGGCCGAACCAGCGCGCGTCGCAGGTGGATCCGCCGACATCGACGACCGACAACGGCGTCGGCCGGTCGATCGCCACCCGGTAGAACGCCCGGACCCCGTGCCAGTCGATCGGGTATCCCTCCGGCCCCAGCGAGGCGGCGTCCCGGTGACTGGCCACGCCGAGTAACTCCACCAGCCGCCCCCGCTGACCCGTCTCCTCAACCAGTTCCCGGATCAACGCCGGACCGGGTTGCTCACCGTAATCAGTGCCACCGCCGGGCAGATGCCATCGACCTGCCCCCGGGTAGCCCGGGGCGATCCGGGTGAGCAGCACCCGCCCGGCCGGATCGGTCGCCACCGCGTACGCGGCGAAGCGCTGCGCCCGGTGCAGGCCATCCGGACCCGGGACGGCGTAGAACGAGGGGAAGTCCGGCGTCTCGTCCGGGCAGAGGTCGATCGGGGCGGCCGGCAGGCCCAGCGCCCGGGCGGTGAACGGGCGCAATGGCAGCGACCGAGCGTCGGCCAGGCTGACCCACCGGGCGAGGTCGGTAGGGCGCCCGATCCGGTCGCAGAGGCTACCGCCCCGCACCGAGACCTGGTACAGCAAGCGATCGGTGTGGATGGTGATCCCCCGGTGCGGCATGGCTCGCATGTCGGCCAGCACGTCGGAGAGACCCGCGACGGTGACCGACAGCCCTGTCTCGGCGGCGGTTTCCCGGACCACCGTGTGATGCGGGTCCTCACCGTGGTCGACAGCGCCGCCCGGCAGCGACCAGACCCCCGGGGTGCCGGACCGGGGGGAGGCGCGGACCAGCAGGACGCGGCCCTGTGGGTGGCGGCAGAGGGCGTATGCCGCGATCTTGCGAAGCGGCTCCAGCGCGATGGTCACGAGTCTGAATTCTCCCCGTCCGGGGCCGGTCGGCCACGATGTGAGTCGGATTCCTGACATCAGCATCGCCCTCAGGGGAGGGATCAGGGTATTGATCCGGGCCCTCACCGAGGCGGTGGACCCATGCCGCGCGGACCGTGGAGAGCATGACGCAGATGCCTCCCCCGCAGCCCCCGTACCGCCAACTCCGCCGCCCAACCACCGACCGCATGATCGCCGGTGTGGCCAGTGGGGTGGGCCGCTACTTCGACGTCGATCCCACCCTGATCCGGGTGATCTTCGCCGTGGCCGGCCTGCTCACCGCGGGCGTCGCCCTGCTCGCGTACCCGATCATGTGGTTCCTGATGCCCGAGGAGCCGGCGGACGCGCCCGCCTGGCCGCACCGGACGGGCGCCGCGCCGGGCTGGCCGCACCGGACGGGCGCCGAACCCGGCAGGCCGCCGTCAGCTACCGGCGCTCGACCGGACCCGCCGGCCGACACGCCACCGCACGCCGCCTGAGAACGGTCACTCCCACTCGATGGTGCCCGGCGGCTTGCTCGTCACGTCCAGAACCACCCGGTTGACCTCGGCCACCTCGTTGGTGATCCGGGTCGAGATACGCGCGAGGACGTCGTACGGCAGGCGGGACCAGTCCGCCGTCATGGCGTCCTCACTGGACACCGGCCGCAGCACCACCGGGTGACCGTAGGTGCGGCCGTCGCCCTGCACCCCCACGCTGCGCACGTCGGCGAGCAGCACCACGGGGAACTGCCAGACGTCCCGGTCCAGTCCGGCCGCCGTCAGCTCCTCGCGGGCGATCAGGTCCGCGGCGCGCAGCACCGCCAGCCGGTCCCGGTCGACGGCGCCGATGATCCGGATCGCCAAGCCAGGTCCGGGGAACGGATGCCGCCAGATCATCGCCTCCGGCAGACCGAGGCTCAGTCCGATCGTCCGCACCTCGTCCTTGAACAGCGTGCGCAGCGGCTCGACCAGGGAGAACTTCAGGTCCTCCGGAAGGCCGCCGACGTTGTGATGCGACTTGATGTTCGCGGTGCCGGTCCCGCCACCGGACTCCACCACGTCCGGATAGAGCGTGCCCTGCACCAGGAACTCGACGTCCCCGTGCGCGGCGATCTCCCGGGCCGCCGCCTCGAACACCCGGATGAACTCCCGACCGATGATCTTGCGCTTGAGTTCGGGGTCGCTGACCCCGGTCAGGGCGTCCAGGAACCGGTCGGCGGCATCGACCACCTTCAGCTTGATCCCCGTGGCCGCCACGTAGTCCTTCTCCACCTGCTCCGCCTCGCCGGCCCGCAGCAGGCCGTGGTCGACGAACACACAGGTGAGCTGGTCCCCCACCGCCTCGTGTACCAGCGCCGCGGCGACCGCCGAGTCCACGCCGCCGCTCAGGCCGCAGATGACCTCCTTGTCCCCCACCTGCTCGCGGATCCGGGCCACCTGCTCGTCGATGATGTTCCGCGCGGTCCAGGTGGGCTCGACGCCCGCCACGTCGTACAGGAAGCGGCGCAGCATCTCCTGGCCGTGCGCGGTGTGGCCCACCTCGGGATGGAACTGCACCCCCGCCCGGCGACCGACGAGGTCCTCGAAGGCGGCGACCGGCGCGCCGGCCGACTCGGCGGTCACCGTGAACCCGGCCGGCGCCTCCGTGACGCAGTCCCCGTGGCTCATCCACACCGGCAACTCGGCGGGCAGGTCGCGGAGCAGCGCACCCGCCTCCGGGCGGGTCCGTAGCTGGGTGCCGCCGTACTCGCGGTTGCCGGTGTGGGACACGGTGCCACCGAGGGCCTGGGCCATCGCCTGGAACCCGTAGCAGATTCCGAAGACGGGCACCCCGGCGTGGAGGACCCCCGCGTCGATCCGCGGCGCATCCGGGGCGTACACGCTGGCCGGGCCGCCGGACAGGATGATCGCCGCCGGGTCCCGGGCCAGCATCTCGGCGACCGGCATGGTGTGCGGCACGATCTCCGAATAGACCCGCGCCTCCCGCACCCGGCGGGCGATCAACTGGGCGTACTGGGCTCCGAAGTCCACCACCAGGACCGGACGAGGCGTGCTCATGGTCGGGGATCCTACCGACCGCCACCGGTCGGGCCGCGTCCGCCGCGACGGTCCGTGACGCCGACTGCGTCCGTGCCGCCGACCGCGTCCGTGATGCCGCCCCGGGGCAGCGAAACCTCGTCGTCGAGAGCGGGTCCGTACCCCTCGGCGACACTCACCCGACGAGCGATGATCCCGAGCAGTACGCCGTACACCACCTTCGAGACGATGTCGGCCACCGTGTAGGTGATCTGCCGGGCCACCACGCCGTCGGCCGTGTCCCACATGGCCGGCATCAGATACGCCCCGGGATAAAGCATCCAGGAGACCAGCACCAGCCACCAGACCATCCGGGCCGTCCCGCGCGCCGACTCGGGCAGCCGGCCCAGGTTGCCGAAGATCACCTTGGCCACCAGGGCGAGCAGCAGCACGAAGAATGCCGTACTGACCAGGCCCCACACCCAGAACGGGGCGTTCCGCTCGACCTCGTAGAACTGTCCGGCGTACCCGGTGTAGACCATGGCCAGACCGCCGACCACGAACGTCACCCAGGCCCGGTGGAACCGGCGACCAGTGACCCCCATGACGACAAGCAGTTGGATCAGCAGCACCGGTACGTCAATCGACCAGTTGACGTACCGGTATCCGTTCGAGAACAGCGTGCCGGACTGGACGAAGGCGCTGCCGTCCCAGCGGAAGGCGGTCACCCACCGCTGGTAGAGCAGGAAGAGTTCGAAGAACGCGGAGATCATCACGACGGCGGACAGCACCGACGAGAACCGGTACCGCGGGGCGATGGAGCCGCGGGTGGCCAGGAAGTAGACCAGCCCGGCCGCCATCACGGCGAAACCCAGGCTGAGGACGTGAGAGACCAGGGTGTACTGGTCCACGTTGTACGAGAAGGTGTTCTCGAAATTCACAATTGCCTCCGTGTGGCGCACCTTTTATGGCAAATGCAATGCTTCGCCCGTTTACCCTATGTGGGGCGGCTCTGGGGACGGCCACGATCACCCATCTCCGGCCGGCGGTGACCGGCGTCCGCAGTTCGGAATCGGCGAGGAGCTGAGATGACCGGCGCGTGGCTGTGGGGCTACGTCTCCGCCATGGCGGCCGGGGCGCTCCTCTTCCTGCGCTGGTCGGCCAGCCCGAAAGGGGTCCCCGCGGTCGAGTACCGGGTGGCGATCGCCGTCCCGGTCTGGTCCGGCCTGTGGTACGCGGTGATGGCCCTCGGTGGCGGCCAGGTCGACGGCGACGGCCATCCGGTCTACTGGGCGCGCTACGTCGACTGGTCGGTGAGCGCCTCGCTGCTGCTGACGGCGCTGGCCCTCACCGCGACGCACGCGCTGCCCCATCGCCACCCCCGGCTGCTGGTGGCGCTGGTCGGGGCGAACCTGGCCATGATCCTCAGCGGCCTGCTCGGCGATCTCGCCACCGACCCATGGCCGCAGTACCTGTTCTTCGGCCTGGGCGCCCTGGGCCTGCTCGCCATCCTCGCCCTGATCTACGGCCCGCTCCGTGCCGTGGCCCGGCGCCAACCTCACCGGCTCTACCGGGCCTACCGCGAGGCGGCGCTGCTGCTCGGTGGGCTGTGGCTCGGCTATCCGGTGATCTGGCTGCTCGGGCCCTCCGGAGTCGGGATGCTCGGCGGCACCGCCGACACCGCCCTGTTCGTCCTGCTGTCCATCGCCTCCAAGGTGGGTTGGGGTGCCCTCGACCTCGCCCGCCTCCGCGAGCTGGGCGCGCGGGGCGAACTCCCGCTCGGAGGTTCCCCGTGACCGCCCCGGCCGCTGACGACGCCGCCCGCACCGAACCCAGCACCCCCGGCGCCGGAGCCAGCTCGGCTCACCCGACGCGGCCCGCCCAGCCGGACCGGTACGGCGCACCGCGTCCCGTCCACACCACCCTGGTGCTCGTCAGGACCGGCACCGCGTCCCTGCTGGCCGCGCTCGCGCTGCTCGCGTCGACCCCCGCCCTGCCCCGGTACGACCAGGCCGCGTCGACGGCGTACCTCCTCGCCGGGCTGCTCCTCGGCCTGCCACACGGGGCGGTCGACCACCTCGTGCCCGCCTGGCTGGCCACCCGGGCCCGCCCGCTGTCCGTCCGCCTGGCGGTGCCGCTCGGGTACGCCATGGTCGCCGCGCTGTCCCTGGCGGCGTTCCGCGCCGCGCCGACCTCGGCGTTGCTCGCGTTCCTCGCGCTGTCCATCGCCCACTTCGGCGCCGCCGACGAGGCGTTCCACGCCGAGCGGGCCGGGCGGCCCATCCGATACTCCGCCGTCGGGGTGCTCGCCCGGGGCGGACCGCCGGTGGTCTTCCCGCTGGCCCTGTGGCCCGGCGCCGTCGACCCGTTGCTCGCGAGGATCGCACCCGGCGTTCCCGCGCTGCTCACCGCCGAAGTTCGGTCGCTCGCCGGGGCCTGCGTACTGGCAGCGGTCGCGCTGACCGCCCTGCGGGAGTTCCGGGCGGGCCGGCGGACCGAGGCGGGGGAGCCGATCCTGCTGGGGCTGCTGTTCGCCGCCGCGCCACCCGCGCTGGCCCTCGGCACCTACTTCGCCACCTGGCACTCGGCGCGGCACGTCGCTCGGCTGTTGCACAACGACCCCGCCAGCCGCGCGGACCTGGCCGCCGGTCGCCTCGGGCCGCCGGCACGCCGCTTCGCCCGACGGGCGGCGCTGCCCAGCCTGGCCGTGGTCGCCGTCCTGGCGGCACTTGCCGGTTTGCCGGGCAGTCCCGCCGATCCGTTACCGGCCACCGTCGCCGTGCTGGCGGCTCTCACCGTCCCGCATGCCGCGCTGGTGGCCTGGATGGATCGGTGGGCGTCACCGCTGGCTGATCCGGCTCCGTGACGGCTCGGCCGGTCAGCGGAGAGCGCCCGGGGCGTCCGCCGGCACGGCCGGCCGGCTGGGCGGGACCGGCGCGATCCGTTGGTACGCCTCGTCGAGCGGCGGGCGAGGATCCGGCTCCCCCCGGTTGGGCCAGAACGCCATCGCCCGCTCGGCCTGGGCGGTGATCGTCAGCGAGGGGTTGACCCCGAGGTTCGCGCTCACCGCCGCCCCGTCCACCACGTGCAGCCCGGGGTGTCCGAAGACCCGGTGGTACGCGTCGACCACCCCGTCGGCCGGCGACGTGCCGATCACCGCCCCACCCAGGATGTGCGCCGTCACCGGCACGTTGAACGGCTCGGTGACCGACCCCCCGGGCACCCCACCGATCTCATCGGCGAGCAGCCGGGCCGCTCGGTTGCCGGCCGGGATCCACGTCGGGTTGGGTGCCCCGTGCCCCTGGCTGGCGACCAGCCGGCGACGGCCCAGCCAGCCGCGCCGGAAGGACGTGGTCAACGAGTTGTCCGCCGACTGCATGACGAGAGCGATCACCGTACGCCGGGACCAGTCACGCACCGAGATCATCCGCAGTGCGTGACCTGGCTGCCGGAACAGCCCGATCAACCAGCGACGCAGCCGGTGGGGTCCGCCGTCGACAAGTGTCGACTGCAACAGACCCATGAGGTTGGCACCGCGGCCGTACCGGACGGGCTCGATGTGGGTCTGCGGATCCGGGTGGAAGCTGCTGGTGATCGCCACCCCGTCGGTGAAGTCGAGATCGCGGGCCCGGGCCGCCGACCGGGAGACCGAGGCACCGAGGATGGACTCCGAGTTGGTCCTGGTCAACGTCCCGAGGGTGCCGGACAACCGGGGCAGCACGCCGGTCGCGCGCATCCGGTGCAGCAGCCGCTGGGTGCCGAGCGCACCTGCGGCGAAGACGACCTGTTCGGCGTGGAAGGTCCGCCGGCGGCGGCGGAGCAGGCCACCGGTGCGTACCGTCTCCACCCGGTAGCCGGCGCCGTCGGCGGCCGGGCGCACCGCGGTGACCGTGGTCAGCGGATGTACCGTGGCACCGAGCCGCTCGGCCAGCCACAGGTAGTTCTTCACCAGGGTGTTCTTCGCGCCGTGCCGGCAACCTGTCATGCAGGCACCGCAGTGCAGACAGCCGGTGCGGTCCGGTCCCGCGCCGCCGAAGTAGGGGTCCGGGACCACCTCTCCCGGCCGGCCGAGGTGCACCCCGACCGGGGTCGGGTGGAACGTGCCACCGACTCCCATCCGGTCGGCCACCGCGCGCATCGCCCGATCCGCGCTTGTGGTCATCGGGTACGTGGTGACACCGAGCATCCGTTTCGCCTGGTCGAAGTGCGGGGCCAACTCGCTGCGCCAGTCGGTGATGTCGCGCCACTGGGGGTCTGCGTAGAACGCGTCCAACGGCTCGTAGAGCGTGTTGGCGTAGACAAGCGAACCGCCACCCACCCCGGCGCCGGAGAGCACCAGCACCTTCGCCGCGCTGCCAGCCCGCCGCCCGGCGGCGCGCAACAGGGTCATCCGCTGGATGCCGTACCAGCCGAGCACCGGAGCCCAGAGGAACCGACGGGCGCGCCAGGAGGTCTCGGGGAACTCGTCGTCGGCGAACCGTCGACCCGCCTCCAGGACCCCGACCGTGTAGCCCTTCTCGGCCAACCGGAGGGCGCTCACGCTGCCGCCGAACCCGGAGCCGATCACCACCACGTCGTACCGCATGGCCCATCATTACCGACCGGTAGCTCTGACGCCACGGTCCATGAAAGATCATCAGATACGCTGCCGCCCCGGGCAACCCTCGACGCCCGCCGATGCGTCTCTACCGGTGCGAGCAACCCATCGGCGCCGCCACCGCCCGGTGTGGTTCACCCCTCGGCGCGACCCGCCCGTCGGCGCGGGTCAGGAAGGACAGGTCGTGCCGGACACCCCACGCGGCGGGCCGGGACGGCGACGGCTGATCCGGCTCGGCGTCGGCCTCGCCGCCCTCCTCCTGCTCGGCGTGGGCACCGTCGGCGTACTCCGGTCACGTCACACCGGCGGGAACACCCCGACCGGCGATCCGGCCGCGGGCGGCACCCCCTCGGCAGCACCGTCCACATCGCCCAGTCCCACGCCCGAGCCCGGCGCCGACATCACCGGACCCCTCACCCTCCTGCTGGTCGGCGTGGACACCCGGATCAGCGTGCCCGGCTGGGAGCCACACGCCGACGCGGTGCTGGTGCTCCACGTCGCCCGCGGCCTCGACCGCGCGTACCTGTACTCACTCCCCCGCGACCTGGTGGTGGACATCCCGGCGTTCGCACCGGCCCGGTTTCCGGGGCAGCGCACCAAGCTGACCCATGCCATGAGCTACGGGAGCCGGGTGCCCGGCCGCCGCGACTCGCCGGATCCCGCCCAGGGCTTCCGGCTGCTGGAACAGACGGTGCTCCGATACACCGGCATCAAACGCTTCGACGCCGGCGCGGTGCTCACCTTCGGCGGCCTGACGAAACTGGTGGACGCCGTCGGCGGCGTGGACCTCACCATCGACCAGCGGGTCGTCTCCAAGCACCGGCGGCCGGACGGCAGCCACCGGAAGCTGGTCGGTGGCGACTACGTCGGTCCGCAGATGGTCTATCAGCCCGGCCCCCGGCACCTGGTGGGGTGGCAGGCCCTCGACTACGCCCGCCAGCGCTACATCACCGGCGGCGACTACTCCCGGCAACGGCATCAGCAGCAGCTCATCAAGGCGCTGGTGGCGAAGATGCTGGATCAGGGGCTGGCCCGCGACGCCGAGCGACTGGAGGCCGTGGTCAGGTCCCTCGGCGACGCGCTCATCCCGGTCACCGGCGGCCGCCGGATCATCGATTTCGGGTACGCGTTGAGCCGCCTGCCACCCGCCGCCATCACCCTGGTCAGCCTGCCCGGCCACGGCGTCGGCCGCGGCGCGGGCTATCGCGGTGAGGCCCTCGACGCGATCGGTGTCCAGTTCCTCGCCGAGCTGCGCGCCGGCCGGGCGGACGCCTTCCTGACCGCCCACCCGGAGCTGGTCGTCAAGGACTGACAGCGGGGCCGGTGCACGACGGCGCCGTCTCGACCGGGTTGCTCGCCGGCGGGGCGGTCATCGGCCTGGTCGGTGCCGGTCCGACGCTGATCGTGGCGGGCGCCGCCCAGGGCGTCGCGGGGCCCCTTATGGGTCGCTATGGTGGGAAAGTATCACAAATTTGTGGCCACACTGCCCGTCCCGAGGCCGGGCTTGCGGCTGCCGTGACCGCTGGGGTCAAAGCGGCTTCGGGGCGGGCGGCTTCGTGGTGCCGTACAACCAGGCGTCGAAGAGCTTGTCCAACTGCTTGCCGGAGATCCGCTCCGCCTCGGCGATGAACTCGTCGGTGGTCGCGTAACCGTCCCGCTTCGCCGCGGTCCACGCCTTGAGGAACCGGAAGAACGCGTCGTCCCCGATCGCCACCCGCAACGCGTGCACGGTCATCCCGCCACGTTGGTAAACGGAGCCGCTGAACAGGCGTTCCGAGCCCGGCTTGCCCGGCGGCACGGTCCATATCGCGTCCCGGGACCGGTCGTACGCGTTGCTGAACTCCCGCGCCGCGGTGGACCGGCCGTCGTGCTCCGCCCACAGCCACTCGGCGTACGTCGCCAGCCCCTCGTTCAACCAGATGTCCTGCCACCGTCGCAACGCGACACTGTTGCCGAACCACTGGTGGGCCAGTTCGTGCGCCACCACGTCAGGGTTCTCGCCCTGCCGGAAGAAGGCCACCGAATAGACCGGGCGGCTCTGCGTCTCCAACGCGTACCGGATCCGGTCGTCGGTGATCACCACACCGCCGTACGCGGAGGCCGGGTACGGCCCGAAGACCGTCTCCAGGTAGTCGGCGACCTTTGTGGTGGCGGCGATGGACCGATCGCTCGGACCCCCCTTGGGCAGGTCGGCGCTGATCGCGCTGAACACCGGGCGGCCCTTGTGCTCGCCGGTGGTCACCCGGTACTTGCCGATCACCACGGTGCTCAGATAGCTGGCCATCGGCACCGGCTCGTCCCAGGACCAGGTGGTCCAGCCGGCCTCGGCGCGCTTTCCGGCGGGTTTGCCGTTGCTCACCGCCACCAGACCGTCCGGAACGGTGATCTCGTACCGGTACTGCGCCTTGTCGGACGGGTGGTCGTTCACCGGGAACCAGGTGCTCGCGGACTCCGGCTGGCCGAGCGCGATCCCCCCGTCCGAGGTGTGCAGGAAACCACCCGAGCCGAGCGTCTCGTTCTCCAGCGGGGCCGGTTTGCCGCCGTACCCGATCTCGGCGGTGAAGCCCTCGCCGGCGACCAACCCCGCGGCCGGCGTGACCACCAGTTCGTTGCCCTCGCGGGCGTGCTTGGCCGCGGCGCCGTTCACCGTCACCGAGCGCACGGTCAGCCCTGCCAGGTCCAGGTTGAACCGGGCCAGGTTCTCGGTGGCGTTGGCCTCGATCCCGGCGGTGCCGGTGAGTTCGTCGGTCGCCGGATCGTATTTGACCTTGAGGTCGTACCGCACCACCTCGTACCCGCCGTTGCCGTAGGACGGGAAGTAGTCGTCACCGGCTCCCGCCGCTCCCGTCACAAAGTCGCGGCTCGGCTCGGCCGCCGGTGTCGACGACGACGGCCCCGGCGACTCGTCCGACGTGCACCCGGTCACCCCGAGCGCCACGGCCAGCAGCAGGCCGACCGCACGCCTTGACGCACCCATCTCTCATCCCCCCGTGTGCCGGAGCCCGGTCAGCGGTCCAGCACCATGCCGACCCGCTGGAACTCCTTGAGGTCCCGGTAGCCGCACTTGGCCATGGCCCGACGCAGACCGCCGAACAGGTTGAGTTGGCCGTCCGGCTGGTCGGCCGGACCATACAGCAGCTTCTCCATCGAACCGAGCGGCTCGTGGGCGACACCGAAGGCCCCCCGCGGCAGCGATGGGTGGCTGGCCGCCGAGTGCCACCACGCCCCGCCCGCCGGCGCCTCCGCGCACCGGGACAGCGGCTCGCCGAGCATCACCGCGTCGGCGCCGCAGCCGAGCGCCTTCGCGATGTCGCCCGAGGTGCGCAGGTCACCGTCGGCGATCAGGTGCACGTACCGGCCGCCGGTCTCGTCCAGGTAGTCCCGGCGGGCGGCAGCCGCGTCGGCGATGGCGGTGGCCATCGGCACCCGGATCCCGAGCACCGACTCCGTGGTGGACCATTCGTCCCCGCCCACCCCGACGATCACGCCGGCCGCGCCGGTCCGCATCAGGTGCAGCGCGGTCTTGTAGTCGGTGCAGCCACCCGCCACGACCGGCAGATCGAGGTCGGCGATGAACTCCTTGAGATTGAGCGGCTCGTCGGTGGTGGAAACATGCTCGGCGGAGACGAGCGTGCCCTGGATGACCAGGATGTCCACGCCGGCGTCCAGGATCACCGGAGCCAGCGCCAGCGTGTGCTGGGGCGACACCCGCACGGCCACCGTGCCGCCGCCGCCCCGCAACTCGCGTACCCGCTCGGCGATCAGCTCCGGCCGGATCGGCTCCGCGTAGATCTCCTGCAACCGCCGGGTCGCCGGGGCGTCCTCGCCGAGCCCGGCGAGCTCCTCGAAGATCTTGGTGGGGTCCTCGTACCGGGTCCACAGTCCTTCGACGTTCAGCACGCCGAGCCCGCCGAGTCGGCTGAGGCTGGCGGCCGAGGAGGGGCTCATCGTGGCGTCGGACGGGTGACCGAGGCAGGGAATGCCGAACTCGTACGCGTCGAGCTGCCAGGCGGTGGAGACGTCGTCGACGTCCCGGGTGCGGCGGCTCGGCACGATCGCGATGTCGTCCAGGTGGTAACCGCGCTGCGCGGTCTTGCCCAGCCCGATCTCGACCACGTCACGCATGAGGAACTCCGAAGGTAGCAGGGGCGATGGTGGGTCAGCGGGTGTGGTAGTTGGGAGCCTCGACGGTCATCTGGATGTCGTGCGGGTGGCTCTCCTTCAGCCCGGCCGCGGTGATCCGGATGAGCTGCCCACGCTCGTGCAGCTCGGTCACCGTCTCCGCGCCCGAATACCCCATGGCCAGGCGCAACCCGCCGACCAGCTGGTGGGCGACCCGGGCCAGCGGCCCCCGGTACGGCACCTGTCCCTCGACGCCCTCCGGGACCAGCTTCTCCTCGTTGAGCACGTCCTGCTGGAAATACCGGTCCTTGGAGTACGACTTGACCTGCCCCCGGGACTGCATGGCGCCGAGCGAGCCCATCCCCCGGTACGACTTGAACTGCTTGCCGTTGATGAACAGCAGCTCGCCGGGGCTCTCCTCGCAGCCGGCGAAGAGGCTGCCGAGCATCACCGTGTCGGCCCCGGCGACAAGTGCCTTGGCGATGTCACCCGAATACTGGATGCCGCCGTCGCCGATGACCGGCACGCCCGCCGGTCGGCAGGCGCGGGCCGCCTCCATGATGGCGGTGATCTGCGGTACGCCGACCCCGGCGACGACCCGGGTGGTGCAGATGGCGCCCGGCCCGACGCCGACCTTCACGCCGTCGGCACCGGCGTCGACAAGCGCCTTCGCGCCCGCGTGTGTGGCCACGTTGCCGCCCACGATGTCGATCGTGGTGTCCTTCTTGAGTTGGCGCACCATGTCGAGCACGGCTCGCTGGTGACCGTGCGCGGTATCCACGATCAGCACGTCGACGCCCGCGTCGACAAGGGCGCGGGCCCGCTTGTACGACTCGTCCCCGACCCCGACCGCGGCGGCCACCCGCAACCGCCCGGCGTCGTCCTTGGTGGCGAGCGGGTACTGCTCGCTCTTCGTGAAGTCCTTTACCGTGATCAACCCACGCAACCGGCCCGAGTCGTCGACGATCGGCAGCTTCTCCACCTTGTGCTGGCGCAGCAGGGCCAGCGCCTCGTCCTTGCTGACCCCCACCGAGGCGGTGACCAGCGGCATCCGGCTCATGATCTCGCGTACCGGGGTATTGCCGTCGGAGACGAACCGCATGTCGCGATTGGTCACGATGCCGACGAGCTGGCCGGCGCCGTCGACCACCGGCACGCCGGAGATGCGGTACTTCCCGCACAGCTCGTCCACCTGGCGCAACGTGTCGTCGGGGCTCGCGGTGACCGGGTTGGTGATCATGCCCGACTCGGAACGCTTCACCAGGTCCACCTGGAGCGCCTGGTCCTCCACCGACAGGTTGCGGTGCAGCACGCCGATGCCACCCTGGCGGGCCATGGCGATGGCCATCCGGGCCTCCGTCACGGTGTCCATCGGGCTGGAGACGAGCGGAATGGTGAGTTCGACGTTGCGGCTGACCCGGGTGACCGTGTTGACCCGGCTGGGCACCACGTCCGATTCACCGGGCTGCAGCAGCACATCATCGAAGGTCAGGCCCAGCGGGACCACCCGGGCGGAGCCGGCGGGTAGCTCCGGCAGATGCCCGCCGAGCTGGTCGAAGTCGTCGCCCTTCGGTGCGTTGTCCACGAGTTGTCCCCTGAGTGGTCGACAGCCGGCTGCCAGCACACCAGGGGCGTGGCGACGATGCTGTTGCGCCCGGGGCGCGGCATCGGCCCACCGGCGCGGCGGCACACGATGGTTCATCGTACCCACGCCCCCCAGTCGACCTCGTCAGGCCCGGCGCTGACCTCGCCGAGCGGGGTGAGCGCGGTGCCCGCCGATGCGACTACGGTGGAGGGGTGCACGACGAGCCCATCGACCCGTTCAACGGCGACCCGGCCGACCCCAGCGCGGGCCTGGACGACCCGGTCGAGGACGACGCGCTCGATCCGCTGACCGAGGTCGAGCGGCAGGACGTGCTGGAGGATCTCGCCGACCTTGAGGTTTACCAGGCATTACTTGCCCCGACCGGGGTACGTGGACTGGTCATCGAGTGCGAGGACTGCCGGGAGCCGCACTACTTCGACTGGGACCTGCTCCGGGGCAACCTGCGACACCTGCTCAACTCGGGCCGGCCGAGGGTGCACGAGCCGGCCTATGATCCCGACCCGGACCACTACGTGACCTGGGAGTACGCCCGCGGCTACGCGGACGGCGTGCACGACACGCTCAGCGACGCCGACGACGGCAAGGACGACTGACCGGGACGGTCGCGGCGCTCGGGGTGACGCCCGGCTCGCGGTGACGCGGGATGCCGGGCTCAACGGCCGGGCGAGACGGGCTGGGGTCAGGCCACCAGACCAGCGCGGAAGCCGGCGGCGACGGCGTGTGCCCGGTCGCGGGCGCCGAGCTTGCGGAACAGCCGCCGGGCGTGTGTCTTGACGGTGTCCTCGGAGACAAACAGCTCCCGCCCGATCTCGGCGTTGCTCTTGCCGTCCGCCATCCCGATCAGCACCTGCATCTCGCGCTCGGTGAGCGCCACCCGCCGGCCACCGGATCCCCGGCTGGCGTTGGTTGCGCTCCGCCGGTCGCCGGCGTACCGGGCATCCGGCGTGGAGTTGGTCCGCACCCCCGGCCCGTCCGGCTCCGTCCCTCGGCCGGATGCCAGGTCCTCGGCCCGCTGCGCCGGAAGCCGGGCCGCGGCAGCCGGATCGACCGGACCCGCCACACCGTCGCGGGGCGCCGTGCCACCGTTCGCCTGCGCCGCGGTCCCCGGCACCGCCCCGGCGTTCGCCCGGGGCGCGGCTCCCGGCGTCGCCCCGGGGTTCGCGGACGTGCCCGGTCCCGCGGCATCCGGCCCGGCCGGTCGAGCGACCGACCGGCTCAGACCCGCCATGGTGCCGTTGCCACCGCGGCCCGGCCCAGGCGCCCGGGCAGCCCGGCCGGGCGCGCTCAGCAACAGCATCGCCCGGGCAACCGCACCGACCAGGTCGTGATCGACGGATGAGATCAGGCCCCGGGCACCGGCTGCCACGGCAGCGGCCGCCACGCCGGGTTCTTCCGCGCCGAACAGCACCACCGCCGCCCCGGGCGAGCGGGTGAGCACCCGGCGGATGAAGCCCACACTGTCCGGCCGGGTCAGCGCTGTGTCGGCGAGGACGACGTCGGCGGGACGTTCGGCGAGCCGGAGCATCACCTCCGGATCCGACACGGCGGTGCGCACCGCCGCGGCCAGTCCCAGCCGGGCCGCGGCGGACGCGACGTGCTGCGCCGCAAGCGGGGTCCGGACACATACGAGCACGGTACGCACGGCGGCCTCCTTCCTCTGGAAGGAGAACACGACAGGCAGTGATCATGACGAGTTTCCGGCTGAACTCCAGCGAACTTTCCGCCCGGATCTACCCGTTCAGCCGATCCGGATCGCCGGTCCTGTCCGATTATCGGTGATTCTTCCGGGCGCCCCTATCACTGTCGACAGCGTGTCGCACCTTGATCTCACCACTTTTCGATCAGGTACGTGTGAGGCCAACACGCGGGGGGTAACGCCCTAGACAGGTCGGAAACGGAGCGCCTGCGCGGCCCGCCGCCCGGATCCGAACCGTCACGGTTGACCACGCGGTGCCGCGCGGGAGGAGGGTGCTGATGTCGAACGTACGCAGACTGCCCGGACCCATCGTCGACCTCTGGGAGTGGCAGCGGCTCGGTGCCTGCCGCGGCCGGGACAGCGCCCAGTTCTTCCATCCCGACGGGGAACGCGGATCCTCCCGCAACCGCCGGGAACTCGGTGCCAAGGCGGTCTGCGGGGCATGCCCGGTGCGCGCGGAGTGCGCCGCGCACGCGCTCGCGGTCCGTGAGCCGTACGGCGTCTGGGGCGGTTTCAGCGAGTCCGAGCGGCTCCGGCTGCTCGCGGTGGGCTGGGAGGACCTGGCCGATCGCCGGCGCAGCCGGGTCGACATCGCCCGACTGGAGGCACGCCTGGGCCGGCCGCACAAGTCCACGATGCCCGCGCAGCGCCAGGCGCCCGCCGCCTGAGCCGCGCAGCACCCCTCTCTCAGACCGCAGCGGGTCGTGACATCGCCGTCACGACCCGCTGTGCGTGTCCGGCCGTGTCGGAGGTCCGGCCGGTCTCAATCGCTTCCCCCTCGGGAATCGTTACCGACACGGCGCTTCCGTACGGCGAGGGTTGTGACGAGCGCGCCGGTCAGCGCCGAGACGGCCCCGGCTATCTGCCACGCCGGCTGGTGTCCCACGATTGGTTCGCAGTTGCCCGTGCACGCGATCGGATCGATGTGCAGCAGGTCCGAGCCTTGGAGGAACCACAGGGCCCCCAGGGCGACCAAAGCCAGCCCCACCACCGATGTCAACATCCAGACCCAACGCAACTCTCGGCCCCCTGATAGTAAGATTCAAACATGACAGACACTATCAGAGAGGCGAACCCGAGTCCGCTTGCAGCCGCCCGGGAACGGGAGCGGATTCGCGTCAAGCGGGACGTATCCACGATCGCGGTCCGACTGTTCGAAGAGCGGGGCTACGACGCCGTCACGATGGAAGATGTCGCGGCGGCGACCGCCGTGTCAGTCGCCACTCTGTACCGCCGGTTCACCACCAAGGAAAACCTGGTCTGCTGGCAGCCCGACGAGCAACGAGCGATGGCCGCACTCCTCACGGCCGTCCAATCCGGCAAGACCCTCAGTGCGGCGGCGACGAGCCTCGCGCGGGAGCTGCCCGACGATGCGATCGACGCCATCGAGGAGACAGCGCGCGTCCGGCTACGGCTGATCGCCGGCCATCCGTCCCTTCAGGCCGCCGTCCAGGAGAAGGCACGGTCTTTCATCGACGAGATCCTCCGGGCGACGGACGCCCACGACGACCGCCCACGACTCGAACGGGAGATCGAGACCCGCTGTGTCGCGGCGGCGCTGGAGGCCGCCAACAACGCGTGGCTCCGTGGAGAGGGATCCCTACGTGCCTGCACGCTTCGGGCCCTTGAGATCCTGACCAAATCCCTTCCCTCGGTGACTGCTGGATGAAGCAGGCGGGCAATAATCAGGATCCAGGTCGCCGAGGACGGCCTAACGCACCGTCACGGTGACGGTGTGCCAGCCGGTCGCACCGTCCGGGGCGACCGGGGACTCCCGCTCCGTCTGCGTCTCCCCCGTCGCGTCGGTGGCCCGGACCTGGAGCACGTGTTCCCCCGGGCTCGCCGGCCACTGCCAGGACCACTGCACCCAGGTGTCGGTGGAGACCGTCGGCGCGAGCGTCGCCTGTTGCCACTCGCCGCCGTCGACGCGTACCTCAACCCGCTCGATGCCCCGGTGCTGCGCCCAGGCCACCCCGGCCACCGGCACCCTCCCGGCGGTCAGCCGGTTGCGCGGCCGCGGCGTGTCGATCCGCGACTGGGTCTTGATCGGGCCGCGCGCCGACCAGCCCCGCGGGACCCAGTACGCATCGAAGTCCGCGAAGCTGGTCAGTTCCAGCTCGGTGATCCACTTGCAGGCGGACACGTAGCCGTAGAGTCCCGGCACCACCATGCGGGCCGGGAAGCCGTGCTCGATCGGCAGCGGCTCGCCGTTCATCCCCACCGCCAGCAGGGCGTCCCGCCCGTCGCGCAGCTCAGCGGTGGGCGTACCGCAGGTCCAGCCGTCCACCGACCTGCCGACCACCTGGTCGGCTCCGACAAGCGGGCCGGCCTCGTCGAGCAGGTCGGCCAGGCGCACCCCGAGCCACCGGGCATTGCCGATAAGTTCGCCACCCACCTCGTTGGAGACGCAGGCGAGGGTGATGTCCCGCTCGATCATCGGTCGGGCAAGCAGGTCGGCGTAGCTCAGGGTAATCGGCGTGCGTACCCGGCCATGGATCCGCAACCGCCAGTCGGCCGGGTCGACCTGGGGGACGGTCAGCGCCGTGTCGATCCGGTAGAAGGCGAAGTTCGGCGTGGTGAACGGCGCGAGCTGGGCCAGCCGCAGGTCAGCCCCCGGGGGCACCGGCGGCGCCGGGCTCACCGGCGCGGGCAGCGTCACCGCCGCCCGCGCCGCGGTGACGCTGCGCCGGGCGGCCAGCCACCGGCCGCCGAGACCTACCACCACCGCGCCGCCGAGGGCGGCCGTCGTCCCGGCGAGAAACCGGCGCCGCTCCGAACGCCATTCCGCCATCTCGTGCTCTCCCGGAGCCTCTGGCCCAGGTCCGCCCCGCGCCGCCGCGAATCCGCCGGGGGTCACGGAAGCGCCCGGCGCCACCGAACCACCCGGCGCCACCGAACCAGCCGGCGCCACCGAACCAGCCGGCATCGGCCCCGGCGCCTCCAGCGGACCGGCCACGAGCAGCCACAGCGTCCCCGCCCCGAGGACTCCGCCGACCAGCGACGGCAACACGGCGGCGGGGCCGGCACCGGGCCGGGTGACCGCCGCGGCGGCGCCGAGCAGGGTGAGCAGCCCGATCCCGGCGTACCCAACGGGTAGGGTCCGCACCGCGCGCATTCCGATCAGCGCGGCGAGGCCGCCGAGCAGGATCGCGGTACCGATCAGCAGGGCCGTCTTGTCGTGTACGCCGAACACGTCGATGCCGAACTGCTTGACCGGCTCGGGAACGGTGTCCACCACCACGGCGCCGACGGCGACCAGGGGCGCCGACCGGGCCCCGGTGAGGACCGCGACCAGTTCCGCCGTGGCCATCGCGACCGCCGCGGCGGCCACCCCGGCCAGCGCCCCGGAGGCGCGCCGTCCCATCGTCATCCGCCCAGTGTTCCGCGCGCCGAGCCGATCGGACAGCCACGTCACCAATCGGTAACCCCCGCCCCGCCCTCGCCGACCCCCACCCGGTCGAACATGAGGTTGCCGGCGCGACACGCCGACGCGGGCACGCCAACCTCATGATCGACGCGAAGGGGACCGGGGCGAGCGCAACGGGACCGGAGCAAGCGCCACGGGACCGGGCGAGGAGGAGCGGAAACGCGTCCGGGGCGTACCGCGTCGCCGAGCGGAAGCTCGACGGGCGGTACGCCCCGGACGGCGTTCTACCGGGTCAGAAGCCCGGGCCGTGCTGGTGGCTGTGACCGTGGCCGTGACCGTGACCACCCGCGGCTGCCGGCTCCGGCTCCGCGGGCTTCTCGACGACCAGGCTCTCGGTGGTGAGCAGCAGCCCGGCGATGGAGGCGGCGTTGAGGACCGCGTTCCGGGTCACCTTCACCGGGTCCAGGATGCCGGCGCCGGCCAGGTCCACGTACTCGCCCTTCGCGGCGTCGAGTCCGTGGCCCCACTTGCTGGCGGCAACCTTCTGCACCACGACGTAGCCGTCCTGCCCGGCGTTCTGGGCGATCCAGCGCAGCGGCTCGACAAGCGCCTTGCGGACGATCGAGACACCCACCTTCTCGTCACCGGTGAGCCCCAGGTCGTCGTCGAGCGCCGAAGCGACCTGCACGAGCGCGGCGCCACCGCCGGGCACCGTGCCCTCCTCGACCGCGGCCTTGGTCGCCGAGATGGCGTCCTCGATGCGGTGCTTGCGCTCCTTCATCTCGACCTCGGTGGCGGCGCCAGCCTTGATGACCGCGATGCCACCGGAGAGCTTCGCCAGTCGCTCGCTCAGCTTCTCCCGGTCCCACTCGGAGTCCGAGGCCTCGATCTCCTTGCGGATCTGGGAGATCCGGTCGGTCACCTCGGTGTCCCGGCCCTTACCGTCGATGATCGTGGTGTTCTCCTTGTCCACCACCACCCGCCGGGCGCTGCCGAGCACCTCCAGGCCGACCTGGTCGAGCTTGTATCCAAGCTCGGGAGCGACCAGCTCCGCGCCGGTGAGGACCGCCATGTCCTGCAGCATCGCCTTGCGGCGGTCGCCGAAGCCCGGCGCCTTCACCGCGCACACCTTGATGGTCTTGCGCAGCGCGTTCACCACGAGGGTGGCCAGCGCCTGGCCCTCCACGTCCTCCGCGACGATCAGCAGCGGCTTGCTGTCGGAGAGAACCTTCTCCAGCAGCGGCAGCAGCTCCTCGATCGCCGAGATCTTCTGCGTGGTGATCAGGATGTACGGGTCGTCGAGCACTGCCTCCTGACGCTCGGCGTCAGTGACGAAGTTCGGCGAGACGAACCCCTTGTCGAACTGGAGACCCTCGGTGACCTCCAGCTCGGTGGCCAGCGTGGAGCCCTCCTCGACGGTGATGACACCGTCCCGTCCGACCTTCTCCATCGCCTCGGCGATCATGCTGCCGATGGTGACGTCCTGCGCCGAGATCGTGGCCACGTGCGCCACCGACTCCTTGCCGCCCACCTCGACGGCCTTTTCCAGCAGCGCCTCGGAGATCTTGGCGGCCGCCGCGTCGATGCCCCGCTTGAGGCCGATCGGGCTGGCCCCGGCCGCCACGTTGCGCAGGCCCTCCTTGACCAACGCCTGGGCCAGCACGGTGGCGGTGGTGGTCCCGTCGCCGGCGATGTCGTTGGTCTTCGTCGCCACCTCCTTGACCAACTGCGCGCCAAGGTTCTCGTACGGGTTGGTGAGCTCGATCTCCTTCGCGATGGTCACGCCATCGTTGGTGATCGTCGGCGCACCGAATTTTTTGTCCAGGACGACGTTGCGTCCGCGCGGGCCGAGGGTGACCTTGACCGTGTCCGCGAGGGCGTTGACACCGTGCTCCAGCAGGTGCCGGGCGTCGTCCGAGAAGCTCAGGATCTTCGCCATGAATGTCCCTTCAAGGTGTCGTAGCCCCGGCCCGGCGAGCCGGTCCGGGGCTACGACACGAGAAACTAGGTCGGTTACTTCTCGATGACCGCGAGGACGTCGCGGGCGGAGAGCACCAGGTACTCCTCGCCGGCGTACTTGACCTCGGTGCCGCCGTACTTCGAGTAGATGACCGTGTCGCCGACCTTTACGTCAACCGGGATCCGGTTGCCGGAGTCGTCGACGCGGCCGGGGCCGACAGCGAGGACGGTGCCCTCCTGCGGCTTCTCCTTGGCGGTGTCGGGGATCACGATGCCCGACGCCGTGGTGGTCTCAGCCTCATTCGCCTGGACCAGGATCCGGTCCTCGAGCGGCTTGATCGCAACCTTGGTCGCGGTAGTCACGGGCATACCCTCCTGGGGTACTTGGTTTCCGAGCCGGCCGGCAAGCCGGACGGCGTCAATCTCTGCCACATGTCCACCGGGCGGGGCCGTCGTCGCGGGTGCCGGTCCGCCTGGCGTTGTCGCCCACGGAACCCCGCGGGCTGGCACCCTCGATGGGAGAGTGCTAATCGCAGGTTATTCCGCGACTAGCACTCCGTCAAGGAGAGTGCCAATCCGACACAATGGTTCGGTGCATCTCGACCAGCTCGCCGCCCTGCGTACCCCCGATGGAGAGCGGGCCCTGGCCGCGGCGGTCGACCTGGCCGGCGGTGACCCGCTCAGCGCGGCGACCGCGCTGCGGACCCGAGGCGTCCCGGCCGGGCTGGCCGCCGCCGCGCTGACCCAGGCCGAACTGCGCCGGCGGGCGGTGGCCAAGTTCGGGCTGGCCGCCGCCACCATGTTCTTCACCCGGGCCGGGCTGGAGCAGGCCACCCGGGCCCCCGTCGCGGACCGGCGGGCCCGCCGACTGCGGGACGCGGGCGTACGGACCCTGGTCGACCTCGGCTGCGGGCTCGGGGCCGACGCGCTCGCCGCGGCCCGCGCCGGGATCCGGGTGTACGGGGTTGAGGCCGACCCGCTCACCGCGGCGCTGGCGGCGGCGAACGCCGAAGCCACCGGGCTGGCCGACCGGTTCACCGTCGAGTGTGCCGACGCCACAAACTTCGACCTGACCGGATTCGACGCCGCGTTCTGCGACCCGGCCCGACGGCGCGGCGGCACCGGACGTCGCGTCTTCGACCCGGCCGCGTACACGCCGTCCTGGGACTTCGTGGTCGGGCTGACCGAGCGGGTCCCGCGCACCGTGGTGAAGGTGGCGCCCGGCCTCGACCACGCGCTGATCCCGGCCGGGGCTGAGGCCGAGTGGGTAAGTGTGGCCGGCGACCTGGTGGAGGCGACACTGTGGTGCGGCCCGCTCGCCGAGGTTCCCCGGCGCGCCACCCTGCTGACGGATCGGCCCCCGGTCACCTCCGGCGTGGAGAGAGCCCGCTCCTGTCGCCTCACCGGCGACGGCACCGCCGAGGCACCCGTCGGGCCGTTGCGGCGCTACCTGTATGACCCTGACCCGGCGGTGGTCCGCGCCCACCTGGTCGCCAGACTCGCCGAGCGGCTGCCCGGCAACCTGGCCGACCCCACGATCGCCTACGTGTACGCCGACGCCCCGGTCAGCACCCCGTTCGCCCGGTGTCTGGAGATCACGGATGTGCTGCCGTTCTCGCTCAAGCGACTCCGGGCGCTGCTCCGGGACCGGCGCGTCGGCCGAGTGGAGATCCTCAAGCGCGGCTCGGCCCTGGATCCGGAGCGGCTGCGGCGCGACCTGCGGCTGTCCGGGGACGAGTCGGCCAGCGTGGTGCTCACCAGGGTGGCCGGCGCACCCACCGTCCTGATCGGCCACCCGGTCGCACCGATGTCCAACGCACGGCCGGAGGGATCATGACGACGCGAAGTGAGCGGTCCAACCAGAAGCGGAGGCAGATCCGGGCCGCCGCTCAGCGGCTCTTCCTGGCCAGTGGCGTGGCGGCGACCAGCATGGACGCGATCACCCTGGAAGCCGGCGTGTCCAAGCAGACCGTGTACGCCTACTACCCGAGTAAGGACGCGTTACTGGCGGACGTGCTGGAGACGCTGATGGCGCAACGGACGGCCGCCTGGGACGCCGAACACCAACCTGCTCACCCACTGCGGACCCGGGCCGAGGTGGCAACCGAACTGACCGGGTACGCGGAGTCGGTCGTCGACACCCTGCTCCAGCCGGAGTACCTGGGCCTGGCCCGGGTGATCGTGGCCGAGTCGGGCCGCAATCCGAAGCTGGGCGCCCTGTTCCGAGAGGCGGTATCCGGTCCCATCATCGCCGGGACGGCCCGCCTGGTGGCCCGCGGCATCGCCGGTGGCGCGCTGCGCCCCGTACCGGTGGAGGACGCCGGTCGCCTGCTGGTCGGCTCGCTGCTCACCTACACGCTGTTGGACGGCCTGCTCCGGCCGGACGGGCCACGGCAGCCACCGGCCGGTGCCGTGGCCCGGCTGGTGGCGCTGCTGTGCGACGGGTTGGCGGCACGCTGATCGACTGAACCCCGGAGGAGCTGGGCATGTCACCCACCCTTGCAATCAAACTGAACGGTTTGGTTTGATTAGCTGAGCCGGCGTGGTCGTCCCCCGGGGCCGCCAGCGAAAGGAGAGGGCACATGAGCACCAGAACGCTGTCAGCACCAGCGGCGGACCTCACGGCCGACGCGGAAGCGGTGCGGCTGACCGCGGTGGATGTCGTGTTCCGCCGGCGCGGCGCCGAACCGGTACGCGCGCTGACCGGGCTCGACCTCACCATCGCCAGGGGCAGCGTCTGCTGCCTGCTCGGACCCAACGGCTCTGGGAAGACCACCACCGTCAACGTGCTCACCGGCCTGCTCGAACCATCCGCCGGCTCGGTCCGGGTCACCGGGCTCGACCCCGGCCGGCAACGCCGTGACGTGCTCCGCCGGATCGCCCTCGTTCCGCAGGAAACCGCGCTGTACGCGGAGTTGACCGGCCGCGAGAATCTTGAGTTCCACGCCCGCTACTACGGCGTTCCCCGGGCCGTGATGACGACCCGCATTGACGAGGCGTTGACCCTCGTCGGCCTGACCGACCGCGCCACGGACCGGACCAGCACCTACTCGGGTGGCATGCAACGCCGGTTGGCGCTGGCCCGGGCCCTGCTCACCGAGCCGGAGGTGCTCATCCTCGATGAGCCCACCCTCGGCGTCGACGTGCAGTCCCGGCAGGCGATCTGGGAACGGATCGAGCAACTCGCCGCCGACGGTCGGACCGTCCTGCTGACCACCAACTACATGGAGGAAGCAGACAAGCTCGGCCGCCAGGTGCTCATCCTCGACCATGGTCGGACGGTGGCACAGGGCAGCCCGGCCCAGCTCAAGGCCGCGGTGACGCGCCAGCGGCTGCGCGTCGCGTTCGCCTCCGCCGGGCAGGCGGAACGGGCCCGGACCGACCTCGCCGACCTGTCCCCCGAACTCGGCTCAGACCAGGACCTCAGCGTGGATCTGCCCGCCGACACCGAGCGCCTGGACTTTCTCCGGCAGGTGCTCGACCGGCTCGCGACGGTTGGCGGTGTCACCGGGTTCCGGTTCGACGAGCCGAGTCTGCAGGACGTCTTCCTGCACGTCACCGGCCGCGCGCTGCGCAACTGACCAGGACCATCCAGGCAGAAGGGACCGAGACGTGCGACCCGTATGGGCCATGGTCCGCAAGGACCTGTCGATCAGCCGGCGGAGCCCCACCTTCCTCGCGATCACCGTGCTGGTGCCGCTCATCTTCGTCGGGCTCTACGTGCTCCTCGTGCGGGTCTCCGCCACCAGTCCGGTCGCGGTGGCACAGGAGGGCTCCGGCCCGCACAGTGCCCGAATGGTCTCGGTGCTGACCGGGATGTCGAGCGTTGACGGCCGGTTCTTCGAAATCCGGACCACCAACCCGGTCGAGGCGCGCCGGATGTTCGACGATGGTGAGGTGGGAGCGGTGCTGACCGTGCCCGCCGACTTCGACGCGCGAGTCGAGGCCGGCCAGCCGGTCTCGCTGCCGTTGACGGTCTTCAACATCAACTCAGATGGCACCAAGAACTTCCAGCTTCGCGCGGAACACGCCGTCCGGCAGTTTGCGGCCGGAGCGCCGAGTCCCGCGTCGGATGCGGGCGGTGGGCGACTGGTCGCGGTGGACGAAACGAGCGCCTTCCAGCGGGACATGCGGATCACCACGTACCTCGGCACCGGCCTGTTGATGTTCGCCGTGCTGTACGCCGCGATGGTGAACACCGGCACCCTGGTGGCCCGGGAGTGGGAGGACCGGACGGCCAAGCCACTGGTGCTCTCCCCTTCGGGTAACGCGCCCTTCATCGGGGGCAAGTGGCTGGCCGCTCTGGCACAGACCGCCCTCAGCCTGGTGCTCGTCCTTGCCGGGCTCGCCTGGCTCCTGGACTATCCGGTGACCGGGCTCGGCTGGCAGAGCGTACTGGCTGTGGCTGCGATCTTCTGTTACGGCGCCGGCTTCGGCGCGCTGATCGGCGTGGCGCTACGCCGGTCGCTGCCCATGATCCCGATCTGCGTCGTCCTCGCGGTGACCCACTTCTTCGCCAGCGGATACGAGTCCTACCTTCGTGGCTTCGCCCATGACGGGGCCGTGGGCTGGCTGTGGCGGCTGACCTCGTGGATGCCGCTCGCGCCGCTCACCGACCAGATCCGCTTCGAGGTGTCCGGCCTGGGCGACGGCGCCTTCGACTGGCCGGCCTTCGGTTGGACGCTGATGGGCGCGGTGGCGCTCAGCACGCTCGCCGTGGCGCGGATGCGTCGTGCCCTGAAGTTCACCCAGGGTCAGTGAGGAGACGACGGTGGAGACAACCCGAGCCGTGGTGGCGGTGACCGCCCGTAACCTGCGCCTGCTGCGTCGCCGGCCCGATCTGCTGGCCCAGGCGGTGCTCGTACCGATCGTGTTACTCATCCTGAACGCGCTGATCTTCGGCGCTGGCGGCGACGACTGGCCGGTAGCCGTCGTGGACAAGGCGAAGTCCGAACGGTCCGCCGCGCTGACGGGCGCGATCAACGAGAGCAGCTCGCGGATCACCCCGTACTTCCGGGTGGTGGAGACCGACCCGGTACCGGCCACCCAGATGATCGAGAATGGCCGCCTCCAGTTGATGATCGAGATCCCGGAGGACTTCGACGCCAGCGGACGGGTCCGGATCAGCACCTACAACATCAACAGCGACGCGACCAAAAATCTTCGACTGCGGGTCGAGGACGCCCTGAACGCTTACGACGCCGACGCGGGCCGTCTCGACCTCGCCGTCGACCTGCGTACGGTCCGGCCGGACGACATACCGCGGACCGGCTTCATCGCCGGTGGCGTGCTGCTGCTCGCGCTCTTCTTCGGCGCCACGTTGTTGGCCGCCAATCTGTTCGCCATCGAGCAGGAAGGACGGACCGCCAAGGAGATCCTGCTGAGTCCGGCGGGTCCGGCGACAGCGGCGCTGGGCGCGCTGATCAGTGGCACTGCGGCCGCCTTCCTCACCGCACTGCCCACCTATCTCACCGCCCGGTTCGCCTTCGGCCTCAACCCGGATCCCGGCGCGCTCCTGCTGGTGGTGTTGTTCATGGTGCCGGTGATGGTGGCCGGCGCGGGGCTGGGCACCCTGCTCGCCCACCTGCTCCGCGTGCACCGCAGCATCCAACCGTTGGTGATCCTCACCGGCATCGCCACCTTCTTCGTGGCGGGTGGTTTCGTCAGCGTGCCCGGCCTGCCTTCGACCGCCCGGAACTTCGCCGCCTGGTGGCCGCCGTCCCGCGTCTTCGAGTGGTCCAACCCGGTACTGCACGGATTCGCCGGCTCGTTCTCCCCCACGCAGTGGGGCTGGGTCATCGGGGTGGCGGTGCTGGGTATGGCCGCCGCGGCGTACGCCGGACACCGGGAACTGGGCACACCGCAGCGCGGCGGCCAGTGACCCCCGGTTCCCGGCACGGGGAGTAGCCTCGATGCCGTGGCGGGCCACCAGACTCCGGCGACGGTGCTGTTGACGAGGCGCGGCATCGCGCACAGCGTCCACCCGTACGAGGTCTCGCCGGACGCCCCCAACTACGGCGCCCTGGTGGCCGCGGCCCTCGGCGTGCCACCGGAGCAGGTCTTCAAGTCGTTGGTGGCCGATGTCGACGTTGGCCTGGCGGTGGCGGTGGTGCCGGTAACCGGGGATCTCGACCTGAAGGCGCTTGCCGCCGCGGTCGGCGGCAAGCGCGCGATGCTCGCGGACCGGACGGTGGCCGAGCGGACGACCGGATACGTACGCGGGGGGATCAGCCCGCTCGGACAGCGCCGGCGCCTGCCCACGGTTGTCGACTCGTCGGCCGTCGCCCTGTCGACCGTTTACGTGAGTGCGGGTCGGCGCGGCTTGCAGGTGCGGCTGTCCCCGGGCGATCTGGTCACCCTCACCGGAGCGGTCACCGCCCGCATCGCCGCCCCCCACTCCCGTTGACACCCGCCGCCCCACTCCCGTTGATATCGCCGCCCCACTCCCGTTGACCAAGAGGTTCGCGTCAGGAGTTCCCGGATATCTGACGCCAACCTCTTGATCAACGTGCCACGGCGGAACCGCGGCCTGACAGCCGGCGGGTTCCGGATCGATGGCGTGCACGTTGCTGAATTGTTATCGCCGCCAACAAACCCATGACCTCGGCCACCTTGTGCGGTACGCCACATCCCTAATACGTTGCCGGACACAACAAACGTTGCCCTCACCCCCGAAAGGACCCGGCACATGCGCAGAGGGATCCTGACCATCGCCGCGGCGGGCCTGCTCGTCACCGGCGGCCTGAGCGCCTGCGGCAGCGACGAACCCGGCGGCGCGGCCGGCGACAAGACCCCCAAGATCGGCGTCATCCTTCCGGACAGCAAGTCGTCGGCCCGCTGGGAGACCGCGGACCGCAAGTTTCTGGAGGAGGCGTTCAAGGCGGCGGGCGTCGAGTACGACATCCAGAACGCGCAGAACGACAAGACCCAGTTCCAGAACATCGCGGAACAGATGATCACCAACAACGCCACCGTCCTCATGATCGTCAACCTGGACTCGGGCACCGGGAAGTCCGTCCTCGACAAGGCCAAGTCGCAGGGCGTGGCCACAATCGACTACGACCGCCTGACACTGGGCGGGTCCGCCGAGTACTACGTGAGCTTCGACAACGAGGCGGTCGGCAAGTTGCAGGGCGAGGGGCTGGTCAAGTGCCTCGCGGAGAAGGGCGTCAAGAACCCGGTGATCGCCGAGCTGAACGGCGCCCAGACCGACAACAACGCCACCCTGTTCAAGGCCGGTTACGACTCGGTCCTGCAGCCCAAGTACGACTCCAAGGAGTTCACCAAGGGCCCGGACCAGTGGGTGCCGGACTGGGACGGCGCGCAGGCCACCACAATCTTCGAGCAGATGCTGACCCAGACCGGCGGCAAGATCGACGGCGTGCTGGCCGCCAACGACACGCTCGGGAACTCCGCCATATCCGTGTTGAAGAAGAACAAGCTCAACGGTCGGGTACCGGTCACCGGCCAGGACGCCGACCTGCAGGGTCTGCAGAACATTCTCGCCGGCGACCAGTGCATGACCGTGTACAAGGCGATCAAGAAGGAGGCGGACGCCGCCGCCGAGCTGGCGATCGGGCTGGCCAAGGGCGAACGCAAGAACACCGGCCAGACCGTGCGGGACCCGGAGGGCAACCGGGACGTGCCAGCCGTGCTCCTCGAGCCGAAGGCGATCACCAAGGAGAACGTCAACGACGTGGTCGCGGACGGCTTCGTCGACAAGGCCAAGCTGTGCGCGGACGCTTTCGCGGCGCTGTGCACCCAGGCCGGCGTGAGCTGACACCGTCCGTCGCACCCGCCCGGTCCGGCCACGACGCCGGATCGGGCGGTCGGCCGGCCACCGCGCCGGGTCGGTTCGCCGGCCCGCCGCACGCCGGCCGGGTGTGCCCGGAGACACCCGCTCGGAAAAGGAGACGCCCGTGTCCGCGACCCCCCTGCTGGAGCTACGCGGGATCGACAAGAGTTTCGGTCCCGTCCAGGTCCTGCGCGACGTCGCCTTCGCCGCCTATCCCGGTGAGGTGACAGCGCTCGTCGGCGACAACGGCGCCGGCAAGTCCACGCTGGTGAAATGCATCAGCGGCATCTATCCCACGGACGCCGGTGAGTTTCTCTTCGACGGCCGTCCGGTGACCATCAACAGTCCCCGGGACGCCGCCGCGCTCGGCATCGAGGTCGTTTACCAGGACCTCGCGCTCTGCGACAACCTCGACATCGTGCAGAACATGTTCCTCGGCCGGGAGAAACGCACCGGCATCGTGCTCGACGAGCCGACCATGGAACAGTTGGCCGCGGAGACCCTCGCCGGCCTCAGCGTGCGGACGGTGACGTCGCTGCGTCAGCACGTGTCGAGCCTCTCCGGCGGACAGCGCCAGACGGTGGCGATCGCCAAGGCCGTGCTGTGGAACAGCAAGCTGGTCATCCTGGACGAGCCGACCGCCGCGCTGGGCGTCGCCCAGACCGCACAGGT
Organism: Plantactinospora sp. GCM10030261; assembly: GCF_042666615.1. Taxonomy (NCBI): domain Bacteria; kingdom Bacillati; phylum Actinomycetota; class Actinomycetes; order Micromonosporales; family Micromonosporaceae; genus Plantactinospora; species Plantactinospora sp. GCM10030261. The sequence continues at coordinate 201,507 of NZ_JBHTDD010000001.1, forward strand.
GCTCGAACTGGTCCGCCGGCTGGCGGACAACGGCCTCGCGGTCGTCCTCATCTCGCACAACATGAACGACGTCTTCGCGGTGTCCGACCGGATCGCCGCCCTCTACCTTGGCCAGATGGTCGCCCAGGTGCGCAGCACCGACATCACCCACGCCCAGGTGGTCGAGCTGATCACCGCGGGTCGCTCCGGCCACCTCGGCCTGCCCACCGAGACCACCCCAGCCGCCGCGAACGGCGCCGACAACACCCCGGGAGCCGTCCGATGAGCACCACCGTGACCGTACGTGAGGAGGGTCCGCCCGCAGTGGCCCCGACACCGACCGTCGCCAGCCACGCACGCGACTACTGGCGCCGGGTCCGCGGCGGCGACATCGGCGCGCTGCCCGCCATCTTCGGCCTGCTGGTGCTCTGCACGGTGTTCGCGGTGCTCCGCCCGTCGTTCTTCACCGCCGGCAACTTCGCGAACCTGTTCGCCCAGGGGGCCGCGGTCACGTTGATCGCCATGGGCCTCGTCTTCGTCCTGTTGCTCGGCGAGATCGACCTGTCGGCCGGCTTCGCCAGCGGGGTGTGCGCCGCGATCCTGGCCAACTTCGTCACCGTGCTGGGATATCCCTGGTATGTCGCGGTCCTCGCCGCCATCGCCACCGGTGTGCTGATCGGCCTGGTGCTCGGCTCCCTGGTGGCCAAGGTCGGCATCCCGTCCTTCGTCGTCACGCTGGCCGCCTTCCTCGCGTTCCAGGGCATCGTGCTGGTGTTGATCAGCGGCGGCAGCAACATCGCGATCCGCGATCCGGTGTTGGTCGCCATCGCCAACCGGAACCTGCCGCCGCTGCTCGGCTGGCTGCTGGCCGCCCTCGCCGTCGGCGGGTACGCGGCGGTCCAGGTGCTGCGGTACCGCAACCGGATGGCGCGGGGTCTGGTCACCGACCCATTGACGGTGGTGGTCGGCCGGATCGGCCTGCTGGCCCTGATCCTCGGCACGGCCGTGTTCATCCTCAACCTGGAACGCAGCCGCAACGTGTTGATCGTCTCGCTGAAGGGGGTCCCGATCGTCGTCCCGATCGTCGCGGCCCTGCTGGTGCTGTGGACCTTCGTGCTGCGGCGGACGGCCTACGGTCGGCACATCTACGCGGTCGGCGGCAACCGTGAGGCGGCCCGCCGGGCCGGCATCAACGTGGACCGGATCCGGATCTCGGTCTTCGTGATCTGCTCCGGGATGGCGGCCATCGGTGGCATCGTGGCGGCCAGCAGGGCCAACTCCGTCGACCCCAACACCGGCGGCAGTAAGGTGCTGCTCTACGCGGTCGGTGCGGCGGTGATCGGTGGCACCAGCCTGTTCGGCGGCAAAGGCCGGGTGCTCGACGCCGTGCTCGGCGGCGCGGTGGTCGCGGTGATCGACAACGGGATGGGACTGATGGGCTACAGCAGCGGAATCACGTACATGGTGACCGGCCTGGTGCTGCTGCTGGCGGCCAGCGTCGACGCACTGTCCCGGCGCCGAGCCGCCGCCACCGGTAACCGTTGACCACTCTCCGACGCTTGTGACATCGATGCGCGCCGGACCGAGCCAGGACGAGATCCGTCGGCAGAACCTCGGTGCCCTGCTCCGGTACGTCCACATCCACGGACCGACCTCCCGGGCCGAACTCACCACGGCACTCGGCCTGAACCGGAGCACCATCGGCGCCCTCACCAGCGACCTGGCCGCGGCTGGGTTGGTCACCGAGGGCCCCCCGCGGGAAACCGGGCGGGCGGGACGGCCGTCGCTTGTCGTCCGGCCCGATCCCCGGGTGTACGCGTTCGCGCTCAGCGTCGAGGTGGACCGGCTGCGGGCGGCCCGGATCGGGCTGGGTGGAGAGGTGTTCGCCCGGCGGGAGGCGCCCCGGCCGGCCGGGTTGTCCACCGACGCGACCGTGCCGCTGCTCGCCGCCATGGTCAAGGAGATGCGGCAGGTGGTCCCGGACTCGGCGGTCCATGTGGGCGACGGGGTCGCCGTCTGCGCGATGATCCGGCGCGAGGACGGCACGGTCTCGCTCAACTCGGACCCCGACTGGATGACGGCGCTCGGCGAGCGGCTCAGTACCGAGTTGGGGCACGAGCGGCCCGCCGCCGTGGGGAACGTGTCGGACCTGTCCGCGCTGGCCGAGCACACCCGCGGCGTCGCGATCGGTTGCGACAACGTCATCTACCTGTACGGCGATGTCGGGGTGGGGGCCGGAATCATCGCTGGCGGCCGGCGGATCACCGGACACGGCGGCTACGGCGGCGAGGTGGGTCACATGGTGGTCCGCCCGAACGGGCACCCGTGCGGTTGCGGTTCACGCGGCTGCTGGGAGACCGAGATCGGCGAGCACGCGCTGCTGCGGGCCGCGGGTCGGGAGGGCGGCGGCGGGGACCCGGCCGTGTTCTCCGTGGTCGATCCGGCGGCCCGTGGCGACGCGAGCGCCCAGGCGGCGGTACGCCAGGTCGGTGACTGGCTGGGGTTCGGCGTCGCCAACCTGGTGAACATCTTCAACCCCGAGATGGTCATCTTCGGAGGCACCCTCCGCGACGTCTATCTCGCCTCGGCAGCCCAGGTGCGCAGCCGGCTCAACGCGATGGCGCTGGCCGCCTGCCGCGAACACGTCCGGCTCCGCACTCCGGTGCTGGCCGACGACGCCCCGCTGGTCGGCGCCGCCGAGTTGGCCTACGAACGGCTGCTCGCCGATCCGCTCGACGCCGGCTGACCGACGCCGGCCGGGCTGCCGTCGGCGCCGGGACCACCGTCCGCGGCCGGGCCGCCGTCGGCGGTCGGCTGATGGTCGAGCCGCCGCCAGGTACGGCTCGGACGGTGACGACCCGACCGAACATCGCCTGCTTCGCGGTGTCGCCGAACCCGAGCAGCAGGCCGACGACGGTCACCGCGGTAGAAGCCTTTGCAGGGCGACGTCGCGAAGTCACTCCACATGCGAGTGGGAACGGATGAACGATTTCCCGCCCGGCTACGTACCAGTGGACGGCAACGGGACCGAGCGGTTCTCAAGGAAGGTGAGGCGGTATGGCGGGCAACGGATCGGGGCACGGACCGGGGACGGTGAAGCAGTGGTGAACCGCCTGGTCAGCCGCTCTTACCGGGGATTCGCCGCGGCGATGGCCGGGTTCGTCGCCGCGCTCGTCCTGCTGCCCTCCGCCGCGCAGGCCGCGCCGGCCGGCCCGACCCAGCTCACCGCCGCGGACCAGGCCCTGCTGGACGGGGTCCGGATGGCCGGGCTGTGGGAGATCCCCGCGGGGCAGATGGCCGCGGAGAAGGGCAAGCGGCAGCGGGTCCGCGACATCGGTGCCGAGATCGCCAAGCAGCACGTCGAACTCGACCAGCTGGCGGTGGAGGCGGCCAACAAGCTGGGCGCACAGATGCCGAACGAGCCGAACGCCGATCAGAAGCAGTGGCTCAAGGAGATGCAGACCTCCAGTGGTGACCGGTTCGACCAGACCTTCGTCACCCGGTTGCGCGCCGCGCACGGCGCCATCTTCCCGGTGATCGGTGCGGTGCGGGCCAGCACCCGGGATCCGGTCGTGCGGAAGCTTGCCGACGAGGCCAACAAGTTCGTGGGGGACCACATGACGATGCTGGAAAGCACCGGCCTGGTCCGGTACAACGAGCTGCCGCCGCCCGCGCTTCCGGTGACCCAGGACGACAGTGTGCTGGCCCGGGCCCGGGCGAACGCCGGACCAGTGGCCCCGGTCAACTCGACGATCATCTGGGTGGTGCTGCTCGCGGCCCTGGCCACCGGGGCGATAGCCACCATCCGGGTGTTCCGCCGCTGACGAGTTTTGCCGGGCTCCTTCTGACGCGCTGCGTCAGGAGGAGCCCGCTTCGCCTCGTCAGCCGTGCCAGGAGCGCCACAGGGCGGCGTACGAACCGCCGGCCGCGACCAGCTCGTCGTGCGATCCCAGCTCGGCCACCCGGCCGTCCTCCACCACCGCCACCCGGTCCGCGTCGTGCGCGGAGAACAGGCGGTGCGCGATCGCCACGACCGTCCGGCCGCGCAACACTCCGGCCAGCGAGCGCTCCAGGTGTCGGGCGGCCCGCGGATCGATAAGCGATGTCGCCTCGTCCAGCACCAGGGTGTGCGGGTCGGCCAGCACCAGCCTGGCCAACGCCAGCTGCTGGGCCTCGGCAGCCGCGAGCGGATGGCCACCCGCGCCGACCGTCGTGTCCAGGCCGTCCGGCAGCGCCAGCGCCCAGTCCAGCGCGTCCACAGCCGACAACGCCGCCCGGACGGCGTCGTCCGTCGCGTCCGGTCGGACCATTGTGAGGTTCTCCCGGAGCGTGCCGATGAAGACGTGGTGTTCCTGCGTGACCAGGGCGACCTCCCGGCGCAGCCGGTCCAGGGGCAGGTCGGCCAGCGGCGTCCCACCCACCGTCACCGCCCCCGACCGAGGCGCGTGGATGCCGGCGAGCAGCCGGCCGAGCGTGGACTTGCCGGCCCCCGACGGTCCCACCATGGCCAGCCGCTCCCCCGGAGCCAGGTCGAGGCTTATGCCGTGCAGCACATCGCGGCCGGGACGGTAGGCGTACCGCACGTTCGTGGCCCGCAGCCGCCGATCGCCGTCGTCCGACCCCGAGCGGACCGGTACGCCCGAGCCGGCGGGTACACCCGACGCGGAGGCCGCCGGCACGTCCGGATCGGCCGACGCGGCTCGCTCCCCGGGCAGCCGGGCCACCCCGAGCAGCCGGGCCATCGACGCGCCACCCACCTGCAACTCGTCCAGCCAGGACAGCAGCCGGTCCAGCGGCTCGATGAGCGCCTGGGCGTACAGGGTGGCCGCGGTGACCTGGCCCAGCGTCACCCAGCCCTGCAGATGGAACGTGCCGCCGAGGAGCAGCACGGTCACCACCGGCAGGACATAGCTGGCCTCGGAGACCGGCCACGCCACCGAACGGAGAAACAGCGTGTACCGCTCGGCGGCGTACGACCGGCGGATGTCGTCGTCGGTCCGGGCCCGGCGCCGCGCCTGCTGGCCCAGTGCCTCGGTGGTCCGTGAGCCCTCGACGGTGGCGCTGATCCCGTCGGTCAGGTCCGAGTACGCGGCGTTCTCGCGCAGGTAGCCGGCCGGCGCGCGGCGCAGGTACCAGCGGGTCACGACCAGCAGTGAGGGCACCGCCACCAGGATGCTCACCGCGAGCAGCGGACCGACCAGGACCAGGGCGGCAATCAGGAACAGCATGGTGACAAGCGAGACAAGGGTGTCCGGTACGGCGAACCGGACCGTGTGCGACAGCGCCGCGACGTCCCGCGAGGTCCGGGTGAGCAGGTCACCACTGCCCGCCCGCTCCACGGTGGAGAGCGGGATGGCGAGCACCCGATCGACGAACTCCTCCCGCAGGCGGGCGAGCACCCGCTCACCGAGCCGCGCCGAGGCGAAGTAGGCGAACCTGGTCAGCACCGACTGCGCCACCACGAACGCGGCGATAGCCAGCGCGACGCGGTCGACGGTGACGGTGGACGTGCCTCGGGAGATCGCCTCCACCAGGTCACCGAGCAGCCGCGGAGCGGCCAGGCCGGCGACGGCGGCCAGCGCGTGCAGTCCCAGCGCCACCCCCAGCGCCCGCGGATACCGCCGGGCCACCGCCCGGGCGTAGCGGCGGACCTGTTGCCCGTCGGCCACCGGCAACGCGACACTCATCGACCAACCTCGACCTTCTGGGGCACCCCCACCGGCGCGGCGGACTCGGTGTCGTCGTCCTCCGCCTCGGCCCGGCTGACCACCGCCCGATAGCCGGGGACGGCGGCGAGCAGGTCCCGGTGGGTGCCCTCGGCAATCACCCGGCCACCCGAGATGTACGCCACGTGTTCGGTCCGGTCCAGCACCAGCGGACTGCTGGTGCAGACCAGCGTGGTCCGGCCGCGCCGTGCCGGTCCCAGCCGGTCGGCGATGCGGGCCTCGGTGTGCGCGTCGACCGCGCTTGTCGGCTCGACCAGGATGAGAATCTCCGGATCGGCCACCAGCGCCCGGGCCAGCCGGAGCCGCTGCTGCTGCCCGCCGGAGAACTCCCGCCCCCGTTCGGCGACGACCGCGTCCAGGCCGTTCGGCAACGCCTCGACGATGTCCGTGGCGCTGGCCGCCGCGAGCGCGGCCTCGATCCGGTCGTCGTCCGCGTCGTCGTGTGGGTCGAGTTCGGCCCGCAGCGGTCCGGAGAACAGCCGCGCGTCGTTGTCGGCCACCAGGATCCGCCGCCGGACCGTCGCCAGCGACAGCTCCCGCAGCGGTACGCCGTGCAGCGTGACGTCCGCGTCGACGTACCGCCCCAACCGGTCGGCGAGCCGCACCGCCTCCTCCGGGGCGTCGGCCACCAGGGCGGTCAGCCGGCCCGGTCGCAGCGTCAGGCCGGACCCGTGGTCGACCAGCTCACCCGGCGTGTCCGGCACGGCGGTGGGCCGGTCCGGTTCGGTCAGTTCCGGGGACAGCCGGAGCAGGGCGACCACCCGCCGGGCCGCCACGTGCCCCTTGGTGATCTTGTCGATCGCCTCGGTGATGGTACGCAGCGGGCCCACCAGGAACGCCGCGTACCCGTAGAAGGCAACCAACTCCCCCGCGGTGATCTCGCCCCGCAGCACGAACCGGGCACCCAGCCAGGTGACCAGGGCCACGAAGACGCCGGGGAGCAGGATCTGCGCGCCCGCCAGCAGCGAGTCGATCCGGGCCACCCGCACCCCTCGGTCGCGCAGCCGCTGTGACTCGCCGCGGTACCGGTCCGCGAGCACCGGCTCGCCGCCGACCCCGCGCAACACCCGCAGCCCCGAGACGATGTCACCGGCCTGCGTGGTCAGTGCGGCCTCCTGATCCCGGTATGCCCGCTGCCGCCGGTGCAGCGGCCCGATCAGCGCGCCGACGATGGCCAGCAGCACCGGCACCCCGAGCACCACCACGAGGCCCAGCGGCACCGACGCGGAGAGCAGGATGGCGGCGACCGTGCCGATCGCCACCACCGCGCCGGTGCCTCGGGCGGTGATGTCGAGCGCCCCGCCGAGGTGGTTGATGTCGGAGGTACCGATGCTCACCACCTCACCGGCGGCCATCCGCTTCGGCAGCGTCGCGCCGACCCGATTGGCGTGATCGATGGTGACCTGGACTGTCCGGTACGCGGTGGAGAGCCAGTTGGCCACGGCGAACCGGTGCCGGGCGATCCCGCTACCGGCCTGCAGCAGGCCAAGGGTGAGCAGCGCGACGGCCCAGCGGACCAGGTCTTCGGTGTTCCGGCTGGCGATCCCGTCGATCGCCCGGCCGATCGCCGCGGGCATCAGCGCCTGACTCACCGTCCAGAGGACGCCCATCACGATGCCGGCCGCCAGCGTCGGCCAGGTGCGGGCGGCCAACCACAGCAGCAGTCGGGTGGCGGACGTGGACGGTGGGGTGCCGGGATCGGCGACAGGTAGGGCACGCATAGCAGGGGAGAACGATACGAGCGGATCGCCAGGGGCCGCCAGTCGATTACGCCGGACGGGTTAGCGGTCCACCTGCGTGAAGTCCCATTCGTGTGGTGGTCGGGCGACGAGCAGCACGGGCGGTTCCGGCAGCGACCGGGGCCGGCTGCGCCACCGGGAGATGACCACCACCCGTTGGTCGGTGGAGGTGAAGACCTCGCTGCCCATGTGCAACGGGTCGTGGTCGAATTCGGGGAGCGCCGTGTCGCACACCCACGAGATCAGCTCGGCGAAGCCGGCGGGCTCCGCCCGTCCCTCCCACATACGCACGATCACGTCGTCCACCCTCGGCTACCGGCTGACCACGGTCAACGGCATCGCGCTGTCCGCCGGCAGGTCGAGCCGGCTCGGCGCCACTCCCGAGCTGACAAGATGGGCGCCCAGCGCCGCCACCATCGCCCCGTTGTCCGTGCAGAGCTTGGGCCGCGGCACCCGGACGGTGATGCCGTGCTTGCCGGCGCGTTCCTCAGCCAGGCCGCGCAGTCGTGAGTTGGCCGCCACGCCGCCCCCGATGACCAGGGTCGACACCCCGTGCTGGCGACAGGCGTCGATGGCCTTGGCGGTCAACACGTCGCAGACCGCCTCCTGGAACGAGGCCGCCACGTCCGGCACCGGCACCGGCTCGCCGGCTCGCTGGCGGGCCTCGACCCAGCGGGCCACTGCGGTCTTCAGCCCGGAGAACGAGAAGTCGAGTCGATGTTCGACGAGGTCCTTGGCGGCCGTCAGGCCGCGCGGGAAGGCGATGGAGCGCGGGTCGCCGGCTCGGGCCTCCCGGTCGATCGGCGGGCCGCCCGGGAACGGCAGCCCGAGCAGTCGGGCCACCTTGTCGAACGCCTCGCCCGCGGCATCGTCGATGGTGCTACCGAGTGGCGTCACGCCGGTGGCCAGGTCGTCCACCAGCAGCAGGGAGGAATGCCCGCCGGAGACCAGCAGCGCGACCGCCGGTTCCGGCAGCGGGCCGTGTTCGAGGGTGTCCACGGCGACGTGCGCGGCCAGGTGGTTGACCCCGTACACCGGCTTGTCCGTGGCCAGCGCGTAGCCCTTGGCGGCGGCCACCCCGACGAGCAGGGCGCCGGCCAGTCCCGGTCCGGCCGTCACCGCGATCGCGTCGATGTCGGCGAGGGTCACGCCGGCCTCGGCCAGCGCCCGCCGCATGGTGGGGACGATCGCCTCCAGGTGGGCCCGGCTCGCCACCTCCGGCACCACGCCACCGAACCGCGCATGCTGGTCCACGCTGGAGGCGATCGCGTCGGCGAGCAGGGTGTGTCCCCGGACGATACCCACACCGGTCTCGTCGCAGGACGTCTCGATGCCAAGGATCAGCGGTTCGTCAGCCATTTCGCTCCATCACCAGCGCGTCGGTGTTGCTCGGTTGGTAGTAGCCCCGGCGGATGCCCACCGGCTCGAAGCCGTAGCTGGCGTAGAGCCGCTGGGCGGGCACGTTGTCGACGGCCACCTCGAGCAGCGTGGTCCTGGCCCCCCGCCGCCCGGCCTCGGCGAGCAACTCGGCCAGCAGGGCCCGGCCGACGCCGCCGCGTTGCCGGTCGCGCCGCACCGCCATGTTCTGCACCCATGCCTCGTCGGGCGGCTGCATCGCCAACCCGGCGTACCCGACGATCTCCTCGTCGTCCACCGCGACCAGGTAGTGGTGGCCGTTTGCCAGCTCGTTCCAGAACATCGCCGCCGACCAGCGCTCCGATCCGAACAGGTCGGCCTCCATCGGCAGTACGGCCTCGATGTGCCACCACCGCAACGGAATGATCCTCATTGCGACGGCAGCACCGACTTGCGCGCCGTGGCCGCGACCGCGTCCGGCCGGCGCAGGTAGAGCGGGGTGAGCGGCTCGCTGTCCGCCCTGGTCCGGATCCGGTCGGCGGCGAGCCGCGCCAGGGAGTGCGCCGGGGGGAACCGGGGCTCGGGGCGTACCGGTAGGTCGAGCTGCGTCGCGTACCGCACACTGCCGTCCCCGACGGCGGCGACCGCGCCATGGTCGCGGGCCCGGGCCGCGGCGGCGGCTGGCGAGCCCACCTCGGGGCCGAACAGCCGACCGCCCGCGCCGTCGTAGATCCCCCAGTAGATCTCCCGGCGCCGGGCGTCGCTGGCCACCAGCACCGGGCCGGGGCCGCCGTCGGCGTGCGGGCCGACTCCGCCACCGTCGGCGTGCGGGCCGACTCCGCCACCGTCGGCGTGCGGGCCGGCTCCGCCACCGCCGGCGGCCACCAAGCCAATCGCGTCCAGCGAGCAGACGCCGTACGTCGGAAGGTCGAGCGCCTGGCCCATGCTGACGGCGGTGACCAGGCCCACCCGGAGTCCGGTGAACGGACCCGGCCCGGTGCCGGCGACGATCGCTGCCAGGTCGGCCGGCCGGGCACCCACCTCGGCGAGTGCCCCTTGGATCTGCGGCGCGAGCAGTTCGCCGTGCGCCCGCGCGTCGACCACCTGGCGTTCCGCACGGACGGTGACCGTGTCGGGTCCGATCTCGGCGAGCGCGGCGGTAACCGCCGGGGTCGACGAATCCAGCACGAGTACCAGCACGGTATGCACCCTAGCCCGCCCGGTTACGGCGCGTGACGCGGCCGGGCAGTCGCAGCTCGGCGGCCGGGTCAGCGGGCGGACAGGTCCCACTCGACGGCGGGCAGGCCGGCGTCGACAAGCGCCTTGTTGGCCGCGCTGAACGGCCGGCAGCCGAGGAAGCCGCGCGGGTTCATCGGGCTCGGATGACCCGCCTCGAGGACCACGTGCGCCGGGTTGGTGATCAGCTCACGCTTCTTCCGGGCGTACCCGCCCCAGAGTAGGAAGACCACCCGGTGGTCCAGCGCGTCGAGTGCCCTGATGGTCGCGTCGGTGAACGCCTCCCAGCCCTTGCCGGCGTGTGAGTTCGGGGTCGCCTCGCGCACCGTCAGTACCGCGTTGAGCAACAGCACCCCCTGGCTCGCCCACGGGGTCAGGTTGCCGCTCTTCGACACCGGCACGCCGAGATCCTCGGACAGTTCCTTGTAGACGTTGCGCAGCGACGGCGGCACCCGCACCCCGTCCCGCACGCTGAAGCTGAGCCCGTGCGCCTGCCCGGCCTTGTGATACGGATCCTGCCCGAGGATCAGCACCCGGCAGTCCTCCGGCGCGCACAACCGGTACGCCGCGAACAGGTCCGGCAACGGCGGAAAGACCGTGCGGGTCGCGTACTCCTCGGCGACGAACGCGCCGAGCGCCGCGGTGGCGGCCGGGTCGAGGTGCGGAGTCAGCACGGCCAGCCAGGTGGGCGGCAGCAGGCCGGGCAGGTCGAGCGCGGCGGATGGGGTGTCGGTCACGGCCGGCCTCTCGTGCGTCGGGACGGGTGCGAGGAAGGGCCCTTATTAACGCATAGCGCTACGACGAAACCCTCCCTCGCACAGCACGGTGGTAGCGGGCGGCCAGGACGCCGAGCCGGGCCACCAGTTCGGCCGGCGTGGCGACCTCGAAGTCGGCGTCGAGCAGACCGAGGTACACGGCGAGGGTGTCCACGCTGTCGGCACCGCAGGACAGTACGCAGGTTCGCTCGTCGACGGCCTCGACCACACCGACCGCCGGATTGATGCGGTCGGCGATCACCTCCGCCGGGGCGTACACGGTGACCTGGGCCCGGAACCGGAAGCCGGCGCCGGACACCCCGCGCGCCACGTACGCGGCGAGGTTGCCGCCCTCGGGCAGTTCGCGCGGCGCGAACCGGGGACCGGTCGGGGTACGGGGCTCGATCCGGTCCACTCGGAAGGTGCGCCAGTCACCGCGCTCGGTGTCCCAGCCGACCAGATACCACTTGCGACCCCAGGTGACCAGCCGGTACGGCTCGACCGTGCGGACGGTGGCCGTACCGGCGTGCGCACGGTAGTCGAAACGCACCCTCTCGCGGTCCCGACAGGCGGAGGCGAGCGTGGTGAGCACCGCCGGCTCGATCGCCGGCGCCGGAGCGTCGGGTGGGATCGGCACCGTGTAGTCGGCCACCGCGCCCACCCGCTGCCGCAGCCGGGGCGGCAGCACCTGGTCGAGCTTGGCCAGTGCCCGCACCGATGCCTCCTCGATGCCGGTGACCGGGCTGCGCGCCGCGGTACGCAGCCCGACCACGACCGCCACCGCCTCGTCGTCGTCCAGCAACAGCGGCGGCATGGCGGCGCCGGCGCCCAGCCGGTATCCGCCGTCGGTGCCCCGGCTGGCGTGCACCGGATATCCCAGGTCCCGCAACCGTTCCACGTCGCGGCGCACGGTGCGTTCACTGACGTCGAGTCGGACGGCCAGGTCGGCGCCGGACCAGTCCCGGCGGGCCTGCAACAGGGACAGCAGCTTCAGCAGCCGGGCGGAGGTCTCCCACATACGACGAAGTGTGTCAGAACTTCCGGACAGAAGTTGACCGGAAGGGTCCGTAGCGTTGCCGGTATGACGAACGAACTGAGGATCGAGCCGTACCGGATCAATGTCCCGCAGGCGGACCTGGACGACCTCGCCGCCCGGCTCGCCGCCACCCGGTGGCCGAACGAGGTGACCGGAGCCGGCACCGCCTACGGCATGCCGCTCGACGTGGTACGTCGCCTCGTCGACTACTGGCACACCACGTACGACTGGCGGGCCCACGAGGCCAGACTCAACGAGTTCCCGCAGTACGTCGCCACCGTCGACGGGCAGCACATCCACTTCCTGCACGTCCGCTCGGCCGAGCCGGGCGCGACGCCGTTGCTGCTGCTGCACGGCTGGCCGGGCTCGGTGGTGGAGTTCCTGCGGATGATCGGGCCGCTGACCGATCCACGGGCACACGGCGGGGACCCGTCCCGCGCTTTCCACGTCGTGGTGGCGTCGCCGCCCGGATACGGCTTCTCCGGCCCCGCCACCGAGCCCGGCTGGGACAGCGCCCGAATCGCCAACGCGTTCGCCACGCTGATGTCCGGTCTGGGGTACGAGCGGTGGGGGGTGACCGGTGGTGACGTGGGCGCGCTGATCGGTCGGGAACTCGGCATCCTGGCGCCGGTCGGGCTGATCGGCGTCCACCTGTTGCAGATCTTCGCGTTTCCCGCCGCGGACCCGGACCAGGCGGCGGCGGAGCTGGACCGACTCTCCGAAGCCGACCGGGCCAGCATGTCCGGAACGACAGCGGACTTCCAGAGCAAGGCCGGATATCAGAAGATCCACCAGACCCGGCCGCAGACCCTGGGGTACGGCCTCACCGACTCGCCCGCCGGCCAGTTGGCCTGGAACGCGGAGCTGTGGACCGGCTTCGGCGACCACGCCGACCACCTCGACGTCGAGGAGTACCTGACGCACGTGAGCATCTACTGGTTCACCCGTACCGGTGTGTCGAGCGCCCGCCACTACTACGAGGACGCGCAGACCGGTGCCGGTTACCGCGACGAACCCAACACCGTGCCGACCGCGGTGGCGGTCTTCCCGCACGACTTCCGGACGGTGCGGACGTTCGCCGAGCGGGCCAACAACATCGTGCGGTACACCGAGTTCGACCGGGGCGGCCACTTCGCGTACACCACCGACCCGGACCTGGTGGTCGAGGACCTGCGCGAGTTCTTCGCCGAGCTGGGGCGCTAGCTAGAGCCCAGCGAGCCGATCGGCCCAGTCGCCGCCGACCGGCTCCAGGTCGATCAGCCGGGTGTCGTCGTCGCGGCGGTCGATGCGGACCCGCAGGTGCGCGTCGACCAGCTGCTCGACCATCCCCTCGCCCCACTCGACCACGGTCACCGCCTCGTCCATCGAGGCATCCAGGTCGAGATCGTCGATCTCGGCACGCGGATCGGCGGCGTCACCCAACCGGTACGCGTCGGCGTGCACCAACTCGATCCGGCGCCCTCGCTCCGGGTCCGGCCGGTGCACGCGGGCGATCACGAACGTCGGGGACGTCACGTCGCCGAGCACCCCGAGGCCGGTGCCGATCCCCTGCACCAGGGCGGTCTTCCCGGCGCCCAACGGACCGGTGAGCACCAGCAGGTCTCCCGGGCGCAGCCGGCCCGCCAGCCGGCGGCCGAACTCCCGGGTGTCGTCCACGGTGGGCAGCTTCCACGTCATCCCGACAGCCTCGCCAAGAACGTGAGCAACGCGTCGTTCACCTCGTCGGCGTGTTCCAACATCACCACGTGCCCGCTGCCCGCCACCCGTACGAACTCCGCCCGCGGCAGGCACCGCACGATCTCCTCGGACTGCCGCAGCGGCGTGATCAGATCCCGATCACCCACGATAACCAACGTCGGGGTGCCGGCCAGCGCACCCAGCGCCGGATGCCGCGAGTGCAGGTAGAGGGTTCGCAGATAGCGGGCGACCGTCTCGGTGCCGGTGTGGCTGTTCATCTCCTCCACGTACGACACCAGCGCCGGACTCGGCCGCTCGGTGCCGAAGCCGTACCGGCGGGTGAGCAGCCAGGAGACATTGGACGTGGACTGCCTGGCCCGGTCCAGGACCGTCCCGGTGAACCGGGTCGCGTTGTCCAGCACCGGCACCAGCGGCGCGCCGGCCTTGCCGAGCACGGCCGGCAGTCCGAGCCGGGTCTGCCGCACCCAGTTCTCCCGCAACCGGCCGGCCGAGGTGGCCATCAACACGGTGCCGGTGACCCGCTCGCCGAACAGCTCCGGATGCCGCTCCGCCAGCGCCATGATGGTCATGCCACCCATGGAGTGGCCGATCAGCACCAGCGGCCCCTCCGGCACGGTCTGCTCGATCACCTCGTACAGGGCGTCGCCGAGCCGGGCGAGGTCGTACTCGCCGGTCTCCAGCAGGCCGGACCGGCCGTGGCCGGGCTGGTCGTAGAAGACCATCCGGTGCTCGCCCCGCTCGGCGAGCGCCTTGCGCTGGAAGTGGAAGGTGCCCATGTCCAGGCAGAACCCGTGGACGAAGACAAGCGTCGGGCGAGGCGCCGACACCCGCGGCTCGATGATCTCGACGTGCAGGTCGGTGCCGTCGGGCAGCTCGATGCACCGCTCCTCGTCGCACGGTTGCGGCCCGAAGACCTCCTGCGCGTACCGGTCGGGGGCGGCCTTGGAGCGCCGCACGATCGCGCGTTCGGTGGCCACCCCGGCGGCCAGCCCGGCCACCGCCACGCCCACCGCAGCGCCGACCACGCCCGCCAGCTTGGCCACCGAACGCTGTGACGGGACCCCGATCCGCCGGCTCGCCGTCATGTGCCGGACCCCACATAGGTACGCCGCACCCGAACGCCGCCGAACCGGGTGACGATCTCGTAGTTGATGGTGTCCACCGCGGCCGCCCAGTCGTCGGCCGTCGGCTCCCCGTCGGCACCGCTGCCGAACAGGGTGGCCACGTCGCCGACCGCCACCGGATCGTCGCCGCAGTCGAGGACGATCTGGTCCATGCAGACCCGGCCGGCGATGGTCCGGTTGCGACCGGCCAGCCGCACCGGACCGACGTTGGACGCGTGCCGGGGCACGCCGTCGCCGTAGCCGAGCGGGACCACGGCGAGCGTGGTCTCCCGCTCGGTGTGGTAGGTGTGCCCGTAAGAGACGCCGGAACCGGCCGGCACCCGCTTCACCAGCATCACCCGGCCGCGAGCGGTCATCGCCGGACGCAACCCGAACGTGTCGCCGGTCACAGGTGACAGGCCGTAGCACGCGATCCCCGGACGGACCAGGTCGAAGTGGGTGTCCGGCCGGGTGAGCGTGGCCGCGGAGTTCGCCAGGTGACGCAGCGCGGGCCGGACGCCGGCCCGGTCCGCGAGGTCCATCGCCTCGGTGAACGCCGCCAGTTGCCGGTCGATCGTCGGGTGACCGGGCGCGTCCGCGTACGCGAAATGGCTCCACCCGCCGATCACCTCGATCCGACCCTCGGCCTGCTCCTTCGCGGCGGCCTCCAGCAGGGCCGGCCACTCGTCGGCGGTGGCGCCGCCCCGGGACAGGCCGGTGTCGACCTTGAGGTGCACCCGGGCCGGGCGGCCGGCCAGCTCGGCCGCGGCGACCGTCTCGGCGAGCTGGCCCAGGCTGCCCACGCTCAGGTCGACGTCGGCGGTGATCCCGTCGTGCAACGGCAGGCCGGGAGCCAGCAGCCAGGCCAGCACCGGCACGGTGAGACCGGCGCGGCGCAGGGCCAGTGCCTCGTCGAGGGTGCAGACGCCGAGCCAGGTGGCGCCCCCGTCGATGGCCGCCCGGGCGGCCGGCACCATCCCGTGTCCGTAACCGTCGGCCTTGACGACGGCCATCAGTGCGGCACCGGTGCCGGAGAGCATCCGTGCCACGTTCTCCCGAATCGCGTCCAGGTCGATCCGCGCCTCAGCCTGCCACATGCACCCAGCCTACTGATCTGGTCGGATCAGCCGACCGGCACCACGTCGACAAGCGCGGCGGCCACGTCGGGAGCGGTCACCGGACCGTGCCGGGCCGCCGCCCGGCCCGCCAGTCCGTGCAGGTAGGCCGCCGCCACCGCCGCCCGGTCCGCCGGCAGGCCGGCCGCGAGCAACGAGCCGAGCAGGCCGGCCAGCACGTCGCCGGTGCCGCCGGTGGCCAGCGCCGACGTTCCGGTCGGATTGGCGTACGCGGTCCCGTCCGGCGTGGCGACGACCGTCCGGTCCCCCTTGAGCAGCACCACCGCGCCGGTGCGGGCGGCCAGGTCGTGGGCGGCCGCGACCCGGTCGGCGCCGGGTGGGCCGCCCGCCAGCCGGGCGAACTCGCGGTCGTGCGGGGTGAGCACGACCGCCGCCGACCGGTCGCGCAACCGGTCGGCCGGCCGGTCGCCGAGCAGGGTCAACCCGTCGGCGTCCAGCACCACGGGCACCGGCGCCGCCAGCACCTCCGCCAGGTCCGCCGCCGCCGCGTCGTCGGTGCCCCGGCCGGAGCCGAATACCCAGGACTGCACCCGTCCGGCGGCGGCGACCGTGTCCGTGGCGATCACCGAGGGATGGTGGTGCAGCACCTCGGCCCGCGCCCCGCCCGCGTACCGGACCAGGCCGGTCGGGCCGGCCAGCGCGCCGCCGACCGACAGCACCCCGGCGCCCGGGTAGGTGGCACTGCCGGTGGCCACGCCGACCACACCGCGCAGGTACTTCTCGGAGGACGGCGGCAGCTCGGGCCACCACTGACGGATGTCGGAGTCGTCCGGCACCCGGATCGCCGGCGGCGTCGACAGCCAGGGCGTCAAGCCGATGTCGACACGTTCCACCGTCCCCGCCCGGACGGCCGCCGGCCCCACCACGTGGGCCGGTTTGAGGCATCCGAAGGTGACCGTGACGTCCGCCCGCACGGCCGCCGGCTGGCCGTCCCGACCGTCGGGCACGTCCCCGGTGTCCACCTCGACGCCGCTGGGCACGTCCACCGCCACGACGGGTGGCCGGTCTCCGGCCCGGTCGGTCAACGTCGCCAGCTCGGCGACCAGCCGGGCGGCCGGTTCCCGCAGCCCACCACTGGCACCGATGCCGACGATGCCGTCCAGCACCAGGTCAGCCCGGGACGGCAGCGCGTCGGCGGTAATCCCGCCGGCGGCCCGCAACGCGGCCACGCCGCCCGGATGGGCCCGGTCGGGCACGAGGGGCAGTGCGGTCACCCGGGCGCCCCGGCGGGCCAGCAGCGCACCGGCGTACAGGGCATCTCCGCCGTTGTCGCCGGAACCGACGAGCAGCACCACCCGAGCCCCGTAGACGCCGCCCCGGTCGGCGAGCAGCAGCCCGCACCGGCGGGCCAGCCCGGCCGCCGCCCGATGCATGAGGGTGTCCGGCGGCAGCGTCGCCATCAGGTCCCGTTCGGCCGCCCGGACGTCGGCGACCCGCCAGGCACCCCTCACCGCGCGGCCCTCATCGTTCCGCCACCACCATGGCGGAGGCGATTCCGCCGTCGTGCGACAGCGACAGGTGCCATCGGTTGATTCCCCGCTCGCTCGCCACGGTGGCCACGGTCCCCGCCACGGTCAACCAGGGTCGCCCGTCCGGGTCGGCGACGATCTCGCAGTCGTGCCAGTGCAGTCCGCCCGGTGCGCCGAGCGCCTTGGCCACCGCCTCCTTCGCCGCGAACCGGGCGGCGAGCGACTCCGGGGAGCGTGGGTTGCCCGAGCCGGTGACCCGCTCCGCCGTGGTGAACAGGCGTTCGGCCAGCAGCGGCGTGCGGGCCAGGGCGCGGGTGAACCGGTCGACGAGGACGACGTCGATGCCGACAGCCACGATCACGATTTCCACCCTAGGTGGTGGCCGGCGACCCGCGCAGCGGGCTCCCGAGCGGGCCGGCCGGGGACCTTAGCGGGGCACCCGGGTCCGCGACAAGCCCTGTGGATGGTCGGCGGCCGGCGCGACGGCGCGTTGTCCACACCCCGTCCCGTTCCGCGCCGCGGGCACCTAGCGTCCGTGGGCGGTGGAAGGGGGACCATGACGCAGTACGAGATCTCGGTGGACACCGCCGGAGTGCGGGACGCCGCGGCGGCGCTGACCGGGACGGCGCACCGCCTGGGATACGGGCTCGCCGGCTGCCCGGGGTTGACCGTGCCGTCGGCCGGCGCCGCCGGATCCGCGTTGGCCGCGCTCGTGACGGCGGTGTCCGGGTGGCTCGCCGGCGTCGGGGTGGCCACCGCCGCGGCGGCGGACGCGGCCCGGACCGCGGCGGACGGTTATGACGCGGCCGATGACCGGGCGGCCGGGCGGCTCGGCGGCCGCCGATGATGACGTACGAGCAGCTCTGGGCGACCGATCCGGCATCCTGGCGGGCGGCCGGCGCGGCCTGGTGTGCGGTGCCCGGCCTGGTCGACCGGCGGGCCGCCGAGCTGACCGGTACGGCGGATCGGCTGCCCGGGGTGTGGTCGGGTCCGGCCGGCGGGGCCGCGGTCGACCGGCTGCGCCGGCTGCGCGGTGAACTGGTCGGTGGCCGGCCGGTCGGCCTGGTGGTCGATCAACTGCTCGCGGAGCACGCCGACCGGCTGCGTCGGGCCAAGGCGTCACTCGCGGCAACGGTGGGTGTCGCCGAACGGGCCGGTCTGCTTGTCGACCGGGACGGAGTGGTGTCGCGGGGCCCGACGAGCGGTCCCGACGCGGATCGGCTCCAGGCGACGGCCGTCGCCGGTATCCGGGCGGCGCTCGGAATGGCGACCGAGGCGGAGCGGGCGACCGCCCACCGGTTGACCGAGTTGACCGCTGCCGCGGCTGCCGGCTGGCCCGCCGAGCCGACCGCCGGGATCCCGGCTCCGGACACCGCGCCGGCTGCCGTACGCCGCTGGTGGGACGGCCTGCCGGCGGCCGCCCGGCGGTGGCTGCTGGCCAACGAGCCGGCGCTGATCGGCCGGCTGGATGGGTTGCCGGTGACCGTCCGCGATCTGGCCAACCGGCTGCTGTTGACCGGCCTGCGCGCGGACCTACTGGCCCGGCGGGCCGATCTGCTCACCGGCGTCCGTCCGCCGTGGGCGCTCGCCGAACTCCGCCGGGTGTCCGGGGCGATCGCGGGTCTCGACGTCCTGGCCGCCCGGTTGTCCGCCGACACCGGTCCGCGGGCATACCTGCTGGCGCTGGCGACCACGGGAGACGGTCGCGCGGTGCTGGCGGTGGGCGATCCGGACCACGCCGACAAGGTGCTTACCTACGTGCCCGGGATGACGTCGGACCTGCCGGGCGTGGCGGGCGAGCTGGGCCGGGTGGACCGGATGGCGGCCAGATGCGCCGAGCTGGATCCGACCGCCCGGACGGCCGCGGTGCTCTGGCTGGACTACGACGCGCCGGACTTTCTGGACGAGGCGGCCCGCCGGGACACCGCCACCGAGGCCGGGCCTGCCCTGCACCGGTTCCAGGACGGGTTGCGGGTCAGCCACGACGGGCCGCCGGCCCGGCTGACGGTGCTCGGGCACAGCTACGGATCGCTTGTCGTCGGGCTGACCGCCCGAGACCACGGCGTCACCGCCGACGGGTTGATCTTCGTGGGCTCCCCCGGCGTGGGCGTCGACCGGGTTTCGGATCTCGGGTTGCCGGCCGACCGGGTCTGGGCCAGCACCGCCGGAAACGACGTCATCCAGCACTTCGCCCGCCCACCGGTGGACCTGCTGGCCGGGGTGGCGGCGCCGGCGCACCGGTTGGCCACGCCGTACGGCCTGCCGGCCGACGACTTGTGGTTCGGTCGCAACCCGGCCGACGCGGGCTTCGGTGGCGGCACCTTCCGGTCCGGCCCGCACGGGCACGTCGGCTACTGGGACGACGGCAATCCGGCGCTGGACGCGATGGCCCGGATCGCGCTCACTGGGCCGCCGTGACCGGTCCGGCGATGCGCCGCCGGGCCGGGCCGCCGTGACCGGTCCGGCGATGCGCCGCCGGGCCGGGCCGCCGTGACCGGTCCGGCGATGCGCCGCCGGGCCGGTCACGGTGCCCGGGAGGTCATTCGACGGTGACGGACTTGGCCAGGTTTCGGGGCTGGTCCACGTCGTGGCCCCGGGCGTGGGCGATCTCGGCGGCCAGCACCTGCAGCGGGACGGTCGTCAGCAGCGGCGCCAGCAGCGTCGGCGTCCGCGGCACGGCGATGACGTGGTCCGCGTACGGCAGGACGGCCTCGTCGCCCTCCTCGGCGATGACGATGGTCCGCGCCCCCCGGGCCCGCACCTCCTGGATGTTGGAGACCACCTTGTCGTGGAGCATGCCCCGGCCGGCCGGCGACGGCACCACGCAGACCACCGGGGTGCCCTTGTCGATGAGCGAGATCGGGCCGTGCTTGAGTTCCCCGGCGGCGAACCCCTCCGCGTGCATGTACGCCAGTTCCTTGAGCTTCAGCGCGCCCTCCAGTGCCACCGGGTAGCCGACGTGCCGGCCGATGAACAGCACCGTCGGCGCCGACTTGAGGTCGCGGGCCAGTTCGCGGACCGGCTCGATGCCGTCCAGGAGCCGGCGCAGCTTGTCGGGGATCCGGTTGAGCTGTTCGACCACGGCGCCGACCTCGTCGGCGTACTTGATGCCGCGCACCTGGGCGAGGTGCAGGCCGATGAGATAGCAGGCGATGAGCTGGGTGAGGAACGCCTTGGTGGAGGCGACCGCGATCTCCGGACCGCCGTGGGTGTAGAGCACCGCGTCGGACTCGCGCGGGATGGTGGACCCGTTGGTGTTGCAGATCGCCAGCACCCGGGCCTTCTGCTGTTTGGCGTGCCGCAGGGCCATCAGGGTGTCCATCGTCTCGCCGGATTGGCTGATCACAATCACCAGGGTGGAGCGGTCGAGCACCGGGTCCCGGTATCGGAACTCGCTGGCCAACTCCACCTCGCAGGGGATCCGCGTCCAGTGTTCGATGGCGTACTTGGCCACCAGACCGGCGTGGTAGGAGGTGCCGCAGGCGATCACGAAGATCTTGTCCACGTCGCGCAGGTCCTGGTCGCTGAGGCGGACCTCGTCGAGCGCGATTTCGCCGGTCTCGGTGAGCCTGCCGAGCAGCGTGTCGGCGATCGCCGAGGGCTGCTCGTCGATCTCCTTGAGCATGAAATACTCGTGGCCGCCCTTCTCGGCGGCCGAGGCGTCCCAGTCGATGTGGAAGTCCTTGCCGGCGGCCGGCTGACCGTCGAAATCGGTGATCTCGATGGCGTCGGCCGTGATGAGCACAACCTGGTCCTGGCCCAGCTCGACGGCCTCCCGGGTGTGCTCGATGAACGCCGACACGTCGCTGGCCAGGTAGTTCTCGCCGACCCCCCGACCGACCACCAGCGGCGAGTTGCGCCGGGCGCCCACCACGGCACCGGGCACCGCGGCGTCGACCGCGAGCAGGGTGAAGGCGCCTTCCAGCCGGCGGCACACCTCGCGCATCGCCTCGGCGAGCAACTCCGGGCCGTTGGCTGCGCCACCGGCCCGCATCCGCTCCAACGATCGGGCGAGCAGGTGCGCCGCACACTCGGTGTCGGTGTCGCTGCTGAAGACGACGCCGTCGGCCTCCAGCTCGGTCCGCAGCTTGGCGAAGTTCTCGATGATGCCGTTGTGGATGACCGCCACCCGGCCGTCGGGTCCGGGGTGCGGATGGGCGTTGCGGTCGGTCGGACCGCCGTGGGTGGCCCATCTGGTGTGGCCGATGCCGGTCGTGCCATCACCGATGCCGACCGTCGCGGAACCGCCGGGCGCGCTGTCGGTCGGGCGTTCGTTCAGCGCCTTCTCCAGGTTGGCAAGCTTGCCGGCCCGCTTCTCGATGAGCAGCTCGTCCGGGCAGGCGATGGCCACACCCGCGGAGTCGTAGCCGCGGTATTCCAGCCGGCGCAGTCCGTCAAGCACGATGCTCAGGGCCGGCCTGCCGCCGGCGTAGCCCACGATTCCACACATGACCCGCAGCCTAACCCAGTTTCGCTCACAACACATGCTCGAAAGCGGGTGTAACACGCAGCCGTTCTGCTCGTTTCCGGATATTGCGTCGGCCCAGCGGGCAGACCTCATCCCGCGCCGCCTAGCGGGACGAAACCGGCGATCACTCAACCTGGCCGAGGACGAAGTCCAGGAGCGTGGCCGCGAGGTCAGCCGGGGCGTCCTCCTGAACCAGGTGACCCGCCCCGGGGATCACCTCGAGCCGGGCGCCAGGGATGCGGCCAACGAGTTCATGGCCCCTGTCCACCGGGATCCAGGCATCGTCGGCGCCCCAGCACACCAGCACCGGCATGTCGATCTCGCCGTACCGGTCCTGGATCTCGTCTGTGTACCGCTGGTCCGCCTGCGCGATCTGCCGGTAGAACGCCGCCTGGCCGTCAGCCGAGAGCCAGGGCGCGACGAGCCGGTCGAGGGTGGCCGGGCGCAGGCCCGGACTGCTGGCCGAACCGACGTACTCGCGCACCAGGGCGCCGTGCAGGGCCGGCGGAAGCGCTTCGAAGACCTCGGCATTCCCGCCGACGAGCCGGAAGAAGGGAGACCCCCAGGGAGCGAGCGCCACCGGATCCACGAGGGCGAGCCGGCGATACGGGACGTCATGCAGGAGGTGGGCCCGCAACGCGACGGCGCCGCCGAAATCGTGCGCGATAACCGTCGGCGACGCGAGCCGCCAGTGCGCCAGCAGCTCACCCAGAACGTGGCTCTGGGCGGCGAGAGAGACGTCCTGGCCGGCGGTTTTCGCCGACGCTCCATAGCCCGGCATGTCCCAGACGAACACGCGGTGGTGGCGAGCCAGAGCGCGGGCGATGCCGCGCCAGACGTAGGAGGAGAACGGGGTGCCGTGGCACAGCACCACCGGCTCCCGGTCCGGATCGCCGAGACAGTTCCAGCGCACCTCGCCGCTGGTGCTGTCGAACGTCTCCACCAACGGCCAGTCGTCCATCAGGCAGCCCTCCATCCGGTCCGCTCACCCCGCAAGATCCACCGTAGTGCGAGCCGGACCGCCAATCGCCCCCGGTGGGCCTACGCTTGGTCGCGTGACGACGGCCGACATCGACCCCCTCGTCGAGCGGATGCGCCCGTTCGGCACGACCATCTTCGCCGAGATGTCCGCGCTGGCCACCCGGACCGGCGCGGTCAACCTCGGCCAGGGCTTCCCGGACACCGACGGCCCGCCGGAGATGCTGGCGGCGGCAGTAAAGGCAGTCCAGGGCGGAATCAACCAGTATCCCCCGGGCCCCGGCCAACCGGCCCTGCGCTCCGCGATCGCGGCACACCAGCGCCGGTTCTGGGACCTGGACTACGACCCCGAGGGCGAGATACTTGTCACCGCCGGCGCCACCGAGGCCATCGCGGCCGCCATCCTCGCCACCTGCGAGGCCGGGGACGAGGTGGTCTGCTTCGAGCCGTACTACGACTCGTACGCCGCCTCGATCGCGCTGGCGGGCGCGGTCCGTCGGCCGGTCACGCTGCGCCCGGCGGCGGACGGCCGGTACGCCTTCGACCCGGCCGAGTTGCGCGCCGCGTTCGGCTCCCGGACCCGGCTGGTGCTGCTCAACTCGCCGCACAACCCGACCGGCAAGGTGTTCACCCGCGCCGAGCTGTCCCTGGTCGCCGAGCTGTGCCAGGAGTACGGGGCGTACGCGGTCACTGACGAGGTGTACGAACATCTCGTGTTCCCGGACGCCTCGACGCCGCACATCCCGCTGGCCACGATGCCCGGGATGCGGGACCGGACACTGCGGATCTCGTCGGCCGGCAAGACCTTCTCCTGCACCGGCTGGAAGGTCGGTTGGGCCAGCGGCCCGGCCTCGCTGGTCGCCACGGTGCTGCGGGTCAAACAGTTCCTCACGTTCGTCAACGCGGCGCCCCTGCAACCGGCGGTGGCGGTGGCCCTCGGGCTGCCGGACGACTACTTCGCCAGCTTCCTCGCCGGTCAGCGGGAGCGGCGCGACCAGCTCACGACCGGCCTTCGGGCGGCGGGCTTCGAGGTGTACGTCCCGGAGGGCACCTACTTCGTCACGGCCGGCATCACGCCGTTGGGCGGGACGGACGGCATCGAGTTCTGCCGCGAGCTGCCGCGCCGGTGCGGCGTGGTGGCGGTGCCGACCCAGGTCTTCTACGACGATCCCGAGGCCGGTCGGCGGCTGATCCGGTTCGCCTTCTGCAAGCGGCCGGAAGTACTCGCCGAGGCCGCGACCCGGCTGGCCCAGCTCCGCGCATAGTCCCCACTTCGTTGATCAAGAGCACTGCGTCACATCGACGAGGTCGGCGTGACGCAAGGCTCTTGATCAACACGAGCGGCAGGTTCAGCCGTGCGCGGTCAGGGTCGGCGCAGGGGTGCGAGCGCGTCGGCCCAGCCGGTCACCTCGGCGAAGAGCCGGTGGAGCATGGCGTTGTGGTGGTCGCCAGGGGTGAACGTGGTGAATGCCGCGAAGTCGGTGGCGAGTGACAGGCTGACCTGGGTGCGCACGCCGGCTAGCTGGAGACCTGCCGTGATGAGGCGCAGGTGTTCCACCGCGCGGGCGCCGCCGACATTGCTGCCGTAGGAGACGAATCCGGCCGCTTTGTTGTTCCACTCGCCGTAGAGGTAGTCGATGGCGTTCTTCAACGCCGAGGGGATCGATCGGTTGTACTCGGGAGTGACGAAGACGTATCCGTCGAACTCGGCGATCTTCTGGCTCCATTCCCGCGTGTGGGGGTGGGCGTAGGAACCGAGTAGCGGTGACTGTGGCTCGTCGAAGACCGGCAGGCTGTAGTCCTTGATGTCCACCACCTCGACGTCGAGGCTATCGAGCTGACTGCCGTGCTTCGCGACCCACTCGGCCACCTGGTGACCGACCCGGCCGGGTCGGGTGCTGCCGAGGATGATCCCGATGTTCGTCATGCCTGATCCGTTCCTGTCGGAACTGCCGTCCCCCGTGTATTTGGGAGAGGTGGCCTGTTCGGTCCGCTCCAGGCGGGTTCCGGTACCGCGACCGGTATCCGAGTCGCTCGGGGCGCCGCGCCCAGCACGGTGGAGGTGCTGCGTGCCGTCTCACCACCGCCCACCCGGAAGTCATGCTCGTACGAGGCTCCGCTGCCGGGAAGCCGGAACCATCGGCGCCTGATCGTGGTGTCGGCGAACGCGGTGAAGACCTCACCCGGAGGCAAGTCGGGGTGCCGCGTAATCGTGAATGTGTCGTGCCGGACCATGCTGTCCTCCCGCTGTCACGGCCACGAACGGGTGGCCGCACATCAGTTACGATTAGTAAGAAACGTGCGTCCACCGGATTTAGTCCGGCTGCCCAATACGCACTTCGAAGTCAGCTACTGATCCGCGAGGAACGGAAGAGCATGACCCGCCTCCTTGGTGCCGAACTCGCGCAGCGCGGGGTCGCGCCGGACTGCATCCAGACGATCGAACTCGTCCGCGACGTGCTGGCGCGGGTGGGTGACAAGTGGACGCTGCTGACCATCACGGTCCTGACGTCCGGCCCGCTGCGCTTCACCGCGCTGCACGAGCAGGTCGCTGGCGTCTCCCAACGGATGCTCGGCCAGACCCTGCGTGCCCTTGTCCGCGACGGGCTGGTGACCAGGACCGCGTACCCGGAAGTGCCCCCGAGGGTTGAATATGCCCTGACGCCGCTCGGCCGCTCGCTGAGCGAGGCCGTGAGTGGACTCGTGCACTGGGTCCGGGACCACCAGGGCGAGATCGTCCACAACCGCGACGAGTTCGACCGAACGCCTACCGCCAACAAAGCCACCCCGCCCCACGCATAGTCGCGCCCTGTCACTCGCGACAATGCCGATCCGACAGTCAACTTTGGTTGCCATCGCGAATGCCGTCAACTAAGGTTGACGGCATGGAGAACGCGTCCGAGGTCGCCGCGGCGGCCAGCAGTGCCGACCCCAAGATCGGGCTACGGGCCGTCGTCGCCCTGCACCGGCTGGCCGACGCCCTCGAAGTGCTGCAGGTGGACAACGCGCGCCGGCGAGGCTGGTCCTGGCAGGAGATCGCGGGCGCACTCGGCGTGAGTAAACAGGCCGTCCACAAGAAACACGCGGGGAGGCAATGATGTTCGATCGAGCGGTTCACCGACGCGTCGCGCGCGGTCGTCAAGGACGCCCAGTTGGAGGCCCGCCGGCTGCGACACCGACGGATCGGCACCGAGCACCTGCTGCTCGCGCTGCTGCGGCACGGCGACGGCGCCGCGGTCGCGCTCCGCGACGCCGGAGTCACCTCGGAGGCGGTCGAGGCGGCGATCGACCGGTACGTGAGGGAGGCGCCCGGCACTCTCAACGAGGAGGACGCCGCCGCGCTCCGCACCATCGGGGTGGACTTGACGGAGATCCGCGCCCGGCTGGAGGAGACCTTCGGGCCGAACCCGCTGTCTCCCCCGCCTGAGGAGCCACGCCGGCGGTTCGGGCTGCGTCGCCGCCGCACGGCGCGGAACGAACGGGCGGGCGGGCACCTGCCGTTCAGTCCCCGGTCCAAGAAGGTGCTGGAGCTCTCGCTACGCGAGGCGATCCGGCTCAAGCACAAACACATCGGCACCGAACACATCCTGCTCGGCCTGCTCCGGGAGAACGGCGGACTGGGGGCGAGGATCCTCGCCGACGCGGACGTCGAATTCACCGCCCTGCGCGGGTGGCTGGAGACGAACGTCCAGGCGCCGGCCTGAGACCGGGCGGGGGCGCCTCGGCTCAGGAACCCGACCGGGTCACCCGCCGCCCGTCCGAGTCACGATCAAGCGGCTGGCCCGGCGCACCTCGTTACGCCGGGTCACGAGGTCGGGCTGGCCCGGCGCACCTCGTCACGCCGGGTCACGAGGTCGGGCTGGCCCGGCGCACCTCGTCGGCGATCCGCTCCGCCACCGCCCGAGCGGTGTCCTCGGTGGCCGCCTCGACCATTACCCGGACCAGCGGCTCCGTACCGGACGGGCGCAGCAGCACCCGTCCGGTTTCGCCCAGCTCCCGCTCGGCCACCGCCACCGCGTCCCGGACCGTCGCCGCCTCGGCGCCAGCGGTCCGGTCCGCGACCGGCACATTGATCAGCACCTGCGGCAACTTGGTGACCACCCCGGCCAGGTCGGCCAGCGACCGGCCGGTGGCCGCCATCCGGGCCATCACGTGCAGGCCGGTGAGCACTCCGTCGCCCGTCGTCGCGTACGCGGGCAGCACGATGTGCCCACTCTGCTCGCCGCCGAGGGCCAGGCCCGAGGCGCGCAGCTCTTCGAGGACGTACCGGTCGCCCACCTTGGTTTCGACCAGCCGGACGCCCTCGGCGGACATCGCCAACCGCAGACCGAGGTTGCTCATCACCGTGGCGACAAGCGTGTCGTCGGTAAGCGTGCCCGCCTCCCGCATCGCCAGGGCGAGGATCGCCATGATCTGGTCGCCGTCGACCTCCTCGCCGGCCGCGCTCACGGCAACGCAGCGATCGGCGTCACCGTCGTGCGCGATGCCCAGGTCCGCGCCGTGCTCCACGACCGCGGCCCGCAGCCCGTCCAGGTGGTTGGAGCCGCAGTCGTCGTTGATGTTGAGCCCGTCGGGTTCCGCGTTGATCGCGATCACCTCGGCGCCGGCCTCCCGGTACACCGTCGGCGCCACCTCGGCGGCCGCCCCGTTCGCGCAGTCGACCACGACCTTGATGCCGTCCAACCGGTGCGGGACCGTTCCGACGAGGTGCTGGATGTAGTGCTCGGCGCCGTCCAGCAGGTCGTGCACCCGCCCCACACCGGCACCGGTCGGCCGATGCCAGGTGGCGGTCTCGTTGGCCTCGATCGCGGCCTCGATCCGCATCTCGATGTCGTCCGGCAGCTTGTGCCCACTCGCGGCGAAGATCTTGACGCCGTTGTCCGGCATCGGGTTGTGCGACGCGGAGAGCATCACCCCGAGATCGGCCTTCGCCTCGCCCACCAGGAAGGCCACCGCCGGCGTCGGCAGCACCCCGACCCGCACCACGTTGGCACCCGCGCTGGCCAGGCCGGCGACCACCGCCGCCTCCAGCATCTCGCCGCTGGCCCGGGTGTCCCGGCCGACCACCGCGAGCGGCGGGTGACTGCGATCCGTCTCGGCCAACGTGTGCGCGGCCGCGACCGCGACCGCCATCGCCAGCTCCGGGGTCAGGTCGGCGTTCGCCCGTCCGCGTACGCCGTCAGTGCCGAACAACCGGCCCATGCGCCAATAACCTCCGCTGGTGCAGCCATGGATGAAAACGGGACGGCCGGGACCACCACCGTACGAGGGGGGACCCGGCCGTCCGAAAAGATCGAAGATCCGTACGTCGTCAGATCAACGCTTCGAGTACTGCGGCGCCTTGCGGGCCTTCTTGAGGCCGTACTTCTTGCTCTCCTTGACCCGGGCGTCCCGGGTCAGGAAGCCGGCCTTCTTGAGCGACGGCCGGTCGTCCGGCTCGTACGCGATGAGAGCGCGGGCGATGGCCAGCCGCAGCGCACCAGCCTGGCCGGTGATGCCACCGCCCCGCAGGTTGGCGATGACGTCGAAGGCCTCGGCCTTCTCGGTGGTCACCAGCGGCTCGCGGATCAACTGCTGGTGCACCTTGCTCGGGAAGTACGCCTCGATGTCCCGGCTGTTGCAGGTGATCTTTCCGGTGCCCGGGACGATACGCACCCGGACGATGGCCTCCTTGCGGCGGCCCACGGTCTGGATCGGGCGGTCACCGCGAGGGGTCCGGGCGACCGGAGCGGCGGTGACGGCGGGCGTCGGAGCCTCGGCCCCGGCTTCGGCGACGGCGGTCGCGCTGATGTCGGTCATGCTGGTTCCTTCGTCCGCGCTCACTGCGCGATCTGCTTGATCTCGAACGGCACCGGCTGCTGCGCGGCGTGCGGGTGCTCGGCACCGGCGTAGACCTTCAGCTTCTTGATCAGCTGACGGCCGAGCTTGTTGTGCGGGAGCATGCCCTTGACGGCCAGCTCGACCGCCCGCTCGGGCCGCTTGCTCAGCAGCTCCTCGTAGCCGACCTGCTTGAGGCCGCCCGGGTAACCGGAGTGCCGATAGGCGACCTTCTGCTGCCGCTTGTTACCGGTCAGCGCCACCTTGCCGGCGTTCACGATGACGACGAAGTCACCGGTGTCCACGTGCGGCGCGAAAGTGGGCTTGTGCTTGCCACGCAGCAACGTGGCGACATGGGTGGCCAACCGGCCCAGCACGACATCGGAAGCGTCGATCACGTGCCACTGACGCTCGATCTCACCCGGCTTCGGGCTGTACGTACGCACAGGTTTACCTTGTCTCGTCGTCGGTCTGGTGGTCGCGCGCCGGAACACCAGGCACGCCGAGTCGACCAAGCGTACCCGAGGGGGCACGCAGTGGGCCTTGCACAACAGCAGGCAACGATACCCGGCCGTGCCGCACAGGGTCAAAACGGGGGGCCCGGGTCACAGATCCTGCAGGATACGGAGAGCGCGGGAGACTCGTGCCAGGGTGTCCCCGTCCGCGACCTCCACACACTCGGTGAACCATTTCTTCATTGGCGAGGAGAGCCGGTCCGGCATGATCACGAACTCGCCCATCCGGACCGCCAGCGGCGAGTCCCGCAACAGTTCCTCGGCCACCACCTCGGCCACGATGACGATAGGCACGTGCGTGCCGTTGTAGACGTCGGAACTGATCACCAGACCCAGGCGTTGACGGGCGCCCTCGATACGCCAGATCTCGCCCCTACGCAGCACGCCTGCGCCTGCGACCACCAATCGGGCCGAACAGCACCGTATCGACCATTTCACCCTCGCGCTCGTCGGCGAGCGCGGCGCCCTCCAGATCCAGCCCGGCTCGCGTGACGGCGCGGGCGTGCGCGGTGAAGACCTCCCGCAACGCCTTCTCCCTGGCCGCCTGGTCGATCCAGGCGGACAGCGACATGCCGTCCCGCTGGGCGAACCATCTGGCCTGCTCGATCGTCTCATCCGAGAACGAGAGGGTCACCTTGGCCGTCATGCCGGTAAGCGTACCTCCGGTATGACCCGCGGTCATCCGCACGCCGGTTCCGGGAGCCCTCAGCCCGGCCTGGCCGATTCCGGGAGCCCTCAGCCCCGGCTCGCCGCTTCCCGGCGCGCCGGCGACAACGCCGCACCGACCCGCTCGACCAGCAGCGCCATCTCGTACCCGACCTGTCCCACGTCACAGCTGCGAGCGGCCAGCACGGCCATCGAGGAGCCGTCGCTTATCGACATGAGGAACAGGTACCCGCTGTCCATCTCGATGACCGTCTGCAGCACCCCACCGGCACTGAACATCCGGGCGGCGCCCTCGGTGAGGCTGACCACGCCGGACGTGATGGCGGCGAGTTGGTCGGCCCGGTCCGCGGGAAGGTCGCGGGACGAGGCGAGCAGGAGCCCGTCGGCCGACACCGCCACCACGTGCGCGATGCCCGCCACGTTGTCGGCGAAGTTGCTCAACAGCCAACCCATGTCCTGCATCGCCGGTGGCCTGTTCATTGTCGCTCGTCTCCTTCGATGAGGGTGTCCACGACCCACGACCGGGGCTGATCATGCCACAGTGGTCGGTCCACTCACCACGGGCCGGGCGGCCGCGTAGGCGAGCAGGTGGGACGCCTGCGCCTCGGCCGACGTGCCCGGGTGCTCGAACTCCGGCGAGCCACACGCCTCGGTGACGAAGCCGTCACCGTCGACCCGCCCTTCCACAGTGGCGAGCAGATCCAGACCCACGGCAGCGTACCGATCCGGCAGCCACCCGTCGGTGGTCCCGGTCAGACAGGCGTACGCCAGCATCTTCCAGCCGGCCCCACACTGCCACGACGCGCCACCAACCGGCGCCCCACACCGCCGCGCGGGCGGCGTACCACCATCCGGCCGAATGGCCGGGACGACGCCCGCCGGATGACTGCACGGTGGGTGGCGGTCGGTTGCGGGGGCCCGTAACCTGCCCGACGTGATTGGCTTTCGCACCTGGTGGACCGGCTCGGGTCGGCTGCTGGTCGCGGCGCTCGCGATCGGCCTGTCGGCCGGTGCGGGCCAGCTGGGTCTGGCGTACGGGCTCGGTCTGGTGCGGTTCGCCCGCGCGTTCGACGGACCCGTCCGTGATGAATGGCCCAGCCAGCTCACCTGGGTGAGCTGGTTCGCGGCGCTGGCGGCGGTGACCGGCGCGGTGACCGCGCATCTGTTGGCCAGACGTTCCGGTCGGGTCGTGGACACCGGGTTTCAGATCTCGCTGGCGGTCGCCGCCGGACTGGGCGCGGCGGTTGTCGCGCCCCTGTCCATGCTTCCCGCCCGGCTCGCCGACGTGCCCGGCGTCGGGCCGGTCGGCGCGGCCGGCCAGACCGCCGCGCTGGGGGCGGTGGCCGGCGCGCTCGTCGCGTTCGCCGCCCTGCGGTGGGAATCGGTGTCCCGGAACGTCGCGGTCGTCGCCGGGGCGCTCTGGCTGCTCGCCGTCGTTTCGGTGCTGCCGTCACTCGGCCCCACCGACCCCCTGCCCGCGGTACGCCTCGGCGCCCTCGACGCGCCCTGGCTCGGTGATGCCGCCGCCCAGCGGCTGGCCATCCTGCTGCTGCCGGTGCTGGCGCTGCTCGCCGGTGCCGGCACCGCCGCGCTCGCCCGGCACCGCGGCGCACCGGTCCCGGTGGTGGCCACCGCTGGCCTCGCCGGTCCGGCGCTGCCCGCCGTGGCGTACCTGGTCGCCGGCCCCGGCGGCACCTACCAGGCGGCGCCCTACTGGGGAGCGCTGATCGGGGTGGCCGCCGGGGCGCTCGGTTCGGTCCCGGTCGCCGTGTTGCGCTCGCCGGGTACGTCCGGCGAGACCGCGCCCGGCGTCGAACCCGGCGTCGAGGATTCCACGGACTCGGGTTCGCCCACCTCGGGCTCGACGGACGGCAGCGGCGTGGTGCCGGCGGAAGGGCCGGCGACCACGGCGGGCGGTCGTGCCACCCCGATCGAGCCGACGGACATCCTCCGGCCGATCCCCGGCGAGCGGATCCCCGCCACCCCGCGCACCGACTGGGCGGGCCCGCGGCACGCGAAGTCCGTGGAAAGGCCCGCCAATGCGACGCGGCAGGCCGAGTCGGCGGACTCGCCGCCGTCGATGCCCTCGCCGGCCACCGCCCCAAACACCGGACCGGAGGCTGACCGGCCACCGGGCCTCCGGGATCCGGGTACGCCACGCACCGAGACCTTCTGGCCGACGGGATCACCGTTCTCCCCCGATGGTGATATCCGCACCGACGACAGTTGGAACGCCTTCGCGATCGCCGACCGGGCACGCGGCACCACCGGAGAGCCGGGCCGCGCCAACCCGGCCGGGACGCGCGACCGGCAAGTCCCACCATCCCCGGTACCTCAACCCCGCCGAACGCGCCGTGGCGTCACGCGGGTCCCTGAGCCCGAGCCGTCGTCCGTCCGGCGGGACGGAACGTCCGCCCGAGAGCAGGCCGCCAACCATGGCAAGCAGCCAGCCGGCAGCCCGGAAAGGACGGACGGCGGCACGGAAAAGCCCGGCGGCGTCACGGAGAAGCCCCGCGGCGTCACGGAGAAGCCCGGCGGCGTCACGGAGAAGCCGGCTCGGGGCCTGTTCGGCCGGCGCACGGCCCGGACCCGACGCGATGCCGCACCGCCACGGTCGGGCACCGACACTCCCCCGCCCGGCGCCGATGCCTCCCCACCGGGCACCGATGCCTCCTCACCGGTTGCCGGCACGTCCCCGGTGGCCGCCGACACCGCCGGAGCGGCGAGCGGTGGTGTCGCCGACCTGTCGAAAACCGGGGTCATCTCACGGAAGTCGGCCGGATCGGACCCGCCACCCGAGCCAGCCGACCCTCCAGCGCGTTCTGCCGGGCGGGCGGGTTCCGCCGGCAAGGCGCGTTCTGCCGGGCAGGCGGATGCTGCCGGGCAGGCGGATGCTGCCGGGCCGACCGCGCCATCCGATGCCACAGACGCGTCCGGCTCGGCCGCGCCGGCCCGACCCGGCAGACCGACAAACCCAGCGGAGCCGACCGGCGGGCGCGGACGGCCGAAACCGACCGCTCCCGCCGAATCGACCGACCCCAGCCTGCCCACGAGCCACAGCGGCCCGACCGGCACGGGCACGCCGGCCAGCCAGCGTCGCCCATCGGATTCGGTCGCGGACCGCGCTGGCGACCCGGATCCCGAACCCGCTTCCGGTGGCAAGGGTCGCCGTGGGTTGTTCCGGCGCAACCGGTCGACCGGGACCGAGCCGTCGCCCCAGACCAAGCCGACCACGTCGAGCGAGGAACCCGGGACCGGGCGGGGCGCGCGTGGCCGGAGCAAGGGCTCGGACGAGGTGTCGGCCCACGACGAGGAGTACGTGGACTGGGTGAGCGGCCTGTCCGCCGACGCCGACGAGTCGCCCGCCGAGACCAGGAGCCGCCGCTCGCTACGCCGGCCAGCCGGGGGCGACGACGCCAACGCCGCCCCCGATTCCAGCAGTGCTCGCGGGGCCGACCCGGGCAACGAGGCCGGGAGATAGGACTCGATCGACTCGGTATGCGGCATGTCGCGGGGTGGATGGCACCGCAACCCCGCGACATGCCGCACCTTGAGTGGATCACGCATCCAGACGGGGCCGGCCAGCGACTGGGGCCAGCCCACGAACGAGGGATCACGCCATCGGCAGGTAAACCCGCCCGCCCGTGGAGGCGAATTCGGCGGACTTTTCCGCCATTCCGCGGGCCGCGTACTCCTTCAGCTCCTGCGTGATCTTCATAGAGCAGAACTTCGGCCCGCACATCGAGCAGAAGTGTGCCGTCTTCGCGGGCGCGGCCGGCAGGGTCGCGTCGTGGTACGACCGGGCGGTGTCCGGATCCAGCGACAGGTTGAACTGGTCCTCCCAGCGGAACTCGAACCGCGCCTTCGACAGCGCGTCGTCCCACTCCTGGGCGCCCGGATGGCCCTTGGCCAGGTCGGCGGCATGCGCGGCGATCTTGTACGCGATGACGCCGGCCTTGACGTCGTCCCGGTCGGGCAGTCCCAGGTGCTCCTTCGGCGTGACGTAGCAGAGCATCGCGGTGCCGTACATGCCGATCATCGCGGCCCCGATCGCCGAGGTGATGTGGTCGTACGCCGGGGCGATGTCGGTGGTCAGCGGGCCGAGGGTGTAGAACGGCGCTTCGTGGCACCACTCCCGCTGGAGGTCCACGTTCTCCTTGATCTTGTGCATCGGCACGTGGCCGGGGCCCTCGATCATCACCTGGACTCCGTGTTCCCAGGCCACTGTCGTCAGTTCGCCGAGCGTCCGCAGCTCCGCGAACTGCGCCTCGTCGTTGGCGTCCGCGATGGAGCCGGGTCGCAGCCCGTCGCCAAGCGAGAACGTCACGTCGTAGCGGGCCAGGATCGCGCACAGCTCAGCGAAGTGGGTGTAGAGGAAGTTCTCCTCGTGATGCGCGAGGCACCAGGCCGCCATTATCGAACCGCCCCGGGACACGATGCCGGTCACCCGGTCCACCGCCATCGGCACGTACCGCAGCAGCACCCCGGCGTGCACCGTCATGTAGTCGACACCCTGCTCGGCCTGCTCGATGACGGTGTCCCGGAACACGTCCCAGCTCAGCTTCGCCGGGTCGCCGTCGACCTTCTCCAGCGCCTGATAGATGGGCACGGTCCCGATCGGCACCGGCGAGTTGCGGACAATCGCCTCGCGCGTCTCGTGGATCCGCTTTCCGGTGGACAGGTCCATCACGGTGTCCGCGCCCCACCGGGTGGCCCAGGTCAACTTCTCCACCTCCTCGGCCACCGAGGAGGTCACCGCCGAGGTGCCGATGTTGGCGTTGACCTTCACCAGGAACCGGGCGCCGATCACCATCGGCTCGGACTCGGGGTGGTTCACGTTGGCTGGCAGCACCGCCCGGCCGGCGGCGATCTCGTCCCGGACCAGGTCGGCCGGCACTCCCTCCCGGATGGCGGCGAACTCCATCTCTGGCGTGATCAGCCCGGCTCGGGCGTACGCCAACTGGGTGGGCCGGTCGCCGGCGAGCGGGGTTCCCGCGCCGCGCACCGGCGCCACGTCACCACGGGCGGCGATCCACGGCCCGCGCAGCGGCGGCAGCCCGACCTCCGGATCCGATCCCGGACCCGAGGTGTCGTAAAGCCGCACGGGCGGCTCGTCCCCGGTGAGGGTCACCTCCGCGAACGGCACCCGGACGTCTGACCGGTCCCCCGCCACGTACACCTTGCGTCGAGCGTGCATGTGATCGCCTCCTGTGGTCATCCGGACCACCCGAAGTGGTCCAGGGGGCCGCGTCCCGCGCCCAGCTTCCAGTCCCGGCCGCCGGCCAGCGCCCGGGTCACGAACTCCTTGGCGGTGCTCACCGCGTCCGGCACCGGATCGCCGAGGGCGAGCCGGACCGCGACGGCCGCCGCGAACGAGCAGCCGGTGCCGTGGTTGTGCCGGGTCGGTACCCGGGGTGCCCGCAGCACGGTGGTCCCACTCTCGCCGCACAGCACGTCGACCGCCTGCCCGTTGGCGTCCACGTCACCGCCGGTGACCACGACCCACGCCGGTCCGCCGGCCGCGAGCCGCTCGGCGGCGGTCACCATCTCCTCGACCGTCGTCACCGGACCACCGGTGATGGCCGCGGCCTCCGCGCTGTTCGGGGTCGCCACCATCGCGTACGGCAGCAGCCGCTCGACCGCCGTGACCACGCCGAGCCGGTGCCCGCTGGTGGCGACCAGTACCGGGTCGACGACCAGGTTGGGCAGCCGGCCCGCCCGAGCGGCCTCGGCCACCGCGTCGGCGACGGCCGGGGTGCCCAGCATGCCGGTCTTCACCGCACGCACCGAGAAGTCACCGAGTACGGCGTCCAGCTGCTCGGTGACGGTCCGCGGCGGCAGCGGCAGAACAGCCTCGACGCCCCTGGTGTTCTGCGCGGTCACCGCCGTGATCACCGAGGTGCCGTACGCGCCAAGCGCCGCGAAGGTCTTGAGGTCGGCCTGGATCCCGGCGCCACCACCGGAATCGGAGCCGGCGATCGTGAGCACCGTCGTCGGCGTCATCGCGCCGGTCCCGACCGGATGGCTGCCGGACCGGTCCCGGACCGCCCAGCCGAATCCCAGGCCGACAGCAGCGTGGCGACGGTGGCGGTCGGCTCGTCGGCGCGCATGACGGCGCCGAGGACGGCCACGCCGACGGCTCCCGCCGCCCGGCAGGCGGACACCTGTTCGGGGGTTTCGACGCCGCCGAGCGCCACGGCCGGGACCGGGCTGCGGGCGATCAGTCGGCTCAGCCCGCCCGGCCGCAGCGGCGGGCCGTAGCCGGGTTTGGTCCGGGTCGGAAAGACGGGCGAGAGTGTCACGTAGTCCTCCGTGGATAGTCGGGTCAGCTCGGTGGCGTCGTGGCAGGAGCGCCCGACCAACCCCAGCTCGGGTGGCGGGTACGGCCCGGCCGACGGCAGGTGCACCGCCTCCCCGCCGAGCGGATCCGGGCCGGCCACCAGCAGCGTCCCGGCAACCGGGGCGAGGATCGCCCGGAGTTCCACGGCCAGCTCGGCCCGCTGGTCCCGGGGCAGGTCACGCTCGCGCAGCAGCACCCAGCGGGCG
Source organism: Plantactinospora sp. GCM10030261 (assembly GCF_042666615.1). NCBI lineage: Bacteria > Bacillati > Actinomycetota > Actinomycetes > Micromonosporales > Micromonosporaceae > Plantactinospora > Plantactinospora sp. GCM10030261. The sequence continues at coordinate 237,730 of NZ_JBHTDD010000001.1, forward strand.
CCGCCGTCGACCGCCGCGCGGACAACGTCGGGCAGCGGCCGACCGGCCAGCCACCGGTCGGTGAGGACCAGCAGCCCATCCGGCACCCGGCCGGCCGGACCCGGCCCGATCCGGCCCAGCGCATCCGGTGCGGCCGGATCCGGCACCCGGCCGGTCACAGCTCCGGGCGCCCGTCGTCCGGCGTGGACGCCAGCGCGTGATAGCGACGCGGAATGCGGCCGGCGCGGGAGGCGAGCCGGCCGGCCGCGACCGCGTCGCGCATCGCCGCCGCCATCCCGACCGGATCCTCGGCCCTGGTGACCGCGCTGGCCAGCAGCACCGCGTCACACCCCAGTTCCATGGCCAGCGCCGCGTCGGAGGCGGTCCCGATGCCGGCGTCGAGGATCACCGGCAGCGTCACGCTCTGCCGGATCAACCGGATGTGATGCGGATTGCTGATTCCCAGCCCGGAACCGATCGGCGAACCGGCCGGCATCACCGCGGCGCAGCCGGCGTCGGCCAACCGGCGGGCCAGCACCGGATCGTCGTTCGTGTACGGCAGCACGGTGAACCCGTCGGCGACCAGCCGCTCGACGGCGGCCATCAACTCCACCGCGTCCGGCAGCAGGGTCCGCTCGTCGCCGATCACCTCCACCTTGATCCACGAGGTGTCGAACGCCTCGCGAGCCAGGTGGGCGACCTTCACCGCCTCCACCGCGGTCCGGCAGCCGGCGGTGTTCGGCAGCAGCCGTACGCCACAGGAGGCCAGCATGTCGAGCAGCCCGCCACCGGCCGCCGCGGCGGCGTCGACCCGGCGCAGCGCGATCGTCACCAACTCGGTGCCGGACTCGCGGATGGCGCGTTCCAGCAGGTCGAGGTTGGTGGCCCCACCGGTGCCGAGGATCAGCCGGGAGCCGAGCCGGACGCCGTCGATGGTCAGGCCGTCGGGGTCTGCGCTCATCGCGGTCACCCGCCCTGCGCCGCGGTCAGCACCTCGACCCGGTCCCCCGACCGCAGCGGCGTGGTCGGCCAGTCCGCCCGGCGGACCACCTCGCCGTTGACCGCCACCGCCAGGCCACGGTGCACCGTGGTCAGCGTGTCGACGAGCCCGGTCAGCGTCGTCCCGGACGGCAGCCGCCGGGTCGTCCCGTTCACGGTCAGTTCCATCGGTTTCCCTCCTCGACCGGGTCGCCCGGCCCGCTCAGCCGGTCAGCCGGCGCCTGCCCCGTCGGCAGGTCAGCCGGCGCCTGCCCGGTCGGCAGGTCAGCCGGCGCCTGCCCGGTCGGCAGGTCAGCCGGCGCCTGCCCGGTTGTCCGGCGGACCGGCGCCTGCCTAGCCGCCCGGTCCGGACGCAGCGGCGCCAGCTCCGCCGGCCAGTCGTCGCCAGCCAACGCGCCGCCGGTCGGCTCCCCACCGGTGAGCGCGTCGGCGACCAGGTCGGCCGTGATCGGGGCGAGCAGGATCCCGTGCCGGTAGTGGCCGGTTGCCACGAGGACGCCGGGCCGGCCCGGCAGCGGACCCAGGTACGGCAGGTTGTCCGGCGTGCCGGGCCGGGTGGCGGCACGCGCCTCCGCCAGCTCGTACTCGGCCAGTTCGGGCACCAGTTCGGCGGCGGCGCGGAGTAGATCGAGCACGGCACCGGCGGTGACTGTCAGGTCACCCCGCTCCTCGACGGTCGCGCCGACGACCACCTCGCCGTCGACTCGCGGCACGAGATAGACCGAGCGGCCGTCCGCGTACCCCCGGATCACGTGCCGCACCACCGGCGGTCCGCCGCCCGGCGCGCGGAGCCGGAGCACCTGGCCCTTGACCGGGCGGACGGGCAGTCCGGCGAGCGTCGCGCTACCGGTGCCGGCCGCCACAACCACGACATCCGCGTCCACATCAGACAGACGGTCGACCTGCCGCCGCTCGACCCGCACACCGGCCGCCCGGGCCGCCGCCACGAGCGCCGGCACCAGCCGGCGCGGGTCGACCTGATGGTCGGCCGGGGCGTACGCGCCGCCACGTACCCGCGTGCTGAGCTGCGGTTCGCGGACCCGCAACTCGGTCGGCAGCAGCGGGGTGAGCGGCAGGTCCAGGCTCTGCTGGTACGTCCAGAGTCGCCGCGCCTCGGCGACGTCGTCCGCGGTGAGCGCCACGATCAGGGTGCCGTCGGTGCGGTAGCCGACGTCCCGCCCCCCGGCCACCTCGACCTCGGCCGCGAATGCCGGCCACCGGGCCGCGGCGTTCACCATCAGCGCCGTCAAGTCGCGTTCGCCGAACGTCGCCTCCGCCACCGGGGAGAGCATCCCGGCGGCGACGGCAGACGCCCCGGAACCGGGAGCCGGGTCATACACGGTGACCCGCATGCCGCGCTGGGCGCACCGCCAGGCGATCGCCAACCCGACCGGCCCGCCCCCCACCACCGCGAGGACGGGCTTTCCTTCGCCGCTTCCGGACCGGCCCGCCGTCAGCATGGCAGCGCCCGCAACAGCTCGTCCGTGGCCCGTCCCGGATCGGCCGCGGCACTCACCGCCGCTACCACCGCGACACCGTACGCACCGGCCGCCACCAGCTCCGGCACCCGCGCGGCGGTCACCCCGCCGATGGCTATCACCGGTACGTCCACCGCGGCCGCCACGGCCCGCACACCGGCCGGCCCGATCGGCGCCGGCAGACCGACCTTGGTGGACGTGGCGTGGCAGGGACCGACGCCGAGGTAGCTCGCACCGGCGGTCACCGCCGCCCGCGCCGCGACCGCCTCCCGAGCGGTCGCCCCGAGCACCGCGTCCGGCCCGAGCACCCGCCGGGCCGCGGCGACCGGCAGATCCAGGGCGCCGACGTGTCCACCGGCAGCGCCGGCGGCGAGGGCCACGTGCAGCCGGTCGTTCACCAGGCAGGTGGCCCCCACCGCGGCGCACTCCGCGACCATCCGGCCGGCCAGTTCGTAGGCGTCCCGGTCCGTCGCCGAGTCCTCCACCCGGACCTGGAGCACCAGCCGGGGGCCGGCCTTCGCGAGGGCGGCCCGGGCCACGGCGAGCGCGTCGCGGCCCGGCCGGGTGTCGGTGATGAGGTGCAAACGTCCCAGGGACGGCATGACAACGCTCCTCCCTGCGCCGGCATTACCCGGATCAGGTTCGACGGTCGGGGGCTTCAGCCCCCCTCTCAGCCCGGTGCACCGGGCTCCCGTGGGGTCATTCGTTGCTGACCGTACGGCAGGACGTGCCGATCTGCCAAGGGCCCGCCGTCGGTCGCGCAACGCGTCAACAGGCCCCACTCACCGCGTCAGAGGAGCGGACGCGGCAGGCCAGCGGAGTCCGCGTAGCGCGTCAGAGGATCTCGCGCAGGGCGGCCAGGTCGTCGTCGTTGGGCTGCCAGGCGCCCGCCGCCGCATTCTCCCGGACCTGCTCGGGGCTTGTCGCTCCGGCGATCACCGAGGTCACCGCCGGCTGTCCGGCCAGCCCACCGATGGCCACCTGGAGCATCGACAGCTCACGCTCATCGGCGTACTTCTCGATGGCCTCGATGGTGTCCCACGGCGCGGCGGCGAAGCGCTGCGCGTACCGACCCCCACCGGCCAGCCGGCTACCGGCGGGCGGCTCCTCGCCGCGCCGGTACTTGCCCGTGAGCAGGCCGTTGGCCAGCGGAAAGAACGGCAGCATGCCGAGCCCGAACCGCTCACACGCCGGGATCACCTCGGTCTCCACGTCCCGCTGGAGCAGGCTGTAGTGGTTCTGGGCGCTGATGAACGGGGTGTATCCCGCGGTCCGGGCGGTCCAGTCCGCGTCGGCGATCTGCCAGCCGGTGAAGTTCGAGTTGCCCAGATACCGCACCTTGCCCGCGCGCACCAGGTCGTCCAGCGCCGCGAGGGTCTCCTCGATCGGTGTCCCGGGATCCGGCTCGTGCATCTGGTAGAGGTCGACGTGGTCCATGCCCAGCCGCCGCAGCGACGCCTCCACCGCCCGGACGACGTAGCGCCGGGCGCCCCGGGCCCCGTGGTCCGGCCCGTTCATGCCGGACATGTCCATGCCGAACTTGGTGGCCACCACCACGTCGTCCCGCCGCCCGCGCAGCGCCGCACCGAGCAGCTCCTCGGAGCCGCCGTGCGGTTCGCCGTAGATGTCGGCGGTGTCGAAGAAGTTGATCCCGGCGTCCAGGGCGGCGTCGACCACCGCACGGGTGCCGGCGGCGTCGAGCTTGCGGCCGAAGTTGTTGCAGCCGATCCCCACCACGGACACCACGAGGCCGGAGTCGCCCAACCGGCGATAGGTCATCTCAGTCACGAGATCAACCCTATGCCGGCCGTACGGAGGACATCCGCCGCACCAGCTCGCGCCACCGAGATCCAGGAGACAGGCGCTAAACCGGGAATGCGTCGCGGACCAGTCGGCGGGCCGTGGCCAGGGTGCCGGCCAGCTCCACCGGTGTCCGCCCGATCCCGCCGAGCAGCAGGTGCGCCCGGTCGGCGAAGTCCGCCGGTGCCTCGGGCAGCGCGGCGGTCGCCTCGACCATCCCCTTCTCGTTGATCAACCATGTGCCGGCCCGGGCGTGCAGCGCGTGCGCCAGGATGCCAACCACCCGGAACAGGCAGCCGGCGACGTACGCGGCGTCACCGGCCGCCGCCCCCTTCGCCGCGCCGCCCAGCATGAAGTCGGCCTCCCAGCCGTTGTCCAGGGCCGCCGCGAGGGCCGGCGGGTAGTCACCGGTAGCCGCGCGCAGCGCGGTCAGCTCCCCGGTCGGGTCGGCCAGCACCCGGCACAGCGCCACCTCACCGGGGTACGCGCAGGAGTAGAACCCGAGCGGATGACCGATCTGCCGGCCGATCTCGTACCGGCCGGCCCGGCAGTCCGCCCAGATCCGGTGCACCCGGTCCAGGTCCCGATAGATCCAGTCCACGGCGGTGCCGCCGATCCGCAGCCACCCACCGCCGTCCACCCACGGACCCCAGTCGCCGGGGGACGTCAGCTCGACCGGCCCATCGGCGACCTGGTCGGCGACCGCCTGGAGCCCCGCCACGTCCAACGTCCCCCGGTAGTAGAGCCCGAGATCCCAGTCCGAGTCCGGTCGGTGCCGGCCGCGGGCCCGGCTGCCGCCCAGCGCCACGGCCACCACCCCGTCCACTGCGGTCAGCCGGTCCGGCAGGTCCGCCGGAATCATCCGACGTCCCACACCGGCTCGGTGGTCTCCTTGACCTCACCGTCCCCGGCGAACAGCAGGAACCGGTCGAACGACCGGGTGAACCAGCGGTCGTGGGTCACCGCGATGACGGTCCCCTCGAACGCCCGCAGCCCCGCCTCCAGCGCTTCGGCCGAGGCCAGGTCGAGGTTGTCGGTCGGCTCGTCGAGCAGCAGCAGGGTCGCCCCGGACAGCTCCAGCAGCAACACCAGGAACCGCGCCTGCTGACCGCCGGACAGTGAGCCGAACCGCTGGTCGCCCTGGCCGGCCAACTCATACCGGGACAGCGCCGCCATCGCCCCGTGCCGATCCATCCCGGCCCGGTGTTCGTCGCCCCGCCACAGCACGTCGACAAGCGTCCGGTCCATCAGCTCGGGCCGGTCGTGGGTCTGCGAGAAGTGTCCGGGCCGGACCCGGGCGCCGAGCCGGGCCGTCCCGTCGTGCGCCACCGGCGTCAACGCCAGGCCCGCGTCCACCGGCAGGTTCGCCGGGTCGGGGTCGGTGCCACCGCGGGCGAGCAGCCGCAGGAAGTGCGACTTGCCGGTGCCGTTGGCACCGAGCACGGCCAGCCGGTCTCCGTACCACAGCTCCAGGTCGAACGGAAAGGTCAGGCCGTCCAGCTCCAGCTCCTCGCAGATCACCGCGCGCTTGCCGGTCCGCCCGCCGGTCAGCCGGATCCGGATGTCCTGGTCCTTCGGGGGTACGGGCGGCGGCCCGGCCTCCTCGAACTTCCGCAGCCGGGTCTGCGCCGCCTGGTAGCGGGACGCCATGGCGGCGTTGTACGCGGCCTTCTGCTTGTACATCAGCATCAGCTCGCGCAGCTTCTGGTGCTCCTCGTCCCACCGCCGGCCCTGCTCGTCGAGCCGCTCGTGCCGGGCGACCCGGGCCTCGTGCCAGCCGGCGAAGCTGCCCGGATGGATCCACGCCGAGCCGCCCTCCACGGTCACCACCCGATCGCTCGTCTGGGCCAGCAGCTCCCGGTCGTGCGAGACGTACAGCACCGACTTGGCCGACTCGCGCAGCCGGCGTTCCAGCCAGCGTTTCCCCGGCACGTCGAGGAAGTTGTCCGGCTCGTCCAGCAGCAGCACCTCGTCCGTGCCGCGCAGTAACAACTCCAGCGCGAACCGCTTCTGCTGGCCGCCGGAGAGGGTACGCACCGGCCGGTCCCGGCACACGTCCCACGGCAGGTCGAGCACGATGGTGGTCACCGTGTCGAAGAGCACCTCGGCCTCGTACCCGCCGGCCTCGCCCCAGGCCGACAGCGCCTCGGCGTACGACATCTGTGCCTTGCCGGCCGCGGTGCTGTACTTGCCGCGCAGTTCGGCGGCGTGCAGGGCCGTCTCGGCGGCCGTGACGCGCTCCCCGGCGGCCCGCAGCGGCGGCGTGGCCAGCGACAGCGCCAGGTCGCGCAGCGTCATGTCGTCACCGATCATGCCGATGAACTGCCGCATCACACCCAGGCCGCCGGACCGGGCGACGGTGCCGGCACGGACCGGGAGGTCACCGGCGATCATGCGGAGCAGGGTCGTCTTGCCGGCCCCGTTCGGCCCGACAAGAGCGACCTTGGCCCCCTCGCCGACCCGGAACGACACGTCGGCGAACAGTTCCCGGCCGTCCGGCAACACGTGCCCGACCCCGGCGACGTCGATGTAACCCACGCCGGAATGGTGCCCGACCGGCCGGAGCATCGCCCACCCAATTACGCCAGGTGGGCAACGGTTCATCGGATCGTCGCGCGCTTCCCACCCCGCGGGTCGCCGGAGACCGCGTCGGACTCCCCGGGGGCGTCCGGCCCACCAGGGACGTCCGGCTCCCGCAGGTTACGCAGGAATAACCAGCCGACGAGGGGCAGTGCGGCCAGGGGAACGAGGGCGATCCGCAACGAGGTGGCGTCGGCGAGTGCCCCGACGAGCGGAGTGGCGACCCCACCGACGCTGACGGCCAGGCCCAGTGTGACGCCGGCGGCGGTGCCCACCCGCCCGGGAAGGTAGTCCTGGCCGAGGGTGAGGTGCAGCGAGAAGGGAACGTACAGGCCCGCCGAGGCGAGAGCGACGAACAGGTAGAGCGGCGGACCCGGGACGATGACGACCCCTGCCACGGCGAGACACGTCAGTGCGTAGGACCACCGGACGACAGGCAGGCGACCGTACCGGTCGGCGAGTGCCCCGCCGGTGACCGTGCCGGCCGCGGCGCCGACGTAGAGGACGAACAGCGCCACCGTGCCGGAGACCATGCCCCAGCCCGTGCGCTGGCTGGCGTGCAGGGCGATGAACGTACTGAGGCCAACGAAGACGATCGAGCGGCACACGATGGCACCGGACAGCTTCCCGAACGAGACCCAGTCGTCCAGGCCGGGCGGGTGTGGCGTGCGGGTGCCCGCCGCCTGCCCCCGCCGGAGACCGTCGCGGTGCTGGCCCGGGCCGCGGGGCCGCGCGAGCACACACAGCGCCGCGCCGACGATGGCGGGAACGACAAGCAGCGGCGAGGCGCGCAGGCCACCCACGGCCACGGCGCCGGCGACCAGCGGGGGCGCCGCGGCGAACCCCACGTTGCCACCGAGCGAGAACCAACCCATCGCCGTGTGGCTGCCGCGGCTGACCAGCCGGGCCAGCCGAGCGGCTTCCGGGTGGTAGGCGGCGACGCCGATTCCGGAGACCGCGACGAACGCCAGGGTGAGCGGGTAGGAACCGCTGACACCGACGAGGGCGACCCCAACCCCGGCAAGCAGAGCGCTTGCCGGCAGCAGCCACGGCCGGGTCCGCTTGTCGGCGAGCATCCCGAACACCGGCTGCACGACCGACGACAGCAGGGTGGCGGCCAGGACGACACCGGAGGCGGCGGCGTAGGTGTAGGACCGCTCGATGACGAGGAACGGCACCAACGCGGCAACCGCCCCCTGGTAGATATCCACGCAGGCGTGCCCCAGGGACAACGGGACGATTCGGCCGGTCGGTGCGGACTGGTTCCTGGACACCTCGCCATCGTCGCCGCGATCCACTCTGGCGCGCTTCCGATAAACTGCCAACTTATGTCGGAATCTCGCCACACCCCCAGGGCACCCACCCGCACCCGGGTCCTCGTCGCCGGGGAGCGGATCGACGCACACCACCACGAGGACCACCAGATCGTCTACGCCGGCTCCGGCGTACTCACCGTCACCACTGAGGCCGGCACCTGGTTCGCGGCCGGCAGCCGTGGTGTCTGGATTCCCGCCGGATGCGTCCACGCCCACCGCGCGCACGGCCGCCTCGACCTGCATCTCGTCGGCCTGCCCGCCGACGTCGACCAGTACGGGGTGACGACCCCCACCGTCTTCGCCGTCAACCCGCTCCTCCGGGAACTGATCGTGGCCCATACCCGTCAGCCCGACGACGGCACGCCGGAACGCCAGCGGCTACGGGAGGTACTCCTCGACCAGCTACGGGCGGCTCCCCAGCAGCCCGGTCAACTGCCCACTCCCACCGAACCCCGGCTCTCCACCGTCTGCGACACCCTGTTCCGCGACCCCGCCGACCCCCGGACCCTGGCCCAGTTGGGCGCCACCGCCGGAGCCAGCGAACGGACCCTGAGCCGGCTCTTCCGTCGCCACCTGGGCATGACCTTCCCCCAGTGGCGGACCCAGCTGCGCCTCTACCATGCCCTGCGCATGCTCGCCGACGACATGCCGGTAACCACCGTTGCGCACCGCTGCGGCTGGTCCTCCGCCAGCGCCTTCATCGACGTCTTCCACCGCACCTTCGGTCACCCGCCCGGCGCCCACAACCGCAGACGGACGTCGCGCTAGCGCCCCCACAACCGCACACGGACGCCCTGCTAGGCGTTCACCCGGAGCACCCGGAAGCCCTTCTGGCTGGCCCGGCGCGTCACCTGCCAGCCCTGGTCGGCCAACCAGCGGTGCAGCGAGTCGCCGCCGAGGTTCTTCCCGACTACCAACCAGGCGACCCCGCCGGGCGCCAGGCGGGGCAGCCACCGGCCGAGCATGCCGTGCAATTCGGCCTTTCCGACGTGGATCGGCGGGTTCGACCAGATCTCCGCGAACCTCACGTCCGCCGGAACGCCATCCGGATCTGCCACCCGTACCCGGCCTGCCACGCCGAGTCGATCCGTGTTGCCGGCGGCCAGTTCGCGGGCCCGGGCGTTCACATCCACCGCCCACACGACGGCGCGCGGCGCGGTGGTGGCCAGCACGCACGTGATCGGACCGTAGCCGCAGCCCAGGTCGAGGAACGGGCCCGCCGCGTCCGGTCCGGGCAGGTCGGCCTTGCGCAGCAGCACGGCGGTGCCGGGGTCCAGCCGGTCGGCCGAGAAGACGCCGGTGGCGGCGCGCAGCACGTAATCCCGGGCGCCGATCCGGAACTCGACGTCCCGTTCCCGGGCGGCCGAGCCGGGTTGGGCGGTGAAGTAGTGCTCGCCGGTCACGTCAACCATTGTTCATCCCTCGGTTCCGGCCTCGACGGGCGCCCGGAGCCGGCGGGTGGCGGTGGCCTGCCGGCCGAACTCGGCCGGGTCCTCCGGATAGCCGACGGCAACCAGGGTGAGGCCGTGTGGCGGCACCACTGTCACCTCGCTGGCCCGCTCCCGCCTGCGAAGGAGGCTGCCCGGCCAGTCGGTGGGCCGGCGACCGTCGCCGGCCACCAGCATGGCGCCGACCAGGCTGCGCACCATGGACTGGCAGAACGCGTCCGCCTGCACCGTGCCCACCAGGATTCCGTCCGGGTCGCGTCGCCAGTCCAGCCGGGTGAGTTCCCGCACCGTCGTCGCGTGTTCCTTGCGCCGGCAGTACGCCGCGTAGTCGTGCTCGCCGAGCAGTCCGGCGGCCGCCGCGTTGAGAGCGGCCAGGTCGAGCGGGCGGGGCCAGGCCAGGATCTCGTGCCGGCGCAGCGGCTCGGCGCCGTACGCGGCGTCGGTGACCCGGTACTCGTACCGGCGGAAGGTGGCCGAGAACCGGGCGTCGAAGCTCGCCGGCACCGCACTTGCCGCGTACACCCGGACGTCCGGCGGCAGTACGGCGTTCAGTCGGCGTACCAGCGTCGTGGCCACCGGCTGCCAGGCGCCGTCCGCCAGATCGACGTGGCAGACCTGCCCGGTGGCGTGCACACCGGCGTCGGTCCGCCCCGCCACGGTCAACCCGGTGGCGGCATCCGGCCCGAGGATCCGATCCAGGGCATCGGTCAGAACCCCGGCGACGGTCCGCCGCCCCGGCTGCACCGCCCACCCGGAAAACCCACCCCCGTCATAAGCCACATCCGCCCGCACCCGAACCACTTCGCTACTCATCCCTTCCTCCCCTCCGCGCCCACCTTCTCTCGTTGATCAAGAGGTTCGCGTCGGAACAGGGCTCGATTCTGACGCGAAGCTCTTGATCAACCAGAAGGAATCGTGGGTGGAACGGGGCGGGCCCGGCACCCCATGAGGGTGCCGGGCCCGTCCTGTGTTCGTCCGGTCAGGACTTGTCGTCCTCGCGGGTGGCCGAGGTGTCGGCCTCGTCGCTGTCCGCCCGGGCGGCGGCGGTGTCGCCGGACGCCGACTGCGGCGGCTCGGCGTCCTGGTCCGCAGCGCGGGAGGCGGGCGCCTCCTCGTCGGGCGCGAGCGCCTCGACCTTGTCCTGCTGAGCGGCCTTGCGAGAGGCCGCCTTCTTGGTCGCCTTGGCGGGCGGCGCGGCCACCATCTCCTCGACCAGTTCGATGATCGCCATGGGCGCGGCGTCACCCTTGCGCGGCCCGGTCTTCACGATCCGGGTGTAGCCACCCGGACGGCTGGCGTACCGCGGCGCGATCTGGTCGAACAGTTGGAAGACGACGTCCTTGTCCCGGACGACCGACGCCACCCGACGACGGTTCGCCAGATCACCGCGCTTGGCCTTGGTGATGAGCTGCTCGGCGAGGGGCCGCAGCCGCTTGGCCTTCGTCTCGGTGGTCTTGATCTTGCCGTGCTGGAACAGCGCGGTGGCCAGGTTCGCCAGCATCAGCCGTTCGTGCGCGGGGCTGCCGCCGAGGCGGGGGCCCTTGGTGGGCGTGGGCATCGTTGGTGCTCCTCAGTGGTGGCGGCAGCCGGACTAGAGCTGCTCGGTCTCGCGGTAGTCGTCGGTGTCGTAGTCGCCCTCGCCGAAGGTGTCCACGACCTGCGCCGGGTCGAAGTTCGGAGCCGAGTCCTTCAGCCCCAGACCCATCCCGGCGAGCTTCATCTTGACCTCGTCGATCGACTTCTGGCCGAAGTTCCGGATGTCGAGAAGGTCGGCCTCGGTACGCCCGATGAGCTCACCAACGGAGTTGATGCCCTCGCGCTTGAGGCAGTTGTACGAGCGGACGGTGAGGTCCAGTTCCTCGATCGGCAGCGCGAGGTCGGCGGCGAGCTGCGCGTCCTGCGGCGACGGCCCGATGTCGATGCCCTCGGCGGTCTCGTCCAGCTCACGGGCCAGGCCGAACAGTTCGACGAGAGTGGAGCCCGCGGAGGCGAGCGCGGTCCGCGGACCCATCGACGGCTTCGTCTCCACGTCGATGACGAGCCGGTCGAAGTCGGTGCGCTGCTCGACACGGGTGGCCTCGACCCGGTACGTCACCTTGAGCACCGGCGAGTAGATCGAGTCCACCGGGATCCGGCCGATCTCGGCGCCGGCCTGCTTGTTCTGCGCGGCGGTGACGTAGCCCCGGCCCCGCTCGACGGTCAGCTCCATGTCGAGCCGACCCTTGCCGTTCAGGGTGGCCAGCTTCAGGTCCGGGTTGTGCACCGAGACGCCGGCCGGGGGCTGGATGTCACCCGCGGTGACGTCGCCCGGGCCCTGCTTGCGCAGGTACATGCTGACCGGCTCGTCGTGCTCGGAGCTGACGCACAGCTCCTTGATGTTCATGACGAGCTCGACCACGTCCTCCTTGACGCCGGGGATCGTGGTGAACTCGTGGAGCACTCCGTCGATCTTGATCGACGTGACGGCGGCACCAGGAATGGAGGAGAGCAGGGTCCGCCGGAGCGAGTTCCCCAAGGTGTAGCCGAATCCCGGCTCCAGGGGCTCGATGGCGAACCGGGAGCGGGTCTCGCTGATCGACTCCTCGGACAGAGTCGGCCGCTGGCTGATGAGCATGAGTTCTTCTTTCGTTCGGGGCACCCGCTATTTGATGCCCAAACTTTTCGGTCCCGACGGCGGCCCCGGGATCGGGGCCGCCATCGGGTTGCCGGGCCTACTTGGAGTAGAGCTCGACGATCAGCTGCTCCTGCACCTGCGTGTCGATGACCTGGCGGGCCGGGAGCGAGTGAACCAGAACCTTGAGCTGGCTGGGGATGGTCTCCAACCACGCCGGGACCGGCCGGGAGCCGGCCTCGGCCTGCGCCACGATGAACGGCGTGAGCTCCTTGGACTTCGCCCGCACCTCGACGATGTCGTGCTCCTTGACGCGGTACGACGGAATGTCGACCTTCTTGCCGTTGACCGTGAAGTGGCCGTGCTTGACCAGCTGGCGAGCGTGGTCCCGGGACTTGGCCAGTCCAGCCCGGTAGACCACGTTGTCGAGCCGCGACTCGAGGATCTGCAGCAGGACCTCACCGGTCTTCGCCTGCTTGGACACAGCCTCCACGTAGTAACCGTGGAACTGCTTCTCCAGCACGCCGTACACGCGGCGGGCCTTCTGCTTCTCACGAAGCTGGAGCAGGTACTCGGTCTCCTTGGTCCGACCGCGCCCGTGCTGCCCCGGCGGGAACGGCCGGGACTCGAACGGGCACTTCGGGCCATCGCACTTGCTGCCCTTGAGGAACAGCTTCATCTTCTCCCGCCGGCAACGGCGGCAGTCAGCACCGGTGTAACGAGCCATCTCTTCCTAACCTCTCAGACCCGACGACGCTTCGGCGGACGGCATCCGTTGTGCGGCTGCGGCGTGACGTCGGAGATCTGCCCGACCTCCAGCCCGACGGCCTGCAACGACCGGATCGCGGTCTCCCGGCCGGAGCCGGGGCCCTTGACGAAAACGTCGATCTTGCGCATGCCGTGCTCCATCGCCCGACGCGCGGCGGCCTCGGCGGCCAGCTGCGCGGCGAACGGAGTCGACTTGCGGGAGCCCTTGAAGCCAACCTGGCCAGCGGAGGCCCAGGAGATGACCGCACCGGTCGGGTCCGTGATGGACACGATGGTGTTGTTGAAGGTGCTCTTGATATGCGCCTGCCCGTGGGCGACGTTCTTCCGTTCCTTGCGCCGGACCTTCTTTACAGCGGCTCCGGCGCGAGCCTTCGGTGGCATAAGTCTGTGCGCTCCTAATTACTTCTTGCCGGCCTTCTTCTTGCCCGCGACCGTCCGCTTCGGGCCCTTGCGGGTACGCGCGTTGGTGCGCGTCCGCTGACCCCGGACGGGCAGGCCCCGGCGGTGCCGGATGCCCGCGTAGCAGCCAATCTCGACCTTGCGACGGATGTCCGCGGCGACCTCGCGGCGCAGGTCACCCTCGACCTTGTAATTGGCCTCGATGTGGTTCCGCAGCTGCAGCAGCTCGTCGTCGGTCAGGTCCCGGGCCCGCTTGTCCGGCGAGATGCCGGTGGCGGCCAGGCTCTCCTGAGCCCGGGTCTTGCCGACCCCGAAAATGTAGGTGAGCGCGATCTCCATCCGCTTCTCGCGGGGGAGGTCGACGCCGAGTAGACGTGCCATGTGTGGGCGTACTCCTCGTGGTGTTGTCGCGGAGGTCTCCGCCCGCCCCGCCCCGCCTGCCCAGGCGGGCCCCGGCCTCCGACCGGGGGTCAGCCACGAGTAACGCGTACGCATCTGCGCCTCGGTGCTCGTGGCTGGGACGAGCTTGTTGTTGTGTGCGATCTGCTGCCGCTGGGACTGGGGTCAGCCCTGACGCTGCTTGTGGCGCGGGTCGGTGCAGATGACCATGACCCGGCCGTGCCGGCGGATCACCCGGCACTTGTTGCAGATCCGCTTGACGCTCGGCTTGACCTTCACGGTTGCCTTACTCTCCATCACGCCCGGACGGCGAGGTCGCCGCCGGACTTCGAAGACGGACACGGGACACCCGGCCGTCGTCAGGTTCGGTTACTTGTAGCGGTAGACGATGCGCCCGCGGGTGAGGTCGTACGGCGAGAGTTCGACCACGACTCGGTCCTCGGGCAGGATGCGGATGTAGTGCTGCCGCATCTTGCCGCTGATGTGAGCCAGCACCTTGTGGCCGTTCGCCAGCTCCACCCGGAACATCGCGTTCGGGAGGGGCTCGATGACCCGACCTTCGATCTCGATGGCTCCGTCTTTTTTCGGCATGTCCTCCGCTGTCCTGACGTCGGTTTCTCCGGACCGGCTCGCAACGCCATTTCCCGGGTGGGATCCACCCGGGCCAGCCGCGGCTCCGGCCCCACCGAAGCGCTGAGTGGGCATGCCGGAGTGGACGCTGCGCGCCGATCAGCCAGTGTACGCCGCTGCCGGCATCGACGCCAAACCAGGTCCGGGCCGGCGCGGAGGATCGGGACGGCCGTGCCCCGGGGGCCCGGAACGGGACCGCCCGGGCAGTTCACCGCCGCCGATTGCGCTCGTGCCAGCGTCCATGCCCATGCCAACGGTGCGGCGCACCGCTGAGTAGCCCGGTGATGGTCGTCACCAGGATCACGGCGCCCCAGGGGCCGGCCACCCAGACCGGCCAGAAATACTGCCACTCGCCCGACATCAGGGAGGTGACCAACCAGATCGCCACCGTGATGGCGACCACACTCAGGTAGCTGCTCCAGGTCGCCAGCAGCCAGCCCCTGGTCACCGCCGAGCGGCCTGAGCGGGCGCCCGGCCCACCGGGCGCGGCCGACCCCGCGTCCGGCACCGGCGACGCCGGCTGCGGCGGCGTCGGAGCCAGGCCGGACCGCTCGGGCGGCGCTGTCTCCGGCAGGTCCGTCAGCAGGCCACTCAGATCGTCGTACGTCTTCGCCGCGTACGCCCGCCGCAACCGCTCGTCGTACTCAGGCAGGTCGAGCCGGCCCTCGCTCAGCGCGCCGCGGAGCCGATCGGCGACCGCCTCCCGGTCGGCGTCCGAGGCCCGCATGTGCCCACGCTGATCCATACACCCGAGCATGCCATCCCGGCGCCACCGTCCGCGAGCGCCGATCATGCGCGCGGGGGCACCCATTTCGGGGAAACCGGGGCGGGCGGATGCCCGTCAGGCGGATGGCGAATCGACCGGCTGCCGGGCGGTGACCAGGTCACCGAGGCGACCTCGGCCGCCGTCCACCGAGGTCAACACCCACACCCCGTCGTCCAGCAGGGCGATCGAATGCTCGACATGTGCGGCGACCGAGCCGTCCTTGGTCACCACCGTCCAGCCGTCCGCGAGTTCCACCGTCTTCGGCGAGCCAATGGTGATCATGGGCTCGATGGCCAGCGCCATCCCGGGCACCAGCCGTGGTCCGCGGCCGGGCCGCCCGTGGTTGAGCACATGTGGATCCTGGTGCATCTCGGTGCCGATGCCGTGCCCGCCATACCCGTCGACGATGCCGAACCGGCCGCCCTTGCGGACGGCGGTCTCCACCGCGTACGAGATGTCGGTGAGCCGACCCCGCCCGTTGGCCGCACCGCGCGCCGCCGCGGCGATACCCGCCCACATCGCGTCCTCGGCCACCGTGGCCATCCGGAGCAGCTCCGGCCGCACGTCGCCGACCGCGACGGTGATGGCCGCGTCGCCGTGCCACCCGTTCAGCACCGCGCCACAGTCGATCGAGATCAGGTCGCCCTCGACAAGCACCTGCTCACGGCTGGGGATCGCGTGCACCACCTGCTCGTTGACCGAGGAGCAGATCGATGCCGGATAGCCGTGGTAACCGAGGAACGACGGCGCCGCGCCGGCATCTCGGATGACCGACTCGGCGACCGCGTCAAGCTGCCCGGTGGAGACTCCGGGCGCGACGGCGTCCCGCACCGCGGCCAGCGCGGCCGCCACGACCAGGCCGGCCGCGCGCATCAGCTCGATCTGGTCCGGGGTCTTCAGCTGGATATCCAACTGGTGACGACGCATGAGATAACGACCCTCGTACCTATCCGCCGTACGAACGCAGCGCGTCGATGGCCCGGACCGTGACGTCCTCGACCGGCCCGGTGGCGTCGATGCCGACCAGCTTGCCCTGGGCGCCGTAGTAGTCCACAAGTGGGGCGGTCTTGACGGAGTACTCGCGTAGCCGCTCGGCGATCGTCTCGGGCTTGTCGTCGTCGCGCTGGAACAGGTCGGACCCGCAGCGGTCACAGGTGCCCGGCTGGCTTGGCGCGTCGAACTCGATGTGCCAGATCTTGCCGCAGCCCCGGCAGGTACGCCGGCCGGACAACCGTCTGATCACCTCGTCGTCGTCGACCACCAGCTCCATCACCAGGTCGAGCGCCGTGCCCAGGTCGGCCAGCAGCTTGTCCAGCGCCGCCGCCTGCGGGGTGGTACGCGGAAAGCCATCGAGCAGGAAGCCCTCGGAGGCGTCCGGCTCGGCTAGCCGGTCCCGGACCATGTTGATTGTCACCTCGTCCGGGACCAGCTTGCCAGCGTCCATGTAGCGCTTGGCCTCGACACCCAGCGGCGTGCCCTGTGAAACGTTCGCCCGGAAGATGTCCCCGGTCGAGATTTTGGGCACGGCCAGGTGGGCGGCGATGAACTCGGCCTGGGTCCCCTTTCCCGCCCCGGGGGGACCGACCAGAACGAGTCGCATCTACCGGAGGAACCCTTCGTAGTTGCGCTGCATGAGTTGGCTCTCGATCTGCTTCACGGTCTCCAGACCGACACCCACCATGATCAGGACAGCGACACCCCCGAACGGGAAGTTCTGGTACTGCTGGCTGTCCAGCCAGATGAAGAAGAAGTTCGGCAGCACCGAGATGATCGCCAGGTACAGCGCGCCCGGCAGGGTGATCCGGCTGAGGATGAAGTCGAGGTACTCCGCGGTCGGCTTGCCCGGCCGGATGCCGGGCACGAACCCGCCGTACTTCTTCATGTTGTCCGCGACCTCGGTCGGGTTGAACGTGATCGAGACGTAGAAGTACGTGAAGAAGACGATCAGCAGGAAGTAGGCCGCGATGTACGTCGGGCTGCTCGGCGTCACCAGGTTGTCCTGCACCCAGAGCTGCCAGCCCTTGAGGTTGTTCTGGTCGAAGAACTGGAGCACCAGTTGCGGAAGGTAGAGCAGCGAGGAGCCGAAGATGACCGGGATGACACCCGCCTGGTTGACCTTCAGGGGGATGTAGGTGGAGGTGCCGCCGTACATCCGCCGGCCGATCATGCGTTTGGCGTACTGCACCGGGATCCGGCGTTGCGCCTGCTCGATGAAGACCACCAGCGTGATGATCACGATGACCAGGGCGAGCATCAGGGCGAACCAGCCCCAGCCCTTCGACTCCTTGATCGCCCAACCCTCGCCGGGAAGGCGGGCCGCGATCGAGGTGAAGATCAGGACCGACATCCCGTTGCCGACCCCGCGGTCGGTGATCAGCTCACCCAGCCACATCACCACGCCGGTGCCCGCGGTCATCGTGATCACGAGCGTGGTCAGGGTGAGCCAGGTCGGCAGGCCCTGCCCGTCGGGGATGATCGGGTACTGGTCGCAGAGGTTGTTGAACAGCTGGCCGGACCGACCGAGCGCGACGAACGCGGACGCCTGCAGCACGCCCAGGCCCAGCGTCAGGTACCGGGTGTATTGGGTGATCTTGGCCTGGCCCGACTGGCCCTCCTTGCGGAGCTGCTCCAGCCGCGGAATCACCACGGTGAGCAACTGCAGGATGATCGAGGCGGTGATGTAGGGCATGATGCCGAGCGCGAAGACCGAGAGCTGGAGCAGCGCCCCGCCGGAGAAGAGCTGGAGCAACTGGAAGCCGGCGCTCTGGTCGGAGGACCGGGTGGCCTCGAGGCACTTCTGCACGTTGCTGTACGAGACCCCCGGGCTTGGCAGCGTCGCGCCGAGCCGGTAGATCGCAATGATGCCGACTGTGAACAGCAGCTTCTTGCGCAGGTCAGGCGTGCGGAACGCACTGGCAAAGGCGGAGAGCAACTTCTTCCTCCTGCGCGAGGCCGCCCGCCGGCGGGTCCGAGGCGGGTCGGGGTGGTGTCATCGGGCGACTACCCGATATCCATAGCTGGGATTCGGACTCTAACAGCCCGGTGCGGCTGCGGGCAGGTGTGCCCGGCAACATACACCGTGTCCGATGTCATGCCGGCCGGCGCCACCACGCGATGCCCACGTCACGACGCGGTCCGACCCGGTACGCGTCGCGGCGCCCGCCAGTTGAGTCAACTGAGCGGGCGCCACGACCGGATACGTCCTACAGCTCGGTGACCGAGCCGCCAGCGGCGGAAATCTTCTCCTTGGCCGACGCGCTGAACGCGTGCGCCGACACCTGGAGCGCCACCCCGTTGAGGTCGCCACTGCCCAGCACCTTCACCTGCTGGCCCTTGCGGACGGCGCCCGCCTCGACCAGCTCGGCCGGACCGACCTGCCCGCCGTTCGGGAACAGTTCGGCAAGCCGGTCCAGGTTGACCACCTGGAAGACCACCTTGAACTTGTTCCGGAAGCCCTTCATCTTCGGCAGACGCATGTGGATCGGCATCTGCCCACCCTCGAAGCCCGCGGGGATGTTCTTCCGCGCCTTCGAGCCCTTGGTACCGCGACCGGCGGTCTTGCCCTTGGAGCCCTCACCGCGACCCACACGGGTCTTCGGCGTCTTGGCTCCCGGCGCCGGACGCAGGTGGTGGACCTTGATCGTCATTAGTCGACCTCCTCGACCTTCACGAGGTGGTTCACGGTGAAGATCATGCCCCGGATCTCGGGACGGTCCTCCTTGACCACCACGTCATTGATCCGCTTGAGACCCAGCGAACGCAGCGACTCCCGCTGGTTGCGCTTGGTCCCGATCTCGGACCGGACCTGGGTCACCTTGAGTCGTGCCATCAGGAAGCCACCCCTGCCCGCGAAGCCAACATCGCCGCCGGCGCGACGTCCTCGACCGGCAGCCCGCGACGCGCCGCGACGGCCTCCGGCGACTCGAGGCTCTTGAGAGCCGCGACGGTCGCGTGCACGATGTTGATCGGGTTCGACGAGCCCAGGCTCTTGGACAGCACGTCGTGGATGCCGGCGCACTCCAGCACGGCACGCACCGGGCCACCGGCGATCACGCCGGTACCGGCGCTTGCCGGCTTGAGCAGGACGACGCCGGCGGCGTCCTCCCCCTGCACCGGGTGCGGGATCGAGGAAGCGATCCGCGGCACCTTGAAGAAGTGCTTCTTGGCCTCCTCGACACCCTTGGCGATCGCCGCGGGCACCTCCTTGGCCTTCCCGTAGCCCACGCCGACGGTGCCTTCACCGTCGCCCACGATCACGAGGGCGGTGAAGCTGAACCGACGACCACCCTTCACGACCTTGGCAACCCGGTTGATTGCCACAACCCGCTCGAGGTGCGGCGTCTTCTCGACGGGCGCGTTTCCGCGACCGCCCTCACGGCGGTTGTCGCGGCGACCACCCTCACTGCCACCGGACCCGCCGCCACGGCGCTGTTGACCTGGCATCAGCAGCCTTCCTTCTCTCTCGTGACGGGTTTCTAGAACTTGAGCCCGGCTTCGCGCGCGGCGTCGGCCAGCGCGGCGATCCGCCCCGCGTACCGGTTGCCACCGCGGTCGAAGACGACCTTCTCGATACCGGCGGCCTTGGCCCGCTCGGCCAGCAGCGTGCCGACCTTGCCGGCGAGGGCGCTCTTGTCGCCCTCGGCACCGCGCAGCGACGCGTCCATGGTCGACGCCGACGCCAGGGTGTGTCCCCGGGTGTCGTCCACGACCTGGGCCGTGATGTGCCGCAGGGACCGGGAGACGACCAGGCGCGGACGCTCGGTCGTACCACTGATGTTCTTGCGGACGCGGAAGTGCCGACGAGCCCGCCCGACGGCGCGCTTCGCGGCGACGCCGCGCCGGCGCTTGAGCAGGGTCGCGCTCACTTCTTACCTGCCTTTCCAGCCTTACGACGAATCACTTCGCCCTGGTACTTGACGCCCTTGCCCTTGTAGGGCTCCGGCGGGCGGATCTTCCGGATGTTGGCGGCCACCTCGCCGACCTGCCACTTGTTGATCCCGGCCACGTGGAACAGCGTGGGCCGCTCCACGGTGAAGGTGATCCCCTCCGGGGCCGGGACCAGGACCGGGTGCGAGAAGCCGAGGGCAAACTCGAGGTCCTTGCCCTTGGCGGTCACCCGGTAACCGGTGCCCGCGATCTCCAGCGTCTTGCGGTAGCCCTCGGTCACCCCGACGACCATGTTCGCCACCAGAGTACGGCTCAGGCCGTGCAGTTCCTTGGCCCTGCGCTCGTCATTCGGCCGG
Source organism: Plantactinospora sp. GCM10030261 (assembly GCF_042666615.1). Lineage (NCBI taxonomy): Bacteria > Bacillati > Actinomycetota > Actinomycetes > Micromonosporales > Micromonosporaceae > Plantactinospora > Plantactinospora sp. GCM10030261. The sequence continues at coordinate 258,146 of NZ_JBHTDD010000001.1, forward strand.
TTGATCTGGAGCTGGCCGTCCTCGGCCCGCTCCGCGGTGATCGGCTCCGCGAGGGTGTGCGACAGCTCGCCCTTGGGGCCCTTCACCGTGATGGTGCGGCCGTTGATCGTGACGTCGACACCCGATGGTACCGGGATCGACTTACGTCCAATACGCGACATTATCGATCATTCCCTCGTGATTACCAGACGAAGGCGAGGACTTCCCCGCCCACGCTCCGCTTGCGGGCCTGCCGATCGGTCAGCAGCCCCTGGGACGTCGAAATGATCGCCACGCCCAGTCCTCCGAGCACCCGCGGCAGCTCGTCCGACTTGGCGTACACCCGGAGGCCGGGCTTGGACACGCGCTTGATGCCGGCCAGGCTCCGCTCGCGGTTCTGGCCGTACTTCAGCTCGACGACCAGTCGCTTGCCGACGGCGCCCTCCTCGGGCTCCTCGACGGACCAGGTGGCGATGTAGCCCTCACCCTTGAGCACCTCGGCGATGTTCGCCTTGAGCTTCGAGTACGGCATCGTCACCCGGTCGTGGTACGCCTGGTTGGCGTTGCGCAGACGCGTGAGCATGTCTGCGATCGGGTCGGTCATCGTCATGGAATTCGTCAGCCTTTCTCGCCGGGGTTCCCCGGGCTCGTGGCCCGGGGCCTACGGCGAAGAGGTGATACAGCTATATCCGGTCAGGGGCTCGGGCGGCGTTACCAGGAAGCCTTGGACACGCCGGGCAGCTCACCGCGGTGGGCCATCTCCCGGATGCACACCCGGCAGAGCCCGAACTTGCGGTAGACCGCCTTGGGACGCCCGCACCGCTGGCAGCGGGTGTACGCGCGAACCGAGAACTTCGGCTTCGCGGCCGCCTTGAGGATCAGCGCCTTCTTGGCCATCTCAGTTCTCCTTGAACGGGAAGCCCAGGAGCTTGAGCAGCGCCCGGCCCTCGTCGTCGGTCTTGGCGGTGGTGACCACCGTGATGTCCATGCCCCGCTGCCGATCGATCCTGTCCTGGTCGATCTCGTGGAACACCGACTGCTCGGTCAGGCCGAACGTGTAGTTGCCGTGCCCGTCGAGCTTGCGCCCGTCCAGACCACGGAAGTCGCGGATACGCGGCAGCGCGATGGACAGCAGCCGGTCCAGGAACTCCCACATCCGGTCGCCGCGCAGGGTGACCTTCGCACCGATCGGCATGCCCTCCCGCAGCTTGAACTGCGCGATCGACTTGCTGGCCCGCCGCACCTGCGGCTTCTGGCCCGTGATGGTGGTCAGGTCGCGCACCGCGCCGTCGATCAGCTTGGCGTCGCGGGCGGCCTCGCCCACACCCATGTTGACGACGATCTTGACCAGGCCCGGTACCTGCATCGGGTTCGAGTACTGGTACTGCTCGCGCAGCTGGGCCACGATCTTGTTGCGGTACCGCTCCTTGAGGCGCGGCATGGTCTTCGTTTCGGTAGCCGTGCTCATCACAGGTCCTTACCGGTGCTACGCGCGACACGGACCTTCTGGCCGTTATCGTCGATCCGGTAGCCGACGCGGGTCGGCTTGCCGTCGGAGTCCAGGACCATCACGTTCGACACGTGGATCGGGGCCTCCTGGGTGACGATGCCACCGGTCTTGGCACCACGCTGGGTGGTCTGGATGCGGGTGTGCTTCTTGATCCGGTTCACACCCTCGACGAGGACCTTGTCCTGCCGCGGGTAGGCCGCGATGACCTTGCCCTTGGCACCCTTGTCCTTGCCGGCGATGACGACGACCGTGTCGCCCTTCTTGACCTTCATGCCCGCGTCTCCCTCCGGTCGGCGCGCGCCCGAAGGTCGCGACCGCTGAGCCTGCTGGTTCGCTCGCTGCGCTCGCTCATGGTCACAACACCTCCGGCGCGAGAGAGATGATCTTCATGAACCGCTTGTCCCGCAGCTCACGGCCGACCGGACCGAAGATACGGGTACCGCGCGGGTCACCACCGTCCTTGATGATGACGGCGGCGTTCTCGTCGAAGCGGATGTACGAACCGTCCGGCCGCCGCTTTTCCTTGGCGGTGCGGACCACGACCGCCTTGACGACGTCGCCCTTCTTCACACCAGCACCCGGGATGGCGTCCTTGACCGTGGCCACGATGACATCACCGATGCTCGCGTAGCGCCGACCGGAGCCGCCGAGTACGCGGATGCACAGGATCTCCCGGGCACCCGTGTTGTCGGCGACGCGCAGTCGCGACTCTTGCTGAATCACGTCTATCTCCTATGTCTGCCAGTTCTCGACCGGCCGGACCGGTCGAGCTTGGCGGAACCCTGAGCCTGCTGATGCGCAGCCCGTACGGCTCTTACTTGGCCTTCTCGAGGATCTCCACGATCCGCCACCGCTTGGTAGCGGAGAGCGGTCGGGTCTCCATGATCAGCACCCGGTCGCCGATACCGGCCGAGTTCTGCTCATCGTGCGCCTTCAGCTTGCTCGTACGGCGCATGACCTTGCCGTACAGCGCGTGCTTGACCCGGTCCTCGACCTCGACGACGACGGTCTTCTCCATCTTGTCGCTGACCACGAGGCCCTCGCGCACCTTGCGCCGGCCCCGCTCAACGGCGGTGTTGGTCTTGGTCTCTTCGGTCATGATGCAGCCACCTCAGTCGGCGCGGCCGAAAGCCCCAGCTCACGCTCGCGCATGATCGTGTAGATCCGGGCGATGTCCCGGCGGATGACCTGCAACCGGCGGTTGTTGTCCAGCTGGCCGGTCGCGGCCTGCACGCGGAGGTTGAACAGCTCCGCCTTGGCCTCACGCAACCGCGCGACCAGGTCCTCCTCGGAGAGCTCGCGCAGCTCGCTGGCCTTAACGCCCGCTGCCATCAGGATTCACCCACTTCGCGCGTCACAATGCGGCACTTCATCGGGAGCTTGTGGATCGCGCGACGCATCGCCTCTCGCGCGACCTGCTCGTTCGGGAAGGACATCTCGAAGAGAATCCGACCCGGCTTGACGTTGGCCACCCACCACTCGGGCGAGCCCTTACCGGAACCCATCCGGGTCTCGGCGGGCTTCTTGGTCAACGCCTGGTCCGGGAAGACCGAGATCCAGACCTTGCCACCACGCTTGATGTGCCGGGTCATGGCGATACGCGCCGACTCGATCTGCCGGTTCGTCACGTACGCCGGCTCGAGCGCCTGGATTCCGAACTCGCCGAACACCACCCGGTTGCCGCCCTTCGACGCGCCACTGCGGTCGGGGTGGTGCGGCTTGCGGAAGCCCTTCGGGGGCTTACGCGGCATCAGCATCTGTCAGCCCTCCTGCGCTGAGCTGTCCGATCCGGCCGAGCCGGCCGGAGTAGCCGGCGCGGCCGTGGCCGGCGCGGCGTTGTCGTTGGTGGCCTCCGGGGCGGCGCCGGTCTGCCCGGCCCGTCCGCCCTCGGTGCCGCCGGTCTTCCCGGCCTGCGCGGCCTGGCCGGCCTGCGCGGCCCGACCGGCCTCGGTGCCGCCGGCGGTGGTGCCGGAGGAACCGGACCGACCACGGCGCGGCCGGTCGGGACGGTCGCCGCGGTCACGGCGCGGACGGGACGGTCCGGCCTCGGCCGGCGCCTCGCGACCCGGCACCGCGTCGCCCTTGTAGATCCAGACCTTCACACCGATGCGGCCGAAGGTGGTCCGGGCCTCGAAGAAGCCGTACTCGATGTTCGCCCGCAGCGTGTGCAGCGGAACCCGACCCTCGCGGTAGAACTCGGTGCGGCTCATCTCCGCACCGCCCAGACGACCGGAGACCTGCACCCGGATGCCCTTGCAGGCCGGGTTCTTCATCGCCGATTGCATGGACTTCCGCATCGCCCGCCGGAAGCTGACCCGGCTGGAGAGCTGCTCGGCCACGGCCTGGGCGACCAGCTGAGCGTCCGACTCCGGGCTCTTCACCTCAAGGATGTTGAGCTGCACCTGCTTGCCGGTGAGCTTCTCCAGCTCGCCCCGGATCCGGTCGGCCTCCGCACCCTTCCGGCCGATGACGATGCCCGGCCGCGCGGTGTGGATGTCGACCCGCACCCGGTCCCGGGTCCGCTCGATGTCGACCTTCGAGATGCCGGCCCGCTCGAGGCCCTTGGACATCATCCGGCGGATCTTGACATCCTCGCCGATGTAGTCCTTGTACAGCTTGTCCGCGAACCAGCGCGACTTCCAGTCGGTCGAGATGCCGAGCCGGAACCCGTGCGGGTGAACCTTCTGACCCATTACTCGGCACCCTCCGTCTTGCTCTGCGTGTCAACGGCCTCGGCCTCCGGCGTCGACGTCGCCGGCTGAGCCTTCGGCGCGACGGTCTCCTTGGCCGGCGTCGCCTTCTTCGCCGGCGTCGCCTTCCTGGCCGGCGCGGCGGGCGCGACGGCTTCGACCGCCACCGTGATGTGGCAGGTCCGCTTGCGGATCCGGTACGCCCGGCCCTGCGCCCGCGGCTGGAACCGGTTCATGGTCGGTCCCTCGTCGACGTACGCCTCGCTGACGAGCAGCGCGTCGGGGTCCAGCCGCTCGTTGTTCTCCGCGTTGGCGATCGCGCTGGCGAGGACCTTGTAAACCTGCTCACTCGCCGCCTGCGGCGCGAACTGCAGCACCGTGAGCGCCTCCTTCGCGGGCAGACCGCGGACGAGGTTGACCACCCGGCGCGCCTTGGTCGGCGAGATGCGCACGTACCGCGCAACCGCCCGCGCGCCCGGAAGCACCGGAGCGTCGCCCTTTACTGGCATCGCTGTAACCCCTTGTTCCTCTATCCGTATGCCCGCGGCGTCAGCGCCGGCGGCTCTTCCGGTCGTCCTTCTCGTGACCCTTGAAGGTGCGGGTCAGCGCAAACTCGCCGAGCTTGTGCCCGACCATCGCCTCGGTGATGAACACCGGGACGTGCTTGCGTCCGTCGTGCACGGCGATCGTGTGCCCGAGCATCTCCGGGATGATCGTCGAGCGCCGCGACCAGGTCTTGATGACGTTCTTCGAGCCCTTGTCGTTCTGCGTCTCCACCTTCTTGAGCAGGTGGTCGTCGATGAACGGGCCCTTCTTCAGGCTGCGAGGCATGTCTTATCTCCCTCAGCCGCGCTTACGCGTGGCGTAGCGGCGGCGGACGATCAGCCGGTCACTCGGCTGGCCCTTACGACGGGTGCGGCCCTCGGGCTTACCCTGCGGGTTCACCGGGTGGCGACCACCGGAGGTCTTACCCTCACCACCACCGTGCGGGTGGTCGACCGGGTTCATGGCCACACCACGGACGGTCGGGCGCTTGCCCTTCCAGCGCATCCGGCCGGCCTTACCCCAGTTGATGTTCGACTGGTCGGCGTTACCGATCTCACCGACCGTGGCGCGGCAGCGAACGTCGACCCGGCGGATCTCGCCCGAGGGCATCCGCAGCGTGGCGTACGCGCCCTCACGGCCCAGCAGCTGGATACCGACGCCGGCCGAGCGGGCCAGCTTGGCCCCGCCGCCCGGACGCAGCTCCACCCCGTGCACCGTGGTGCCGACCGGGATGTTGCGCAACGGCAGGTTGTTCCCCGGCTTGATGTCGGCGCTCGGCCCCGACTCGACCCGGTCGCCCTGCTTGAGGTCGCGCGGCGCGATGATGTAGCGCTTCTCGCCGTCGGCGTAGTGCAGCAGGGCGATCCGCGCGGTGCGGTTCGGGTCGTACTCGATGTGCGCGACCTTCGCCGGCACGCCGTCCTTGTCGACCCGCTTGAAGTCGATGATGCGGTACTGGCGCTTGTGACCGCCGCCCTGGTGCCGTGCGGTGATCCGGCCGTGCACGTTGCGGCCGCCCTTCTTGGGCAGCGGCGCCAGCAGCGACTTCTCCGGGGTGGACCGGGTGATCTCGGCGAAGTCGGCGACGCTGGAACCGCGCCTGCCGGGCGTCGTCGGCTTGTACTTACGGATAGCCATTGTCTATACCCCTCAGCTGACCGGGCCGCCGAAGGCCTCGATACGGTCACCGTCAGCCAGCTTCACCATCGCCCGCTTGGTGTTCTTGCGCTTGCCGTACCCGGTGCGGGTCCGCTTGCGCTTGCCCTCGCGGTTGAGGGTGTTCACCGTCAGAACGCGGACGTCGAAGATCTGCTGGATCGCGATCTTGATCTGGGTCTTGTTCGCGTCCGGGTGCACCAGGAAGGTGTACCAGTTGCGGTTCAGCTCGCTGTAGCTCTTCTCGGAGATGACCGGCGCCACGATGATGTCGCGCGGGTCCGCGATGGTCGTCACTTGCCATCCCCCTCAGCGGTCTCGGCCGACGCGCTCTCCGTCGGGCCGCTCTCGGCCGGTACGCCAAGGAACTCGTCAAGCGCGTCCCTGGTGAAGACCACGTCGTCGGCGACCAGCACGTCATACGTGTTGAGCTGACCCGCCTCGAGCAGGTGCACCGACGGCTCGTTGCGCAGCGACAGCCAGTTCAGCTCGTCCGTCGTGGCCAGCACGACCAGGGCCCGGCGGGCCTCGGTCACCTTGCGCAGGGCACGGATCGCGACCTTGGTGGACGGCTTGTCACCGTCGACGAACGCCTCGACCACGTGCACGCGCCCGGCACGGGCCCGGTCGGAGAGGGCGCCGCGCAGCGCCGCCACCTTCATCTTCTTCGGGGTCCGCTGGCTGTAGTCGCGCGGCACGGGACCGTGCACGACGCCACCACCGGCGAACTGCGGGGCCCGGGTCGAACCCTGGCGGGCCCGGCCGGTGCCCTTCTGCTTGTACGGCTTGGCGCCGCCACCGGATACCTCACCGCGGGTCTTGGTCTTGTGCGTGCCCTGCCGCGCGGCGGCGAGCTGCGCTACCACGACCTGGTGCATCAGCGGAATGTTCGCCTGCACGTCGAAGATGTCGCCCGGCAGCTCGACCGAGCCCTTCTTCGTCCCGTCGGCGGTCAACACGTCAACGGTCGTCACTTCGAGGCACCACCCTTCACCTGGGCCTTGGCCGCGGTGCGGATCAGGACCAGCGCGCCCTTGGGACCGGGAACGGCGCCCCGGATCAGCAGCAGGTTGTTCTCCGGGTCGATCGCCTGGATGCGCAGGTTCTGCACGGTGAAGCGGACGCGACCCATCCGGCCGGCCATCTTCATGCCCTTGAAGACCCGGCCCGGGGTGGCGCACCCGCCGATCGAGCCCGGCGAGCGGTGCTTGCGCTCGACACCGTGGCTGGCACGCAGACCGTGGAAGCCGTGCCGCTTCATGACGCCGGCGAAGCCCTTGCCCTTGGTCCGGCCGGTCACGTCGATCGCCGTTCCCTCCGGGAACGTCTCGACGTTGATCTCCTGGCCGAGTTCGTACTCGCTCGCGTCGGTGGTACGCAGCTCGACGAGATGCCGCCGTGGCGCCACACCGGACTTCGCGAAGTGTCCGCTCTCCGGCTTGTTGACCTTCCGCGGGTCGATCGCGCCGTACGCCAGCTGGACCGCGGAGTAGCCGTCCGTGTCGGCGGTACGGACCTGGGTCACGACGCACGGGCCGGCCTGCACCACGGTCACCGGGACAACGCGGTTGTTGTCCCAGACCTGGGTCATGCCGAGCTTGGCGCCCAGGATGCCCTTAACTTGCCTGTCCATTAGTCCGGTCCCTACAGCTTGATCTCGATGTCGACGCCAGCCGGCAGGTCGAGGCGCATGAGCGAGTCGACCGTCTTCGGGGTCGGGTCGATGATGTCGATCAGACGCTTGTGCGTGCGCATCTCGAAGTGCTCGCGCGAGTCCTTGTACTTGTGCGGCGAACGGATCACGCAGAAACGGTTGATCTCCGTGGGCAGCGGCACCGGGCCCGCGACCTGCGCCCCGGTACGCGTCACCGTCTCGACGATCTTCCGCGCCGAGGAGTCGACGACCTCGTGGTCATAGGCCTTGAGCCGGATGCGGATCTTCTGTCCCGCCATGGTGGCTTCTGTTCCTTCTCTCGATGCCGCTGTCTTGCGGGTCTCCGTTGTCTGCTCGGAGCCCACTTCGCCGACCCCCGCGGTCGGGCGTGTCGCGCCTTCTCACGTACCGCGCCGCCTAACTTCAGCGGCTGGTCCCCGTCGCCACCGGATCGGCGGCAACCCGGCGCGCTCGGGCCCGGGGCTTCCCCGCACGGCGGGGAACCCGGCCCCACGAGCGGGGGTCGGAGGCGCCCACGGTCACAAGTTGGGACCCGGACGCCGAGCGAGGGTGGTTGGCCGCACGCAGCCAACCACCCGTCGCCTACGCAACCTGACCAGTATGCCGTACTACCGCACGGGCACGCTAATCGGGGTTACCTTGCTCACTTGATAATCTTGGTGACGCGACCCGCGCCGACCGTCCGGCCGCCCTCCCGGATCGCGAACTTGAGGTTTTCCTCCATCGCGATGGGCTGGATCAGCTTGACGGTCATCGAGGTGTTGTCGCCCGGCATGACCATCTCGGTGCCCTCGGGCAGCGTGACGACGCCGGTGACGTCCGTGGTCCGGAAGTAGAACTGCGGACGGTAGTTCTGGAAGAACGGGGTGTGCCGGCCGCCCTCCTCCTTGGAGAGGATGTAGACCGTGGCCTCGAACTCCGTGTGCGGGGTGGTGGTGCCCGGCTTGACGACGACCATGCCGCGCTCGACGTCTTCGCGCTTGATACCACGCAGCAGCAGACCGACGTTCTCACCGGCCCGTGCCTCGTCGAGCAGCTTGCGGAACATCTCGATGCCGGTGCAGGTGGTCTTCATCGACTTCTCGCGGATGCCGACGAGCTCCACCTCCTCGTTCGGCTTGAGGATGCCACGCTCGGCGCGGCCGGTGACGACCGTGCCCCGACCGGTGATCGTGAAGACGTCCTCGATGGGCATCAGGAACGGCTTCTCGGTCTCCCGCTCCGGCTGCGGAATCGCGGTGTCGACCGCGTTCATCAGCTCCATGAGCTTGTCGGTCCACTCCGGCTCGCCCTCGAGCGCCTTCAGCGCCGAGACGCGCACGACCGGCAGGTCGTCGCCCGGGTACTCCTGGGCCGAGAGCAGCTCGCGCACCTCGAGCTCGACGAGCTCGAGCAGCTCCTCGTCGTCCACCATGTCGCTCTTGTTCAGCGCCACCACGATGTACGGCACGCCAACCTGGCGGGCCAGCAGCACGTGCTCGCGGGTCTGCGGCATCGGGCCGTCGGTCGCCGCGACCACCAGGATCGCGCCGTCCATCTGCGCGGCACCGGTGATCATGTTCTTGATGTAGTCGGCGTGACCGGGGCAGTCGACGTGCGCGTAGTGCCGCGCCTCGGTCTGGTACTCGACGTGCGCGATCGAGATCGTGATACCGCGGGCCTTCTCCTCCGGCGCCTTGTCGATCTCGTCGAACGGCGTGTAGGGGTTGACCTCCGGGTACCGGTCGTGCAGGACCTTGGTGATGGCCGCCGTCAGCGTCGTCTTACCGTGGTCGATGTGACCAATGGTGCCGATGTTGACGTGCGGCTTAGTCCGCTCGAACTTCGCCTTCGCCACTGGTGTCCTCCTGTGGACTTCTTGGAACGTAACGCCCGGCACGCCATTCGGCGTTGGGGACTCTGTCGACAGCCCTTCCGGCGGGACCGGAAGGCCCGTGCTGATCGACCGGCGGACCGCCCGGTCAGCACATGGGTCCTACGGCTTTGAAACCATCAGGCCCGGTTCACGCAGTCCGATCCGTACCAGCCGCGGGCGAGGTTACCCGCCCGCGACCGACGCGGTCTCACCGCCCCGGCATCCGGAGAGTCGAGCCGAAGCTCACTCACCGGTCGCCTTCGCGATGATCTCCTTCGCCACGTTTGTCGGAACCTCGGCGTAGGAGTCGAACTGCATGCTGTAGCTCGCCCGGCCCTGGGTCTTCGACCGCAGGTCGCCGACGTAGCCGAACATCTCCGACAGCGGCACCAGAGCCCGGACGACGCGAGCGCCACTGCGCTCCTCCATCGCCTGGATGATCCCGCGCCGGGAGTTGAGGTCGCCGATGACGTCGCCCATGTTCTCCTCGGGCGTCGTCACCTCGACCGCCATCATCGGCTCGAGCAGTGCCGGGTCGGCCTTGCGGGCCGCCTCCTTGAGCACCATCGAGCCGGCGATCTTGAACGCCATTTCCGACGAGTCGACCTCGTGGTACTGGCCGTCCAACAGGGTCAGCTTGAGGCCGACCAGCGGGAAGCCCGCCAGGATGCCGTACTGCATGGCGTCCTGGGCGCCGGCGTCCACCGACGGGATGAACTCCCTCGGCACCCGGCCACCGGTCACCGCGTTGGCGAACTCGTACGTCGGAGAGTCGCTCCCCATGGGCAGCGGCTCCAGGCTCACGATGACCCGCGCGTACTGGCCGGAACCACCGGTCTGCTTCTTGTGGGTGTACTCGACCTTGTCCACCTTGCGGCGGATGGTCTCGCGGTAAGCCACCTGCGGCTTACCGATGTTCGCCTCGACGTTGAACTCGCGGCGCATCCGGTCGACCAGGATGTCCAGGTGCAGTTCGCCCATGCCGGAGATGACCGTCTGACCGGTCTGGTCGTCGAGCTTGACCCGGAAGGTCGGGTCCTCCTCGGCGAGTCGCTGGATGGCCGTGCTGAGCTTCTCCTGGTCGGCCTTGGTCTTGGGCTCGATCGCCACCTCGATGACCGGCTCAGGGAAGGTCATCGACTCCAGGATCACCGGGTTGGCCGGGTCACAGAGGGTGTCACCGGTGGTGGTCTGTTTCAGGCCCTGAACCGCGATGATGTCGCCAGCCTGGGCGGAGCCGCGCTCCTCCCGCTTGTTGGCGTGCATCTGGTAGATCTTGCCCACCCGCTCCTTGCGGTCCTTGGTGGAGTTGATCACCTGAGACCCGGTCTCCACCACGCCCGAGTACACCCGGACGTAGGTGAGCTTGCCGAGGTGCTTGTCAGTCTGGATCTTGAAGGCGAGACCGGAGAACGGCTCCGAACTCGACGGCTTCCGCTGCATCGGCGTCTCGCCGTCGGTCGCCGTACCCTCGATCGCCGGGACGTCCAGCGGCGACGGCAGGTAGTCGATCACGGCGTCGAGCATGGGCTGGACGCCCTTGTTCTTGAACGCCGAGCCGCACAGCACCGGGTTGGCGTTGCCGGCGATGGTGGCCCGCCGGATGGCGGCCTTGATCTCCTCGGCGGAGAGTTCCTCGCCCTCGAGGTACTTCTCCATCACCGAGTCGTCGACGTCGGCGAGCGTCTCGAGAAGCTTCTCCCGCCACTCCGCCGCGGACTCGGCGAGATCGGCGGGGATCTCCTCCATCGCGTAGTCCTCGCCCTTGACGGTCTCGCCGCGCCAGGTCAGCGCGCGCATGTAGACCAGGTCGACGACGCCGATGAAGTCCGACTCGAGCCCGATCGGGATCTGCAACACCAGCGGGGTGGCGTTCAGCCGGTCGATCATCATCTGCACGCAGCGGAAGAAGTCCGCGCCCGTCCGGTCGAGCTTGTTGACGAAGCACATCCGGGGAACGTTGTACTTGTCCGCTTGGCGCCAGACGTTCTCGGTCTGCGGCTCCACCCCGGCGACGCCGTCATAGACCGCGACGGCGCCGTCGAGCACGCGCAGCGACCGCTCGACCTCGACCGTGAAGTCGACGTGGCCGGGCGTGTCGATGATCTGGATGGTGTGGCCCTGCCACTCGCACTTGGTGGCGGCGGAGGTGATGGTGATCCCCCGCTCCTGCTCCTGCTCCATCCAGTCCATGACGGCGGCACCGTCGTGGACCTCGCCGATCTTGTACGTGATGCCGGTGTAGAACAGGATCCGCTCGGTGGTCGTGGTCTTACCAGCATCGATGTGCGCCATGATGCCGATGTTGCGTACCTTGGCGAGCGCTTCTGCGGCGGCCACTTCAATCCCTACTGTCGTCGTCTCGTAACTGGACTTACCAGCGGTAGTGCGCGAAGGCCTTGTTGGACTCGGCCATCTTGTGCGTGTCCTCGCGCCGCTTGACAGCGGCGCCAAGACCATTGCTCGCGTCGAGCAGCTCGTTCATGAGGCGCTCGACCATCGTCTTCTCCCGGCGGGCCCGCGCGTACGAGACCAGCCAGCGCAGGCCCAGGGTGGTGGCCCGCCCCGGGCGCACCTCGACCGGGACCTGATAGGTCGCGCCACCGACACGGCGGCTGCGGACCTCGAGGGTCGGCTTGACGTTGTCCATTGCCCGCTTGAGGGTGACCACCGGGTCGGTGCCGGACTTATCCCGGCAGCCCTCGAGGGCGGCGTAGACGATCCGCTCGGCGAGCTGACGCTTGCCACGCAGGAGGATCTTGTTCACCAGCTGGGTGACCAACGGCGAGTTGTAGACCGGGTCGGCAACCAGCGGCCGATTCGGAGCGGGGCCCTTGCGCGGCATGTCAGCTCTTCTCCTTCTTGGCGCCGTAGCGGCTGCGGGCCTGCTTGCGGTTGCGGACACCCTGGGTGTCCAGCGAACCGCGCACGATCTTGTAACGCACGCCGGGGAGGTCCTTCACCCGGCCGCCGCGGACGAGCACGATGGAGTGCTCCTGCAGGTTGTGGCCGACACCGGGGATGTAGGCGGTCACCTCGATCTGGCTGCTCAGCTTGACACGAGCGACCTTGCGCAGCGCCGAGTTGGGCTTCTTCGGGGTGGTGGTGTAGACGCGGGTGCACACGCCGCGCCGCTGCGGGCTGCCCTTGAGCGCCGGCGTCTTGGTCTTGCTCGTCTTGGCCTGTCGGCCCTTACGGACCAGCTGCTGGATCGTTGGCACCGGGTTTCTCCGCTCCCTTCGGCCGCACGTGGCGGCCGCGCCGTTCGCCGTAACCGCCCCACGGGCGGCTCTCCTACATTTCCCACCAGGGCCGCATCCGGCGGTCCCGGCACCCGCGGTCGGGCGTGTCGCCCGATCACGGCTCCCTCACGTCATCGCACCCGCTCGGGATGAACACCTGCGCGCGGAAGTCGCGCGCCCTTCTTGTGGCTTGTCACGCGGCACCGCTCGATGGCTCCTGCCGGCACGAGCGCACGCGCGAGTTGCTCGGGCGAACCCGAGCGCAGGAAAAGCGTACCCACCAGGCGAGCACAGGTCAAAACGGGGTGCCCGGGGAGAGCTGTGCGATTGCTCTCGTCCGACCCGATCGCCGTCCCGCCCGATCCATGGGCGACTCCAGTTATCCAGTGTAGCGAACCCGCCCCGAGAACCCGAAGCAAGGGCCCTTCATCGAGGCTTCCGGTACCGGAGACCCCTACTCAGGCGAGGCTGGCGATCAACGCGGCGGCGAAGGCCAGCACGGTGACTCCCAGACCGGCCGCGCCGCAGCCGATGCCGGCCACCGCCAGCCCTCGTCCGGTGAACCGGACCGCCGGCGGCGGTGCGGGCCGGTTGACCTGACGCCGACCGATCACGCCCAGCAGCACCGCCGCGAGGCCGGCCAACGCGCTCGGCACCGCGAAGGCACCCCCTGCCAGAGCGCCCCAACCGTCCCGGGCGCCCAGCAGACCGAACAGGGCCACCAGCAGGGCGACCAGGATGGATCCGATGCCGGCGACCAAGGCGCCCACCGCCGTACCGGCGACCACCGGAGGGACGGCGAGCTGCACCACGCCGAAGGGCGTACCGGGAACCGGATCGACCCGGGTGGTCCGGCGAACCGCGTCTGCCGGGGGCGGCGGCACCGGCGCCGGGGACGGCGTCGGCCAGGGCTGCCGCCCCGCGGACATACCCGCCGGGGCCGGGTCCGCATGCCAGGTCGGAGGGGGCGCGGTGGGATATCCGCCGGCAGCGGGAGGCGGCGCGGCGTTCGGCGACGGCTGCCCGGCGCGGGCCGGCGCGTCGTCCGGCGACGGCTGGGCGTCCTGGGTCACCGCTTCCTCCCCATACCAACGATCACCTACGGGTCCAGGCTACCGTCGCCGGCTCGACGGCGAAGCCGGCCACGCATCGTCAGTCGACGGTCGGCGCGAAGTCGTGCCCCGCCGGGCCGGCGAAGCGCAGGATGCCGATGATCAACCCGATGACGACCGTGGTGATCGCCAGCAGGATGCCGATCCAGGCCAGCCGCTCGCCGCGGCGCAGCAGCGCGCCACCGGTGAGATAGCCGCCGGCCGCGTACGCCTGCCGGCGTGCCTGCCGGGACAGCACGAGCGCCAGGGTTGCCGGGACAACACCGCCGACGAAGAGACCGGTCAACGCCGCTACCAGCCCGAGCGCGAGCACCGTCCGTGCCTTGGTGGAGCGGACCGGATCCGGGTCCAGCGGGTGGCGCGCCGGGCCGCCGGATAGCGCGGTCGAGGTGGTCTCCACCGATCCAGGGTATATCGAGGCGCCGAAGGATCATGCGGACCGCGTGGTGAGCGGACCAGCGTCTGCTACTTGAACCGCAGGCCCCGCTCTTCGGCAATGCGGTCCACGGCCGCTTTGGCGTCCGCGAGCCCGGCCCCGGTCCGCTCCCGGTACGCCTTTACCGCGTGGATCCGCTCACCCCGTTCGAGATGGCGGACCACCTCCGGGTGTTCGGGCGGAACGTCCGGGACGTGCAGGTGAGCCATGACCAGGTCCACCTTGCGCTCGACGGCTGCCAATCGGGCGTGGAGTCGTGCACGCTCCCGCGCCCGCTCCGTCCCCCGCGCCCCGGAGAAGACCGTGAACAGGCCAACGCCCACAACGACGAGCAAGACGATCGCCCACGGATCCATACGATCATCATCCGGCACCCGCCCCGGTCCCTGCCACCACAACATCGGCGGACGGGTGGAATTGTGCTGCGCCAGCCGCCGGGGACTGGGACACCGTTCGACGCAAAGCGCCGGGCGCCCCACGTGGCCGTCCATGACGGCGACGCGGGACGCCCGGCGTCCGTGAACCTCTTAGCGGTACGACCCGAAGTCGAAGTCGTCCAGCGGCACCGCCTGGCCGCTGGCCGGGCCGAACCCGTAGTCGGTCTCCGGGTACCCGGTCATCGAGTACACCTTGGCCTTCGCCTCCTCGGTCGGCTCGACCCGGACGTTGCGGTACTTGCTGATGCCCGTACCGGCCGGGATGAGCTTACCGATGATGACGTTCTCCTTGAGACCGATCAGCGAGTCGCTGCGGGCGTTGATCGCCGCGTCGGTCAGCACCCGGGTGGTCTCCTGGAAGGACGCCGCCGACAGCCACGAGTCGGTGGCCAGCGACGCCTTGGTGATACCCATGAGCTGGGGCCGTCCGGCGGCGGGCTCGCCGCCCTCCGACACCAGCCGGCGGTTCTCCGACTCGAAGACCGCTCGGTCGACAAGCACACCCGGCAGGAACTCGGTCGAGCCGGAGTCGATCACGGTCACCCGCTTGAGCATCTGGCGGATGATGATCTCGATGTGCTTGTCGTGGATGAGCACACCCTGGGACCGGTAGACCTCCTGGACCTCCTGGGTGAGGTGCACCTGCACCGCCCGGGGGCCGAGAATGCGCAGCAGCTCGTGCGGGTCGATCGTGCCCTCGGTGAGCTTCTCGCCGACGCCGACATGATCACCGTCGTGGGCCCGCAGCCGGACCCGCTTGGAGACCTTGTCGTAGACGATCTCGTCGCTGCCGTCGTCGGGCACCACGATGATCTTCCGCGACCGCTCGCCGTCCTCGATCCGGACCCGACCCGGGGTGTCGGCGATCGGCGCCTTGCCCTTCGGGATCCGCGCCTCGAAGATCTCCGTGACCCGGGGCAGACCCTGCGTGATGTCCTCACCGGCGACACCACCGGTGTGGAACGTCCGCATGGTCAGCTGGGTGCCCGGCTCACCGATCGACTGGGCGGCGATGATGCCGACCGCCTCGCCGACGTCCACCGTCTTACCGGTCGGCAGCGAACGGCCGTAGCAGGCCGCGCAGACGCCTAGCTTCGACTCGCAGGTGAGCACGCTGCGCACCCGCACGTTCTCCACGCCGGCGGCGACAATCTTGTCGACGACGATCGAGTTGATGTCCACCCCGCGCTCGGCGACCAGGGTCCCGTCCGGGCCCTTGATGTCGTCGGCCAGGGTCCGGGCGTGCACACCGGTCTCGGCGTGCTCGTGCACGACGAGCTTGCCGTCGACGTGCTCGCCGACCTGCATCGGAATGGCCCGGTCGGTGCCGCAGTCCTCCTCGCGGATGATCACGTCCTGCGAGACGTCCACCAGACGACGGGTCAGGTAACCCGAGTCGGCGGTCCGCAGCGCCGTGTCCGCGAGGCCCTTCCGAGCACCGTGGGTGGAGATGAAGTACTCCAGCACGGACAGACCCTCCCGGTAGCTGGCCTTGATCGGCCGCGGGATGATCTCGCCCTTCGGGTTGGCCACCAGACCACGGATCGCCGCGATCTGCCGGAGCTGGAGCAGGTTACCGCGGGCACCCGAGTTGATCATTTTCCACAGCGGGTTTTCCTGCGGCAGTGCGGTGTCCATCTCCTTGGCCACCTCGTTGGTGGCCTTCGTCCAGATCTCGATGAGCTCGCCGCGACGCTCCTCGGCGGTCATCAGACCACGCTGGTACTGCTTGTCGATCCGGTCGGCCTCGGCCTCGTACCGCGCCAGGATCTCCCGCTTGCGCGGCGGCGCGATGACGTCACCCATGCCGATGGTGACGCCGGACCAGGTGGCCCAGTGGAAGCCGGCCTCCTTGAGACCGTCCAGCGTCGCCGCCAGCGCCACCTTCGGGTAGCGCTCGGCGAGGTCGTTGACGATCGCCGAGAGCTGACCCTTGCGGATCTCGTAGTTCACGAAGCGGTAGCCCGGCGGCAGGGTCTCGTTGAACAGCACCCGACCGAGCGTGGTCTCCACGGTGACCGGGTCACCGGGGGTCCAGTCCTCCGGAGCGGTCCACGGCTCGCCACCCCGGCCGTTGTCCACCTCGGTGACGCCACGCAGCCGGATCCGCACCGGCGCCTGCAGGTCCAGCTCGCGAGCGTCGAACGCCATCCGCGCCTCGGCGTCCGAGCTGAACACCCGGCCCTCACCCTTGCTCCCCGGCGTCAGGTGGGTCAGGTGGTACAGCCCGATGACCATGTCCTGGGTCGGCATGGTCACCGGCTTGCCGTCGGCCGGCTTGAGGATGTTGTTCGAGGACAGCATCAGGATCCGCGCCTCGGCCTGCGCCTCGGCGGAGAGCGGCACGTGCACCGCCATCTGGTCACCGTCGAAGTCGGCGTTGAACGCCGTGCAGACCAGCGGGTGGATCTGGATGGCCTTGCCCTCGACCAGCTGCGGCTCGAACGCCTGGATGCCCAGCCGGTGCAGGGTCGGCGCCCGGTTCAGCAGCACCGGGTGCTCGGTGATGACCTCTTCCAGCACATCCCACACGACCGGCCGCTGCCGCTCGACCATCCGCTTCGCGGACTTGATGTTCTGCGCGTGGTTGAGGTCGACCAGTCGCTTCATCACGAACGGCTTGAACAGCTCCAGCGCCATCTGCTTGGGCAGGCCGCACTGGTGCAGCTTGAGCCGCGGGCCGACCACGATGACCGACCGGCCGGAGTAGTCGACGCGCTTACCCAGCAGGTTCTGCCGGAACCGGCCCTGCTTGCCCTTGAGCATGTCGGACAGCGACTTCAGCGGACGGTTACCCGGGCCGGTCACCGGCCGACCACGGCGGCCGTTGTCGAACAGCGCGTCGACGGCCTCCTGCAGCATCCGCTTCTCGTTGTTGACGATGATCTCCGGGGCACCCAGGTCGATCAGGCGCTTGAGCCGGTTGTTCCGGTTGATCACCCGGCGGTACAGGTCGTTCAGGTCGCTGGTGGCGAACCGGCCACCGTCGAGCTGCACCATCGGCCGCAGGTCCGGCGGGATCACCGGTACGCAGTCGAGCACCATGCCCAGCGGCGAGTTGCGGGTGTTGAGGAACGCCGCGACCACCTTGAGCCGCTTGAGCGCCCGGATCTTCCGCTGACCCTTGCCGGACCGGATGACCTCGCGGAGGTTGTCCGCCTCGGCGTCCAGGTCCATGTTCTGCACCAGGGCCTTGATCGCCTCGGCGCCCATTCCGCCGGTGAAGTACTCACCGAACCGGTCGCGCAGCTCCCGGTACAGCAGCTCGTCGGTGACCAGTTGCTTCGGCTCCAGCTTGCGGAACGTGTCCAGCACCTCGTCGAGGCGGTCGATCTCGCGCTGCGCCCGATCGCGGATCTGGCGCATCTCCCGCTCGCCGCCCTCCTTGACCTTCCGGCGGACGTCGGCCTTGGCGCCCTCCGCCTCCAGGTCGGCAAGGTCGGACTCGAGCTTCGCGGCCCGCTTCTCGATCTCCGAGTCACGGCTGTTCTCCGCCTGGCGCTTCTCCGCCAGGATCTCGTTCTCGATGGTCGCCAGGTCGCGGTGACGCGCCTCGGAGTCCACCCCGGTCACCACGTACGAGGCGAAGTAAATGATCTTTTCGAGGTCCTTGGGCGCCAGGTCGAGCAGATAGCCCAGCCGGCTCGGCACACCCTTGAAGTACCAGATGTGCGTCACCGGTGCGGCCAGCTCGATGTGGCCCATCCGCTCGCGGCGGACCTTGGAGCGGGTCACCTCGACGCCGCAGCGCTCACAGATGATGCCCTTGAACCGGACCCGCTTGTACTTACCGCAGTAGCACTCCCAGTCCCGCTGCGGACCGAAGATCTTCTCGCAGAAGAGCCCGTCCTTTTCCGGCTTGAGCGTGCGGTAGTTGATCGTCTCGGGCTTCTTGACCTCGCCGTGCGACCACTGACGGATGTCGTCGGCGGTAGCCAGACCGATGCGCAACTCGTCGAAGAAATTGACGTCGAGCACTTAATTTCCATCCCTCATACGTCAGGTAACGCTTGTGGCCGTCGCTCGTCGGTCTCCGGGGCCTGCCCGCTCGGCGTCGGGATCAAGCCTGACCGCCCAGAACCAGGTGGGCAGGGCCCTCGGAAACCAACCGCTAAATCTCTTCGACGCTGCTGACGCCCTCGTTCGGACGCCGGGACAGGTCGATGCCGAGTTCCTCGGCCGCGCGGAACACCTCGTCGTCGGTCTCTCGCATCTCCAGGGCCACCCCGTCGCTGGAGAGCACCTCGACGTTGAGGCACAGCGACTGCAGCTCCTTGAGCAGCACCTTGAACGACTCCGGGATGCCCGGCTCCGGGATGTTCTCGCCCTTGACGATCGCCTCGTAGACCTTGACCCGGCCCAGAACGTCGTCGGACTTGATGGTCAACAGCTCCTGCAGGGCGTACGCGGCACCGTACGCCTGCATGGCCCAGCACTCCATCTCGCCGAACCGCTGGCCACCGAACTGCGCCTTACCACCCAACGGCTGCTGGGTAATCATCGAGTACGGACCGGTCGCCCGGGCGTGGATCTTGTCATCCACCAGGTGGTTCAGCTTCAGGATGTAGATGTAGCCGACCGCGATCGCGTCCGGCAACGGCTCGCCCGACCGACCGTCGAAGAGCTGCGCCTTGCCGCTCGCGCCGATCAACTGCTTCCCGTCCCGGTTGGGCAGCGTGGAGTCGAGCAGGCCGGAGATCTCGGCCTCCTTGGCCCCGTCGAAGACCGGGGTGGCCACGTTGGTGTCCGGCTCGGAGGAATCCGCGCCGATCGCCGCGAGAGCCTTCTTCCAGTCCGCGTCGTCGCCCTCGACCTTCCAGCCGGTCTTGGCCACCCACCCGAGGTGGGTCTCCAGGACCTGACCGATGTTCATCCGGCTGGGCACGCCCAGCGGGTTGAGCACGATGTCGACCGGGGTGCCGTCCTCCAGGAACGGCATGTCCTCGACCGGCAGGATCTTGGAGATGACGCCCTTGTTGCCGTGCCGGCCGGCGAGCTTGTCGCCGTCCTGGATCTTCCGCTTCTGGGCGACGTACACCCGGACCAGTTCGTTGACCCCCGGCGGCAGCTCGTCGCCGTCCTCCCGGGAGAAGGTCCGAACGCCGATCACCGTGCCGTTCTCGCCGTGCGGCACCTTCAGCGAGGTGTCCCGCACCTCGCGGGCCTTCTCGCCGAAGATCGCGCGAAGCAGCCGCTCCTCCGGCGTCAGCTCGGTCTCACCCTTCGGGGTGACCTTGCCAACCAGGATGTCGCCGGGCGACACCTCGGCGCCGATCCGGATGATGCCGCGCTCGTCGAGGTCGGCGAGCATTTCCTCGCTGACGTTCGGGATGTCGCGGGTGATCTCCTCCGGGCCGAGCTTGGTGTCGCGGGCGTCGACCTCGTGCTCCTCGATGTGGATCGAGGTGAGCACGTCCTGCTGCACGAGGCGCTGCGACAGGATGATCGCGTCCTCGTAGTTGTGTCCCTCCCAGGTCATGAAGGCCACGAGCAGGTTGCGCCCGAGCGCCATCTCACCCTCGTCGGTGCACGGCCCGTCGGCGATGACCTGGCCGGCCTCCACCCTGGCCCCCTCGAATACGACCGGCTTCTGGTTCACGCAGGAGCCGGCGTTCGAGCGGCGGAACTTGTGCAACAGGTAGGTGCGCCGGTGCCCGTCGTCCTGGTGCACGGTGATGTAATCCGCGCACAGGTCCTCGACCACGCCGCCGACCTCGGCGACCACGAGGTCACCCGCGTCGACCGCCGCCCGGTATTCCATGCCGGTGCCGACCAGCGGCGACTCCGCCTTGACCAGCGGCACCGCCTGACGCTGCATGTTGGCACCCATCAGGGCCCGGTTGGCGTCGTCGTGCTCGAGGAACGGGATCATCGCCGTCGCCACCGACACCATCTGGCGCGGCGAGACGTCCATGTAGTCCACCGCGTTCGGCGGTACGTCCTCGGTCTCGCCACCCTTACGGCGGACCAGCACCCGGTCCTCGGCGAACGAGCCGTCGGCCCGCAGCGGCGCGTTGGCCTGCGCCTTGACGAACCGGTCCTCCTCGTCGGCGGTCAGGTAGTCGATCTGGTCGGTGACCCGGCCGTCGACCACCTTGCGGTACGGCGTCTCGATGAAGCCGAACGGGTTGACCCGCGCGAACGCGGACAGCGCGCCAATCAGGCCGATGTTCGGGCCTTCCGGCGTCTCGATCGGGCACATCCGGCCGTAGTGGGACGGGTGGACGTCGCGGACCTCCATGCCGGCGCGCTCCCGGGAAAGACCACCCGGGCCCAGCGCCGAGAGCCGACGCCGGTGGGTCAGACCCGCCAGCGGGTTGGTCTGGTCCATGAACTGCGACAGCTGCGAGGTGCCGAAGAACTCCTTGATCGCCGCCACCACCGGACGGATGTTGATCAGGGTCTGCGGCGTGATCGCCTCGACGTCCTGCGTGGTCATCCGCTCCCGGACGACCCGCTCCATCCGGGACAGGCCGACCCGGACCTGGTTCTGGATGAGCTCGCCGACCGTACGCAGGCGACGGTTGCCGAAGTGGTCGATGTCGTCAGCCTCGTAGCTCTCCTCACCGGCGTGCAGCCGGCAGAGGTACTCCACGGTGGCGACGATGTCGTCCTCGGTCAGCGTGCCCTTGTTGATCGGCACGTCGATCTCGAGCTTCTTGTTGAACTTGTACCGGCCGACCTTGGCGAGGTCGTACCGCTTGGGGTTGAAGAACAGGTTGTCCAGCAGCGTCTGGGCGTTCTCCCGGGTCGGGGGCTCACCCGGCCGCAGCTTGCGGTAGATGTCGAGCAACGCCTCGTCCACCCCGGCGATGTGGTCCTTCTCGAGGGTGGTCATCATCAACTCGGACCAGCCGAACCGCTCGCGGATCTGCTCGGCGGACCAACCGATGGCCTTGAGCAGGACGGTCACGGCCTGGCGACGCTTGCGGTCGATGCGGACACCGACGGTGTCGCGCTTGTCGATGTCGAACTCCAGCCAGGCACCCCGGCTCGGGATGACCTTGACACTGGAGAGGTCGCGGTCGGAGGTCTTGTCCGGCTGCTTGTCGAAATACACGCCCGGGGACCGGACGAGCTGGCTGACGACCACGCGCTCGGTGCCGTTGATGATGAAGGTGCCCTTCGGCGTCATCATCGGGAAGTCACCCATGAACACCGTCTGGCTCTTGATCTCGCCGGTGGTGTTGTTGGTGAACTCGGCGGTCACGAACAGCGGGGCGCAGTAGGTCAGATCCTTTTCCTTGCACTCCTCGATCGAGGCCTTGACCTCGTCGAACCGCGGAGCGGAGAAGGACAGTGACATGGTGCCGGAGAAGTCCTCAATGGGACTGATCTCGTCGAGGATCTCCGCGAGGCCAGAGCGCGCGTGCGGGTCGTCCGCCGACCGGCCCTGCCAAGCCTCGTTGCCGACGAGCCAGTCGAAGGACTCCGTCTGGATGGCGAGAAGGTTGGGGACCTCGAGGTGTTCCGTGATCCTGCCGAATGAAACTCGGCGGGGAGCGAAAGCGCTCGACGTACGACTGGTCTTCGCAGGGCGGGAAGCTGCCAAGATGCGTCCTTCCGAGGACCGGTGCTGCAGAACGGCTGGTACGCGTGCACTCCAATGGCCCCACTCCAAACGCCCAAACCGGACATTCCGAGCAGGGGTCAAGTCGGAAGGCAGCGCAAACTAGCAGTGTAGCCGAGCGGCTAACCGCTGTCCAGCCCGCCACGGCATTGCGTTGCGGACGTGCCCCGACCCGAGGTCGCCAGGCGCTTCAGAGGGCGCCGTGACACGTCTCCGCACGCTTCCCGCGGCCACCGGCCGGGGTGCTGTCGCGGCTTCCTGGTGCAAGGCCGCTATTACCCCTCGGATGGCTGTCGCAAGCGCGGAAGGTCTTGCTGATGTCAGCGTGCCTGCCCTCGTCGGTCGCGTCAAGGGCCGGAGCGGTTGTCGAGGGAGGTCTTTCCAACGGCGGCCGCCCAGCGACCGGGCTCCGACCGGCCGAAAGACGCGCCCGACGGCGCCGGGCGCGCTGGACCGGAACGGCGGCTGGACCGGAAACGCCGGTGGGCGGCGCTCCGTCGCCGGAGCGCCGCCCACCGGGCCGTGCTGTGAATCAAGGCCTCGCGGACCCGAGCGCACGTCACCTCACTTGAGGGTGACCTTGGCGCCCTCGCCCTCGAGCTTGGCCTTGGCCTTGTCGGCGGTCTCCTTGTTGACCTTCTCCAGGATCGCCTTCGGCGCGGACTCGACCGCGTCCTTGGCCTCCTTGAGGCCCAGGCCGGTCAGCTCACGCACGACCTTGATGACCTGGATCTTCTTGCCGCCGTCCGCGTCGAGGATGACGTCGAACTCGTCCTTCTCCGGCTCGGCCTCGGCCGGAGCCGCGCCCGCGCCACCGCCGGCGGCGGCAACGGCGACCGGTGCGGCCGCGGTGACCTCGAAGGTCTCCTCGAACTGCTTCACGAACTCGGACAGCTCGATCAGCGTCATCTCCTTGAACGCGTCGAGCAGCTCGTCGGTGCTGAGCTTCGCCATGTCTGGCGTCCTTTCCTCAAGAACTTTCAAGACTTGTGGTACGTCGAACCGACCGCGTCAGGCGGCAGGCTCGGCCTGCTCCGCAGGCTCTTCCTTGGCGCGCTTCTCCTGCAGGGCAGCCGCCAGGCGGGCGGTCTGCGCGAGGGGCGCCTGGAACAGGGCCGCGGCCTTGCTCAGGTTGCCCTTCATCGCGCCGGCCAGCTTGGCCAGCAGCACCTCACGGGACTCCAGGTCCGCGAGCCGGGTGACCTCGGATGCCGTGATCGCCCTGCCCTCGAACACACCGCCCTTGATGACGAGCTGCGGGTGGGCCTTCGCGAAATCGCGCAGACCCTTAGCCGCCTCGACGACATCGCCGGACACGAAGGTGAGCGCGGTAGGACCGGTGAACAGCTCGTCGAGGCCGTCGATGCCCGCGTCCGTCGCGGCACGCTTGGCCAGCGTGTTCTTCGCGACGGTGTACGTCGTCTCCCGACCGAGCGAGCGCCGCAGCTGGGTCAGCTGGGAAACCGTGAGGCCCCGGTACTCGGTCAGCACCGTGGCGCCCGCGCCGCGGAAGCGATCGGTGAGCTCGGTGACGGCCGTGGCCTTGTCGGCCCGAACCGGCTTGTCCGCCATGTCCCTCCTCTCTCGTTGCGTCATGCTGGGCCTGTCACCGCCCGGATCGATCCGGTGCGGAACATCGGAGGGACCGCCACAAACGGAAAACGCCCCGGCGCAGGGCGCACGGGGCGACAGCGGCGAACGACGGGTGGTCGACGGACCACACCTTGGGCACGGTCGGCGGACCATGCGCGCGTTGCCGATTTCGCTTACCGCCCTGCGCGGGCCGCCCGCCGCGAGGGACGGGACCTTCGACCGTGCGAACACGGTGACCAGCGGTCTCTGGGTGGAACTTCCCGGCAAGAGTACGGGACCGCAGGGACCACCGGCAAACCGGTCCGGCTCATGGCGTCTCCGGGTGAGCCGGCTCACGCCCGCCGGATCCCGGCCGGCTGGCGGCCCGACCGGCTGCCGGTGACCCGGCCGGCCCGGGCGGTGACCCGGCCGGTCCGGGCGGTGACCCGGCCGGTCCGGGCGGCCTGGCGGGCCACGAACGACGAATCGGGGCGCCCCCACGAATGGGGACGCCCCGATGGCGACCGTGTGTGTTCCGGCGTACCGGTCCGCTCAGGCGGCGGCCGGGACCTCGTGCAGGTTCTTCACCACATTCGGGTCGATCGGAACACCCGGACCCATGGTGGTGGTGACGGTGACCTTCCTGAGGTACTTGCCCTTGGCCGCGGACGGCTTGGCCCGCAGCACCTCGTCGAGGACCGCGGCGTAGTTGTCGATCAACTGGTCCTCGGAGAACGACGCCTTACCGATGATCAGATGCAGGTTGGAGTGCTTGTCCACCCGGAAGGTGATCTTCCCACCCTTGATGTCGGAAACCGCCTTGGTGACGTCCATCGTCACCGTGCCGGTCTTCGGGTTCGGCATCAGGCCGCGCGGGCCCAGGATCCGCGCGATTCGGCCGATCTTGGCCATCTGGTCCGGGGTGGCGATGGCGGCGTCGAAGTCCAGCCAGCCTTCCTGGATCCGGGCGACCAACTCGTCGGTGCCCACCTCGTCCGCACCGGCGGCGGCGGCCTCCTCGGCCTTGGCGCCGGCCGCGAAGACGATCACACGGGCGGTCTTGCCGGTGCCGTGCGGCAGGTTGACCGTGCCGCGGACCATCTGGTCGGCCTTCCGCGGGTCGACGCCGAGCCGCATAGCGACCTCGACCGTGGCGTCGAACTTCGCGGAGGTGGTCTCCTTCGCCAGCTTGATCGCCTCGGCCGGCGCGTACAGCTTGTTCTTGTCGATGGCCTCGGCGGCCTTGCGGTAGCTCTTGCTGCGCTGCATGTTTCTCTACTCCTGTGGTCGCTGGCGGGTCACGTGTCGCCGTGCCCCTCCCACGGTGGAAGTCAGTCGTTGACGGTGATGCCCATCGACCGGGCGGTGCCGGCGATGATCTTCTCGGCCTGCTCGACGTCGTTCGCGTTGAGGTCGGCCATCTTCTTCTCGGCGATCTCGCGGAGCTGGGCACGGCTCACCGCGCCGACCTTGTCGCTCTGCGGCACGCCGGAGCCCTTGGCCACACCCGCGGCCTTGAGCAGCAGGCGGGCGGCCGGTGGGGTCTTCAGCACGAAGGTGAAGGTCCGGTCCTCGTACACACTGATCTCGGCGGGGACGATGTCGCCCCGCTGAGACTCGGTCTGCGCGTTGTACGACTTGCAGAACTCCATGATGTTCACGCCGTGCTGACCCAGCGCGGGACCGACCGGCGGGGCCGGGGTCGCCTGGCCCGCCGGCAACTGCAGCGTGAACGTCTTGACGAGCTTCTTCTTCGGAGGCATGTCTCTTCCTGGGACGTGATCTGGTGGATGTGCACCTGAGGCACCCGCGGCGGGCACGGTCAACCGCGTCGCGAGCGACGTTCTAGGGTAGCGCAGCGCGATGAGCGGCGATCCGCCGAGGTGGTGTGCCGTCGCCCGGAGGCTCGGCGCGACGCCTCCCCCGCGGGCCCGGCGCGCCACCGCGCCACCCGGCCGGTCGGCGCGGAAGCCGCGCCAGCCGACTCAGATCTTGGCGACCTGGTTGAAGTTGAGCTCCACCGGCGTCTCTCGACCGAAGATCGAAACCAGCACCTTAAGCTTCTGCTGGTCAGCGTTGATCTCGGAAATCGTCGCCGGCAGCGATGCGAACGCGCCGTCGGTGACGGTGACCGAGTCGCCGACCTCGAAGTCCAGGACCTTGACCTCGGGCTTGACCTTCTTCTGCTCGGCGGTCTGCACCGCCGGGGCGAGCCATTTGAGCACCTCGTTCAGCGACAGCGGCGCGGGCCGGTCGGCCCGGTCTGTGGCGCCGACGAAGCCGGTGACACCGGGAGTGTTGCGGACGCAGGAGTACGACTCCGGGGTCAGATCCATCCGCACCAGGATGTAGCCCGGGAAGACTTTGTTCTGCACCTGGAGCCGCTTGCCGTTCTTGACCTCGACCTCCTCCCGGGTCGGCACCTCGACCTGGAAGATGAACTCTTCCATGTCCAGGCTCGTGATCCGGGTCTCGAGGTTGGTCTTGACCTTGTTCTCGTAGCCGGCGTACGAGTGCACGACGTACCAGTCACCTGGGGCGTAGCGCAGCTTCTGCCGCAGTTCGGCCACGGGGTCGTAGTCCTCGTCGACCTCCGGCGCGACATCCGGCTCGGCGGCGGCCTGGACCGACTCGTCACCGGCCGCCGTCGCCACCGGCGACTGGTCGTCGGTCGGCTCGATGGTCTCGTCGTATTCAGGCACGCTCGCTCACTTCCGTTTTCTCGCAGCTCGGCTCGTCAGTCGCCGAAGACCCACAACACGCCCTTGGCGAAGGCGAAGTCCAGCACGGCCACGATGGTCAGCACCACCGCAACGAACGTCACCACCACGGCGGTGTAGGTCAGCAGCTCCTTGCGGGTCGGCCAGATGACCTTACGCAGTTCGGCGACGACCTCACGGAAGAACCGCGCGATGCGGCCGAAAATTCCGACCCGCTCGGTTTCCGGCTTGGCCTTCCGGCTGTCCGCCGACTCGGCCCGCTTCCGCGAGCGGGTCGCGGTGCCACCCCGACCGACCGGCTCGTCCTCGTCGTCAACCTCATCCTCGACGACGTCATCGGTCACGCCGTCGTCAAGGCGGTCGTCCGCGGCGTCATCGCCACGCCGATTGCTCTCGGCCACTTCGTCCTCCGTCGCGGGATGTCAGGTTCGCACGTCGGTGGACGCACGTCACATTGCGCTCGTCACGCCGTCCCGGACTCCAGCCGGCGGAACTCCGACCCCCCGGAACGGTCAGGCCCAAGGCGCAGGGGTGACAGGACTTGAACCTGCAGCCTGCGGTTTTGGAGACCGCTGCTCTGCCAATTGAGCTACACCCCTAGGCGGGGCGGACGAACTCCGCCCGGGCACGCACGCCAGAGCGGGGGTCGCTTACCCCACGGCGGACCAGTGTACGGGTAGAGGCACGAGTTTCCCAACCGGTACCGTCCGTGCCCCGTTCCGCGGTTCTCACCGTCAACCGGCCAGCGCGCCCCGGACCACCGCCCGAGCCTGGGAGAGCACCTTCTCCCCCTGGCAGCTCGCGGCCAGGCTGAGCACCGTGCGGTCGTCCGTCGCCTCGCGCACAGTGGCCCGTACCTCGATCTCGGTGCCCTCGTCGGTGTCCGGCACCACGACCGGCCGGGTGAAGCGCACGCTGTATTCCAGCACCGCGTCGGGAGCGCCGGCCCACTCGGCGACCGCCCGACCCACCAGGGCCATGGTGAACATGCCGTGCGCGATCACCCCGGGCAGGCCAACCTTGGTGGCGAACCGGTCGCTCCAGTGGATGGGATTGAAGTCGCCCGAGGCGCCCGCGTAGCGGACCAGGTCGGCTCGGGTGATCCGGTACGTCTTGACCGGCAGGTCCATCTCAGTCCTCCGTCCCGCGTACGACGATCTTGGACCAGACCGTGACGACCGGCTCGCCGGCGGTCGTGGTCACCTCGGTCCGGGTGGTCAGGAAGCCGTGCCCGGCCCGGTTGGTGATCTCTTCGATGGCGCTGGCGCAGACCAGCTCGTCCCCCGCCACCACGGGCCGGGTGTAGGCGAACCGCTGATCACCGTGGACCACCCGGCTGTAGTCGACCCCGATCTCCGGATCGTCGAAGATCCGCTGCCCGGCGGCCGCTGCGACGACGACCGGGAAGGTCGGCGGGGCAACCAGGTCCCGGTGGCCCAGGGCGCGCGCGGCATCGAGGTCGTGGTGGGCTGGGTCGGAGGCTCCGATGGCGGTGGCGAACTCACGAATCTTCTCTCGCCCCACCTGGTAGGGGGCGGTCGGCGGATAGCTCCGGCCGGTGTGGGAAGGGTCCAGCGACATGTCGAGACCCTACCGGTCATCCGTCCAGACGCGATGCTCCGGAGACGCCACCGGCGGGCGCGGGACGCTCGCCGATGGCCACCGCCGGTGTGTGCCTGAGGCCACCACGGGCGTGACATACGCCGCCGCCCCAGCGGTGGGCGCGCTGAGCGGCCCGGATGCCGGAGCGGCGGCGGAAGAACAGTGCGGTCGGCGAGCGCCGACCCGGATCAGCGGGTCTCGCGGTGGAGGGTGTGCTTGCCGTCCCGGGGGCAGAACTTCTTCAGCTCGATGCGGTCCGGGTTGTTACGGCGGTTCTTGCGCGTGATGTAGTTGCGCTCCTTGCACTCCACGCACGCCAAAGTGATCTTTGGACGGATGTCGGTCGCCTTGGCCACGGCGGGGTGCCTTCCTCGCTAAGTGTCAACTACGGCATGCCAGCGTAGACGCTTGTCACGCGGACACGCAAAGCGGGGCGCCTCGTGGCGCCCCTCGCACCGGCCACAGGTTCACGTCCGGTGCTTCACGTAGCGGTGGCCGGACTTGAACCGGCGACACAGCGATTATGAGCCGCTTGCTCTGCCATCTGAGCTACACCGCCGTGAGCGGGTTCGAACAGAACCCTCTGAGCCCCCTTACGGAATCGAACCGTAGACCTTCTCCTTACCATGGAGACGCTCTGCCGACTGAGCTAAGGGGGCCTGCGCGATCTCCCGGAGGACGCGCAGAGGTAAGAGTACACGGCGGCGCCCGGGAGGTGAAATCGGACCCCGGGGACTGCGAGGCCCTCAGGGAACGGCCCGTAATCGACGGACGTCCGCGGCGGTCAACGGCTCTGGATCGGCATGCGCCTCCACCCAGGCGGCCAGCCGTTCGTACGGCAACGGGCGGCTGAACAGGAACCCCTGCCCGATCTGGCACCCGATGTCCTGAAGCAATTCCAGCGTCAGCTCGCTCTCCACGCCCTCGGCCACCACCGCCAGTCCGAACTGCTGGGAGAGCGTCACCACCGCGTTCACGATCGCCAGGTCGACCGGGTCGGTCGCCATTCCCTGGACGAACGAGCGGTCGACCTTGACCTCGTGTACGGGCAACCGGCGCAGATAGGACAGGGAGGAATAACCGGTGCCGAAGTCGTCCACCGAAAGGCGTACACCGGCCTCCCGGAGCCGGCGGAGGGCCGGCACCATGCGGTCGGTGCCGTCCAGCACCGCGTCCTCACGCAGCTCCAGGGTGAGCCGTTCGGCCGGTATCCCGTACTCCGCCAGCAGCGCCTTGACCCGATTCGGGAACTGTGGGTCGGTCAGCGTCCGACCGGACAGGTTGACCGATATGTTCAGCGGGCGGTCCGTGTCCGGCCAGTCGCGGCTGCGACGCAGTCCCTCACGCAGCACCGTCTCGGTCAGCCGGTCGAGCAGGCCGGTGTGCTCCGCGATCGCCACGAAGTCCTCCGGCGCGACGACGCCGTGCGTCGGGTGTTCCCACCGGGCCAGGCACTCGACGCCCACCAGGCGACGGTCGCGCAGGGTCACCTTGGGCTGGAAGTAGACCTCCAGTTCGCCGGCGTCCAGGGCCCCGCGTAGGTCGGCGGCGAGGCCCAGCCGATGCAACGACCGCGACTCCAGCGCCGGGTTGAACAGTTGGACGCCGTCCGGGGTGGACTTCGCGGCGATCGCCGCCACCTCGACGCGCTGCAACAGGAGGGCCGGCTCGGTGCCGTGGTCGGGATCGACCGCCACCCCGGCCGCTGTTTCGACGTCCACCGTTAGTTCGCCGAACACCATCCGATCGCGGATCTGTTCGCGCAGTCGGGCAGCCAGGTCGACGGCCGCCTCGGCGCTGTCCAGCCGCAGCAGGACCAGGAACTCGTCACCGCCGGTCCGCCCGACCAACGCGGAGGAGGGCGCGCTGGCTCGCAACCGGTCGGCCACCTCGACGAGCACCTTGTCGCCGGCGGCGTAGCCAAGCGTCTCGTTGACCCGGCGCAGGTCGTCCACGTCGAACAGCAGCACGGCCACCACCTCGCCCGGGGCCCGGACCTGCACCGCCTCGGTCAGGGCCGCGGTCATCCGGCGGCGGTTCGGCAGCTGGGTCAGACCGTCGTGGTACGCGTCGAAGCGCAGCCGGTCGACCAGGCGCGAGTTTTCCAGCGCGACCGCGACGTGGGCGGCCACCGTCTCCAGAACCGGAATCTCGCTCGGCGTGAAGTGCCCGATGTCGCTCAGCCGGTTGGCCACCTCCAACGTGCCTATCACGGCGGAGCCGGAACGCAGCGGAACGACGAGCAGATCCTTCACCCCGTGCCGGCGCAGATCGGGTGCGATATTGCGATCCGGGTTCAAGCGGGCACCGAACGCCACGGTCTCGCCGGTCCGGTACGCCCGCTCCCGGGCAATCGCCGGAACGTCCGGCTGGTCCAACAGACCTCGTTCGTCGACTCGGGCGGTGAGCAGCACCTCGGGGTGCCGGCCCCGTGCGGGAAGCCAGAGCGTGGCGTGCTCAGCCTGCATGATTTTGCGGACCCGGCCGAGCAGCGCGTCCGGCAACGTGCCGTCCTTGCCGCTCTCGCTCATCGCGCGGGTCAATTCGTACAGCTCCCCCAGGGTGCGATGCTGGCGAACGAACCGAGCGTAGGACCGGTAGACGGCGACGCCGGCGCCGGCCAATACAACCAGCAACAGGGCCGACCATGGCGTCTCGCGCAGCGCGATCAGGATGATCAGTCCCACCACGATGCTCGTCACCCACGCGGTCAGTAACTGAGACGCTGGACGAAGGATGTCCCGCCCCGCCTCCCAGCCCTGGAGCAGGGAAATCACCCCTACCACCGAGCCCAGCCCGATCACGTTGTTGGTGATGACCGCGACGAACAGCGGAAGCCAGGCGGCCGGCCCGCCGCCCGACGACGCGGGCAGCACGGCGTAGACGAGGGCCGCTACGGAGACGCTCGCGCCGGTAGCGGCCACGTTGAACCAGAACTTAGGCGGCGAGGCGCGTCGATACACTTGGGTGACCAACCCGGCCACCGTCCCGATAATCGCGACCAGCAGGGGTGGCAGCCAGTAGAGAGCCACGACGAGCGGGATCTCGGTCAGCGTCAAGGCGAGACCCTGACGAAGCGTGACCACATGGAGCACCGGAACACTGGCCGCCACTATTGCCGCCGCCAGCAAGAGTCCAGCGACCGGCAGGTCCGCGACCTCGACCTTCTCGATCAGCGCGAGAATCGTTGAGCAAACTGCGGCGGTGAGCGCAAGAGGCGCGGTCAACAGCCAGGCATGATCAGTCGAGCGCCGACGCGCAGGCTGTACCCGGCCCATGACCGTCCTCTCGCGCCAGTGCCCGCCTAGGTGGAGCGGCTAGCGGAAAATCACCGGGTTGAACGAGGGGGCCACCCAGTCGTGTCCCATCGTCACGGCGGTGCCGTCGGCCACTCCGTAGGCGGCCACGACGACCGCCACGAAGGCCGTGATCACACCGAGTAGCCGGACCAGTCTGCGACTAGTAGACATCTTGTAACTCCTGTCGGTGCAAGCGGGGGGAGAGGTGGAGATTCCATGATGGTGCCACACCGACGACGGGCAGCATAGCTACCGGCAGCCAAGTACGACGCTTCCGCGAAGGATCGGGCCGTTGGTATGACGCGCATCCCCCAGCCGGTCCAGTTCGTTTAAATTCTCCTTAGAACGATCCCGCCCGGACCACCCGCGCCAATCTGCCAGCGCCGGCCGGCGGAGTAAACCCCAGGCGGTTTTCCTTGATTAGTCCGCTCATCTGGACCAAGTTCCACAATCCGGGCAAGTCACCCCCGGGTCGCGCATCGGCCTTCAGACCCACCGTGGCGCACCAGTGGCTCACTGTACGCCAGCGCTGCATCGGTGCAGGTGTGGCGTGTCTCGCACCACCGCTCACCGATCGCTGAAGGGCGGCCGCCGAAGGAACGCGCCGGTCGGGCAGTTCCGGGGGCGGGATTACGTACGTCGATAACCGAATTGGAGCCCGACCCCGAGTGATCTGCCATTCCTCAAGCGCAGGCGAAGCCTTCCACCGATCCTGGGGACGGCGGACCGCAGGGCCATCCAGCGCCTGCGCTGAAACGGTTGCCCTGCCATGCGCGAGCCTCCCTGGAAGGAGCCATCCTGCGAGCGGAGGAGGACGTCGTGTGGGAAGAGCAGGAGCACGAGCAGTCGGTCATCGATCCGGCAAAGGCTGACGCCTGGGCGAGCGGGAATGGGCGGCGGTTTCCCACACCACCGTTGCCGGGGCGCCCATCTATCGGCGCACTCTGGAAGTGCCTATCCGGCGGTCGTCGCTTGTGGAGTGTCGGCGGCGGGGCGAAGCTGGTCGTCCGCGACCGGCGAGGACGGCGGTAGCGCGTCGGCCATGCCGTGATGTCGGCATCCCGTGGAACGCTACCGGACCGGGACGACCACTCGGAGCGGCCGGTGTGATCCACTCGGGCCGTGGTTACGACGTGTCGGAGTTTGCAACCGCGCCGGCCGGCGATGTGGGCGATCCTATTGTTCGTCGAGTGGTGTCACGGGTGACTGGCTTAGTCCGTAGAGCCTGTTGAGGTCGAGCAGGTGGTGGCCAAGTACTGCTGCCGTTCGGAGGTTGAGCACGAGCACCATGAACACGTTCGGAGTTCCGGACGCGATGAGGACGTGCTGATAGGTGCCGTCGGGCATCCGCCATACGTTTGTTACCTCCTCACGGCTGAAGTCGTGGCCGGCGAAATGATCGTGAGGGATGGCGTCGTAGTAGGGCCAGAAGTCGAACGGAGGACGTCCCTCGACGTCGACGGGTGCTGGCGGCGCCCAGTACGTGGCCTTGAATTCGTCTGCCGTCAGTAGTCGCACTGGGCCATGGTGCCCGCACAACGCCCTGGACAGCACGCCACCCACCATCGGCCCACTGCCCACTGTTGCGCCCTGCCCGACGTTTCCTGCTATCGGAGCATGTCGACGGCGCCAGTGTCCGGATCAACCGCCATGCTGAGCCTGAAGTATCCCCGAGCCTCCGCCTCGTCCTGCGGGACAAAGTCGACGATGAGGTAGCACTGGGGGCCGTTAAGCCCTCGCACCTCATCTTCGTACGGCTCGGAGACTTGCCAGTCTTCGATTCGGAACCCACCTCGGGGCTTGCCGGCACCCATCCGGCTGATGAACTCCGCCGTAGCCAATCCCCGAGCCTCGTCATGATCCATGTCTCCCAGTATCAGCCGACAAGCGAGTGCGTCGCCAATCTTGTCGTTGGAGCGTGTCGTTTCCACCGTCGATGCAGTTGGCGTAGACCCGGAGCAGCACGGCGACCCCGTGGCCCAGGCGCCGGGCCACCTCGGTCGGCGGTACGCCAGCGTTCAGCCAGAGCGACGCCGCCGCGTGCCGCAGGTCGTACGGTCGGCGAACCAGCGGCGACACGACCTGAGCATCGGTGAGTGCCCGTTCTACGGCGTACCCGGGTGCGTTGTAGAAGTCCGACTGCCGGCCAGTCCACACCCCGGACTGGCTTGCCACCGAGCTGCTCCTACGGCCGCCGCAGAAGCCCATGAGACACGAGCACGGACACGGTCAGGCAGCGCGACCAAAGACACCAGGGCGGGCCCAACGTCCACGGAGGCGAAGATCGACCCGCCCACCATCTACCCGCAACCAGCCGTAGACGGCTGGATTCAGCCGGACTCGGCTAGATCAACGACAACGGCCCCCGACCGGCGAAGGCGCTGGTCAGGGGCCGTAATCGCACCTGGTGGCGGGTGAAGGATTCGAACCTTCGTAGCTTTCGCGACGGATTTACAGTCCGCTCCCATTGGCCGCTCGGGCAACCCGCCAGGGCGTGCCACCACGACTAGCGCGGCGGCGGAAGCAAGGATAGCGGTTGCGCCCGGTAGCGGTGCAACCGGGTACCGTCGGCAGGATGTGCCGCCACGAGGCGGACCGGACAACCAAGTCGGGATGCCGGAAGAAGGACGACCAGGACCCAACCCGGCACCGCGACAGCCCAGACCGTAGACCTCAGGAGCATGATCATGGCAGCGAACCCGTCGTTCGACATCGTGAGCAAGGTCGACCGGCAGGAGATGGACAACGCCCTGCGCCAAGCCGAGAAGGAGCTGGGTTCGCGCTTCGACTTCCGCGGCACGGGCGCGCAGATCTCCTGGGCCGGCGAGGAGGCGATCTCCCTCCAGGCGGAGACCGAGGAGCGCGCCAAGGCGGCGCTGGACGTCTTCAAGGAGAAGGTCGTCAAGCGGAACCTTTCGCTGAAGTCCCTGGACTGCGGCGAGCCGCGCCAGTCCGGCAAGGTGTACCGGATCGACTGCAAGGTTCTCCAGGGCATCGCGACGGACAAGGCCAAGGCGATCAGCAAGAAGATCCGGGACGAGGGCCCGAAGGGTGTGCAGGCCCAGATCCAGGGTGACCAGCTGCGGGTGACCGGCAAGAAGAAGGACGATCTCCAGACGGTCATCGCGCTGCTCAAGAGCGAGGACTTCGGCGTCGCTCTCCAGTTCATCAACTACCGCTGAACCGAGCTGGATTATGTTCCGTGACCAGGAGCGGGCGCATCCGCCCTGGTCACGGACAAGGTCCGGTGACAGTTGATTGAACAGGATCGCGCATTTCGGCCACCGTGGCGCCCTACGCGCCTGGGCCGGGGAGCAGGTCGATGTCGGTTGCCCGCATCGACTGGCCGCAGGCGGAGCAGGTCAGCTCGACGTGGCTCACCTCGCCGCAGGCGTGGTGTCGGTGCAGCACCGGCGGCCCGGCCTCACCGGCCAGCCAGCTGTCGCCCCAACGGGCCATCACCAGCAGGATGTCGCACAGTTCCAGCCCTTTGGCGGTGAGCGCGTACTCGTACCGGGGTGGCCGGCTGGAGTATTCCCGGCGCTCCAGGATGCCTTTCTCCACGAGCCCGGACAGTCGTTCGGCGAGCACCTTGCGGGAGATGCCGAGCTGCCGCTGCAACTGGTCGAACCGGCCGGTCCCGGCGTACACGTCCCGCAGGATCAGCGGCGACCAGGGTTCGCCGATGACGTCCAGGGTACGGGCGATCGAGCAGGCCATGGCCCCGAACTGGGTGCGCTGCATGTGCCGAGTCTACGCCACTAGGTTCCCTCAAGGAACTCAGCCTGCTAAGGTCGAGTTCCTTGAGGGAACCCACTACCGAGAGGACCGCGTCCGTGAGACGTCCGCCGATCGTTCCGGCCGAACAGTGGCAGGCCCAGCGCGCGGCCCTGCTGGTACGCGAGAAACACCTCACCCGCGAACTGGACGCGCTCGCGGCGGCCCGCCGCCGGTTGCCGATGGTCCGCGTCGACAAGGAATACCTGTTCGAGGGCGCGGACGGCCCGGTGCGGCTGGTCGATCTGTTCGAGGGCCGGCGCCAACTGATCGTCTACACCTTCATGTGGCACGGCCCCACCGAGCACTGCTCCGGATGTTCGATGTTCACCGACAACATCGGCCACCTCGCCCACCTGAACGCCCGCGACGTCACGCTGGCGCTGGCCTCCCGGGGCCCGCTCGCCGAGCTTCTCGCGTACCGGCAGCGGATGGGCTGGTCGATTCCCTGGTACTCCTCCCTGGGCAACACCTACAACGTCGACATGGGAGGCGGCGACGGCTTCGCGCTCAACGTCTTCCTCCGCGACGGCGACGAGGTGTTCCGGACGTACTCCACCACCAACCGTGGCGTGGAGCGACTCGGCAGCAACTGGACGTTCCTCGACCTCACCCCGTACGGGCGCCAGGAAACCTGGGAGGACTCGCCGGAGGGCTGGCCGCGGTCCGAGCCGTACACCTGGTGGCGGCTGCACGACGAATACGGGAAGGACCCGGTATGACACCCACCGCCGAGTTGCTGTTCCGCGCGTCCGACGCCACTCCGATGAGCATCGACGCGGCCACCGTGAAGCCCTGGCGTCAGGCCGTCGACTGCCTGGCCACGGCGCCGAAGGCCTGGCTTGCCACGGTACGGCCGGACGGGCGCCCGCACGCGATGCCCGTGATGTTGGTCCTTGTCGAAGGCGTGCCCTGCGTGGCCTCCCGACCGCGGTCGCGCAAGGGTCTCAACCTCGCCCGCAATCCGAGCTGCGTCCTCACCATCGCCGGCGAAGACCTCGACCTGGTGGTGGAAGCCGAGGCCGTCCGGGTCGGCGACGAGGCCGGGCTCGGGGAGGTGGCGAGCGCGTTCAAGGACAAGTACGGCTGGGAGTTCGCCCTCCGGGACGGCCGCGTCCACGACGACAGCCTGCCGGGCTCCCCCGAGTACGGCTTCTATCGGCTCACGCCGACCCGGGCGTTCGGCTACGGCGGGGACGGTCTGACCGCGACCCGCTGGCGGTTCGACGGGAACTGAGAGCTGCGAGTAGCCGTCCAGCTTCTACCATCACTGTGGATGGACGGTTTTCCCGAGTCGGTTGACCGGCGACTCGACGCGGCACCTGTCGAGTTCGCCCGGTCTGCCCGTCAGCTGCTCCCGAAATGTGGCGAGTTGCCGCTGACACCGCCCTACGAAAGGGTCCTGCACGCGATCCTCGATCTCGCCGAAGGTGACTGGCGGCGGGTGCGCACGCTCGGTCAGGCCGCGCGAGAGGACTGGCGGGATGTGCTCTGGTGGGCCTCGGGTGGCGCTGGCGGACGATCCGACGAGGCGTGACATGATCAGGATTCACTGATCCGGAGGTGGCCCGTGGATCCCGTCGTCGCCCTGCTGCCCAGTGTGTTCCTCGGGCCCGCGGTCTGGGAGCCGGTGGCCGACCGCCTGCGCGAGCATGGCGTCCGGACGGCCCTCCCGTCGCCGCCACCAATCGGGACGAGCACTCCGCTCGAGGTGCTTGGCTGGTTGGCAGCCGCGCTGCCGAGCGACAGTGAACTCGTCCTCGTCCCGCACAGCAATGCCGGCCTGTACGTGCCCCAGCTCGCGACCCAACACCGGGTGACCGGTTACGTCTTCGTCGACGCGATCCTGCCGCCGTCCACCGGCGGCCAGTTCCCGGTGGCGCCGCCGGCCCTGGCCGAGATGCTCCGGGAGACGGTCGACCCGGACGGGCTGCTGCCCCCGTGGACCGGCTGGTGGTCCGCGCCGGACCTGGACGGCCTGTTCCCCGACGAGGACACCCGCCGACGGGTCGAGACCGGCCAGCCCCGGCTGCCGTACGACTATCTGCTCGCACCGGTCGACATCCCGGCCGGCTGGGACACCGACCCGGGGCGGTACGTGGCCTTCGGCGACGCCTACGCGGACGAGGCCGCGGACGCCGCCGCCCGGGGCTGGCCGGTCAGCCGGCTACCCGGCCGACACCTGCACATGCTGCACGATCCGGACACGGTGGCCCGGGAGATCCTGACCGCGCTGGGCCGCGCGCCGGCCACACCGGCCCCGACGGCGACCTGAGGACGAGCGCGACAGGCGTGGCGCCCCGCCGGCAGGGCTGTCGGCGGGGCTGCCGTTCGCTGGACGGTCCACGGCATGCGGGTGGCCAGCCGTCGGCGGTCAGCGGCGGTACTGGATGGGGCCGGAGTTCCCGGCGATCTCCTCCAGCCGGCGCACCCGCTCCTCCATCGGCGGGTGGGTGGAGAACATCTTGGCGACACCACCACCCTTGAACGGGTTGTCGATCATAAGGTGCGCGCTGTTGGTGAGCTGCCGGTCGGCCGGCAGCGGAAGCTGCTGGGTACCCATGTGGATCTTACGGAGGGCGCTGGCCAGCGCCAGCGGGTCCCGGGTCAGCGCCGCCCCCGAGGCGTCCGCCTGGTACTCCCGGTTCCGGCTGATCGCGAGCTGGATCACGGTGGCCGCGATCGGCCCCAGGATCAGCATGCCCAGCAGCACGGCCGGGTTCGGCGAGTCCTCGTCGTTCCCGCCGAGCGGGATGAACCACAGGATCTGGGCCAGCGCGGTGATGATGCCGGCCAGGCCGGCGGCGACGCTGGAGATCAGGATGTCCCGGTTGTAGACGTGGGACAGCTCATGGCCGATCACCCCGCGCAGCTCACGGTAGTCGAGGATCTGCGTGATCCCCTGGGTGACGCAGACGGCCGCGTTGGCCGGGTTTCGACCGGTTGCGAACGCGTTCGGCTGCATCGTCGGACTCACATACAGCCGCGGCATCGGCTGTCGCGCCTCCGCCGCCAGCTCCCGGACCATCTGATAGAGCGCGGGGAACTCGGCCTCACTGACCGGTTGCGCGCGCATCGACCGCAACGCCAGCTTGTCCGAGAAGAAGTAGCTGATCCCGTTCATCAACAGGGAGATCACGACGGCGATGACCAGGCCGGTGCTCCCGCCGAACCAGTAACCGACGCCCAGGATCAAGGCGGTGAGCAGGCCAAGCAGGGCGGCCGTCTTCAGACCGTTTCGGTGGCTGTGCACGATCAC
Source organism: Plantactinospora sp. GCM10030261 (assembly GCF_042666615.1). NCBI lineage: Bacteria > Bacillati > Actinomycetota > Actinomycetes > Micromonosporales > Micromonosporaceae > Plantactinospora > Plantactinospora sp. GCM10030261. The sequence continues at coordinate 296,582 of NZ_JBHTDD010000001.1, forward strand.
TCCTTCGGTGCGCGGACCACGTACGATCCGCTGCCCGGTTCAACAACTGCCTACCCCGCCATCATCCGGATATAGCTGAGAGTTACCTGAACAGCGCGTACGGGGGTCGGACCGGCACGTCCTGCTCGCCGCCCCGGCTGGCTGCCGACCGGCGCCTTGATCGACTCGATGGCGGTGATGTAGCGGGGTCCGAACGCCCACAAGCCCCCAACATCTCCCACATCGAGTGAATCAACCCGAGGCGCTGGACGGTCAACCCGGCGAGACCCAACGAAGGTCAGTGCCGCCACGGTCCGATCGGCAATGCCAAGCGAACACCGCTGATCTCTAGGGTGGTCCGATGGATGCGCGACGAGACACCCCGCCAGTCGAGCGGGCACGGCCGGTGGGCCGGCTGTTGCTGCCGGCCGCGCTGTTGACCGGCACGGCAGCGGCGATCGCCGGGCTGGCGCCGGGCGGGCTGGGCGATCCGGATCCGGTAAGGGTCAGCACCGGCCCTTCCGCCGAGATGTACCGGAGCGTGGCGTCGCTGGTGGCCGGCACGCCAGAGTGGGCATATCCGATTGTGGCACTGGCCGCCGAGGCGGTGATCGTGGTCCTCCTGCTGGCGGTCGCGCTCCTCTGGTGGGTCCGGCGCCACGAATCCGGCGTGCCGCGTGGGCTGCTGCTCACCCTGGCCGGCACCACCGCGACGTACGCGATCAGCGAGGCGGTCAAGCTGGTCGTGGACGAGGAACGGCCGTGCCGGGCGGTGCCCGGCGTCGGCCCGATCCCCGACTGTCCCGCGATCGGCGACTGGTCCTTCCCGAGCAACCACACCACCGTGGCCGCGGCCCTGGCCGTCGGGCTGGTGCTGGTCCGGTGGCGGCTGTGGCCGGTCCTCCTGCTGGCCGTCGCGGCGGCGGCGCTCCGAGTGGCCGGCGGCGTCCACTACCCGCACGACGTGCTGGCCGGCGCGATTCTCGGCGGCGGCGGCACGGCGGCCCTGCTGGTCCTGGCCGGATTTGGCCGGCCGGCAGCAGCCGGCCAGAAGCACACGGAAACGCCGTCGGCCGGCCATAAGCGCGCGAACACGCCGTCGGCCGGTCGGACGCGCGCCGGCACGCCGGCGGTCGACGCACCACCCGGCACCGCCCGACCGGTCAGCGGGTGGCGACGTCGAGGACGAGCTGCGGCGCGAACCCGAGAACGATCGTGATCGCGGTGGCGACGGCAAGCGCCACCGCCACCGGCCAGGCCGCCCGCCGCGGCGAGGCGCCGGGAATGTCGTCGGCTACCGAGCCGGCCGCCGTCGGGGACGCGTACAGGGTGGCGGCCACCCGGACGTAGTACGCCAGCCCGACCACGGCATTGAGCGCCACCACGACTGCCAGCCAGCCGGCGTCCCCGAGCAGCAACGCCCGCACCACTGTCACCTTGGCGAACAGGCCGGCGAGCCCGGGCGGCAGGCCGGCGAGCCCCACCAGGGCCAGCACGAGCGCGGCGGCGACCAACGGCCGGCGCCGGCCGGCCCCCCGGTAGGCCGCCACCTCGCCCCCGTCGGCACCGGCCGGCCGCAACGCCACCACTGCGCCGAAGGCCGCGAACTCCAACACCACGAAGAACACGGTGTACGCCACGGTGGCCGCCGCCAGCGCGGCATGGTCGCCCCCGACCAGCGACAACGCGCCGAGCGGCGCGATCATATAGCCCGCCTGGGCCACCGACGACCAGGCGAGCAGCCGGATCATCCGGGTCTGCCGCAGCGCCACCAGGTTGCCGACCGTCATGGTCAACACCGCGATCGTGGCGAGCACCGGGCCGGTCCACTCCACCGGCAACGCCGGCATCCCGTCCACCGTGCCGTCCGCCGCCGGCCACGCCGTCGCGGTGACCGCAAGCAACGCCACCACGCCGCCCAGCTTCGACGCGGTGGACAGGTAGGCGGCCACCGGCACCGGCGCGCCGTCGTAGGTCGTGGGCGCCCACGCGTGGAACGGCACCGCGGCCACCTTGAACGCCAGGCCGAGCACCACAAGCACAGCGGCCGTGGAAACCAGCGGCGCCTGCCCGGCCGGCAGATCACCGGCGAGCGCGGCGCCGAGCTGGCTCAGGTGCAGGTGACCGGTGCCGGCGTAGAGCAGGGCGGCGCCGAGCAGGGTGACCGCCGTCGCCACCACGCTGACCACGAAGAACGTCACCGCGGCGGTGGCTCCCGGCAGGCTGGTGCGGCGTGCGCCGACCAGCACGTACAGCGGCAGGGTCAGCGTCTCCAGCGCCACGATCAACGTGATCAGGTCACCGGCGGCGCCCAGCACCACGCCCCCGGTCATCGAGCAGGCCAGCAGGAAGCAGTACTCCCCCGCCGGCACCGCCGCCGACCGAAGCAGCGGCGCGGAAAGCCCGAGCACACCCAGGGTGAGCAGCGCGAACAACACCCCGACCAGGGCCGAACGACCGGACGTCAGGTAGGAGCAGCCGTCGCCCGCGCAGAACGTCAGCCGCCCTGGGGCGACCAGCACCGCCGCCACCCCGGTCGCCACCGCACCGGCGGCGGCCGCCAGCACGGTCACCCGCCACCGGGCCACCGCAAGATCCGCGAGGAGGACCAGCACCGCGGTGCCGGCCGCCAGGTAGGCCGGCAGCAACGCGACGCTGTCCACCGCCTGCGTCATCGCGACCCCCCGCCCGCCGCCTCCAGCAGAGCCCGCACCGGATCACCCGCGAATCCCAGCACCAGCGTCGGAACCAGCCCCACCGCGAGCGCCAGCAGCACCAGCGGTGCCCACGCCACCCACTCCACCCCGGCGAGCCGCGGCCCCAGCCCGCGCACGGCCGGAGCCGCCGGCCCGTGCGTCACCCGACGCAGCAACCGCAGGAAGTACGCGGCCGTCAGCGCGCCGCCGATCGCCGCCAGCACACCGAGCGTCACCCACAGCGCCCCGCCCCGGTCGATCGCCGCGACCACCGCGAACGCCTCCCCCCAGAACCCGGCCAGCCCCGGCAGGCCCAGCGACGCCACCGCGGCGAACGCCAACAACCCGGCCAGTCGCGGCGCGGTTTCCCGCAATCCCCCCAGGTCGGCCAGCGCGCCGGTGTGTGCGCGGTCCTTCAAGCCGCCGACCAGGAAGAACAGCAGCCCGGTGATGACGCCGTGGGCCACGTTGCCGATCAGGGCGGCCTGGATGCCGGTGCCGGTGAGGGTGGCGATGCCGAGCAGCACGAACCCCATGTGCCCGACGCTGGAATAGGCGATGAGCCGCTTCAACTCGTCCTGAGCTAGGCAGACCAGCGCCCCGATCAGGATCGCCGCCACCGCGAGCACGCCAAGCACCGGCGCCGCCCAGCGGGCCCCCTCCGGGGTCACCCCCACCCCGATCCGGATCAGCCCGTAGGTGCCCATCTTCAGCAGCACCCCGGCGAGGATCACACTGCCCACCGTGGGCGCCTGGGTGTGCGCGTCGGGCAGCCAGGAATGCAGCGGCCAGAGTGGACTCTTCACCGCGAAGGCCAGGGCCAGCAGGGTGAACGCGACAAGTTGGGTGGTCCGGGTCAGCCCGGTGCCGCCGGTCAGCGCGACAATGTCACCGGTGCCGGCCGCGGCGACCACCACGAACACCCCGACCAGCAGCAGCACCGAGCCGAACAGCGTGTAGAGGGCGAACTTGCGGGCGGCCGCCCGCTGTGCGGCGTCGCTCGGGCGCGGCATGACATCCCCCGCGTACTGGCGCGGCATCTCGCGGTCGCCACCCCAGCCGGCGATCACCGCGTACATCGGCAGCAGCACGACCTCGAAGAAGACGAAGAACAACACCAGGTCGAGGGCGAGGAACGTGCCGAGCATGCCGACCTCGATGACCAGCAGCAACGCCACCAGCGCCCGGCCCGACGAGTGTGCCGGCGCCCGCCGCACCGTGTAGGCGCAGCAGAGCAGGGTGAGCAGCCCGGTCAACACCACGAGCGGGTACGAGATGCCGTCGACCCCGAGGTGGAACCGCAGATCCAGACCGGGCACCCAGGGCAGGTCCACCTGGTGCCAGGGCAGCACCGGCGGCGGGCCGGTCGCCGACCCGTAGGAGACCCAGCCGAGATCGCGGTCGTGCACCCCGAGCAGGATGAGGAGCAGCAGGGTCACGGCGGCAAAGCCGGCGCCCACCAGCCGGGCCGCCCGATCAGCGCGGGCCGGCGTCAGGGCCACCACGGCGGCCCCGACGGCCGGCACGGCGAGGGCTCCGACCAGCCAGACCTGCCCCGCCGTCATGCCCGGCCTCCGTTGCCGGTGCCGGCCGCGTCGGGCGTCGGTCGCAGCCCGTTGGTCATGACACGCCTCCGATCAGCGCGGCGGCCAGGCCGAGCAGCAGCGCCCCGGCCAGCACCGCGGTCGCCGCCCGGGGCAAGGCGGCCCGGTGCAGCGCGGCCAGCGCGCCACCCAGCCCCACTGTTCCGCGGCCGGTGCCCTCGACCGCGCCGTCCACCACCGACTCGTCGAGCTGGCGAACCCTTCGGCCGAGAGCGCGCACCGGGCGTACCACGATGGCGTGCTGAATCTCGTCGAACCAGAACGCCCGGGCGAAGGCCGGCCGCAGCGGACCCAGGGTGACGGCCGGATCGGCCGCCGGGTCCCGACGCCACCGCCACCAGGCCACCCCGGCCCCCGCCGCGACCAGCAGCAACGGCACGACCAGGTCCGGCGTGAGATGCGCGAGCGGCTCCGGGAACAGCAGGTCGGACGGCTTGTCCAGAGTGGCCGGCCGGGCCGGCTCCAACCAGCCGGCGAACGTCGACGAGAAGGCCAGCAGACCGAGCAGTGTGGTCGGCACCGCCAGCAGCAGCACCGGCCAGCGCATCGTCGGCGGCGGGTCGTGCGGGCGCGCGGCCGGGGAGCGGCTACGGCCCAGGAACGTCACCAGCAGCAGCCGGGTGGCGTACCAGGCGGTGACCGCCACCCCGACCAGGCCGGCCAGCAGCACCAGCCAGCCCACCCATGCCGGGGCCGGGCCGGCGTGCCCGAACGCCGCCTCCTCGGCGGCCACCAGGATGCCGTCCTTGCTCCAGAATCCGGCCAGCGGCGGCACCCCGGCCAGCGCGCCGAGCCCCAACGCGGTGCACCAGAAGGTGACGGGCATCGTCCGGCGCAGGCCACCCATCGCCGACAGCAGCGTGCTGCCCACCGCGTGGATCACCGCGCCGGCGGCCAGGAACAGCAGCGCCTTGAAGGCGGCGTGGCTGAGCAGGTGGAACAGCGCCGCCGGGGGCGACCCGACGGCCAGCGCGCCGGCCAGGTAGCCGATCTGGGAGACGGTCGACCAGGCCAGCACCCGCTTGAGATCGTCCTGCGCGGTGGCCGCGAACGCGCCGAGCAGCAGGGTGATCGCGGCCATGATGCCGAGCACGGCCAGCGCGGCGGGTGTCGCCGCGTACAACGGATAGAGCCGGGTCACCACGTAGATGCCGGCCGCCACCATCGTCGCCGCGTGGATCAGCGCGGAGACCGGCGTCGGGCCGGCCATCGCGTCGGGCAGCCAGGAATGCAGCGGGAACTGCGCGCTCTTGCCGGCCACCCCGGCCAGCAGCAGCAGGCAGGCGGCGGTCAGCAGACCGGCGTCATGGTCGTACGCCAGTACGTCGGCGATCCGGAAGCTGCCCGCGCTCAACCCGAGCAGCGCGATCCCCAGCCAGAACCCGATGTCACCCACCCGGGTGACCAGGAACGCCTTCACCGCAGCCGCGGGTGCCTCCGGAAGCCGCCGGTCATGAGCGATCAGCAGGTACGAGCAGAGCCCCATCACCTCCCAACCGACAAGCAGCATGACCAGGTCGCTCGCCACCACCACCAGCAGCATCGCCGCGATGAACAGGCCCACCTGCGCGGCGTAGGGCGCGTACCGGTGGTCGACGTCGCCGTCACCGGGCGGGCGGCGCAGGTAGGCCACCGAATAGACCTGCACCGCCAGCGCCACCGCCGAGACGGCCACCGCGACCAGGGCGGCGGCCCGGTCGACCCGCACCCCGAAGGTCACGTCCAGGCCGCCGAACTGGATCCACCGGGCGCCGGCCTCCACGCCGTCGCCGGCCGTGGCCAGCAGCGCCACCGACAGGACCAGGGCGACGGCAGCGGCGCCCACACCGAGAGCGATCGGCACGGCCCGGGACCGGGCGACAAACGAACCGTCGGGCAGGCCGCGCGGCGACGGCGACAACAGCAGGCCAGCCAGCGCCGCCACCGCGGGTACGGCCGGAAGCAGCGCGGCGAGGAGCACGGGTCCGGTCACCGGGGCACCACCGGGGCAGGGTCAGCAGGTCCGACCGGTCCCTCACCGGCCGCGATGGCGTCGCCCGGGACGATCTGCTGCGGCGGAACGTCGAGGCGCACCTCGTCCACCGCGACGCTGGACCGCAGCCGATAGAGCTGAAGCACGATGGCCAGGCCGACACCCACCTCGGCCGCCGCCAGCACGATCACGAACAGGGTGAACACCTGCCCGCCGTACGGCAGCGTGGCCCGCACCGTGGTGTCGGCGGTGACCAGGATCAGGTTGACCGCGTTGAGCATCAGCTCCACGGCCATCAGCACCAGCACCGCGTTGCGCCGGCGCAGCACGCCGTACGCCCCGAGGCCGAACAGCAGGGCGGCCGTGACGTACGGGATGACGGGCCTCACCGGCGACCCTCCGCGTCGCGGCGCCCGCCGCCGTCGGCATCGCTGGCGTTGTCCGCGCCGGGGTTCTGGCGGCCGATGTCGTGCCGGGACAGCACGATCGCGCCCACCAGGGCGGACAGCAGCAGCACCGAGAGCACCTCGAACGGCAGCACCCAGGAGCTGAAGATCTCGGTACCGATCCGCTCGGCGTTGCCCGGGGCCGGCAGCTCCACCGACGTCCAGCGGTAGGCGTTTACCAGCAGCAGCGTCAGACCGAGCCCGGTGCCGCCACCGACCAGGGCGGCCGCCCAGCCCGGCCGGTCCAGCTCGGTCGAGGCACCGATCGGAGCCCGGGTCAGCATCACCGCGAACAGCAGCAGCACCACGATGGCGCCAACGTAGATCAACACCTGCACCCAGGCGACAAGTTCGGCGGAGAGCACCAGATACATGCCGGCCACCGCGCTCAGGCAGACCACCAGATAGAGGCCGGCCCGGACCAGGTGCCGGCTGGCCACCACCAGGGCACCGGAGCCGACCGCCACCAGGCCCAGCGCCAGCAGCAGCACGTCGGCGCCCGTCATCCCGGGGACCCCGGGTCGGGGTCTGCGGGCTCTGCGGCCGGAGGCGCACCGGCGGCGGGCGGCGCGCCGGGGGCGTCCTTCGGGCGTACCTCGTCGGGAAGGGACGGACGGGCCGCGGGACGGGCCGGGACCGCGGCCTTGCGCGCGGCGGCGGTCTCCTCCTTGGCCGGCTCGCCGGCGCGGTCGTGCGCCGGCGGGGGCGGCACGGTGGCCATCCACTCGCCCAGGTGGTCCTTGTCGTGCAGCAGGTCGCGGATGTCGTACTCGGCGTACTCGAACTCCGGCGACCAGTAGAGCGCGTCGAACGGGCACACCTCGATGCAGATGCCGCAGTACATGCAGAGGGAGAAGTCGATGTCGAAGCGGTCCAGCACGTTGCGCTGCCGGGGACGGGCGGCGCCGGGCACCGCCACCTCCTCCTTGTGCGAGTCGATGTAGATGCACCAGTCCGGGCACTCGCGGGCGCAGAGCATGCAGACCGTGCAGTTCTCCTCCAGCAGCGCGATGACGCCCCGGGAGCGGGGCGGAAGCTCCGGCGCCACGTCCGGATACTGCTGGGTGGTGGACCGGCGGGTCATCGTCTTGAGGGTGACCGCCAACCCCTTCGCGAGTCCCTCTCCCGGCACGCCCATGCCGCCCATCCTGCCCTGTCCGGCCGGCGCGCGCGACCACCCCTCGCGTCTTCGTGGCGGTACGGTGACGGGCGGGGAGAACGACCTGCCAGAAGGACAGTGATGACACTGGCCGACATCTGCCCGCCCGACGGCGGGTGGAGCGTTGACGAACTCGAATCCTTCCCCGACGACAACCGGCACCGGGAGATCCTGGACGGGGCTCTCCTCCTGCCGCCGTCCCCGAACACCGCCCACCAGAACATCGGGGCCGCGCTTTTCACCGCCCTCTACGACGCCGCGCCCACGAACCTGGAGGTCGTGCCACGCATCGGGCTCCTGCTCTCGCGGTGGCGATACTTCGTTCCAGACGTGCTGGTGGTGGACGCCGCAGCGGTGACCGACGAGTCGACACACTTCGATCCGCAGGTGGTGATCCTCGCCGTCGAAGTCGTCGCCCACGGTTCCAGGCAATGGACCGGGTCACCAAACCGGCACTGTACGCGCAGGCGGGCATCCCGTTCTACTGGCGGATCGAGGTCGAAGACGGCGGTCTGGCCGTGTACACGTACAAGATTGATCCGGCATCGGCGGTCTACACCGAGACGGGCCGGTGGACAAAGGAGATCAACACGGGCGAGCCGTTCCCGGTCAACCTGCCGATCGCCCGGCTGACTCCCCGTTTCCTGTAGCCGCCCGAGGCGCTCGACCGCCAGGGCCGCCGCCGGCCGCGCGGCGGTTGGCGTGGTCGTCTGGCTTTCCGGCCAGGGGCACGGTCGGCGCCCCGGCGGACAGGCCGGCGAAGTGGGCGTCGACCTCGGCGCGGGCCTCGACCGGGGTGAGCGCTCCCGACAGCAGCCGGATCGTCAGCCCGTCCATCAGAGTGGTGATCGCGCTCACCACGGCCGGCACGTCCGCGTCGGCGGCGATGCCGCCGTCCCGCTTGACGAGGGCGGCCAGGCGTTCGAGGTTGCCCCGCAGCTCGACGGCGTTGTCCCGCAGTACGGTCGCGATCCCCTCGTCGATAAGCGATTCGGCGGTGAGCACCAACCAGACCCGCGCCTCGAACAGGCGATCGAGGTCCAGGGGTACGAGTTCCAGCACGGCCAGCCAGAGGGTGTCGAGGGCTGTCGAGCCGGTCGGGATTCGCTGGGCCCGGTTGACGACCCGGTCGGCGAGATGCGCCATCGCGGCCCGGACCATCAACTCCCGGGTAGGCAGGTAGTGCTGGGCCGTGGCCAGCGGCATTCCCGCCTCGCCCGCGACGGCTCGAACTGTCGTTCCGGCCGAGCCCGCGCGGTTCAGCACGGCGCAGGCCGCCGCGCCGAGCCGTCGCCGACGCTCCTCGTGGTCCACCACCTTCGGCATGACGCCCATCCTAGGTTATAGGTCACATGGCCGATATCGGTCGACTGACCTATATAAGCGTGGTGAGTAAGCAGAGCGCCCTGATCGACCCCGCCCCCACACCGTCGCGGACCATGGCCCGGTTCGGCTGGCTGGATCTGGTGATCGTCCTCGCGGTCGGCCTCGGCCTGGCCAACGCGCCGGTGGCGAACCTGCTCGCCCGGGGGCCCGCGGCGCTCGGTGCCTCCGAGATGGTCGCCACCAGCACCGCCTGGCTTTTGATCAACGGGGTCCAGTTGCTGGTCGGCCTCGCCGTGACGTACCGCAGGTTCGGCGCCATCCGAGGCCCGCTGCTGCTGCACCGGCCACGGCTCGGGCAGCTCGGCGCGGCGGCCGGGTGGGGCCTTGGCAAGTCGGCGATCACCCTCGCCCTGCTGATCTTCCTGCCGACGGCGCTGACCGCCGACGGCGGCGGCGAGGGCGGCTACCCGGCCGGCGCCCTACTGGCCCAGTTCACCTTCGCCTTCTTCTTCGGCTCCATCGCGTCCCCGGTGTACGAGGAGGTCCTCTACCGAGGCGTCTTCTTCCAGGGCCTGTCCGCCCGGCTGCCGGCCGTCGCCGCGATCGTGCTCTCCGCCAGCGTGTTCGCGGTGATGCACCTGCCCCGCGGGTTCAACACCATCAGCGCGTTCGTGGCCGGGCTGCTCTTCGCCTGGCTGCTGCACCGGCACCGCAACCTCTGGGTCCCGATCGTCGCTCACGCGGTGAGCAACGGCACCCTGGTCGCGCTCGCCTTCGCCGCCCAGGCCGCCTGACCCAGCGGCTGGCCCGCCTGCCAACGCGGCCCGCTGGCCGCGGCGAGCACCAGCGTACGAACGGTGTCCGGTGCTGCGGGCCGACCCGCCGGTCCTGGCGAGACGGCTGGTGCTGTGCTAGGTGACCGCGCGGGTACTGCGGCAGGGACTGCAACTGCTCGGCATCCGCACCCCCGAGCGGATGTGACCTGGCCGGCGCGAGCCGGAAAACGCGGGGTCGGACGACGCAGCAGACGGCGCCGACCCCGCGTTATGAGGAGCATGACGAGCGGGGACCTACATGGACGTTGACACCCGGCGGGACTTCACCGCCTTCGTGGAGGCGCGGTCGCACGCGCTCTTCCGGACCGCCCTGGCCCTCACCGGGCACCGGCAGCAGGCCGAGGACCTGCTGCAAACGGTTCTGGCCAGGGCGTACCGGAACTGGGGCAACGTCCGCCACGGCCACCCGGAGGCCTATCTGCGTCGCGCGTTGTACCGGGAGCAGGTGAGTTGGTGGCGGCGGCCCATCCGGCGCCGGGAGGTGGTCACCGATCGGCTGCCGGACCGGGCCGGCACCGACCTCACCGACCGGGTTGACCTGAACCTGGCGCTGCGGGCGTCGCTAGACCGGCTGGCCCCGAAGCAGCGGGCGGTGCTGGTGCTGCGATACCTGGAGGGCCTGCCCGACGGGGAGATCGCCGAGATATTGAACTGCAAACCCGCGACGGTACGCAGCCAGGCCGCCCGCGCGCTCGACCGGCTCCGCGCCCACTGCCCGGACCTGGACCACCTTGTCAGTCAGGAGGCTCACCGGTGACGACCCATCTTGAACACGCCGTACGCGAAGCGCTCGACCAGCTCGCCGACGCACCGCCACCACCGGACCTGGCCCAGGCCGCGCTCCGGACGGCCGGCCGGCAACGGACCGCGCGCCGCGCGTCGGTAGGCGTGGCGGCGGTCGCCGTGGCGCTGGCCACGATTCCGCTCACCGTCAGTGCGCTCGACCCGCAGGACAGCCTGCCGGTGGGCGACACCGGCCAGGCGGCAGCCGTCAGGCCGTTCGTCGTGACCGCATACAGCGGGGTGGGCAACCCGGCGGACCCGGGGCCGGCGGACGACTACTCACTGCTGCTCGACCCGGCCACCGGCACGTACGAGAAGGTCCCGTACAACGAGGTGGTGCCGTCTCCGGACGGCAGTCAGGTGCTGGTGCACGAGGGGGACAACAGCCAGGCGCACCCGTCGCGGCGGGGGGTGCTGGACCGGGACACCGGCGTGGTCCGGTGGATGCCGGGCAGCGCCGGCTACACCTCCGGCGCGAGCTGGTCCCCCGACGGCCGGCGGATCCTGGTCACTAACCAGCCCAAGGACGGCAACGGGGCGGGCTTCCTGCTGGTCGACGCGACCACCCTCGTCGTCAAGCCGGTCGAGGTGCCCGACGTCGTCACCGAGAACACCAATGGGCTGACCTTCGTCTGGACACCCGACGGGACCGGGGTCGCCCTGACCCTCACCGCCAACGTGAGCGAGAGCGAGCCGGGCCGGGTGACCGGCATCGGCTTCTATGACCTGTCCGGCAAGGTGTTCCATACCCTCCGCGTCGACGGTGGCGCACTGCACGACAGCAACGGTTTCTCGCCCGAGGGTGACCGGATCGCGCTGGACAACCGGTTCTCCGACGAGAAGATCCAGATCGTCGACGCCACCCACGGCGTTGTCCAGCACGAGTTCTCCGTGCCGCGAAGCAACGGTGTGCTCGGGTGGTATGACAGCGCGCATCTGATCGTGAAGGACTACGGCGATCAGGCAGCCCAGAAACGGCCCAGCCTCAAGGTGGTCGACCTGACCGGCAAGGTCATCCGCACAGTGGAGTTCGCGGAGGGCGCCGACTCCGCGCAGCGGGTGCACGTCGGGTCGTCGGCCGGACTGGGGACGGCCGCCGAGAAACTGGCGTTCTGAGTCCGGGGCGACGGCGGGTGTGCTCTCACCGACCCGCCGTCGCCCGCCCCATGCCCGGACCAGCCGCCGCACCTCGTCGACGGGCACCAGCCGGGTGGGGCGTGGGCCCTTTCTCTACCGCAGGCGTTAACAGGGGGCCCTTCCTTACAGAGCCAGGCGGACGGCGGCGGTGAGGACGAGCTGGCCGAGGGCCACCGGCACCAGCACCAGCCAGCAGAGCCGCTGCAGCTGGTCCTCCCGCAGCCTCGGGTAGGTCACCCGCAGCCAGATCACCACGAACGCCACCGCGAACACCTTGACCAGGGTCCACAGCCAGCCGAGCTGCTCGTCGGCGAACGGTCCCCGCCAACCGCCGAGGAACAGCACGGTGGTCAGCGCCGCGATGACGACGATGCCGACGTACTCGGCAAGCAGGAAGAAGGCGAACCGGAGGCCGGTGTACTCCGTCATGTAGCCGACCACCAGCTCCGAATCGGCGATCGGCATGTCGAACGGCGGCCGGCGGATCTCGGCGAGCCCGGCCACGAAGAAGACCACCATGGCGGGCGCCTGCCACAACAACCACCACGGCTCCCAGGCGTCGACGATGCCGGGCAGGCTCAGCGTGCCGGCCGCCATCGCCACGCTGGCCGCGGCCAGCACCAGCGGTAATTCGTAGCCGAGTAACTGAGCGGCGCCACGCAGCCCGCCGAGCAGGCTGTACTTGTTGGCCGACGCCCACGCTGACATCAGTAGCGAGATCACCCCGACGCCGACGACGGCGAGCGCGAAGAACAACCCGACGTCCAGCGGCTGGGCCACCAGGTCGCCGGGCCCGAGGGGGATGACCAGCAGCACCAGCAGGTACGGCAGGAGGGCGACCGCCGGGGCGAGCCGGAAGACGGGCCGGTCCGCGCCGCGCGGCGCCACGTCCTCCTTCTGGACGAACTTGACACCATCGGCGATGAGCTGCGCCCAACCGTGGAAGGCGCCCGCGTACATCGGACCGAGCCTGCCCTGCATGTGCGCCATCACCTTGTGCTCGGCCTGGCCCACCAGCAGCGGCAGGGTGAGGAAGGCGGCCAGCACGCAGACGACCCGGACCACGAGTTCCAACCAGGCAGGCATCAGGGGCGCTCCACGCCGTCGGCGGGCGGTGCGACGGGCGGCTCCGGCTGGTCCGACACGGACGCCGCCGGACGGCGTTCCGGCGGCTCCGGCTGGTCCGACACGGACGCCGCCGGTGCCGGCCGGTCGGGACGGTCCGCACGCGGCGGACGGGCCGGGCGATCGGCGCGTGGTTGCCGGGCGGGGCGGGCCGACCGGCCAGCCGGGGCCGCGCCCGGGATGGTGCCCGGCGGGGCGTCCGGACCCCACTCACCCGGTGCCGGTACGCCCGGCGGTCGCATCGGCTGGCGCCGCGCCCCACCGGCCTCCGACTCACCCGGTTCCTTCGCGCCCGGCCACGGTTTGGCCACCCGGGAGGCCAGCACGAACTCCTTGCGCAGCGGATGGCCCTCGAACTCCGGCGGCAACAGCAGTGGGGACAGCTCACCCCGACCGGTGAACCGGACGCCGAACATCTCGTGGGTCTCCCGTTCGTGCCAGTCCGCGCCCGGATACACCTCGACCACCGACGGCAACTCCGGCGCGTCGCGCGGCACCCGGGTCCGCACCAGCAACCCGTGCCGGTGCCGGGTCGACCACAGGTGCGCCACCACGTCGAAGCCGTCGTTCAGCTCGTCGACGGCCGACAACCAGTCGAAGTAGTCACAGGACAGCTCGGTGTCCTCGCGGGCCGCCCGGAGCGCCGCGGACCAGGCACCGACCGGCACGTCCACCGTGGCCCGCGCGTACGCCTGGCCGCCGCCCGAGACGCCGGCCCGGACCGGTGTGTCCTCCGCCGCCGACTCCCCGAGCAGCGCGGTGAGCCGTTCGCCGACCTCCTCCGGTGTCATGCAACCGATCCTATGGCCCGCAGGCGCCGATTCCGACCGGCAGGAAGGGTGCGAAGAGTTCCGCCACCCCCGACTGGCTAATTGGTACGTGGCGGGCGTGAAGGGCCGACCGGTGGGAAAGGTTGGCCCATGCGCGCGATAACCGTTTCCCCCGGCTCCGCCGGTTCGCTGCGGCTGGCCGATCTCCCGGACCCACCGCCGCACGAGGGCTCGGTGCTCGTCGAGGCGCTCGCCGTCGGCATCTGCGGCACCGACCAGGAGATCATCGACGGCCAGTACGGCGAGGCGCCGCCCGACTCGGACTCGCTGGTCATCGGTCACGAATCACTCGGTCGGGTGATCGAGGACGCGACCGGCACGCTGCATCCGGGCGATCTGGTGGCCGGCATCGTCCGGCATCCCGATCCGGTGCCCTGCCCGAACTGCGCCGCCGGCGAGTGGGACATGTGCCGCAACGGCCGGTACACCGAGCACGGCATCAAGGGGTTGCCCGGCTTTGCCCGGGACCGCTGGCGCATCGAACCGGCGTACGCCGTCCCGCTGGACCCCACCCTCGCCGAGGTGGGTGTGCTGCTGGAACCCGCGAGCGTGGTCGCCAAGGCCTGGGACCACATTGATCGCGTCGGCACCCGGGCCACCTGGGAGCCGCGAACCGTGCTGGTCACCGGCGCCGGCCCGATCGGCCTGCTGGCCGCCCTGCTCGCGGCGCAACGCGGGCTCGACGTGCACGTCCTGGACCGGGTCACCGACGGCCCGAAGCCCGGACTGGTCGCCGCGCTCGGGGCGACGTACCACAGCGTGCCGGTCACCGAGGTCGGCCTGGAACCCGACGTGGTGGTCGAGTGCACCGGCGCGCCGAGCGTCGTGCTTGACGCCATGTGCAAGGCTGGCCCGAACGGCATCGTGTGCCTCACCGGGGTGTCCAGCGGCGGCCGGACCATCGACTTCGACGCCGGGGCCCTCAACCGGGACATGGTGCTGGAGAACAACGTGGTGATCGGATCGGTGAACGCCAACCGCCGGCACTGGGGACAGGCCGCCGAGGCGCTGGCCACCGCCGACCACGACTGGCTGGGCTCGTTGATCACGCGTCGGGTCCCGGTCGCGGACTATGCCTCCGCGTACGCCCACTCCGCCTCGGACATCAAGGTGGTGCTCGACTTCCAGCGCTGACCCGCCCGCCCGCGGCAGCGCTCGTAGCCCTGATCGCCTTCCGCGACGAGCTGTGCGCCGGCTGCGGACCGGCCCGGGGCGAGGGCCCGCCGTCAGCTCGCGGGCGGGCGCACCGGCGGCGCCGCCAGCGAGCCGACCGACCGGACCGGCGGATCGGTCGACGGCGGCGCGGCGACCGCGGCGGGCGACGCGAGGGGGTCGGGCCGGGACACCCCGCCCAGCCCCGATCCCTCTGCGGCGATCTTGTCCTGGAGCCGGAGGATGCCATGCAGCAGCGCCTCCGGCCGGGGCGGGCAGCCCGGCACGTAGACGTCCACCGGGATGATCTGGTCGACACCCTTTGTCACCGAGTACGAGTCCCAGTACGGCCCGCCGCAGTTGGAGCAGGCACCGAACGAGATGACGTACTTCGGCTCGGGCATCTGGTCGTACAACCGCTTGATCGCCGGCGCCATCTTGTCGGTGACGGTGCCCGAGACGACCATGAGGTCGGCCTGGCGCGGACCGTGCGCGAACGGGATCACGCCGAGCCGGATGAAGTCGTGCCGGCCCATGCTGGTGGCGATGAACTCGATGGCGCAGCAGGCCAGCCCGAAGTTGAAGACCCACAGCGAGTATCGCCGGCCCCAGTTGAGCACGAACCGGATCGGCTCGCCGAGCACCTGCGGCAACTGCACGCCGACTCCCTTCGGTACCTCCGGAACCGACCCTAGCCCACCGGACAACTACCCGACACCGCGCAACGGACGCGCCGGCCGAAACGTGTTACCGCCGTCCGACCACCGGGCTGAACCATCGACGGGGAGGGATGCATGACCTTGATGGCAGACCGCGGCCCAGCCGACTCACCCCCGAGCCAGGTTGCGCCGACGCCGTCGGACGAGCCCCCGGCCCAGCCCGGGATCTCATTCGACGAGTTCTACCACGCGAGCTTCCGAGGACTGGTGGTGCAGCTGACCGCGTACACAGGCGATCTCGGCCAGGCCCAGGATCTGGTGCAGGAGGCGTTCTGCCGCGCGTTCGTCCGCTGGTCGGTGGTGGTGACGCTCGACGACCCGGTCGCGTGGGTACGACGGGTGGCCTGGAATCTGGCCGCCAGCCGCTGGCGCCGGCTGCGCACCGCGCGGAACTACCTGCTGCGGCAACGTGAAGAACATACGCCCGGTCCTGGCCCGGACCGGGTGGCGCTGGTCGCCGCCCTCGCCACCCTGCCTGCCCGGCAGCGCCGAGTTGTCGTCCTCCATCACCTCGCCGACATGTCGATCGCGGAGATCGCCCGTCAGGAGGGCGTAGCCGAGGGAACCGTCAAGTCGTGGCTACACCGCGCTCGCACCACGCTCGCCACCCGCCTGACCGATCAGACTGAGGAGCGCGACCGTGGCTGAGCCAACCGTCGATCTCGACGCCGAGTTCGCGGCCTTCCGGGCAGCGACGCTGCCGCACATCACCCCCGCCGGTCCGGACGCCGTCCGTCGCCGGATGCGCAAACGGCGGCGGGCCATCGTCACCACCATCGTCGCGGCGATGACGACCCTGGTCGTCGGTCCGGTCGCCGGGTACGCCACCCTCGATCGTGCACCTCGTCCGCCGGACCCGGTCGTGGTGGTCACGCCGTCGGGGCAACCGGACCCGTCCGTGAGCCCGCACGCCAGCGCGTCACCGTCAGCCGCCGCCACCTCGCCCGCGGCACCGGACGGCCGGATCAGCCGGACCGACCTGCTCCGGACAAGACTGGACCTGCCGCCCTGGGCCGCCAAAGCCGGGACCCTGTGCGACCGGTCCGACGTCCGGCTCGTCGAGAAAGCCACCGGCCAGGCGGGCCAGCTTCCGCTGACCGCGCACCGGTACGCGGACGTGGACGGCGACGGGGCCGAGGAAACCGTCACCACCATCGACTGCCTGGATACGCTCAACGGGACGTACCAGCAGGTCGTGGTCTTCGACCGGGACACCAGGGGCCGGATCGTGACGCTCGGCCAGGTGGTCCGCACCGACACCACCCGGCAAGCCGAAAGCCACCAGATCGCCCGGATCGCGGACCTCGGTTCCGGCTCCTCCGGCGCCGTCCGGGTGCGGATCGGCGACCTCTGGCCCTTCGACGACGAGTTGGACGAGTGGGTCCAGTGGCAGTGGCGGACGTACCGGTGGACAGGTCGGCAGTTCGCGCAGGTCGCCGGTCCCACCGCCTTCGGCCCCAACCCGCTGTTCAACGATCTTGTCGTCACCGGTGCCACCGACATCGTCCTCACCGCCCGGGATCCGCAGACCCGCGCGGGAAGCACCACGGTGACCGTTCGGAACGCCGGCCGGACCGACGCGCGGAACGCCACCGTCACCCTGCTCGTTCCGGTGGGCTTCGGCCCGGACGGTGCCGGCTGGCCGAACTGCGCCGGTCAGCCGACGGTCGTCGAGGAGGCCACATATTCGATGCTGTCGTGCGGACTCGGCGCCTTGGCGGCCGGCGAGTCACACACCGTGACCCTCGGCGTGGTCGGCCCCGCCGACGATCCTGCCCCCGGCACCGGGAGCGCCACAGTGCACGACATGTACAGTCCACTGCACAGCGTGCCCGACCCTCGGCAGGAGAACAACCGCCGACGTTTCGAAATCCGCTGACCGGCCGCGGCGCCGGGTGATCTCCGGGCGGCAATGGGCAACCCGGTGGCGGGTGCCGATGCCCCCCGACCGGCACGTCATGCCGGCCGCTACAGGTCGCGCAGGCAGGACCACTGGGCGCCAACCGGTCGATAGCCGAGCCGGTCGTTTACCGCCAGCATCGGGGCGTTCGCCTCGTCATTCGAGGTGTACGCCATGGTGACGCCCCGCCCCGCGGCGCGGTGCAGCGCCGCCCGCTTCACCAGCGCGGCCAGCCCGCGACCCCGATACGCGGGGACCGTCGCCGTCATGTCCGACCACATCCGGTCGCCGTCCCGGCGGACGATCGTGAACGCGGCAACCACCCCGTCGACCGTGGCCACCACGCTTCCCGCCAGATCGGTGTCCGGCTCGTCCCAGACGTCGGCCCGCCAGTGGTCGAAACCGATCGCGTCCACCGGTTCGTCGCCCGGCTCATCCGAGGCCGCCGCCACGTAGGCCGGGAAGAACTCCGCCGGCGACCAGTCGGTCAACGGCCGCAGCCGTACCCCGTCGGGCGGTCGCGGCGCGGGCGGGGCCGGGCTTAACGGCAGGCCGGAGTAGCGCACCTCGCGGCTCGGCGTGAACCCGTGCCGGCGGGCGAAGTCGAGCGAATCGGGTTGCGCGAACGCCCGGACTCGGCGGACGCCGAGGGTGCGCAGGTGTGCGAGGGCCGCGTAGAGCAGCGCGGTGCCGGCCCCCCGGCGACGGTGCGCCCGGCGCACACACAGCATGATGTCACCGAGGTCGCCGGTGGAACTGGTGGCGTTGCGGCGTGCGGCGGCTGCGCCGACGATCAGCCAACCGTCCAGTTCGGCGACGTGGACGACCTCGTCCTCCCCTGGTATCGGCTCGGCCAGCATCCGCCGGGTGGACTCCGCCCCGCGGACCAGGTACGGATAGACCGACGATCGCAACGCCACCAGGGCCTCGGCGTCCGCCGCCCCGGCCACCCGAATGATCATGTTCGTCCTCCCCGTAATGATCAGGGTCCTATCATGACCGCGACGGCAACCCGGGAAGAAGGGGATATCGTGCCCAGGACCCTGCGGGTCACCGCCCGAAACGCGTCCTTCCAGCAGTGGCAGGCGCTGCTGGGCAACCGCACCAAGCGGCAGCGGGCCGGCGAGTTCCTGGTGCAGGGGGTTCGACCGGTGACCATGGCGGTCGAGCACGGCTGGGAGATCTCCACCTTGCTGTACGCCGAGCACCGCCCGCCGTCCCGCTGGGCCCGCGAGATCCTTGACCGGGTGCCGGCCACTCGGGTCGCCATGGCCGCCGACCTGCTCGCCGAGCTGGGCGAGAAGGCCGACGAGACGCCCGAACTGCTGGCCGTCGCCAGACTGCCGGCGGACCGGCTGGACCGGCTGCCCGTCGGGCCGGACATGCTCGTCGTGGTCTTCGACCGGCCGACCACACCTGGCAACATCGGCACGCTGATCCGCTCCGCCGACGCGTTCGGGGCCGGCGGCGTGGTCATCACCGGGCACGCCGCCGACCCTTACGATCCGAAGGCGGTGCGGGCCAGCACCGGCTCGCTGTTCGCCGTGCCCACGGTCCGGGTGGGCAGCCACCGTGAGGTGCTCGACTGGGTGGCCGCGCCGCGCGAGGACGGCATCGTCCCGCAACTCGTCGGCACCGACGAGCACGGTGACCGGGACGTGGCCGAGCACGACCTGACCGGCCCGACGGTGCTGCTTATCGGCAACGAGACGCACGGGTTGAGCGCCGCCTGGCGGGCCGCCTGCGACCGGATGGTCCGCATCCCGATCACCGGTACGGCGAGTTCACTGAACGCCGCGACGGCCGCCACTGTCATGCTCTACGAGGCGGTCACCCAGCGCCGCCGCGCGGCGGTGCGGGGCCGATAGCCCGCGCGGGGCGCCGCAGCGGGACTCCAGCGCCGGGGCGGCGGCCAGCAGTTCCCGGCGCTCGCGCACGTCGATTCGGTGCCGCCGGAGGCGTCGGACCGGCTGTCTTTGCGCTGCTGCAGCGGACGCAACACCGGCTGTCCGATTATCGGACGTTGGGTGTTGCGTCGACTACAGCAGCGCAAAGGGCCGCGCTCGGGACCCGACGCCGCCACGCGGGACGCCGGCCGCGGCTACCAGGTGGGGCGTTGCAGCAGGGCGACGAACTCGATCAGCAACCGCTCCCGTAGGGCCGGTGGCGCGGCGTCGAGCAGGGTGTTCACCACCGCCATCCGGGCCGGTACGCCGGCACCGACATCATCCCCCGCCGGCACACCGGCACCAGCACCAGCAATCGCCGGTCCGTCCGGAGCGGTCAGCCCGAGCGTGCCGGCAAGCCCCGCCACCAGCTCCGGCGTCAGTGCCTCCGGGGTCAGGCTCGCCGCCATTGCGCGTACCTCGTCGGGAAGCTGGACCGGCCCGGCGGCCCGCGCGGCGGCGACCGCCTCGCGCAGCGCGGCGCCGAACCCCGCCACCCGGGGCGCGATGCCGGCGGTCACCGTCAGGTGGATGTTCGGCGGCAGGTCGGCGTAGCGAAGCTGCGGCTGGGTGTGCCAGCCGCGGGCGGTCAGCTCGTCGGCCAGCACGAAGACGTCAAGCGCCGGCCCGGCGGCGTCCAGCGCCGGCCCGGCGTCCGTCACCGGTTCGGCAGCGGTGAAGCAGACCACCGTCGACTCCGGTTCGGCGACCAGCCGCAGCCCGGGGACTCCGGTCACGATGCCGGCCAGGTCACGCACCGCGCCCAGGGTCCGCCGGGCCAGCTCCAGGTAACCGGCCTCGCCAAGGTGCCGCAAGGTTGCGTACGCGGCGGCGATCGGCCCGCCCGACCGGGTCGACTGCACCGTCGGGTTGATCATCGTGTAGCCGGGCCAGTCGGCGTACGCGAAGTACTGCGGGGCGCGCAGCGCGGCGTCCCGGTGCAGCAGCACCGACACGCCCTTCGGGCAGTAGGCGTACTTGTGCAGGTCCACCGAGATCGACGTGACCCCGGGTACCGCGAAGTCGAACGGCGGCACCGCCACCCCCAGCCGGCGCAGCCACGGCAGGGTCCAGCCGCCGAAACAGGCGTCCACGTGGCAGCGCACCCCGGCCGCCGCTGCCGCCGCCGCGATCTCCGCGACCGGGTCGATGACACCGTGCGCGTACGACGGCGCCGAGCAGGCCACCAGCACCGTGTCCGGCCCGATCGCCGCGGCCACCTCACCCGGCGCCGGACGCAGGGTTTCCGTCGACACGGGTACGGTGTCCAGCGCCACCCCGAAGTAGTGTGCCGCCTTGGCGAACGCCGCGTGCGCCGTCACCGGCACCACCAGCCGGGGCGCGGTCACCTCCGGACGGGCGTCCCGGGCCGTCTTCACGGCCAGCAGGATCGACTCCGTGCCGCCGCTGGTGATCGTGCCGACCGCCTCCGGGGTAGCGCTTCCCGGTCCGGCGCCGAGCAGCCGGGCAGCCGCGCCGACAAGCGCGTTCTCCATCGCCAGCAGGGACGGGAAGGCGGTCGGATCCAGCCCGTTCACGTGCGCCGACAGGGCGTACGCCGAGCTGGCCAGCTCGTCCAGGCCGGGCACCGCCGACTCGAAGACGTACGCGAACAGCCGGCCGCCGTGGGTGGGCAGGTCACCAGCCCGCAGCGCGCCGATCTCGGCGAGCACCCGGTCCGCCGGCACCCCCACGGCCGGCAGCGCACCTAGCTGTGTCATCTCGCCCCTCTCAGACCTGTTCGCGGTAGTTCCGCATGAGCAGTAGCGCGCCGCCTACCAGCAACGCCGGCAGCACCGTGAAGCCGAGCAGCACGCCCAGCCGCGCGGAGTCGGGCTGGGCGGCCCCGCCGGTGATCGACGGGACGTAGCCGGAAACCTGTAACACCAGCCCGTAGATGCCCGGGCCGAGGGCCAGGCCGAACGTTTCTCCCGCCGTCCACAGGCCGGTGAACACACCCGCCTGCCGCCGCCCGGTGCGTCTGGTGTCGTACGCGATGCAGTCCGGCAGCATGGCCAGCCCGAAAACCTGCTGGCCGGCGTACCCGCAGCCGATGAGGGCAACCAGCAGGTAGACCGCGACGGCCGGCAGGGCCGGCGCCGCGACCAGGCCGAGCGCCCCCACCGCGAACAGCGCCGACGCGACGGTGAACGCGCGCGGCTTGCCCAGCCGGCCGCCGAGCCGGCTCCACACCGGCATCACCAGCAGCGCCGGCGCCACGAAGCAGGCGAACAGCAGGGTGGGGCCGGTCTCCGGATCGCGCAGCACGTGCCGGGCGAAGTAGGTCACCCCCGCCAGCACGGTGGCGATCCCGGCGGCCTGGATCACGAAGCAGATCAGCAGCGCCCGGAACGGTCGGTTGCCGGCGGCGACCGCCAGTTGGGCGCGCAGGCTCGGCTCGCTCTGCTGGATGGCACCGGTGGGGGCGTTCGCGGTGCCGAGGAACGTGCCGAGCACGCCCACCACGATCAGCGCCGCCACGAACAGTCCCATCCACCGGTGACCCGGCAGCCCGCCGCCGCCACCCGTCACCACCAGCGGCGCCACCGCACCGGAGATCAGGATGGCCACCGCCAGCACGGCGATCCGCCAGGTCATCAGCCGGGTACGTTCGGCGTAGTCGTCGGTCAACTCGGCGGGCATCGCCACGTACGGCACCTGGAAGAAGGCGAACGCGGTGGCCGCGGCGAGGAACGTCAGCGCCACCCAGCCGCCGGCGCCCGCCCCGGTGCCGGCCGGGCCGGCGAAGATGGCGGCGAACAGCACCGCCAACGCCAGCCCGCCCACCAGCACGTACGGGCGGCGGGCGCCCCAGCGCGACCGGGTGCGGTCGGAGATCCGGCCGGCCACCGGATTGACAAGCACGTCCCAGCCCTTCGGCAACAACACCAGCAGCGCGGCGACGCCGGCCGCTACGCCCAGCGTGTCGGTGAGGTACGGCAGCAGCAGCAACCCCGGCACGGTGCCGAACGCGCCGGTGACGAGGGAACCCGCCGCGTACCCGGTAACCACTGTGCGGGGCAGGCCGGCGGCCCGGGCCGGGGATGCGGTCATGAAGCCGAAGATTAATCGCGTTCTGCTCCCGGTGACCAGGTGGCACGGCAGGGAACCGTCAGGGCTGGCCCGGCGACCAGGCGGCGTGGCGGATGTCGACCCGGTCCCCGCGCAGCGGGGCGCCCTCGGCCAGCAGCCGGCCCCGCGCCTCCCGCTCGTGGCCGGGAGGCAGCCGGCCGGCGGAGTTGACCACCCGGTGCCAGGGCACTCCGCCGCCGTGCCGAGCCATGATGGACCCGACGAGCCGGGCCGACTCCCGCCCCGAACGGTCCGCGAGGTGGTCGGCGATCGCCCCGTACGACATCACCCGACCCGGCGGGATCCGCTCCACCAGGGCGAGCACCTCCTCGACGTACTCCTCCGGAGTCATCCCCCCACCTTCCCGCGCCACGACCGGCCAGGATATGAGAACCGCGGCCGGCGCGGCGGGACGTACAGCGCAGAATGAGCGGGTGCGCGATGTGGTAACCACGGCCCGACGAATCGTCGTGAAGGTCGGCTCGTCCTCCCTGACCACCGCCACCGGCGGGCTCGACGCGGGACGTGTCGACCGGTTGGTGGCGGCGCTGGCCGGCGCCCTGAGCGACGGGCGGGAGGTGGTGCTGGTCTCGTCCGGCGCCATCGCGGCCGGGCTGGCCCCGCTGGGGCTGCCCCGACGACCGCGCGACCTGGCCACCCAGCAGGCCGCGGCCAGCGTCGGGCAGGGTCTGCTGATCGGGCGGTACGCGGACGGCTTCGCCCGGTACGGCCGGACGGTCGGCCAGGTGCTGCTCACCGTCGACGACGTGACCCGGCGGGCACACTACCGCAACGCGTACCGCACCCTGCGCAAGCTGCTCGATCTCGGAGCGGTGCCGATCGTCAACGAGAACGACACCGTGGCCACCGACGAGATCCGGTTCGGCGACAACGACCGGCTGGCCGCGCTTGTGGCCGCGCTCGTCCAGGCCGACCTGCTGGTCCTGCTCTCCGATGTGGACGCCCTCTACACCGGCGACCCGGACCGGCCGGACTCCCGCCGCATCGACGAGGTACGCGACGAGGCCGACCTGGCCGGCGTGGTGATCGGCAGGGCCGGGCGGGCCGGCGTCGGCACCGGCGGCATGGTGACCAAGGTGGAGGCCGCCCGGATCGCCACCGGGTTCGGCATACCGGTGGTGCTGACCTCGGCACCGTTGGCCGCCGAGGCCCTGGCCGGCGAACCGGTGGGCACCCTGTTCCACCGGGTCCGGCAACGGCCCGCCGCCCGGCTGTTCTGGCTCGCCCACGCCACCGCGCCGCGCGGCCGGTTGCACCTCGACCCGGGCGCCGTGCACGCCGTGGTACGCCGGCGCAAGTCGCTGCTTCCGGCCGGGATCACCGCCGTCGACGGCGCGTTCACCGCCGGGGACCCGGTCGACCTGGTGGACGACACCGGCGCCCCGGTCGCCCGCGGGCTGGTCAACTACGACGCGGTCGAGTTGCCCGGGCTCCTGGGCCGGTCAACTCCGGAACTCGCGGCCGCGCTCGGTCCGGCGTACGAACGGGAGGTCGTTCACCGTGACGACCTCGTCCTGCTGTAGTTGTGTAAGGAAGGGCCCTCCGGACCCACCGGCCGCCGGTCAGCACGCCGGCGCAGCGTCGGCGGACCCGGGAGCCGCTGACCCGGAAGCGGGGCCGTCGTCCAGGAAGGTGCGCGCGACCAGCAGCGCGAAATAGTCGCCGAACTGGCCGGATGACCATTCCCGGTCGACGGTGAGTCGTTCCAGGAAGTCCCACGACATCAGCGCCCAGATCATGTCAGCGGCGAGCTGAGGGGTCCACGGTGGAGCGAGCCGACCCTCCCGATCCAACCAGTCAGCCAGCCGACGGGAACCGGCGCTCCAGCCACTCATGATTCGCTGCCAGACCTCGGCCGCGTCCGCGTCGGTACGGCGGTCGTGCTCCAGTGCACGGGCGACCGCGAGGATGCGTGGGTGAGCCCGCCCGATGTGCCGCGCCCACTCGGTGAGCGCGGTCTCGGCGTCCGGCGCGGCCCAGACCGCAGCCAGTGACTCGGCGAGCCTCTCGGTCTCACCGAAGCTGCGGACCAGTGTGCCGAGCAGTTCCCCGCGGGACGCGAAATGCAGGTAGACGGCGCGGTGCGAGACCCCGGCCCGGTCCGCGACCGCCGCCATCGTGAGGCTTGCGAAACCCTCCGTCTCGATCAGCTCCCGGGCCTGGTCCAGCAGCGCCTGACGGGTCCGACGGCTCCGGGCGGTACGGGGCTCGCCGATGGCGGACACGCGTTCTCCTCGCTCTCGGGGGCGGAGCTTCACTGCTCCTGAAGATACCCTTGACGAAACTTCATGGCGTATGTAGTTTCCTGATATTAGTTCACAACCTCTGCACTTACTGGAGGGAGATCGCCATGAACAGTTCCGCAGGAATGCGACGTCGACAGATCCGCGGTGCCGCCGTCATCGCCGCCATCCTTGCCGCACTGCTGGTCTGGGCCGGCGCGCGGCTCGCCGGCGCGCACCTGCGGGTCCAGCCCGACGGTGCGGCACCGATGGTGGTGGGCCCCGGCATCGTGGCCGCCTTTGCGGCGCAGGCTGCCCTCCTCGGCTGGCTCTCGCTGGCCGTTCTGGAGCGCCTGACGCCAAGACACGCCGCCATCGCCTGGGGCATCCTCGCCGGGATCGTGCTGCTTGTCTCGTTCGTTCCGGTATTAACCGTGACGGCGAGTGGTGGCACCCGATTGGCGCTGGGCCTGATGCACATCGCGGTCGCCGCTGTTCTCGTACCGCCGCTGCTGCGGACCAGCAGCCATGCCACGCAGTCCCGGATGGCGACCGCCCCCGCCTGACTCGGCGGGTACAGCCGATCCCTACCCGCGAAACGGCTGCCGCTGAACCGCCCGGATCAGCGGCAGCCGCGGATCGCCGCCAGGGTGGTGTGTACGGCCAGCCCCTCACCCTCGTCGGTGTCCCAGCCGCCGTCGCTGCGCTGGGTGTCCGCGAGCCGCCTGCTGGCCGCGATCAGGAACCGGTCGTCCACCGGGACGTCCAGCCGGCGCATCGCCGCGGCGATCCAGGCCACCTCACTCGCCGACAGGTCGTCGATCCGGTCCACCAGCACCAGACCGATCCGGGTCGACTCGTAGAACAACTGCTTCCGGTAGAGCACGGCCGCCGTGAGCCCGCCGGCGACCAGGAAGGACGGCCAACTACCGTCCGGTCGGAGCCGGCCCGCGAGGGCCTGCGCGGCGCCGTGGACGACTCCGGCGTACACACCGCCGACCCGGTGGTCGAGCGGCCCGGCAGCCCTGGCGTCCAGCCCGGCGGCGGTGAGCCAGAACGCCGCGTTCGCGGTCAGATAGAAGGCCGCCTCCGGATCGCCGGGCCTGGCCCACGGCGGCGCCTGCTCGGCCAGCGCCGGGTCCTCCTCCCAGGTGCCGTCCTGCCGCTGCGCGGAGGCCAGCCAGTCCAGTGCGTGCCGGGCGGCCGGTCGGGACAGGGCGCCGAGGTCGTCCAGCTCGGCGAGCCGGAAACAGGTGGCGTCGACCGAGGCGATCGCGCCGGCCCAGGTGGCCGGCCAGCCGCCGTCGGGGGCCTGACCGAGCTCGGCGGCATCGAGGATGTCCACCGGCGCGGCCGCGCCGGTCATCAATCGGTGCAGGCGGGCGCGTTCGACCGGGTCGCCGTGCGCAACCACGAAGCCGACGGCCGCGTCCATGTCGATCACGGACGTCACCGTACTGGTCAGCCGCTTGTTACGCCTCGGTAGGTCGGTCAGCCCTGGCGCAAGAAAGGGCACCTTGTTAACGCATAGCGTTAGTAAGGG
This sequence comes from Plantactinospora sp. GCM10030261, assembly GCF_042666615.1. NCBI lineage: Bacteria > Bacillati > Actinomycetota > Actinomycetes > Micromonosporales > Micromonosporaceae > Plantactinospora > Plantactinospora sp. GCM10030261. The sequence goes on from NZ_JBHTDD010000001.1 coordinate 323,050, forward strand.
GCCCCTTCTCGCATCAGTACGCGGGGAGAGAGGGATCGATCTGCTTGATCCAGGAGAGCACTCCGCCCTGGACGTGGACCGCGTTGCCGAAGCCGGCGGCCTTGATCGCGGCGAGCGCCTCGGCGGACCGGACGCCCGACTTGCAGTGCAGCACGATCTGCCGGTCCTGGGGCAGCCGGGCCAACGCCTCGCCGGAAATGATGTCGCCCTTGGGAATCAGCGTGGCACCGGGGATTCGGACGATTTCGTACTCGGCCGGCTCCCGCACGTCGACCAGGAAGATGTCCTTGCCCGCGTCCTGCCACTCCTTGAGTTCCCGGGCCGTGATCGTGGCGCCGAGCGTCGCCTCCTGCGCCTCGGTGGACACCGCGCCGCAGAAGTCCTCGTAGTCCTCCAGCAGGTCGGTAACCGTCGGATTCTCCCCGCACAGCGCGCACTGCGGATCCTTGCGGACCTTGATCTTGCGGTACGTCATCTCCAGCGCGTCGTATACCATGAGGCCGCCGACCAGCGGCTCCCCGACACCGGTAAGCAGCTTGATCGCCTCGGTGACCTGGATCGAGCCGATCGAGGCGCAGAGCACACCGAGCACCCCACCCTCCGCGCACGAGGGCACCATGCCGGGTGGCGGCGGCTCCGGGTAGAGGCACCGGTAGCAGGGTCCGTGCTCGGCCCAGAAGACCGACGCCTGACCGTCGAACCGGTAGATCGAACCCCAGACGTACGGCTTACCGAGCAGCACCGCCGCGTCGTTGACCATGTATCGGGTGGCGAAGTTGTCGGTGCCGTCGACGATCAGGTCGTACCCGGAGAAGATCTCCCGGACGTTCTCCCGATCCAGCGCGGTGTTGTGGATGACCACCTCGACCAACGGGTTGATCTCCCGGATCGTCGCCGCCGCGGACTCGGCCTTCGGCCGCCCGACATCGGACTGGCCGTGGATCACCTGACGCTGGAGGTTGGACTCGTCCACCGTGTCGAAGTCGATGATGCCGAGCGTGCCGACCCCGGCGGCGGCCAGATACATCAGGGCCGGCGAACCGAGGCCACCGGCACCCACGCAGAGCACCCTGGCGTTCTTCAGCCGTTTCTGCCCCTCGACCCCGACATCCGGGATGATCAGGTGGCGCGAGTAACGGCGGATCTCGTCAACGGTGAGCTCGGCGGCGGGCTCGACCAGCGGGGGCAGCGTCACGGTTGGACTCCGTTCGACAGCGGTCTGCGGCGCCATTGTTGCTCGGATCGCCGCCCGGCTGCCATGAGCCGGGACACGCGTCCGGCATCCGGGATCGGGAATAACCGGGCGCTCAGGGTGCGAGGAGGGTCCCCGCGCCTTGGGCGCGAACATGCGCGAACGGCCGCGCCGCAGTCAGGGAACCGGCGGGCCCACGTACCGGTGGCCCCCGACCTGCGGCCATCCGTTCGCCGTACAGCCAGCCAGGCCGTACGTCTGCTGCTGCATCACCGGCGCCGGCGCGTCGATCGCCGGGCACGCCTCATGACCGAAGCCCAACTCGTGGCCGACCTCGTGGTTCACCGCGTACGTCCGGTAGACGGCCAGCGGAGCGCCGTATCCGGGGACGGCCGTCGACCACCGAGTGAGATTGATGATCACCTGACCGGGCAGCCGGCACGAGGTATAACCCTCGGTGGCCAGCCCACCCTCGGCGCACATCCGCTCGGACGTCGTGGCGGTGGCCAGATAGATGGTGAAGTCGGCCGGCGCCGGGCCGGGCACCCGTTGGAAGCGGACGTCTCCGCCAGCGATCCAGCCGCGCGGATCTCCGAGCACCGTGTCCACGGCAGCGGCGAACTCCGCCGGCTGCTGACCGGCTCCGCGCTCGACCGCCACCCGGAAGGACCGGAGACCGCCGGCCACGCCGAGCACCGGACCGCCCGTCTCCGCGTACGCGAACGTCCCCGGTCCGGCCGACGGCACGCTCAACGGGCCGGTCGGCGCGGTGGTGGCCAGCGGCACCGGGTGGACGACGGCCTCGGAGGGCAGGAGTGACGGGCCGGCTCCGGCGGTCTGATCGGAGCGGTCCGGGCGGGCCTCGCTGGTGGCGGCGGGCCGGCCCACGCCGGCGGCAGCCGGATCCGGGCCACGGTCGGGCATCGTCGCGAGCCACCGGTATCCGGCCGCCGCTGACAGGATCAGCAGCAGAGCCACAAGCGCGACGCGACGGCGGTCGGTGAGGGCACTGGACGGGCTGGCCATGACGCCCACAGCAGCACAGCGGACGTGCCAGCATCGACCGCTTCGCCGCGTTTGTCACCCGTACGGCTGGCGTTCAGGCGGCCGACCTGTCCGGATACGGCCACGCGTTGGGCCGGCACCCGTCCAGGAACAGTGTCTGCTGCTGCATCACCGGCGCCGGTCGGCCCCGGCCGGGGCACGGCTGGTGCCCCCGCCCCAACTGGTGACCCACCTCATGGTTGACCACGTAGGTGCGGTACTGCGCCAGCGGCAGCCCGATGGCCACCAGGTGGTCCACCGACAGTCGCCAGCGGTCCAGGTTGATGATGACCTTGCCCGACACCCGGCACGATGTGTACGGCTTCCCACCGACCCGGATGTCGACCCCGCCCTGAAGGCACATCCGGCCGGCGGTCCGCGCGGTAGCCAGATAAACGGTGAAGTTGGCCGACGCCCCGCCGTCCACCCGCTGCAGGCGTAGCCGCCCCGTCGCCGGCCAGCTTCGCGGGTCGCCGAGCGCCGACTCCACCGCCTCGGTGAACGCGGTCACGTCCTCGCCGGAACCCTGCTCCACCGCCACCCGGAATCGCTGCACCGAGCCGGCACGACCGAGCACGGCGCCGGTGCCCCGGGCGTAGCCGAAGGTGCCGGAGCCGCTGGCCGGAACGGCGCCGGTGAGTCGCGACACCGACGCGTCCGGAGCGGACGACGGGTCAGCCGACGACCCGGCGGGGCCCGTCGGGGGCGCGGCCAGGACACCCGCTCGTACGGTGGGGACCGGCGTGGGCGGTCCCGTCGGCGAGGGCGGCGATCCGGGCGTCGGATGTCGTCCGAGGGCGTTGGCCGCGCGCTCCCGCACCCCCGGCACATAGGCCGCGACCGTCAGGACCAGCGCCATGGCAAGCAGCAGCCACCCGAATGGTCGGGACCGCCGTGACCGGAACCGACGCCGCGGCGCCCGACGGCGGCCGCGTCGGCCGGCGGCTGGCCCGCGCCGGCGCGTTCCGGCGCCCGGCCGGCGCCCGGCGGAGGCGGCCGGTCGTGGGGACGCGGACTGAGGCCGAGCCGGCCGAGGTGGGGTCATGCCCTTAAGGTGTCATGCCACCCGCCATTTCGTTGCCCGGCCGCGACGCGTTTCTCATCTCGTCGAGCATGGCGATGGTCGCCCGTGCCACCGTCCGCGGCACCTCGAGCTGCGCCACATGCCCCACCCCGTCCAGCATCAGCAACCGGCTGTCCGGGATCGTCCGGGCCACCTGCGGTGACACCCGCACGTCCACCAACCGGTCCTGCCGGCCGCCGATCACCAGGGTGGGCGCCGTGACCATCCCGGCGATCCGCCACAACGAGCCGGACCCGGGCAGATAGGCGCGCAGGAAGCTGGATACCAGGCCACGGAACGTACGCAGGTAGGCGTGCGCGTAGTGGTCGGCGGTGTACCGGGCCCGGATCTCCTCGATCGCCTCCTGTCGCCGCTGCTCGCAGATGCGGGTGGTGTCCGCGACGCACGCCTCCATGACCTGGCGGGCCATCTCCTCCGGCGTCAGGTGGGTGAGATACCGGGCGGTCAACCGCCGCGCACCGGGGATGGCCAGCAGCGGCAGCATCCGCCCCTGCAACGATCGGCGCGGGTCGAGAAACGGCATGGCCGGCGAGATGAGCGTCAGGGTCCGGACCAGGTCCGGCCGCAACCCGGCGATCCGCACCGCGATGGCTCCGCCGAGTGAGTTGCCGAACAGGTGCACCGGTCCCCGGTCGCTCTGCTCGAGGTAGCGGACGAGGTGCTCCGCGAAGGCCGGGATGGAGTAGCTGCGCCCGGGCTCGCTGCGCCCGAACCCCGGCAGGTCGATCGCCTGCCCGTCGAACCGACCGGAGAGCAGCCCGGCGAGGTCCGTCCAGTTCTGCGAGGAACCACCGAGCCCGTGCACGTACAGCGCCGGCTCAGCGTCCACGCCGGTTGCCGGGGTGTCCCGGACGTACGACACCAGGTCGCCGACCCGCACCCGACGGCCCGGCCACGGCGGTGGGACCTCCCCCGACGGAAGCAGACCCTCGGGTCCGAGCACGGCATGTCTCATGTTCCCTAGTGTGCCCGCGCACGGTCGCCGACGGGTCACCGGAGCGCGGACGGGCCCTTTCGGGAACGCATGGCGTCGGCGCGCTATCCGGCGAGCAGAGCCTCCAGCCGCCGGTTGACCGCCGCGAGCGTGGCGCGCACGATCGCCTGCCGCGGGTCACCGGCGACCAGCGCCGAACCGGCCAACTGCTCCACCCATCCGTCACAGACCAGCAGCACCACCACGGTGGCCACCTCGCAGCTACCGAAGGGCAGCACCGCCGCGTGTTCCACGAAACACCGGCCTTGATCCGGTGTCCGGTCGGCCGACCGGAGCAGCTGGTCGATCGCCAGCGCGGCGGAGGCGGCGCAGAGCCGCAGTACGTACCCGTCCACGGCGGGTCCGGTGGTCAGACCGGTGGCGCGTTGGTCGCCGGCGGAGAGCCGCACCTCGACGGTCGCCTCCAGCCCGAACGTGCTGACCTGCACGTGGTCGATCAGCACCCGGGGGCCGGGCGGACCGTTCGGGTTGAGCGGTCGGGACGGGGCGGTCTCGGTGGTGGTGAGGTGTTGACCGGCCGCGTAGGACGTGCCGGGTGCCCCCACTGGTCCGATGGCGGCGGCCGGCTCCGCTGACCGTATCGATGCCGCATCGACCGGTCGCACCGCCGACCCCGCGTCACGGTTGAGCGGCGGCGCGGAGGCCGGCACCGAATGAGCCGGCGGCGCGGACGCTGGCACCGAATGAGCCGGCGGCGCGGACGCTGGCACCGAATGAGCCGGCGGCGCGGAGGCCGGCACCGAATGAGCCGGCGGCGCGGAGGCCGGCGGCGGCGAAGCCGGCCATGTCGAACCCGGCGGCACCTCGGTGGGCCGGCCGGCCGGCGCTGACGCGCAGGAGGTCGGGCCGCCCACCACGGCCCGGCCGGCGGCCGTTCCCGGTGCGGCAGGGCCGGTCGGGGACGGCCGGCGCCGCTCCGGCGATCCGCTCGGGGACGAACGGGTCCGCTGGTGGCCGCTCTCCAGGCCGGCTGGCGGTGGGTCCTGCGGAGCGGCGGCGAGGCCCATCCGTTCCTGCAGCAGACGGGCCACCTGGCGGCTCACCTCGGCCGGATCGGCGCCGTCCGCCAACTCGAGACGCAGGCTGTGCGCGCCGGCGGGGGTGGTCCGCAGCGCCGCGTCGCGAACTCCCGGCACACCGCGCACCGCACCCAGGATGGCCTGCACGTCGAAGCCGTCCGGTCGTTCGTCGGTCGGCGACGCGGGTTCCTCCCGGCGCAGGTGGGTGGCGATGCGGGCCAGCTCGGGCGCGGCGGCGTGCGAGTCCACCGCGGGTGGTTCCGGCACGGTCGGCACATCGGGTTCGGCGGGGATCCGCTGCGGCAGGATGTCCGCGGGAGTCTCCTGCCGGCGACGACCGGTGCGCTCCGGTCCCGGGGTGCGCGAGCGCCGCGTGACATCCGTGGCTCGCGGGCCGGGGTCCCCGGACGGATCACCGGGCCCGGGTGGCTGATCCGTGGGTCCGTCGCCGCCCCAGTCCGCAGTGCCGCGGTCCACCGGAAACGACGGGCCGGACCGGTGGGTTTCGGGTCGGTCGGAGGGGCGTTGCCCGCGCTGCTCGTCAGCGGAGCCGCCGACCGGCGGGTCGGCGTGCAACTGCTGGGGAGAAAGGGGCGGCGGATACGCGGGCAGGGCGGGTGCCGGAGTATCGGACTGCCCAGCCGCGTCGGCCCCGAAACGCGCCACGGTCGGGTCCGTCCCGGACGGTCGGAACGACGGACGGTCCTCCTCGGACCGTGCCCGCCGCCGCCGGCCGCCGCCCTCGTGGGGATTCAACCGGGCCGGCGGCCCGAGCGGTACGACGTTGTCGACGACATCCTCCCGGGAGGCGCTGACGGGACCGGTGGAGGCGGTGCCCGCCTGGGGGGCCGGGCCGGGCGACAGGTGGTTGGGACCGGGAGCCTGCTCGGTACGGGCGGGACCGGCCACGGAATCAGGAGGGGTGGGACCGGGGGCCGGCTCAGCCGGCGTGGCCCAACCGGGCGCCCAGTCCTCGCGCTGCTGGCGCTCAGCCGGCTCCCGGGTGACCGGCCAGGGCGACGCTCCACCGGTGGCCCACGCGGGTGGCTCCCCGACGGTCCAGGCCGGGGGTTCCTCGGCCAGCCAGGGTGGCCGGCTGGTGGCCGGCCAGGAAGGTTCCCCGGTAACGGACCAGGACGCTCCACGTGTCGGCCGCTCCATTGTGGCCGGACCGCCCGGGGCCTCGCCGGGCGACGCTGGCGGTTCGCCGGCCGGCGGTGCGGGAGGCGGCTCCCACCCGCCGGGCCGATCCGTCGTCGCGGCCTGTCCCCAGCCAGTCTCGCCCGCTCCGGTGAACGGCTCCGGCTCCGGTGTCCCGGGGAACGGCGGTGCCGATGCCGGCCCGCCGGGAGCCGACCGGGTCGGGGCCGGCGGCGCCGACGAAGGCGACACCGGCGGGCCGGAGGCCGGCGGGGCAGGCCCCGACGGCACCGAACCACCGGGCACCTCCGACCGGCTCGACCCGTGGTCAGCGACCGGACCCTCGCCGTACCCCCTGGCGTCGTAGCCGATGGGCGGCGCCGGCTCCGACCGTCGCGGCCACTCGTCGGCGCCGCGGGGCTGCGGAATCCGGGGTTGCGCCTGCCCGTAACCCGGCTGAGGTCGGAAGCCGGGCGGCGTGGTGAATCCACCCCCACCGGACGAAGGCTCGGGATCCCACCCGGGTCGACCCGACCACGGTCCGGCCGCCTCCGAGGGATCAACCTGCGGCTCGTTCGTGGAATGCCGGGAGGGGTCCGTCGCACGCGGTTCGTCCGTCGGAGGGCGCGGCGGTGAACCCGGTTCCGCTGGCCGGACCGAATCGGCCGGTGGGCGTTGCGCGGGCATGGCCAGGCGGTCATAGCTGGATTCGTCGCGCTGCTCGCCGTAGGAGCCGCCGAACGTTTCGCCGGACGGCCCCGCGACGGCTCGCGGAGGTCGGGCGAACCGCTCGTCATGTGCGAAGCCGTTCGCCGGCGATTCGACGGCGAGCCGGCCGGGGCCGGCGGGCTCGCCTCCCCAGCGCGGTTCGGTCGCCTGCTGCCAGGCGGTCAGGGCCGTGCCGGGGTGCGCTCCGGTATCTTCCTCGTCGATCCCGGCTGGCTCCGGCTGGGCGGCCGGGACCCCGCGGTGGGCATCGCGGCCCTGATCGGGGGCTCCGCCCCACCCAGCGTCGCCCCAGCCCTGATCAGCCGGTGCCCAGCCGTTCACGGGCGGGTTCGGCTCATCGCCGTGCCCCGTGCCGCGGCCGGTCCATCCCGGCCTGGCGGCTCCGGGCTGCCCTGCTTCATCCACCGTGCGCTCCTTGTCGCCCTCGCTGAGGCTACCGTGTGGTGGGAGTGGCGATAAGTTGAAGCGGCACGCCTTTTCAACAGTCGCGCAACCGGCGTCGGTCAGTTCTCCTGGTGAAAGACCCGGCGCGTGAAGTTCGGAGGTACCCCATGACAGCTGCGGGCGGCGCACAGACGGCCGGACGCCCCACCCGTCTGCCTCGTTCGGCACGGCGCAAGCAGCTGCTGGCGGCGGCGCAGGAGGTGTTCGTCGCACAGGGCTACCACTCCGCCGCGATGGACGACATCGCGGAACGGGCTGGCGTCAGCAAGCCGGTCCTCTACCAGCACTTCCCCGGCAAGATGGAGCTCTACCTGGCGTTGTTGGACACGCACTGTGACGCGATAGTGGCAACGGTGCGGGACGCCATGGCCAGCACCATCGACAACAAGGAACGGGTCAAGGGGGCGGTCCGCGCCTACTTCGACTTCGTCGACCACGAGAGCGAGGCGTTCCGCCTGGTCTTCGAGTCGGACCTGCGGAACGACCCGGCGGTCCGAGAACGGGTGGACCGGGTCGAGCAGGGCTGCATCGCCGCGATCACGGACACCATCATGTCGGACACCGGGGTGAGCCGGTCCCGGGCCGAGTTGCTCGCCTCCGGGCTCGTGGGTGCGGCCGAGACAGCCGCCCAGTTCTGGCTGGCCAACGGTCGACGGGTGCCGAAGGGGGAGGCGGAAGCGCTGCTGGCCAGCCTCTCCTGGCGGGGAATCGCCAGCTTCCCGTTGCAGGGCGAACCCGGCTGATCCGCACCGGGTGCGGACCGGATCCCGACCTGGGACGGCGGACAGGCGGGCCCGGAGGGCAGCCGATCGAACGGTCGAGCGAGTCGGCCCGACGGGCACCGGCACCGATCGGATAGCCTTTGCGACGGCGTACTTTCCTGGATGAGGAGGACCTGTGGAGGTCAAGATCGGCGTGCAGTACGCGCCGCGTGAGCTGGTCATGGAGAGCGCGCAGAGCCCGGCCGAGATCGAGCGGGTGGTCACCGAGGCGATCGCCGGTCAAGGCACCCTGTCGCTGACCGACGAGAAGGGTCGCCGGATCATCGTGCCGGTGGACAAGGTGGCGTACGTCGAGATCGCCGAGGCGTCGACCCGGGCGGTCGGCTTCGTCGCTCGCTGATGTTCGCGCGGGCCGGCGACTCGGCCGCTCGAAGCGGCGTGACTGAGTGCCACCCCTCTCGAACAGCAGAAACAGGATCGGTCAGATCGGCCTGACCCGGAGCATCCGCGCTCCAAGGTCGAAAACCCCCAGTCGTCGACAGGCGACCGGTTGAGGAGATCGACAAGCTCGGCCTGACCGGCGGGAGTGGGTCGGGGCGTGGGCGCTGACGGTCATGACGCACCTGACCGGCGCACCTCGTCCCGACCGACCGGGTCGTTCCACCGCCATCCCGGCCCCCGATCGTCCCGATCGTCCCGATCGTCCCGCCGACGGTCCCCGCTGGTCCCGCGTCACCGCCTCGACCAGCACACATCGCGCCGTGAGCAGTGCACCTCCCGGCGACTCGGGTACCATGGATGTGTTGCCGTGGGCATCGAGGTCATCAGGACCCGACCCGCGACGCGCGTGCGGCCCGGTCCGGGCTTCGACAAGTCGACGGATCGCGTGGCCCGCGCCACACCAGACGCGCCCTCAGGACAGAGCGGGGCGCACCACGAGAGGGCACCCCCACAACCACATGAACGAGCACACTCACACCACCGAGGCCGGCACCGAGCCGGCAACCGACGAGGCGACCAGCGCGCTGGTCGCCGCCGACGAGGCAGCGAAGGCCCTGGTCGCCGCCGCTCCGGTCCGGCCCGAGGCACCCACGTTCGCCGAACTGGGCGCCCGGCAGGAAACCGTCGACGCGCTCGCCGCGTCCGGCATCACCCGCGCCTTCGCCATCCAGGAGTACGCGTTGCCGATCGCGCTGCGCGGCAGCGACCTGATCGGTCAGGCGCCGACGGGCACCGGCAAGACGCTGGGCTTCGGCATCCCGCTGCTCGATCGGGTGCTGGCGCCGGCCGAGGGCGCCGACGGAACGCCGCAGGCGCTTGTCGTCGTACCCACCCGCGAACTCGGTCTACAGGTCGCCAAGGACTTGGCCGCCGCGGGCCGCACCCGCGGCGTTCGGGTGCTGCCCATCTACGGTGGCGTGGCGTACGAGCCGCAGATCGGCACCCTGCGCAGCGGGGTGGAGATCCTGGTCGGCACCCCGGGTCGGCTGCTCGACCTGGCCAAGCAGAAGCACCTGCGGTTGGACCGCGTCCGGGCGCTCGTCCTCGACGAGGCGGACCGCATGCTCGATCTTGGCTTCCTCGACGATGTCGAGCGGATCCTGGCGATGCTGCCCGACGACCGGCAGACGATGTTGTTCTCCGCCACCATGCCGGAGCCGATCGTCACGCTGGCCCGGCGCTTCCTGCGTCGCCCGATGACCATCCACGCCGGGCACACCGCGGAGACGGGTCCGTCGCCACAGACCCAGCAGTTGGTCTACCGCACCCACTCGCTCAACAAGGTCGAGGTGGTGGCCCGAATCCTGCAGGCCAGCGGGCGCGGGTTGACGATGATCTTCACGCGGACCAAGCGGGCCGCCGACCGGATCGCCGAGGACCTGGACTTCCGCGGTTTCGCCGTGGCTGCCGTACACGGTGATCTCGGGCAGGGAGCCAGGGAACGGGCGCTGCGCGCGTTCCGGGCCGGAAAGATCGACATTCTGGTCGCCACCGACGTGGCGGCCCGCGGGCTGGACGTCACCGGCGTGACGCACGTCATCAACTATGACTGTCCCGAGGATCAGGACACCTACACGCACCGGATCGGGCGTACCGGCCGAGCCGGCGCCACCGGCGTCGCGGTGACCTTCGTCGACTGGGACGACATGCCCCGCTGGCGGATCATCGACAAGACGCTGGGCCTGGACATGCCGGAGCCCCCCGAGACCTACCACACGTCACCGCACCTCTACAGCGACCTGGACATCCCGACCGAGGTGAGCGGAACGCTGCCGACCGCCTCGCGCACCCGGGTCGGGCTCGCCGCGGAGGTCGAGGAAGACCTGGGTGGTCGCACCCGAGGCGGCCGGCGTGGCGAGGAGGACCGTGGTGACCGGTCGCGGCGCCGTCGCCGTACCGGAAAGGACAGCGCCGCGGACGAGCCGGCCACGACCGGCGATGCCGAGGCCACGCGAACGCCCCGCCAGCGGCGGCGGCGACGCGGCGGCCAGGTGGTCGCGGCCGACGAGACCACCGCCCCGGAGCCGGCGGCCGGCGGGGAAACCGCCCCGGCGGGCGACCGGGAAACCAGCGCCGGGCCGGGCACCCGGTCCCGGCGGCGGCGCCGTCGGGGACGTGGTGGCGGCGGACACGACGCGACGCCAGCCGACGCCGGGTCTGACACCGCCACGACCGCCTGACCCATGCCGCAACCGCTCGACACCGCCCTGGCGGAGGTCCGGTCCCTGCTGCTCGGCCCGGACCTCACCCGGGCGGTGGCCGCCGGTCGCCGCCGGGGCCGGGCCCCATCGGTGATACGGGCTGAGCTGCGTCCCGTGCTGCTGAAGTCGGGGACCCGGCTACAGATCGCCACATTCGACGGCGCTCGGCCGCACACCCGCAATGTCGCCGCCGGGGCGGAGGCCGACGCCGCGGTCGACGAGTTGCTCGCCGAGCCGTTCGGCAACTGGCACGTGGAAACCACCGCCACGACCCTCCAGGTACGGATCACCAAGAAGGGTGAGGCGCAGGTCCACCGCGCCGCCGCCGACCGGGGGGACGTCACGCCGGCCGGCCACGACCGGACCAAGGACTACCTGCTCGATCCCGGCGATCCCCTCTTCACCGTGCTCGGCGGCAACGCCGCCAAGCGACGCCAGGTGGACGCCTTCCTGCGCGCCCTGGCCGCCACCCTGCCCGACGACCTGACCGGGCGATTGCGGGTTGTGGACCTGGGTTGTGGCAACGCCTACCTGACGTTCGCGGCGCACCGCTACCTCGCCGGGCGGGGATTGGACGTGCACCTGATCGGTGTCGATGTGCGGGACGACCAGCGACGGCGTAACACGGAACTGGCCGAACGGCTCGGGTGCGCGGACCGGGTGAGTTTCGTGGCGGGCACCATACTGGACGCCGAGGTGAAACCGCCCCCGGATCTGGTGCTGGCCCTGCACGCCTGCGACACCGCCACCGATGAGGCACTGGCCCGCGCGGTGCGTGGGAACGCCCGATGGGTGCTCGCCGCCCCCTGCTGCCATCACGACATCGCGGCACAGTTGCGGCGACAACCCACACCGGACGCGTACGACCTGGTCACCCGGCACGCGATCCTGCGGGAGCGGTTCGCCGACGTGCTCACCGACGCTCTCCGCGCGGCACTGCTGCGGTCGCACGGCTACCGGGTCGACGTGGTCGAGTTCGTCGACTCCCAACACACCCCGCGTAACCTGCTGATCCGGGCCCGGATGGCCGACCCGGCCGGGACTCCGCGACGCGAACGGCTCGGCGACCCCACCGAGCAGGGGCGGCACCACGACGACTACCGACGGCTCGTCGAGCAGTGGCGGGTCACGCCCCGCCTGGAGACGCTCATCGGCAGGCCCACCGGCTGATCAGTTGATCAGCATGCCGTCACTCATTGCTCGGCAGCAGCGCTATGGCCAGCGGATACGTCAACCATCGACAGGGTCGCCTGAGTATTCGGGCAGTCCTCAGTGAGTAGACTCACCACCGACCATGCGTCCGATTGGTAAGTTACTCTCCGCCGTTCCGGCACTAGTCTTTCGACACAACGCGGTCCAATCGGGGAGGACTGGTCGGGAATGGGCGCCGGATCGGACACGCCACAGGAGGCGTTCGCCCGCTTCGTGCGCCGGGCGATCGACGAGGCCCGGCAGCGGCGGGGCTGGACCACCGCCGAACTCGCCGGCCACACCGGACTCGGCCGCTCCACCCTGTTCCGGTGGATGGCCGGCGACTGGCAGGACTACCCGGAGTTGGCCAAGGTCCGCAGCTTCTGCGCCGCGCTGGACCTGCCGGTGGGTGCGGCATTCCGGGCGCTCGGCCTGCCCGGGTCGGCCACCGCCGCTCGCTCCGCCGCCGGACGCTCCGCCGCCCGGGAGGTCGCGGCGAGTCGGTCCCGGAGCACCGGCTCCACGAGTCGCGACCGGGCGGCGACCCGGGTGGACGACGACATCCGGGCCATCCTCGACCGGCTCGCCGACCCTCGGGTCAGCTCTGCCGAAAAGAAGGACATCCGCGACACGCTGCACCACCTGGCCCGCCGTCCGCTCCGCTGGGCGGGGTGACCGGTGAAGATCAGGACACGTCCAGCGTGAATGCCGCCGTCCGGACCACCCCGGCCACCTGAAAGTCAAGGAACATCCGGTACCGACCGGGGCTGGGCACCGCGAGCCAGAACTTCACAGCGCCGCTGACGAGCTGCGGCTCCGGATGCACGTGCAGGTAGGCCAGGTCGCCGTCCCGCAGCGCCACCAGATGCCCGTACGCCCCGAGGTAGGGCTCCAGGTCGGTGACCGGCGCGCCCTGGCCGGACACCCGGAACAGCAGCGGCTGGGCCGCCCCGACCCGTGGCGTGCCCTGGTAGGCCACCGTGAACTCGGCGCTGGTCGCCTCCCGCGCGGCGGCGGGCAACGGTCGGGGCGCGTACCGCCCCGCCACCACGAGATCCACCCCGAGCGTCGCGGCGACCTGCCGGCCAGTCGCGTCGATCGCCGTGAAGTCCGCGTACGCCCGCCAGACCCCGGGCTCGGGCAGGGTGAGCGGGATGTGCCAGTTGCCATCGGCCGCCATCGTCGGATGCAGGTGCTGATATCCCGACAGGTCCCGGCGGACCACGACGAGGTGCATGGGCTTGTCGTGCACCATCGCGAAGCGGGTGACCGGAGCGCCGTCCGCGCCCCTGATGACGTACCGCAGGTCGTGCGACCCACCCGCCGGGAAGGACGTCGTGGCCGGCACCATCGTGAAACCGCCACCGCTCAACGACAGACCACCAACCGCTGCCGGCGCTGCGCTCCCCGGTCCCGAGCCGCCATGGTCGTGCGGGCCGGTGCCCGGCAGGTGGGTGTGGTCTGCCACGGTCGCACCCCCCATGGCGCCGGCCGCGCCGCCGGTGTCCATCCGGCCCAACCCGAAGCCGGTGAGCAGCGCCAGGACCAGTCCCCCGACCAGCAGGCCGAGCCGTAGCCCACCGGAAAGCCGAGGAATCCCGGCCCCGGCCGGCGGTCCTGCGCCGGCCGGGGGTCGGGTGTCGGTGGTGGTCGACTCGCCGGTCATGAGCGCAGAATACGTCGGCCGGCTGGATCTGGACCGACGCGCCCGATCCGATCGAGAGTCGCGCCACCCGCGGGAACCGTCGCCTTCATAGGCGCCAGTCGTTGAACTCCACGTGCCGACAACCACGTCGTCGCGACGGTTGGCCGCGCTCGTTAGCGGACTCACCGTCGCGCTCGGGCTGCCGCCGACCGCCGTCGTAGCGGCGCCGGACCCGGCCGATGTCGAGGTCCGGATCACCGCCGCCGCAGAGCGGCTTGAGATCGTCATCGAGGATTACAACGACCTCAGGGAACGATTACGCGACACGCAGGAGCGGATCGCCGGGCTCGGCGTCGAATTGACGACGCTGGAACGGGACCTCGCCGCCCATCGAGACCGGGTGGGTGACATCGCCGCCTCGGTGTACCGCACGGGCCGGGCCGACACCCTGGCCGTGCTGGCCGTGCTCGACGGAAACACCGTCGACCTCGTCGATTCGCTGATGACCATCCAGAAACTGGGCCACGAGCAGCGCGGTGGCCTGCTCCGGCTGACCGCGGCGCGGGACCGGCTGGCGGTGGCGAGCCGCGAGGCACGGGCACTGGCGACCGAACAGCGAGCGGCGGAACAGCGACTCGGCGCCCGCAAGCGGCAGATCGAGCGGGAGATCGCCGAACTGGAGGCGATGCGCCGGACGTCACGCGCGGGCCGGACCGACGAATCCCCGGGCCGGGCGGCTGGCGCGGACCGGACGACCGCACCGCCGAACGGACACCGACCGTTCCCGGCGAAGGCCGGCCCCGCGGCCACTGCGGTCCGCTTCGCGCACGCACAACTCGGCAAGCCGTACCGGTGGGGAGGCAGTGGGCCGGACGGGTTCGACTGCTCCGGGCTGACCTCGGCGGCCTGGGCGGCGGCCGGCGTCCGACTGCCACACAACGCCGCCCGCCAGTGGCGCGCCGTGTCCCGGGTCAGCCGAACTCAGCTGCGCCCCGGTGATCTGGTGTTCTACTACGCCGACATCCACCACGTCGGGTTGTACGTGGGCTCCGGCAAGGTGATCCACGCCCCCCGCACCGGTGAGCGGATCCGCATCGACGCGGTCGATTACCAGCCGGTACACGGATACGGCCGACCGGGCTGACCCCACGTCGGTGAGATGCAACAAGCGTGGGTGCGGTGAATCCAGCACTGCGTCGGGGGAGGTCAGCTTGCCACCGCGAGGGCGAGCGGCAGCACCTCCGGTGCGCCCGACTGCCGCAGCAGCCGGCTCACAAGCGTCATCGTCCAGCCCGAATCGACCAGATCGTCGACGAGCAGCACCGGACCGGTCAGCCCCGGCAACGTCGCCGCCAACTCCGCCGGCACCTCGAAGGCACCGTACAGCGCGCGTACCCGCTGGGCGCTGTTGCCCCGGGCACCGCCGGAGGCCGCATCCACCGGGCGGACCGCGCCGAGCAGTGGCAGCCGGCCCACCGACGCGATCCGTTCGGCGAGCCCACGCACCAGCCGCGGCCGCCGCCGGGAGTCGATCGCGATCACGCCAACCGGCCGCGTCGGCCACGGATCGTCGCCGTGCGCCCACGCCTTGAGCACCTCGACCACCGCGGTCGCCACGTCGTCGGGAAGCGCGGCGTCCGGAGCCTCGGGGCCGAGCAGCCCTCGCAGCCGGCCGCCCCAGCCAAGGTCGGACAGGCGTCCCACGGCGCGCCCGGACAACGCCTGCTCCGCGGGCGAGATCTTGCCCTTCACCGGTACGCCGACCGCCTCCAGCCCGGTCGGCCACATCTTCTTCGGCGGGATCCCCACCCCCGGGCGGCCCAGGAAGGTCTGTGCGGCACCGCGCGCCGCGGCCGACACCTCGACATCGAAACGTGGGCCGGCGCAGCGGTCACACCGACCGCAGTCGGCGGCCTCGGGATCGTCCAGACAGCTCCGGAGGAACCGCATCCGGCAGCTGGTGGTCCGCGCGTACTCGCGCATGGCCCGCTGCTCGGCGGTGCGCGCCTCGGCGACTCGCCGCAACCGGGCCGCGTCGTAGACCCACGGCTCACCGGTGGCGATCCAGCCACCGCGCACCCGCCGGACGGCGCCGTCCACGTCGAGCACCTTGAGCATCAACTCCAGCCGGGCCCGACGCATGTCGACGACGGGCTCCAACGCCGGGGTGGACAACGGGCGGTCCGGACGCAACGCGTCGAGCACACCACGCACCTGCTCCTCCGGCGGGAACGCGAGCGAGGCGAAGTAGCGCCAGATGGCCGCGTCCTCCGCACCGGGCAGCAGCAACACCTCAGCGTGTTCCACCGCCCGGCCGGCCCGACCGACCTGCTGGTAGTACGCGATAGGGGACGGCGGGGCGCCGAGGTGCACGACGAACCCCAGGTCCGGCTTGTCGAAGCCCATGCCCAGCGCGCTGGTGGCGACCAGTGCCTTGATCTTGTTGTCGAGGAGGTCCTGCTCGGCCGCCCGGCGGTCGGCGTCATCGGCCTGGCCCGTGTACACGGCGACCGGATAACCCCGGGAACGGAGGAACTCGGCCGTCTCGCCAGCGGCCGCCACGGTCAGCGTGTAGATGATGCCGGAACCGGGCAGCCGGTCCAGGTGGTCGGCCAGCCAACCCAACCGGTGCGCCGGGCTCGGCAGGTCGAGCACGGCGAGCCGCAGCGACTCCCGGTCCAGCGGACCGCGCAGCACCAGGGCGTCGGCGCCGAGCTGACCGCCCGCGTCGGTGCTGAGCTGCTCGGCCACGTCGGCCGTCACCCGGGCGTTGGCGGTCGCCGTGGTGGCCAGCACCGGCGTGCCGGCCGGCAGGTTCGCCAGGAACGTACGTAACCGGCGGTAGTCGGGACGGAAGTCGTGCCCCCAGTCGGAGACGCAGTGCGCCTCGTCCACCACCAGCAGGCCGGTGGTGGCGGCCAGCCGGGGCAGCACCGAGTCGCGGAAGTCCGGATTGTTCAGCCGCTCAGGGCTGATCAACAGGACGTCCACGGCGCCGGCGTGGATCTCGTCGGTGATCTCGTCCCACTCGTCCAGGTTGGCGGAGTTGATCGTGCGGGCCCGGATGCCGGCCCGCCCGGCCGCCTCGACCTGGTTGCGCATCAACGCCAGCAGCGGCGACACAATCACGGTCGGACCGGCCCGGCCCTCGCCGCGTTCCGGTTGACCGTCGGTGGCCGCCGGGAGCGCGCCCCCGGCGCGGAGCAACGCGGTGGCAACGAAGTAGACCGCGGACTTGCCCCAGCCGGTGCGCTGCACGCAGAGCACCCGCCGGCGGTCCACCACCAACGCCTCGATGGCCCGCCACTGGTCGTCACGCAGCCGGGCGTGCTCACCGGCCAGCCGGCGCAGGACCGCCTCAGCCCGCTCCCGTACCGCCTCCCGGTCCTGGCTCATCTGGCCTTTCTACCAGGAACACCCGACACACACGGTCGGCGCCTGACCGGGTCGGGGCGACACCGGTCCATTGGCCACCGGGCAGCCGCCACCCGGACCGGCGGCCCTCGGATGGTTCATTCGGGTCCCACCGGGTGGGTCCGGTCAATCGGTGGCATCGGTTGCATCGGTTGCATCGGTGGCAGGAACAGCAGGTAGTCACGAAGGTCCTCGGCCTGCTCGGGGAGCAGCAGGCAACGGGCGGCGAGTTCTTCCATCGAGGCGTACGGACCGCGCAGCCAGCGGTCCATCGAGATCTGCCGGGCCTGCTCGGGGCGCAGGCCCGGCAGCTTCTGGAGCACGTGGTCGGCGACCGAGTTCACGTCCACGAGCCCGCCGTCGTCGTACAACCGGGGCAGGTCCGGGCGGCCGATGCGAAGCTCCATCCGGCTCGTCGGATGTTGATAGAGCAGGTGCCGGACGTACGCCCGGCGGGCCCGGCCGGTCTGGTCGGGCCGGCCGCGCGTCGGGGCTGCGTGCCCGCCCGTGACGAGCCGGGAGAAGAACCTCAACACGAACCGGTTGACCAATACGATATGGAGCGGTCCCACCATCCAAGGGACCATCAGCGGCACGATGAGGACAAGCGTCTCGGTGTCGGTCGGTTCCCAGTCGACCGGGCTGGACAACGCGTATACGAAGAAGATCCCGGAGAGGACCGCGTACCCGATGGCCAAACCGACCAGCCACCGGCTCCGCCGGGCGATCCCATAGCAGAGTAGGACGATCCAGGTCAAGAGGCCCGCGCTACCGGCGGCGGCCAGGGCGCCGAGAACGGTCACGACGTTGGCCACCCAGGCGCGGTCCCGCAGGCTCCTGGACGGTGCCGGGGCGGATGCCCATGCCGGGAGCTGGGGCGGGTACGTGGCGGGTGGATATCCGGCCGGCGCGACCGGAACCGCAGGCGGCTCCGCGACCCGGACCGGCGGCTCCACGACCGCGACCGGCGGCTCCACGACCGCGACCGGCGGCTCCGCGACCGGCTCTGGGGGCGGCGGGGCGGCAGACGTTGCGGCCGTGACGACCGGGGGCGCCAGCGTCGGATCGTCACGCAGTATCCGGGCGTGCAGCTCCCGCAACTCCGCACCGGGCTCCAGCCCGTGCTCCTCGACCAGGACGCGCCGGATGTCGCGGAACGCCATCAGGGCCTCGGCCTGCCGCCCGCTTCGATGCAAGGCCAGCATCAACGCGTGCCGGAGCGGTTCGCGTACCGGAAATTCCGCGACCCACGGAACCAGCTCCGCCGCCAGATCCTGGTGACGGCCGAGGGCGAGTTCCAGCTCGGCCCGGAGTTCGACGGCGGCGGCTCTGTTCTCGACCAGGCGGGTGCGGGCGGCGTCGAAGTAGGCGCCGGCAAGCCCGCTCAACGGCTCGCCACGCCACAGTTCCAGCCCGGCCCGCAGCTCGGCTGACGCCGCCTCCAGGTCGCCACGGACGCGCAGCTCCCGAGCCGTGCGGAGGTGCTGCTCGAACTGGTACGCGTCCACGGCGGCGGGATCGACCCGGAGCAGATAACCGGCGTCGGTCAGACTGAGCAGTTGCGCCGGCGCTCGCGGTGACCGATCGGGCTCAAGTATCCGGCGCAGACCGGCAACGTACTTCTGCACCACATTGGGCCCGTTGGCCGGCAACTCCTCCTGCCAGACCGCGTCCAGGATGTGCCTGGTCGACACCGGGTGGCCCACCTGGAGCAGGAGCACGGCCAGCACCGCCCGCTGCTTACCCGGCCCGAGATCGAGTTCGCGCTCGCCGTTGTCGCCGCCGGTCCAGGCACGCTGCGGTCCGAGTAGCTGGAAGCGCACGTCGCCCGTCACACCGACCCCCGGTTGGCCGCACGCCGACGACGTGCGGTTTCGCGACGCACGGATGCGTCGCGGTCGGACGGCAGCATATCGGCAGTCGGACCGCAGTCCCACGGCGGTGATCCGGCAGCCGGTACGGGCAGGCTGTCCACCGACGTCCCGCGACCAACGCGGCCGTTCGTAGTCACACGGAGAGAGAGCACGATGAAACGACACACCGGTACGGCGCGTGGCTTCCGCCGGCACCTCTTCGCCGCCGCCCTGCTGTCCGTGACGGTGGGCATGACCGCCTGCGGCACCGTGGAGAAGGCCACGGACAAGGCCACCCAACTAACGGCCAAGGAGACCCTGCTCGACGCGGTGCCGGACGGCTCGGAGGGACCGTTCCGGTTCTCCGGCAACGACGGCACGACCGACCTGACCGGCTCGGTCGACCCGGCGGCCAAGGGCATCCACCTGGAGACCTCGATGAAGGACCAGGACCTCGGGTTCACCACCGACATGTCGTTCCTGGTCATCGGGGAACAGCCCTGGGTGAAGATCAGTTTCAAGGACACCAAGGGGGTGAGCGGCCTGCCCAAGCTGCCCGCGAAGTGGCTCCGGATAGATCCGTCGCGGGTCGCCGACAAGGCGGACCTCCCGACGTTCGACGGCGTCGACCAGGGCAACACCGGACCACTGATCCAGGCCGCGACCACCGTCGAGGACCAGGGCAACGGCAAGTACGCCGGCACGATCGACCTGACCAGTGGGGAAGCCGCCAAGGTGCTGGAGGCCGAGCAGATGACCGCCCTGGGTGAGGCCGCGAAGCAGGTTCCGTTCACCGCCACGGTGGGTCCGGACAAGCACCTCGCGTCGCTCACCATGGAGGTGCCTGCCGCCGGGACGGCCAAGGCATTCACGTACTCGGTCAACTACGCCGACTACGGGAAGGCGGAGAAGCTGGCCGCTCCCGAACCCGCCGCGGCCCAGGACGCCCCGCCCGTCGTGTACGAGATGTTGTACAGCTGATCATCGCCGAGCGTCGGGCGGCGGCCACACGGGGGGCCGCCGCCCGAGGCTCGTGGGCTCCTCGCCCGACGCTCGTGGGCTCCCCGCCGACGCGTTGGCGAGGAGCGCATGAGCGCGTCAACGGCCGATCCCGTCCGACGAGCCCTCGACGCGCCGTCAACGGCCGAGCACCGAGCCGCCGTTCACGCCGATCACCTGGCCGGTGACATAGCCGGAATGTGGGCCGGCAAGGTATCGCACCGCCGCCGCTATGTCATCCGGCGTACCCGCCCGACCCACAAGGGTCGCCCCGACCCGCTTGGCGTAGCCCTCGGGCGTCATCCGGTCACCGAAGAACTCGGTGTCCTCGACGAAGCCGGGGCTTATCACGTTGGCCGTGATGCCCTGCGGGCCGTACTCGTTCGCCAGGTCGTACAGCCAGCCGTGCAGCGCCGCCTTGGCCGCCGAGTAGGGACCGCCGCCGCCGCGCTGCGCGGCGATCGAGCTGAGCAGGATGACCCGCCCGCCGGGGCGGCGCAGTCGTGGCCCGAGTGCCTGGGTCAGCAACACCGCGGTGAGCACGTTGGCGTCGAAGTTCGCCCGCCACATCGCCGCCGTCCCGGTCAGGGTGGCCGGGTCGCCCCCCAGGTAGCCACCGGCGTTGTTGACCAGCACATCGACCGGGCGATCGTCGACGGCCGCGGCCACCCGCTCCACTCCGGCCGGCTCGGTCAGGTCAGCGTCCACCGGGACGACCGCCGCCGGCCGACCGGAGTCGGCACCGATCTGGTCGGCGGTCGTGCGCAGCACGTCCGCCCGGCGGCCGACGATCAGGACGTCGTACCCGTCGGAGACCAGCACCCGCGCCACGGCCGCGCCGATTCCGGTCCCCCCGCCGCTGACCACCGCCAGCCGCTCCCCCATGGTCCCTCCCCCATGATCTCCTCGCCGGTTGATCAAGAGCTTCGCGTCATCCTACGCCCGGAATGGTGACGCGAAGCTCTTGATCAACGCTCAGGACGCGAGGAGTGACGGCGTGGCAGCAGGCGGCGGATCGGGTCGATGCGGCGGGACAGGCCCGCCAGACCGCCGGGGAAGAAGTAGACCGCCAGGACGAATACCGTGCCCAGCACGAACAATGGCTGGGACAGCGGACCCCGGAGCACCCCAGGCAGCGACGCCACCGCGGACGACGTGCCCACCGCGGTCAGCCGATGATCGAGGTACATGTATAGCACCCCGCCGAGCACCGGGCCCCACCGCGTACCCGGACCGCCGAGCACCACCATGACCAGCAACGACAGGGTCAGCTCGGAGGATGTGATGTGTGGCGAGGCGCCGCCGACCAGCAGGCAGTAGACCACGCCGCCGGTGGCCGCGAGACCGCCGGCGAGCGTGAAGGCCAGCAGCTTGAAGCGGTACGGATCGAGGCCGAGCACCGAGATCCGCCGCTCGTCGTCGCGCAGCCCGGCGAGCACCCGCCCCGTGGGTGAACCGGAGACCCGGTGCACCACGAACACCACGACCGCCAGATAGACAAGCGCCAGCCAGTACAGGTTGGCCGTGTTGGCCACCCCGACCAGCACCTCGGGCAGTCCCGACACGTCCAGCGGCAGGCCCTCCTCACCGCCGGTCAGGCCGCCGAAGTCCCGGGCCACCAGGATCGCGCCTACCTGCGCGAAGGCCAGCGTCACCATGGCGAACGCGATGCCGGCGGTACGCAGCGCGATCGCGCCGAGCAGCCCGGCCAGCACGGTCCCGCCGGTGACGGCCAGCAGCGCCGCCGACCAGAGCGGCAGCCCGGCCCGGGTGATCAGGATGTCGGTGCCGTACACACCCGCGGCGAAGAACAACGCGTGCCCGAACGACAGCAGGCCGGTGCGACCGAACAGCAGGTCGTAGCCCGCCGCGAGACCACCGAAGACCAGGCAGATCGCCAGCAGTTGCAGCGTCCCGGGCGCGTTCAGCGGCCCGTCGAAGATCCCCGGCAGCTCCACCGTGGAGTACGGCAGGATGGCCGCCACGGCCAGTGCCACCAGCGGCAGCCAGGGCCGGATCCGGCTGGTCCGGTGCGGCGCCAACTCGGCCGGCACGGCGGCCGGCGGGGCGGGCACCTCCGGACTCTTCACCTCGGTCATGCCGTGGCCACCTTTCCGGCGATCCCCTGCGGGCGGACCAGCAGCACCAGGGCGAGCAGCGCCACCACGCAGATGTCGCCGGCGCCGGCCGTGCCGTAGTAGTTGACGAACTGTTGCAGCAGACCGACCGCCACGGCCGCGTACGCGGACCCGACCACCGAGCCCATCCCGCCGATCACCACGACGATGAACGCGAAGATCAGCAACGAGCTGCCCTGGCCGGGCGACACCGATCCGAAGTAGACACCGCCGAGCGTGCCGGCCAGCGCGGCGGCCGCCCCGCCGATCGCGAAGACAAGCGTGAACGCCTTACGCACGTCGATGCCGAGGGCGGTCACCATCTCCCGGTTCTCCACTCCGGCCCGGATCACCAGTCCGTACCGGGTGTAGCGGAGGAAGCCGAGGAGCGCGGCGAGCACCACCACCGCCGAGACGATCAACAGCAGCCCTGAGTTCGGCACGTTGGCGCCGAGGATCGGGGTGACCCGCTGGGTCCACTCCGGCCGCGGGAACCGTCGCGGGTCGGCACCCCAGGCGGCCTGCAACAACGCCACCCCGGCCAGCGACAGACCGACGGTGACCAGCACCTGCTCGATGGTCCGGGAATACAGCGGGCGGATCATCACGAGTTCCACCAGGGCGCCCACCACCGCGCCGGCCACCACCCCGAAGGCCACGGCCAGCAGGAAGCCGGGGCCGGTCGGGCCGGCGCCGGGCAGGTGGTTGGCGGCCCACCAGGTCGCGTACGCCCCGACGGACAGGAACAGCCCGTGCGCGAAGTTGAGCACGTCGGCCAGGCCGAAGACGAGCGACAGCCCGGAGGCCACCAGGAAGTACAGCGCCGACAGTCCGAGTCCGGTCAAGGTCAGCAGCACGATCGTGCTCATGATGGCTCCTCCGTCGCCGGGCCGGCGGCGCGGACCGGTTGGCCGGCCGGCCCGGTCGGCTGGGCGGGCTGACCGGCAGCGCGAACCGGCTCGGTGCCGTGCGCGCCGACACCGAGCAACGACCTGGTCAGTGCCGTTTCCAGCAGCAGTTCGTTGGCGTCGCCGGTCCAGGCGACCCGCCCGGCGGCGAGCACCACGGCGTCCCGAGCCAGCCGCCGGACCACCGCGAGGTTCTGCTCCACCAGCAGCACCGGGACGCGAGCGGCGACCCGTTCCAGCACCGCCGCGACCTCCGTCACCACCTTGGGCGCCAACCCCTTGGTCGGCTCGTCGACAAGCAGCAGCCGGTTGTCGCCGAGGAGCACCCGGCCGATCGCCAACATCTGCTGCTGACCACCGGAGAGTGACCCGGCCCGCTGCCGGCCCCGCCGCTCCAACTCCGGAAACAGCTCAAAGACCCGGTCGTACGCTGGTGGGCCGGTCCGCGGCTCGGCGAGCCGCAGGTTCTCGGCGACGGTGAGGCCAGCGAAGACGCAGCGGTCCTCCGGCACGTAGCCGAGACCGTCCCGGACCAGCCGGTGGGTGGGCTGGCCGAGTAGCGTCCGGGCCCCGGAGCGCACCATCCCTCGAACCTCGGCGGCCCGTGGCGACAGTCCGAGGATCGCGCGCAGCGTGGTGGTCTTGCCCACGCCGTTGCGGCCGAGCAGCACGGTGACCCCGGTCGGCGCGACGTCGAACGAGACACCCTGCAGGATGTGCAACCCGGCGATGCGAACCGACAGGTCCCGCACGTTCAGCACCGGTTCGCCAGTCATCTCGCCAGTCATAGAGCCTCCCCCAGGTAGGCCTCCTGGACGGTGGCGTTCGCCATCACGGTCTGCGGCGTGTCGCAGGCCAGCAGCGCCCCGTGGTGCATCACCGCGATCCGGTCGGCGAGTTGCAGGATCACGTCCATGTGGTGCTCCACCATCAGCACCGACCGGTCCCCCTCGTCGGTCAAGGATCGGATCACGGTGACCAACTCGGGCACGTCCTCGGCGCTGACGCCGGCCATCGGTTCGTCGAGGAGCATCACGTCCGGCTCACCGGCGAGCAGCAGCGCGATCTCCAGTTTGCGCTTCTCGCCGTGCGCCAGGGTGCCGGCCAAGGCTGCACCCCGGTGGGACAGACCCACCCGGTCGAGCGCCGCGTCGGCCGCCGCGACCACCTCATGTTCGGTCGCGGCCCGCCGCCACAGACGCATCGATCCACCGCGATGCGCCTGGACGGCGAGCCGGACGTTCTCCCGTACGCTGAGCGACCCGAAGACCGACGACGACTGGAAGGTGCGGCCCAGCCCGAGCCGGGCCCGCCGGTGCGGTGGCAGCTCGGCGATGTCCTCGCCGCGCAGCGTGATCCGCCCCTCGGTGGGCCGCCGGATCCCCGAGATCAGGTTGAACAGCGACGTCTTGCCGGCGCCGTTGGGGCCGATGACTCCGAGGAACTCCCCCGGAGCGAGGTCGATGTTCACCTTGTCGACGATGGCGACCTCACCGATGCGCCAGCTCAGCGCGCGGGTGGCGAGCACCGGTCGGGACATGCGCTCAGCCCTTCATGCTGGCGACCGGCGGGGCGCACTCGTCGGGCGCCAACTCCTTCTCCCGCTGGGCGCTGAACTCCGTACCCGATCCGGAGAGCTTGACCTGGAACATCGGCTGCAGCAGCGCGTGGTCCTCGGCCCGGACGGTCATCTTGCCCTTGACCCCGTCGAAGCTCCAACCCTCCAGACCCGTGATCATCTTGTCCACGTCGTCACCGCCCTCCTCGACCGCCCGGACCACCATCTGGGCGGCGGCGAAGCCGTCCGGGTGGAACAGGTCCAGCACACCGCCGGGTACGGCCTCCTTCGCTGCCTGCGCCGCCGGGTTGTCGCTCGCCCCGTCGAAGTAGTGGGACAGGAAGGAGATCTTGCTGCCGGCCGCGCCGAACGTGGGCCAGGAGGCGCGGATGTCGAGCCCGGTGACCACCGTGGTGGAGCTGAGCACGCCCTGCTGGTCGAGGGTCTGCCACATGGCCGGGGCGGAGGTGCCCGCCCAGGCGACGAAGAGCAGGTCTGGCTTGGCTGTCTTGAGCTGGCTGGCGAACGGGGTGAAGTCGGTCGCGCTGGCCGGGGCGAGGACGCTTGTCACCGTCGCGCCGGCACCACCGATCACGGTCTTCACCGCCGCCTCGTTGGCCTTGCCGAACGCGCTGTCCTGGCCGAAGACCACGACCTTCTTGCCGGCCGCGTCGCCGATGAACGACTTCGCGGTGAGCACGTCCTGGTAGGACTGCCGGCCGGAGCGGAACGTGTACTTGTTGATGCCGGTGACCCCATCCGTGGCCGCCGGCCCGGAGATGAAGAGCACCTTGTTCTGCGCGGCGATGGGGGCCACCTGGAGCGCCACGCCGGAGGCCGTGGAACCACCGATGATCTTGTAACCCTTGCCGATCAGATCCTTCGCCGCGGAGACCGCCTTGGCCGGGTCACCGGCGTCGTCCACCTCGGTGACCTCGACCGTACGCTTGCCGACCTTGTTCGTGCCCTTGGTCGCGTAGGACAGGCCGGCCTTGAACCCTTCGCTGTACTGCTTGCCGTAGCTGGCCAGCGGGCCGGACTGGGAATGGACCAGGCCGACCTTGACCGGGGCGTCGTCGTCACCGCCGGCGGCGGTCTCCTGAGGGCTGCCACAGGCGGTCGCCACCAGCGCCGTGGCCAGCAAACCGGCGGCGGTCACCAGTGTCCGCCGCGTCGTCCGGACCGTCATCATCGCTCCACATGGGACTCGGGGGATGCTCGTTGTCGGCCCACGCTAGGAGTGACGTCACCCACGAGCTATGTGGCCGTACCCCACAAGTCGGGGCTGGTTGATGGTCTCCTGTTACAACCTTGCAATGGTCACGGAACGGTCACGACCCATGGTGCGCCCTTCGTACCCCACCGCTCCGCGTCCGATTGTGTCGGCCGTCCCCATCCCTCCCCCGCCGCACCGCGGCCAACCAGAGCGTGAAGAGTTGTTGTGCCCAGGGCCAGCCCAGGGCCAGCCCAGGGCCGCAACAACTCTTCACGGTTCGGCGCTGTCGGTGCGGGCCGGCGGCCCACGCGTGAAGGGCCCGCGCGATCCAACCGATCAGGCGAGCCCTTCGTGGCGGCGGAAGCCGCTCAGACACGCCTACCTGGGCAACTGGTCCGTCCACTCGGAGGTCAGCCGGAACGAGCCGCCCTCGCCCGCCGACACCAGCGTGCCCTCGGCGGAGACATAGAAGTTGCACTCCCGCACCTGGGAGGTGGCCGGATCCACCACGAGCCGGGCGTTCCCGATCACCTCGTCGGTGATCCGCAGGCCCTGCCCGCCATCGACCGGGCCGAGGCTCGTGACGTTCGGGTACGTCGCGATCGCCCGGAAGGCGGCGCCGCGTACCTTCGGCGGTGCGGGAAGCTGGGCCACCAGGGAGATCAGGCCCTCGAAGGCAGCCCGCTTCTGCTCCTCGACGGTCAACGGGCCGGCGCTGGTCCGGACGTCGCCGTTCTTGATGATTTTGGCGATCTCCGCCCGCAACGCCTCCGGTTCGGTCGGCAGCGTCTTGATCTGGTCCACGGTCACATCGGCACCACCCAGACCGAACGCGGTGGGACCGCCAATCTTCGTCAGCTTGCCGTCGGTCTTCTCCCCCCGGAACCAATGCTGACCAGCACGGTCGGTCCAGATCTCGTACTGGTCCGCCTTTCCGTTCGCACCGACGGACACCACCTTGTTGTACCAGTAGCTGCCGGACGCCTCGGTGGACTGGTCGGCCGTGGTGGCGGCCACCAGCAAGATCTGCTGGCCGGACTGGACACCGGCCGCCGCCGTCGACTGCCGGTCACCGCCGGCTGCCGCGGGCGGCGAGTCGGTGGTCGCCGCACCGCCGGAAACGATCACCACCGCGGCGACGGCGGTCGCGGCACCGGTGGCCAAGGCCGGGACCAGGAAGGCCAGGCGTCGCCTCGGCGCCCGGCGTGCCGGCCGCTCGGCGGCGTTCCCGTCCTGCTGGATCTGACTCATCACGAACTCCTGGAGTAGCTGGCGACGGTCGCTCGGCAGGTCCCGCTCCATCGGCGCCGGCAACAGCCGGGCCAACTCCGCGCGGTCGGACTGATCGGGCTGATTCGGTGTGCCGTTCATCGGGCGTTCTCCTGAGCGAACCGGGCCGCGATGTCGCGGCCACCCAGTACCTGTCCGGCGCCGGAAAGGGGTTCCCGGATCTTTTCGGAGGATCGCAACTCCCCCTCGCGCGCCAGCTTGTCCAGCTTCTTGCGGGCCCGGAACAACCGGGAACGCACCGTGCCGACCGGCACCCCGAGAGCCTCGGCGGCCTCGGAATAGTCGAGTCCGGACCACACGCACAGCACCAACACCTCACGCTCCTGCTTCCGCAGGGCCGCCAGCGCGGTGCGTACCGCGGCCAGACGATCCGCGTCGTCGAT
The DNA here is from genome assembly GCF_042666615.1 of Plantactinospora sp. GCM10030261. NCBI lineage: Bacteria > Bacillati > Actinomycetota > Actinomycetes > Micromonosporales > Micromonosporaceae > Plantactinospora > Plantactinospora sp. GCM10030261. Next base: position 350,694 of record NZ_JBHTDD010000001.1, read on the forward strand.
GCGGTCGGCGAGTTCATCGGCGAAATCCGGCGAGATCTCGGCCCTGGGTAATCGAGCCAGCGCGCCGTCGTACCGCCGAGCGGCCCGCCGCACGTTCCGTACGACGTTCGTGGCGACCCCCAGCAGCCAGGGACGCAGCGACCCGCGTTCGGCACCGGCGTCGATCGTCTGCCGTAACCGCCACGCCTCGAGGAAGGTCAGGGACACCGCGTCCTCCGCGGTCGACCAGTTCCCGGTCAGCCGGAAGGCGTGGTTGTACACCGAACGGGCGTGTTCGTCGAAGAGTTCCCGGAACGCCTCGGGATCTCCGGTGCGCGCCCGGGCGCGCAGGCTCATCTCCACATACCGGCCTGTCCCGCCGGGCGATCGGGTTCCCGTGACCCGCATCACGACATCCCTCGTCCTCCTTCCCGTCGATCTAGGGCAGATGGTCGTGAATAGAGATCGACTCACGACCATCTGCCCTAGATCGACGGGGAAGTGGGGAGGGCTCAGCCCTTGACGGCGCCGGCGGTGAGGCCGGAGACGATGTAGCGCTGGAGGAACTGGAAGACGGCCACCGTCGGGATCGCGGTGAGCAGCGTCCCGGCCGCGAAAATGCCGAAGTTGTTGTTCCGTTCGTTGCCGTTGAGCAGCCCGAACATCCCGACCGCGAGGGTCTTGGCCTCCGGGTCGGTGAGAAAGACGTTGGCGATCAGGAACTCGTTGATCGTCGTGATGAAGGACAGCAGCCCGGCCACCGCGAGGATCGGCGCCACCAGCGGCAGCATGATGCGCAGGAACACCTGGCTGTGCGTGGCACCGTCCATGACGGCCGACTCGTCCAGTTCCCGCGGCAGCGTGTCGAAGAAGCCCTTCATCAACCAGGTGTTCACGCCCAGCGCCCCACCGAGGTAGAGCAGGATGAGGCTCCACGGAGTGTTGAAGCCGATCGACGGCCACAGATTCGTGATCGTGTTGAACACCAGAAAGATCGCGACAATCGCCAGGAACTGCGGGAACATCTGGATCAGCAATAGCGAGAGCAGCCCCACCCGGCGCCCGGCGAACCGCATCCGGGAGAACGCGTACGCGGCCAGCGCGGACAGCACCAGCGACACCGCCGCCGCCAACCCCGCGATCAGCAGCGAGTTGAGGAACCACCAGCCGAACTTGGTCCGGTTGAACAGATTGCCGAAGTTTTCCACCGACACGCCCTGGGTGGGCACCAGATCGGTGGAATTCAACGTGCCGATCGGGTTCAACGCCGCCGAGAAGACGAACACGATGGGAAACAGGCTGAACAGCACGGCCAGCACTCCGACCAGATGCCGCCAGCCGACCCGGGCGAACCAACGACGCCCACTCACGAGTAGACCTCCTCCTGGGCACGGGTACGCCGGAAGCTGACCGCCGAGATGATCGCCACAAGCGTGAAGATGAACACCGACACCGCGGCGGCGAAGCCGTACTGGGCACCCGCGCCGCCGAAGGCCAACCGGTAGGTGAACGTGATCAGCAGGTCGGTGGCGCCGACCGTCGAGTTGTCCGCCGGGAACGGTCCACCCTCGGTGGTCAGGTAGATCGCGTTGAAGTTGTTGAAGTTGAACGCGAACGACGAGATCAGCAGCGGGGCGAGGGCGATCAGCAGCAGCGGCAGGGTGACCCGGCGGAACGATTGCCAGGGCGTCGCCCCGTCGATGGCGCTGGCCTCGGTCATCTCCGTGGGGATGGCCTGGAGAGCGCCGGTGGAGACCAGGAACATGTATGGGTAGCCGAGCCAGAGCTGCACCATGATCACCGCGAACCGGGCGGTCCAGTCCCCGCCGAACCAGTCCACCCCCAACCCGAACAGGTTGTTGATCAGACCGAAGTCGGCGTTGAACATGTCCCGCCAGACCAGCAGCATCGCGAACGACGGCATGGCGTACGGCAGGATCAGCAGCACCCGGTAGAGATTCCGGCCCCGGACCCGGGGCGAGTGCAGCGCCAGCGCGCAGAACACCCCCAGCACGAACGTGCCGCCGGTGGAGGCGAGCGCGAAACCGAGGTTCCAGAGCAGGCTGCCGAGGAACGGCCCGGAGATCGTCCGATCGGTGATCACCCGGGTGAAGTTGTCCAGTCCCACGCCGACACGCCAGCCCTGGGCCAACCGCTCACCATCGGCGGCCACGAAGGAACCGGTCTCGTCGTCGGCCTCCCAGGTCTTGCCGGACTCGGCGTCGCGGACGCAGTCGCAACCCTCGTCGTAGGCACGGACGGCCTTTCCGGCGTACGCGCGGGTCAGGCCCTTGGAACGGATGGCGCCCTCGTCGGTGGGCACCACCAGGTCGGTGATCTCCTTGCTGCGCAGGCTGGCCTGACCGACGTTGAGCACGGTGTAGCCCTCGGCCGCGGTGACCTTGCCGCCCGCGGCGGTGGTGACGTCGCCCCTGTCGATCGGCCGGAGTCCGCCCGCGTCGCCGACCGAGACCTGGCCGGTACTCGGATCGGTGATCAGGAATACCAGCGGCCCCGTCGCCGGGTCGCCGCTGCTGGCGACCGAGAGGAGGTACTCGGTCGAGCCGGGGATCTGCACCACCGAGGCGGTCTGGATCGCGGTGATCGCGTCCTGCTTGCCGCCACGGTGGCCGTCGCCGAAGTTGCTGAACGCGGTGCCCAGCGTGAGCGCCACGGGCAGCACCTGGAACACGATGAGGAACAGCGTGCCGGGCACCAGGTACTTGGCGGGGATGTGTCGCGGCGTGAGGTAGAGGTAGAACAGTCCCGCGGTGACCGCGATCAGGACCGCGAGACCGGCCCAGGCCCGCGCCTCGACCAGCGGGAAGGCCGCCCAGATCGCGATCCCGGCGACCAGGCCGAGCAGCACGACCTTGACGGCGAGACCGGCGGCGGTCACCGGGGCCTCGTTGCGGCGGAGGGACCGGCCGGTTCCGGCCGGCCCCCGGCGCGGCGACCCGTTGGTCGCCGCGCCGGGCAGCTCGGTCGTCATCTACTTGATCTGGCCAGCGATCGTGTTACCGGCGGCGGTGATCGTCTTGGTGGGGTCGGCCCCACCGACGATCGCGGCCTCGGCCTTGCCGAACGGGTCCCAGATTGCCGCCATGGCGGGGATCGCCGGCAGGACCTGGCCGTTCTTGCCGGCCTCGGTGAACTTCGCCAGGTCCGGGTCGTTGCCCTTGACCTTGTCGAACGCGGCGGTGAGCGCCGGCGGCCGCGGCTCGGCCTCGTACAGCGCCACGGCGAGTTCCGGGGTGCTTGTGTAGTTGGTCACGAACTCCTGGGCGAGAACCTTGTTCTTGCCCTTGGCCGCCACGTAGAACGCCTGCACGCCGACGAAGGGCTGGGCCTCCTTGCCGCCGGCGAAGCCGGGGATCGGCGAGATGTCGTACGCGATGTTGGCCTTCTTGGCGTCCGCGACCGCCCACGGCCCGGAGACCAGGTAGGCGCACTTCTTGGCGGTGAAGGTGGCGATCGAGTTGGTGTCGCTGATGGACCGCTTGAGCGCGCCGGCGCCCTTCTCACCGAGTTCGCCGATCTTCTTGAACGCGGCGATCGACTCCGGCTTGCCCACGCCCAGGTCCTTGGGGTCGTAGTCGCCGTTGGCCGCGGTGCCGAACAGGTAGCCGCCGGCCGAGGTGTAGAGCGGGTAGATGTGGTACGCGTCACCGTTCTGCCCGACCTGCAGGCAGAGGATCTCGCTTGCCTTCTTCTGCGACTGGAGCTGCTTGCCGGTGGCGACCAGTTCCTCGATGGTCTTGGGCGCCTGGGGAGCCAGCTCGGTGTTGCGGATCAGCGCGAGGTTCTCCATCGCGTACGGCACGCCGTAGACCTGGCCGTTGAACGTGACCGCCTTGACGGCGGTCTCGTTGAACGCGCTCTTCTGCTCGCTGGAGAGCTGGACCGGCTCGATGGCCCCGTTCTGCACCAGGTTGCCGATCCAGTCGTGCGCGCCGACCACCACGTCGGGCCCGCTGCCCTGCTGGGAGGCCGTGACGAAGTTGGTCTGCAGTTCCTTCGAGACGGCCTGCACCTCGACGGTGACGCCGTTCTCCGCGCCGAACTTCTCGGCGAACGGCTGGAGGGCGGCGGTGCGCTTGTCGTCGGCCCAGATCACCAGCTTGCCGCCGGCGGCCTGGGATGACTCGTTGGCGGCCGGCTCGTTGCCGTCGCCACCACAGCCGGTGGCGGCGAGCGCCAGGCCGAAGACGGCGACCACACCCGCGGTACGGATGCGCATCGGTACTCCTGTCGATCGTGGTCGGGCCGTGTGGTGCGACGGTCCGACGGGGGTGGGGGAAATCGTTCCCGCCGCGCTGGGCGGACCCTGTTGCGGGTGTACGGGTAACCGGCGTCGATGAGCATCGAGCCGCGCGTGTCGCGTGGCCGGGACGTTAGCAAGAAGTTGCAAAGAATGGAAGGGCTTGCACTGTAACCCGCAAGAAACGCCGCGTGCGTTAAGGTGCCGCCATGCGCGCACGACTATCCGACATCGCCCAACAGGCTCAGGTGAGCGAGGCCACGGTGTCGCGCGTGCTGAACGACCGGCCCGGTGTCGCCCCGGAAACCCGTCAGGCGGTGCTTACCGCGCTCGACGTGCTCGGCTACGAACGCCCGGCCCGGCTCCGCAAGCGCAGCGCCGGACTGGTCGGCCTGGTCGTGCCCGAACTGGAGAACCCGATCTTTCCGGCGTTCGCCCAGATCATCGAGTCGGCGCTGGCCCAGTCGGGCTTCACCCCGGTGCTGTGCACCCAGTCCCCGGGCGGCGTCACCGAGGACGAGTACGTCGAGATGCTGCTCGACCGGCAGGTCTCCGGCATCGTCTTTGTCTCCGGGCTGCACGCCGACACCGCCGCCGACCACGACCGGTACCGGACCCTCATCGCCCGCCCGCTCCCGGTCGTCATGATCAATGGGTACGCCCCCGGCATCCCGGCGCCGTTCGTCTCCTGCGACGAACAGGGCGCCGCCGACCTGGCCGTGACCCACCTCATCGCGCTCGGCCACCGGCGGATCGGTTTGATCACCGGACCAAGCCGCTTCGTCCCGGTGCGGCGCAAGGTGGCCGGCTTCCGCTCCGCGATGAAGCGCCTGGTAGGTCTCGACGAGGCCGACGTCGATGAGTTGGCCGAGCTGTCCCTGTTCGGGGTGGAGGGTGGCGAGGCCGCCGCCGGTCGGCTCATCGACCGTGGCGTCACCGGCCTGGTCTGCGGCTCCGATCTGATGGCCCTCGGCGCGATCCGCGCGGCCCGGCAGCGCGGCCTCGTGGTGCCCCAGGACGTGTCGGTGGTCGGCTTCGACGACTCCCCGCTGATGGCGTTCACCGACCCGCCGCTGACCACCATGCGACAGCCGGTCGCGCCGATGGCGGTGGCCGCCGTGCGGGCGCTGGTCGACGAGATCAACGGGCACCCGGCCCCGCACACCGAGTACGTCTTCCGCACCGAACTCGTGGTCCGCGGCTCGACGGCCACCGCCCCGACCGGCGCCACCGCCCCCCTCGCCGCCGTGTAGCAAACGGCGCCGAGCGCCGAACTAGAGTCGGCAGACGTGATCGCCGATCTGCAATGCGTCGTGCTGGACTGCGCGGACCCGACCGCGCTCGCCGACTTCTACCAGGCTCTACTCGGTGGGACAGTCAACCAGCCGGACCGGCGGTGGGCGCTCGGCGACGGCTGGGCGACGCTGCACGCGCCGTCCGGTCTGGTGCTCGCCTTCCAGCGGATTGCTTTCTATCAGCCGCCGACATGGCCGGACCCGACCCGGCCGCAGCAGTTCCATCTGGACTTCGGCGTCGCGGACCTGGATCGCGCCCATGAGCGCGTGCTGGCCCTCGGGGCGAGGCTGCTGACCGAGGACGAGCGGGGCTGGCGGGTGTACGCCGACCCGGCCGGGCACCCGTTCTGCCTGATCCGGCACTGAACCACTTGATCCGCCACTTAACGACGCGATCGCCGGACCGGGCAGCTCTCGCTCCCGGGCGAGCCGCGTCCCGGGGCAGTCCTCGCGGGAACCGACAATTCGCCTTCTCGGTCAGTCCATTGGCCCGGCACCGCCGGACCTGTGAATGACGGCGCTGCACCGTCCCAGGCACGGTGAACGCGTCGATCGTTGCGCCCGATCCGGTCCGCCCCGTAAGCGGTGACGGGCGGCACCGCCGCCTGACGCCGAGCCTGCCGGGTTCGCATTCCGACTCATCGGGTAAGACCCGCTCAGCCCCTGGTCGTCCGGCGAGCCACAGGCCGCCGGGCGGCCAGGTCATCGCGGTGCGCCGCGTCGGAACCCAGCCCGCCGCACTGCCCCATGATCGACTCCAGCCGAACTCCCCGAGCGCCCACCTCATGCGGGCGGCCAGGTCGCCTCCGCCCCAGTCATGATCGACTCAAGATCGGCGATACAGGGCTGTTCGAGCGGGTGGACACCCCTGGTACGCCGACATCGAGTCGATCACGTCCGGGTTGGCGCACCGGGCGGACGGCTACCAGCAGGACTCGACGAGCACGGCAAGCAAAGCGAGCACGGCAGGCAGCCGGGTGCCGTCCGGTTGGACGGCCGCCGTCGAAACGCCGTCAGAATGGTCCGGGATCGGGATGCGTACCGGTGAGCATGGTGGCGATCCGGGCGAAGCCGGCTCGGATCTCGCCCTCCCCTGGAGGGACCGCTGGCGTATGCCGGGGGCGCTCCGACACCATGGGTAGTTCCTCGTCGGCCAGGGCGTCCGGATAGTCGCCGTAGATCTCGGCGTCCTCCAGCTCGGCCGTGTCGTCCTCGGCCACGCTCCGGGCCGCCTCGATCTCACCCCGGATCTCGTCCGCCGACACGGCCGCGACCAACGGCTCCACCACCGCCATCAGTTGTTCATCGGCGACCACCGCCTCGGCCAGCGCCAACGCGTGTAGCCGCTCGTAGGGTCCGCAGACCACCGGTTCCCACTCGTCGGCCTCGTCGAGCGGGCCGAAGGTGACTACCCACGGCCGGTTCAGCATCGGCGAGTCGTCCGGCAGTTCCAACGTCACAAGTGCGCCCACGCGCCTCATCATGTCGGCCGACGACCGGCTCTCGGCGGCATTTGCCAGTTTTGCCGCTCTCGCCGTTTGGCGCGTGATTAACGCCTGCTCCGTTACTCCTCGTCGCTTCGATCGTTTTTCGATTTTCGATCGATGGCGATCCGGTCATCAGAGTCCTCGGTCCCACCACCCGGTTTCCGCTTCGATGACACGGGACGAGTCGACACTCCCTCCGCCCGCTCGGACGATTCCTCGGGTTCCGGCTCCTCATGGGATGCCACCGGATCGGGCGGCGCCGATGCCGGCGGCAGCGACGGTGGGGGCGCGACCACCTCGGGCGGCCGGCCACCCGCCAGATCCACCACCCGTCCATGGTCGCTCGTCGCCGCCAACGCCGCCGCGAACAGCAGCAACTGGTTGAGCAGGTAGAGGTAGAGCAGCAGGCCGACCGCACCGGCGATCACCGTGTACGCCGGGTTGCGCTCGGTCCGGACCACCAGGATGCGCCCCAGCGTGTTCAGCAGGGTGATGCCGACCGCCAGGAACAGGATCGCCGGGCGTAGCCGCCGTCGACTGATCTTCACCCGCGGCACCGCCACCATCAGCACCGTCGCCAGCACCAGGTTCACCAGGACGCTGAGGGCACCGCTGAGGATCGACGTCCCGGCTGAGCCGGTGCTGCGCAGCAGCCAGCGCAACAACGTCTCGAGGGCGTCGATCGCCGCGACCGAGGCGCCGAGCAGCAGGAATACCCCGAGCAGCACCGCCAGGTCGATGAACCACCGGATGATGATGTTGCCCGGCTGCTGCTGGAGTCCATAGATCAACCGCTGGGAGGAGCGGATCGCTTCCACCCAGCCGACCCCCGTGAAGATCAGAATGAGCCCGCCGACCACGCTCGCCGTACCGCTGCTCTGCAGGATCCCGTTGAGATCGACGAACGGCAGGTTCTGGGCGAGAAAGTCGGCCACCGCGACCCGGACGCCGGCGCTGCGCTTGATGATCACACCGAAGACCGAGTACGCCACCAGACCGAGCGCGAAGACCGCGAAGAACCCGTAGTAGGCGATCGCCGCGGCCAGCCGCCCGCCCAGCACGTCCATGTAGCGCATGAGCGCCCGCCAGAAATGGTCGAACCACCGGGACCGGCCACGCAGCCGCGCGACCGCGCGATCAAAGCCCGCTTCGATCCGGGCGACAAGGTTCACGCCGGACATCCTCGCCGATCCCGGCCCGATCCGGCGGGTCGACCCACCCCGGTCAGCCGGCGAGCTCGAAGTCCCGCCGAGGCTGCCAGCGGGACTGGCCGCTGTGGGAGAACAGCGTGAACCGCTCCACGTCGAACAACGCGGAGAAGCCCGCGAGATCCCGATAGATCTTGTCGAGAGCCTCGGGGGCGACGTCCTGCGCCACCGTGACGTGCGGGTGGTAGGGGAACCTGGTCTCCCGGCGCAACTCGGGCGCCGCGCGGATCGCCGTGGACAGCAGCTCACACTCGCTGATCCCGGCCGCCACCGCGACGAAAACCACCTCGGTGACCGGCCGGAACGTTCCCGTCCCGCGCAGGTGCATGGTGAACGGCGGATGCTGACCGGCCACGGCGGCCAGGTGGTCCTCGACCGCAGGCAGGCCGGCGACCGGTATCTCGGTCGGCCCGAGCAGCGTCACATGTGCCGGCACGTCCGTCGCCTGAGGGTCACCCGCCTCGGCCCGGCACCGGGTCAGGAATCCACCCCAGGGCTCGGGGACGTCGATGGCGATCCCGATCTGCGTCGTCCCGCCGTCCCGCGCCCACTCCGTGCCCACCACGCTCCGTTCCACCCGGCCGCTCATCGGTTAGTGCCATCCGCCAGCGGACCCGGCCGCTCATCGGTTAGCCGGCACACCGTCCGCCGGCGGACCCGGCCGGCCCTAGTTCTCCCGTGCCGCCGGCAGGAACCCGATCCGGTCGTACACGGAACGCAGGGTGACGGAGGAGATCGCCCGCGCCTTCTCGGCACCGATCGCGAGCAGCTTGTCGAGCTGCGCGGGGTCTCCCAGGAACTCGCCGGTGCGCTCCTGGATCGGCCGCATCGCCTCGGCCACCACCTGTCCCAGGTCCTTCTTGAGATCGCCGTAACCGCGGCCGGCGTACGCGGTGACCAGATCCTCGATCGTACGGTCGGACAGTGCCGCGTAGATCGTCAGCAGGTTGCTGACGCCGGGCTTCCCTTCCGGATCGAAGATGATCTCGCGCCCGGTGTCGGTGACCGCGGAACGGATCTTCTTGGCCGATCTTGCCGGGTCGTCCAGCAGATCGATGATGCCAGCGGGCGAGGAGGCCGACTTGGACATCTTGGCCGTCGGATCCTGCAGGTCCGTGATCTTCGCGGTGTCCTTGACGATGTACGGCGCCGGCAGCGTGAATGTCGGCCCGTACAGGTTGTTGAACCGCTGCGCCAGGTCGCGGGTCAACTCCAGGTGCTGGCGCTGGTCCTCGCCGACCGGCACGGCGTCGGCCTGATACAGCAGGATGTCGGCGGCCTGCAGGATCGGGTACGTGAACAGGCCGACGCTGGCCCGCTCGGCGCCCTGCCGGAGCGACTTGTCCTTGAACTGCGTCATCCGGCTCGCCTCGCCGAACCCGGTGAGGCAGCTCAACACCCAGGCGAGCTGCGCGTGCTCCGGGACCTGGGACTGCACGAACAACGTGCACCGGTCCGGATCGAGCCCGGCGGCCAGCAACTGGGCGGCGGCCACCCGGGTGCGCTGGCGCAACACGGCCGGATCGTGGCCAGCCGTGATCGCATGCAGATCCACGACGCAGTAGAGGGCGTCGTGGGTGTCCTGCAACCGCACCCAGTACCGCACCGCGCCCAGGTAGTTTCCAAGGTGGAACGAGTCGGCGGTCGGCTGGATGCCGGAGAGCACCCGAGGCCGGGCGGCAGCGTCGGACATGCCGGCATTCTGTCAGTTGCGTCGCTGCTCCGCGACGACCCCCCGCCCCACCGGCGTCCCGCCGCCCGGCGCAGCCGGTGACCCGGCCGAAGACTGCTGATCCGACGGCACGACCGGTGTCGACGGCACGGCCGGTGTCGACGGCACGACCGGTGTCTGCGGCACGACCGGTGTCTGCGGCACGACCGGTGTCGACGGCACGACCGAGCCCGGCGGGACCGGGGCGATGCCCACCCGGTCCACCCGCCGACCGTCGAGCGACAGCACGCGCAGCATCCACCGGCCGTTCCGGGACGGCATCTCGTCACCCCGCTCCGGGACCACCACCTCCACCTCGTCCCCGATCTCCGGCAGCCGGCCCAGTGCCGCCATCACGAACCCGCCGACGGTCTCGTACGGCCCGGAAGGCAGGTCGATACCGGCCCGCTCGGCGAAGTCGGCGAGGTTGAGCCGGCCGTCCGTCTCCACGGCGAACCCGGCCGGCAGGTAGTCGGGCGTCGTGTCGTACTCGTCGTGGATCTCGCCGACCAGTTCCTCGATCAGGTCCTCGAGGGTGACGATCCCGGCCGTCCCGCCGTACTCGTCGACGACCACGGCCAGGTGTTGCCGCTCCCGGCGCATCTCACTCAACGCGGCCAGCACCCGCTTGCTGCCGGGTAGCCGCTTGACCTCCCGGATCAGGTCGCGCAGCGTGGTGCGGTCGTCCTCCGGCCGATGCAGCAGCACGTCCCGCAGATGGACGAAGCCGATGACGTCGTCGTGCGTACCGTCGACAACCGGGTAGCGGGTGTGCGTCTCAGCCCGTACCAGGTCCGCCGCCTCGGCCAGGGTCAGCCGGGCGGACAGGAAGACGACCTCCGTACGCGGCATCATCACCTCGCGCACCAGGCTCGCTCCGGCGGCCAGGACCTCGTCGATGATCCGCCGTTCGACCGGGTCCAACCGGATATTGGCCGCCACCAGGTCGCGCAGTTCGGCCTCGCTGATCCGCTCGCGCCCGGCCGCCCGGCTCGCCCCGAGCAGGTCTGTGACCAGGTGGATAGCCCCGTCGGCCGCCCGGACCACGATCCGGGCCACCGCGCGGGCCACCGGGCCCGGTTGTCGTGTGGGACGCCCCGGCGGACGCCGCCGGGGCCCGGGACTGCCAGACTCCCGCATGTCAGTGATGGTAGACATTGCCGGCCGCCGGCGGGCCGGACACCACCGGCAGCGGCCGTCGAGACGGCGCTTTAGGCTGACCGTACGACCCCGAGGGCCCGACGGCCCCGGCGGCGGTCACCGGCGAGTCGAGGAGAGACAGGCGTGAAGCTTCTGGTCACCGGCGGCGCCGGGTACATCGGCAGCATCGTCACCCGGATGCTGCTGGACGCTGGGCACCAGGTGGTCGTCCTCGACGACCTGCGCACCGGGTACGAGGTGGCGCTCGCCCCGGACGCACAGTTCGTGAACGCCCCCGTACACGAGGTCAGCCGGGTGGTGACCGCCGACGCCGCCTTCGACGGGGTGCTGCACTTCGCCGCGCTGATCGCGGCCGGCGAATCGATGGTCCGGCCGGAGATCTACTGGCGGAACAACACCATCGGCTCGCTCGCCCTGCTGGACGCGGTACGCGCGGCCGGCGTGCCGCGGCTCGTCTTCTCCTCGACCGCCGCGGTGTACGGCAACCCCACCGAGCTGCCCATCCCGGAAACCGCCGTCAAGTCACCCACCAACCCGTACGGGGCTTCCAAGCTCGCGGTGGACATGGCGCTCACGTCCGAGGCCGGTGCCCACGGCCTGGCCGCGGTGTCGCTGCGGTACTTCAACGTCGCGGGCGCCTACCTGCGCGACGGCGTGGCATTGGGCGAACGACACGACCCGGAGACCCACCTCATTCCCATCGCGCTGGAGGTCGCCGCCGGTCGCCGGGAGAAGTTGCAGATCTTCGGCGACGACTACCCGACCGAGGACGGCACCTGCGTCCGGGACTACATCCACGTCGAGGACCTGGCCCGGGCCCACCTGCTGGCGCTGGAGGCGGCGCAGCCGGGCGAACACCTCATTTTCAATGTGGGTAACGGCAGCGGCTTCTCGAACCGGCAGGTCGCCGAGGTGGTCCGCGAGGTTACCGGCCACCCGTTGCCGGTAGAGGTGGCTCCCCGTCGGGAGGGTGACCCGGCGGAGCTGGTCGCGTCCTCAGCCCGGGCCCGCGCCACACTGGGTTGGATCCCGGCCAAGCCGACCCTGCACGACATGGTCTCCGACGCCTGGGCCTTCTACCGCACGCACATCCTGGAGCAGCAGTGACCGACCTCGTGGCCGAGCGTGCCGCCGCCGGCTTCCGCGTGGAGTACGCCGCCGCGCCGGACGGCTGCTGGGCCGCCCCCGGCCGGGTCAACCTGATCGGCGAGCACACCGATTACAACGACGGCTTCGTGCTGCCGTTCGCGTTGCCCCAGCGCACCGTGGCGGCGGCCGCCATGACGAACCTGCCGCACTGGTCGGCGTGGTCCGAGACGACCCGGGAACGGATCTCGTTCGACGACGCCGGGTTGGCGCCCGGAGTGGTCACCGGCTGGGGTGCGTACGTGGCCGGGGTGGTGTGGGCGCTGCGCGAGGCCGGCCACCGGGTGCCGCACATCGACATCGCCATCGCCTCCGACGTTCCGCTGGGCGCGGGTCTCTCCTCGTCCGCCGCGATCGGCTCCGCGGTGCTCACCGCGCTTGTCGAGTTGGGCGGCCTGGATCTGCCGGTGGCGGACCGGCCGCGGCTGGTCCAGCGTGCCGAGAACGACTACGTCGGTGCGCCGACCGGCATCATGGACCAGACCGCGGCGATCCGCAGCGAGGCTGGGCACGCCCTGTTCCTCGACTGCCGATCGCTGACCGTCGAACACATTCCCTTCGATCTGGCCGCCGACGATCTGGCGATCCTGGTGGTGGACACCCGGGCGGCGCACCAGCATGTCGACGGCGGCTACGCCGAGCGCCGGGCGGCCTGCGAGGAGGCGGCTCGGCAGCTCGGGGTCGCCGCGCTGCGGGACGTGCCCACCGACGACCTCGACGCCACCCTGGCGAAGCTGCCCGACGAGGTGGTCCGGCGCCGGGCTCGGCACGTGGTGACCGAGAACCAGCGGGTGCTGGACACCGTGGCGCTGCTGCGGAACGGCCGGATCCGGGAGATCGGTCCGCTGCTGACCGCGTCCCACGCCTCGATGCGGGACGACTTCGAGATCACCGTCGGCGAGGTGGACACCGCGGTGGACACGGCGCTGGCCGCCGGGGCATACGGTGCGCGGATGACCGGGGGCGGCTTCGGCGGTTGCGTCATCGCCCTGGTCGACGCGGGCGCCGCCGAGGCCGTCGCCGCCGCGGTGGCGGAGGCGTTCGCCGGGCGCGGGTACGCCGAACCGCGTTCCTTCACCGTGCTGCCATCGGCCGGCGCCGAGCGGCTGTGAACGACGGCGCCGCCCAGTCCGTGGCTACTCCGCGGCGACGATCATCCCGGCGCCGACTGTCCGGTTGGTGGTCTCGTCGATCAGGATGAACCCGCCGGTGGCCCGGTTCCGCCGGTACTCGTCGGCCAGTAGCGGCACGGTGGTCCGCAGCCGCACCCGGCCGATCTCGTTGAGTGTCAAGCCGGTCGCCGTCTCGTCCCGGTGCAGCGAGTTGATGTCCAGCCGGTAGTGCAGGTCGCGGACCACCGCCCGGGCCGACCGGGTGGTGTGCTTGACGGCGTACCGGCCGCCGACGGTGAGCGGTCGAGTCTCGTCCAGCCAGCACACCATCGCCTCGATGTCCTGCGCCGCCCGGGGAGCGTTGTTCGGCCGGCAGATCATGTCGCCGCGGGAGACGTCGAGTTCGTCGGCGAGCCGAACGGTCACCGACATCGGCGGGTACGCCTCCTCGACCGGCCCGTCGGCCGTGTCGATCGCCGAGATGCGGCTGGTGAAGCCGGACGGCAGCACCATCACCTCGTCACCCGGCTTGAGCACGCCGGAGGCCACCTGGCCGGCGTACCCGCGGTAGTCGGTCACCGTGGTCGACTGCGGGCGGATCACGTACTGCACCGGGAACCGCACGTCCACCAGGTTGCGGTCCGAGGCGATGTGCACCCGTTCCAGGTGGTGCAGCAGGGACGGCCCCTCGTACCAGGGCGTGTTCGGCGACCGGCTGACGATGTTGTCCCCGTGCAGCGCCGAGATCGGCACGACGGCCAGATCGGGCGCCTCCAGCTTGGCGGCGAACGCGGCGAACTCGTCGGCGATCCGCTCGAAGGCCTCCTGGGACCAGTCAACGAGATCCATCTTGTTGACGCAGAGCACCAGGTGCGGCACCCGCAACAGGGAGCAGAGGAAGGCGTGCCGCCGGGACTGCTCGACGAGGCCCTTGCGGGCGTCGACCAGGATCAGTGCCAGGTCGGCTGTGGACGCCCCGGTCACCATGTTGCGGGTGTACTGGATGTGCCCGGGAGTGTCGGCGATGATGAACTTCCGCCGCGGCGTGGCGAAGTAGCGGTAGGCGACATCGATCGTGATGCCCTGCTCCCGCTCGGCGCGCAGCCCGTCGGTGAGCAGCGCCAGGTTGGTGTACTCGTCCCCCCGGGCGGCGCTGACCGCTTCCACCGCCGCCAGTTGGTCGGTGAACAGCGACTTCGTGTCATACAGCAGCCGGCCGATAAGCGTCGACTTGCCGTCGTCGACACTGCCCGCGGTGGCGAACCGGAGCAGGTCCATCGCGCGGGGCTCGGCCGCCGGGGCCGGATCCCGCAACGCCTCGGTCGTCATCAGAAGTAACCCTCCCGCTTGCGGTCCTCCATCGCGGCTTCGCTGGTCCGGTCGTCCCCACGGGTGGCGCCGCGCTCGGTGATCCGGGTGGCGGCCACCTCCTCGATGACGGCGGTCACCGTGTCTGCGTCGGAACGGACCGCGGCGGTGCACGAGGCGTCCCCGACTGTCCGGTAGCGCACCCTTGCCCGGAACGACCGTTCACCATCCCGCAACGGCAGGTGCTCGGTGATGCCGTACAGCATGCCGTCCCGCTCGACCACCTCGCGCTCGTGCGCGTAATAGATCGGCGGCAGCGGCAGTTCCTCCCGGGCGATGTAGTGCCACACATCCAACTCGGTCCAGTTGGACAGCGGGAACACCCGGATCGACTCGCCGGGGTGGTGCCGGCCGTTGTACAGCGACCACAGCTCCGGACGCTGGTTCTTCGGATCCCACTGACCGAAGTCGTCCCGGAAGCTGAAGATGCGCTCCTTGGCCCGCGCCTTCTCCTCATCCCGCCGCGCGCCGCCGAACAGCGCGTTGAAACGGTACTTCTCCACCGCGTCCAGCAGCACCGGGGTCTGGATCCGGTTGCGCGTCCCGTCGGCTGGCTCCCGGACCAGGCCACTCTCCAGGGCCTCCGGCACGCTGGCCACCAGCAACTGCAGCCGCAACTCGGCGACCCGCCGGTCCCGGTAGGCGAGGACCTCGGCGAAGTTGTGTCCGGTGTCGACGTGCAGCACGGGGAACGGGATGCTGGCCGGTGCGAACGCCTTCTGCGCGAGCCGGAGCATCACGATGGAGTCCTTGCCGCCGGAGAACAGCAGCGCCGGACGCTCCAACTCCGCGACCACCTCGCGGAAGATGAATACGCTCTCCGACTCGAGCGCAGCCAGGTGCGAAACCCGGTAGGCCGCGGGGGAAGCAGCACGCTCGCTCATACCATACCTTTCCGGTAGGTGAAGCCGACTCGTGGCGACCTTACCCGCAGTGGCGTTGCAGCGCCGCAAGTAACCGAGGAGCGAGATCCTTCCGGCACACCACGAGATCCGGCAGGCGCGGGTCGGCCTCGTTGTATTTCAGCGCAGATCCGTCGATCCGGGAAGCATGTAGTCCCGTGGCCAACGCCACCGCGACCGGCGCCGCCGAATCCCACTCGTACTGCCCGCCGGCGTGGACGTACCCGTCGACGTCGCCGCCGATCACCGCCGCGATCTTCGCGCCGGCCGAGCCCATCGGCACCAGCTCGGCCCCGACCTCGTCGGCCAGGTCGGTGAGGAACACCGGCGGTCGGCTGCGGCTCGCCGCCAGCCGGATCCGCTGACCCCCTCCACCGCCGGCCGTCATCGGCGGGTAGGCGGGCGGGAAGTCGGTGCCGAGCACCCGATGCTGCGCGGGCAGGGCCACCGCACCGGCGGCCAGGCCATGCTCGTACGGCGTCCGCCGGGCCCAGAGCGCCACGTGCACCGCCCAGTCGGTGCGCCCCTCCTCGGCGAACTCACGGGTGCCGTCCAGCGGGTCGATGATCCACACTCGGTCCGCGGTCAGCCGCGGCACGGTGGCCTCGTCCACCTCGGCCGCCCAGGCCAACCGGGACCCCTCGTCCTCCTCGGAGAGGACCGCGTCCGCCGGTCGCCACCGGGCCAGCTCGGTCCGTACCAGATCGTGGGAGACCTTGTCTCCGGCGGCCTTCAGCGCGCCTGGGTCGCCGAATCCGACGTCGGCGCGCACCTCTATCAGAGCCTGCCCGGCGCGGGCCGCGAGCCACCTGGCGAACGCCCCGTCGATCACCGGTGGGGCCGCCATCAGCGGCCACCTCGCGGCATCACGGTCACGGTCCGCGTCATCACCGATCGCCTCCTCCAGCTCGTCCGCCCTGTCCAGCGGCGGACGTCCGAGCCAGCCTACAAGCCGGTGGCAACGAAACGTCGCACCCGCACGGCCCGACGAGCGGGTCGGCTCACCCGCCGTGGTACGCGTTCTGCGTCCATTCGAGACCGCGGACCACGACCCCCTCCACCACGTCGGCCGCCCGGTCCACCAGGAACTCCAGTTCCTTGCGCTCGACCGACGAGAAGTTGCTCAACACGAAGTCGGCGGGGTCCTGCCGGCCGGGTGGGCGGCCGATGCCGAACCGCACCCGCACGTAGTCCTTGGCACCCAGGGACCGTGACATCGACCGCAGCCCGTTGTGCCCGCCCTCACCGCCGCCGCACTTCACCCGCACCTGCCCGTACGGGATGTCCAGCTCGTCGTGCACGGCCACCACCTGCGACAGCGGCACCTTGTAGAACCGCGCGAGGCCGGCCACCGGACCACCTGACAGATTCATGTACGTCAGCGGCTTGGCCAGGACCACCCGCGGGCCGCCCAGCCCGAGCCGCCCCTCGGCCACCTCCGCGTTCGCCCGCCGGTGCCGGCCGAAGCGCGCGCCGATGCGCCCGGCCAGCAGGTCGGCCACCATGAACCCGACATTGTGCCGATGGTCGGCGTACTCCCTGCCGGGATTACCCAGACCGACCACCAGCCACGGATGGGTCTCCTCAGACACCTGCACCCCTCGGCCCGACTTCCACTTCCACAACGACAACAGGCGCCCCCGGCCGGGAGCGCCTGTTGTCATCGGCTCGTCAGCTCTCGGCGCCGGCCTGGGCCGGGGCCTGCTCGCCCGCCTCGGCGCCCTCGGCGCCCTCGGACTCGGCGCCCTCGGCACCCTCCTCCGCCTCGGCCGGCTCCTCGACCTCGCCGGCCTCGGCCGCCATCTGCTCGGCGGTCGGCGCCGCGGTGATCACGGCGACCACCGTCTCCCGCTCGGCGATCAGCTCGGTGCCGGCGGGCAGCGGCACATCTCCGGCGGTGACCTGCGATCCCGGCTCCAGGCCCTCGATCGACACCTCCAGCGACTCCGGCAGCCGGGTCGCGTCGGCCTGCACCGACAGCGTGTCGTGCTCGTGCATGACGAGGGTGTCCCGGGCCGGCTCGCCGGTCAGGTGCACCGGCACGTCCACGGTCACCTTCTCGCCGCGCCGGACCAGGATCAGGTCCACGTGCTCGAAGGTGTCCTTGATCGGATCACGCTGGATCGCCTTCGGCAGGGCCAACGCCCGGGTGCCGTCGCTGATCTCGATGTTGAGCAGCTGGTTCGCGCCGCCGTGCCGGATGGCGGCGGCGAACTCCAGCGCGGGCAGGGCGATGTGCTTGGGCTTCTCGCCGTGGCCGTAGAGCACGGCAGGCACCAGGCCGGCCCGGCGGGTTCGGCGGGCACCACCCTTGCCGAACTCGGTGCGGGGCTCGGCGCTGATCTTTACCTCGGACACGGGAAAACTCCTGATATGGTCGCTGCGGCGGTCTCGTCTTCGATCGTCGTCTTGGTGCGGTGCGTCTCGGTGCGCTGGGCGAGGGGCTCGCTGGGGCTGGAGCGTCACGCAATGCCCGGAGCACCGCGTCGATGACGGCGCCTCCGCGCCGCGTTATCCGCGTCCCGCAGGGCTCCCTCGCCGTGGCAACCGCACCAGTCTACCCGAGAGCACATCGCGTCATTGCGGGGGCATCCACCTGCGATTCCTCACTGCCGGCGAGCCGGCGCCACGACCCGCCGGATCGCGGGTCGTGGCGGACTGGCCCAGCCCCATCGGCGCAGGGCCCATCGGCGCAGGCTCTAGCTAGCTAAGCCCGCCGAACAGGGTGGTCACCGAGCCGTCGTCGAAGACCTCCCGGATGGCCCGGGCCAGCAGCGGCGCGATCGACAGCACGGTGATCTTGTCGAGCCGCTTCTCCGGCGGCAGCGGCAGCGTATTGGTCACCACGACATCGCTGATCCGGCTGTTCTTCAGCCGCTCGGTCGCCGGGTCAGACAGCAGCGCGTGCGTCGCCGCGACGAGCACCTCCGCCGCACCTGCCTCGTGCAGGATCTCGGCCGCCTTGCAGATGGTGCCACCCGTGTCGATCATGTCGTCGACGATCAGGCAGACCCGGCCCTCCACGTCGCCGACCACCCGGTTCGCCACCACCTGGTTCGGCTTGAGCGGGTCCCTGGTCTTGTGGATGAACGCCAGTGGGCAGCCGCCCAGCCGATCGGTCCACCGCTCCGCCACCCGGACCCGCCCCGAGTCCGGCGCCACGACAGTCATCGGGCGTCCGGCGTACTTGCGTTCCACGTACTCGGCCAGCACGTCCATCGCGAACAGGTGGTCCACCGGGCCGTCGAAGAAGCCCTGGATCTGCGCGGTGTGCAGATCAACGGTGAGGATCCGGTTGGCTCCCGCTGTGCGGAGCAGGTCGGCCACCAGCCGGGCGGAGATCGGCTCCCGGCCACGGTGCTTCTTGTCCTGCCGGGCATACGGATAGAACGGCAGCACCACGGTGATTCGCTTCGCCGAACCACGCTTCAGCGCGTCGACCATGATGAGGGTTTCCATCACCCACCGGTTCACCCCGTGCGTGACGGACTGGACCACGAAGGCGTCGGAGCCGCGGACCGACTCCTTGAAGCGTACGAAGATCTCACCGTTGGCGAACTCGTACGAGTCGGACGGCGTCGGTGCCACTCCAAGCACCTCGCCGATCTCCTGCGCCAGCTCCGGAAACCCCCGCCCGGAGAAGAGCATCAGGCTCTTGCGATTTTCGGCGACGATGCTGCCCATCGGCTCGGCTACTCCCGTAGTCGGACGTCTCCTGACGATGGTCAGGAGCTATTCGGTTGGAGTATCTCTCGCGTACCTCCGGCGGCCACCACCGGCGAGCCCGCCGTGGGCTGGTTCACTCCGTCGCGCCGTCGTCGGCGCCTGGTCCGACGGTCCCGTCCGCCCGGTCCACCGCGCCGCCATCGTCCGCCCCGGGCCGCCGCGCCGCCTCGGCACCGGCCGCTCCGGCCCGCCGCGCCGCATCGGCGGCGGCCGTTCCGGCCCGCTTGCGCAGCACCCAACCGTCGACGTTGCGCTGCTGGCCACGGGCCACCGCCATCGCGCCCGGCGGCACGTCCTGGATGATCACCGAGCCGGCCGCCGTGTACGCGCCGTCGCCCACCTCCACCGGGGCCACGAACATGTTGTCGGCGCCCGTCCGGGCATGACTACCGATCGTCGTGTGATGCTTGGCGACCCCGTCGTAGTTGACGAAGACGGTGGCCGCCCCGATGTTGCTCTGCTCACCGATGGTGGCGTCTCCCACGTACGACAGGTGAGGGATCTTGGAGCCTTCGCCGATCGTGGCCTTCTTGGTCTCCACGAACGTGCCGACCTTCGCCTTGCGCGCCAATCGGGTGTCCGGTCGCAGGTACGCGTACGGCCCGACGCTCGCCTCCGGACCGATCTCGGCCCCCACCGCGTGCGTGCGCAGCACCGTCGCCCCGGCGCCGACGGCCGTGTCGATAAGCGTCGTGTCGGGGCCGACGGTCGCCTCGGCCCCGATCGTCGTGGTGCCGAGCAGTTGGGTGTTCTGGTCGATCACCGCATCCCGCTCGACGGTGACCGTGACGTCGATCCAGGTGGTCGCCGGGTCCAGGATGGTGACTCCGGAGCGCATCCAGCGCTCGTTGACCCGGTCTCGCAGCAGGCGACGAAGCCCGGCCAACTCGTACCGATCGTTGCAGCCGAGCGTCTCCGTGGCGTCGTCGGCGACGTGGACACCGACCGGCTCACCGGCGTCGACAAGCAGACCGAAAACGTCGGTCAGGTACTCCTCGCCCTGGTCGTTGTCGGTGGACAACTTGCCCAGCGCGGCGCGCAGCCGGGCGGCGTCGAAAACGTAGCTGCCGGCGTTGATCTCGCGGATGGCGCGTTGCTCCGGAGTGGCGTCGCGCTCCTCGACGATCCGTTCGAGTCGACCGGCGTGGTCCCGGACGATCCGGCCGAGGCCCGCCGGATTGTCGACCGCCGCGGCCAGGACGGTCGCGGCCGCCCCGGCGGCCTCGTGGGCCGCGACGAGTTGGTCGACGGTCTCCGACCGGAGCAGCGGGACGTCACCGTTGATGACGACGACGCTGCCCGCGGTCTCGGGCACCGCAGCCAGCGCGATCCGGACGGCATGGCCGGTCCCGTTCTGCTCGGCCTGCAGGACCGGGGTGGCCGCGGGGGCGATTCCGGCAAGATGCGCCTCGACCCGGTCCGCCCCGTGCCCGACGACCACCACCGTCCGGTCCGCGCCCAGCGAGCCGGTGGCCGCGAGAACATGGCCGACAAGAGTCCGCCCCAGCAGCGGGTGCAACACCTTGGGCAATGCCGACTTCATCCGCTTTCCCTCGCCGGCGGCGAGGACGACCACGGTACGAGCGCGGGGCTGGGACACGGACGAGCTCCCGTCGGGGCGGCTGGCAGTCTGCCGCCTCATGCTAACCAGACCGCCGACGCCCGCGTGCAGAAGCTCCCGGGAGAGGACTCGAACCCCTACAACCAGGACCAAAACCTGGCGTCCTGCCATTAGACGACCCGGGACGGTCTAAAGCGGACAAGTCGTCATGTCCGGTCCGCACCTACACCCTACCGTCAGCCGAAGCGATCCTCATCCGACATCCCCTCCCTGTTGTCCTTGGCCGCCGGGCTGGCGCCGCGGGTCGTTCGCGTGGTCGTCCGAACCCGGCCGCCCGACCGGTTCCGCTGGCAGCTCGCGCGATACTCGGCGCGCGTTTGGTTCGCTCTGGAACGGGCACCCCGCGCGACGAGCAGGCCCTCTCCGACCTGCCCGTAAGCTCCTTCCGATGGCAAACTACGGGAGCGTAGGTTACGGTGACGTAGGCGTAAGTTTCTGATCTTCTACACCCCTGCGAGGCGCCATGTCGACCGCAATTCTCGACTCCGATCGCGGCACCGGCCCCAAGCCATTGACCGAGGGTAAGCCACCCCTCGGCATCATGATCGGCTTGTGGGGTTTCGTGATCGTCCCGTTCGTCGCCCTGCTGGTCGCCGTGCCGGTCGCCTGGGGTGGCTGGCTGCACTGGCCCGACATCGCCATCGCCACGGCGTGGTACCTGGTGTCCGGCCTGGGCGTCACCGTCGGCTTCCACCGCTACTTCACGCACGGTTCGTTCAAGGCGAAGCGGTGGCTGCGGGTCACCCTGGCCGTCGCCGGCTCGTTCTCCGTACAGGGCAGTATCATCCAGTGGGTGGCCGACCACCGCCGGCACCACGCCTTCTCCGACCAGGAGGGCGACCCGCACTCGCCGTGGCGGTTCGGCGAGAGCGTCTCGGGCCTCGCCAAGGGACTGTTCCACGCGCACGTCGGCTGGCTCTTCCGCCGGGAGTTGTCCAACCGTGACCGGTTCGCCCCCGACCTGATGGCCGACAAGCACATCCGACGCGTGGACAACCTCTTCCCACTCCTGGTTGTCATCTCGACGGTCGGCCCCGCCGTCATGGGTGGCCTGATCACCTGGTCGTGGCAGGGTGCGCTCACCGCGTTCTTCTGGGCCGGACTGGTCCGCATCGCGCTGCTGCACCACGTCACCTGGGCCATCAACTCCGTCTGCCACGTCTACGGCGAGCGTCCGTTCGAGGTACGTCAGGGCGACCGGGCGGCGAACTTCTGGCCCCTGGCGGTGCTGTCCATGGGTGAGAGCTGGCACAACCTGCACCATGCCGACCCGACCAGTGCCCGGCACGGCGTGCTGCGCGGCCAGATCGACATGTCGGCCCGGGTCATCTGGCTGCTGGAGAAGACCGGAGCGGCGTACAACGTCCGCTGGCCGAAGCCGGAACGGATCGCCGCCAAGCTAGCCAAACCCGCCGACGTCGGGTGACCGCCGCCCCGCCGGGGGCACGGTCACACCCGGACACCTGGCAGGATGGCACGGTGACCGAGCGCGACGAGGGTGGCCTCCAGGGCCGTGGCCGGCGGAGCCGGCGGCGCGCTGACACCGCGTCCGAGGCGGCGGGAGGGCCACCCCGACCGCCGGCCACCCCGCCACCACCCAAGAGTTCCCGGGTACGCATGTCCGCGACGCAACGCCGGGAACAACTGATCGCCATCGGCCGCGGCATCTTCGCCGAACGTGGCTTCGACGCCACCTCGATCGAGGAGGTGGCGGCCCGCGCCAAGGTCTCCAAGCCGGTGGTCTACGAGCACTTCGGCGGCAAGGAGGGACTGTACGCGGTGGTCGTGGACCGCGAGGTCCGGGCCCTGCTGGACAGGATCACCACCGCGCTGACCGCGGGCCATCCGCGTGAGCTGCTGGAGCAGGCCGCGCTGGCGCTGCTCGGCTATATCGAGGAGGAGACGAGCGGGTTCCGGGTGCTGGTCCGTGAGTCACCGCTGATGTCCGCGACCGGCAACTTCAGCAGCGTGCTCAACGACGTGGCGCACCAGGTGGAGCACATCCTGGGCGCCGAGTTCAAAAGCCGTGGGTACGATCCGAAACTCGCCGAGTTGTACGCCCAGGCCCTGGTCGGCATGGTGGCGTTGACCGGCCGCTGGTGGCTGGAGGTGCGCAAGCCGCGAAAGGAGACGGTGGCCGCGCACCTGGTGAACCTCGCCTGGAACGGCCTGTCCCACCTGGAGGCCAAGCCGGCCCTGCTCACCCGCCGGATGCGCTGACCCGCCGCCGGTCGACGGCATCAACGGCGGCGCTGCGCTTCCGGCCGCAGCGGTTCCGGTTCCGGGCGGCGTGGCCTGGCGTTCTCCTTTGTCGCGTGGTCGTGCGGACCGACCTTGTCGTACATTCCGGTGGCCAGGAAGACCAGCCCGAACAGCAGCGACACGACGACCGTGGACATCGAGAAGTTCAGGAAGTTGGCGTCGGTCCGCAGCACCGCCATCATGAACAACCCGGTGACCATGAAGACCACGCCCGCGGTCAGGTTCATGTAGTGGCCGAGGTTGCCGCGCCGGGACGCGCCGACGATCAATCCGGCCCCGAAGAGCACCGACACCAGGGAGAAGGCCAGATTGGTCTTGAGGCCGAGCACGACGTGCCCGTCCCGGGCGAAGAGCGTGTCGCCCCATCCCTGGACCACGCCCAGGACGCCGAAGGCCAGGATGTAGAGGCCGATCAGGCCGGCGATGAGGCGGTACAGCGGACGGGCCGGATGATTGATCGGAAAATGGGCCACGACTCCTCCTCGACACCGGCGGCAATTACCCGAATTGTCACCCGAGGAGTGCCGGCCCCGCCGGCAACCGCGCCGATCCACCGCGCCGTCATCCACCGCGCCGATCTAGGGCAGATGGTCGTGATCGGAGATCAACGAACAGCCATCTGCCCTAGATCGGCGCAAAGGGATGGGTGGGTCAGAGGACCAGGCGGCCGTCTCGCCAGGCGCGTTCGTCCTCGTCGGTCCCCACCGTGCCGTACTTGGCGGCCGTCAACAGCGTCAGGCCGATCACCATAGTCACGATCACGGTGGCGACGCTCCAGTCGAGAACGTTCGCATCGGTCCGCAGGATGGCCAGCATGAGCAGGCTGATGGTCATCACGACGTACGACAGCAATCCGTTGACCGCGACGTCGATGTTGCGGCCGAGCACAGTGGCGATCAGGATGACGACGCCGAGCAGGGCGAACAGGACTGAGCCGGCGAGATTGACGCCCTGGCCCAGCACCAGCGTGTCATCCTGGGCGAAGAACTCCTCGCCCGCGTTCTGGACGAAGCCGATGACGCCGAAGGCGACCAGGTAGAGACCGATAAGACCGCAGATCGCGCGGTAGACCGGCCGCGCGGGGTGGTTGACGGGGTTATGGCTGGCCATGTCGACTCTCCAACGTGCCGGGGGCGGACCGGGAGATTGTCTCGCATACCCTCGGCGTGCTGGCCGACACCCCCTGCTCAGCCGTCCCCCACCCGCTCCGCAAGCTCCAGCCACGCCAGCTCGACCTGCTCCCGCTCGGTGCGCACCGCCCTGAGCCGGCCGTCCAGCTCGGTCACGGAGCTGTAGTCGGTGGCCTTGGCGGCCAGTTCCTCGTGCAGCGCGGCCTCGCGCTGCTCCAGCTTGCCGATCTGCCGTTCCAGCCGGGCAAGCTCCTTCTTGGCGGTGCGCGCCTCGGCGGCGGAGAGTCGCGCGGGGCCCGCCACACCGCCTCCCACACCCTCGGCGACACCCGCTCCGCCGGCCGCCGGATCCGCTGGCACGGCCGCGGCCATCTCCGAGCGGGTACGCCGAGCCAGCGGCGCCCCGTCGACCCGGGACAGGTACTCGTCCACCCCGCCGGGCAGGTGCACCAGCCGGCCGTCGCCGAACATCCCGTACACCACGTCCGTCACCCGCTCGATCAGGTATCGGTCGTGGCTCGCCACGACCAGGCTGCCGGGCCAGGAGTCCAGCAGATCCTCCAGCGCCGCCAGGGTGTCGGTGTCCAGGTCGTTCGTCGGTTCGTCCAGCAGCAGCACGTTCGGCTCGGCGGCGAGGAGCCGGAGCAGTTGCAGCCGGCGCCGTTCACCACCGGACAGGTCACCGACCGGCGTCCAGAGCCGGCGGTCGTCGAAGCCGAACATCTCGGCGAGCTGGGTTGCGGCCACCTCCCGGTCGCCGATGACGACCCGCCGGGCCACCTCCTCGACCGCCTCGAGGACCCGCAGGTCGACGGGAAGTTCGGCGAGTTCCTGGGACAGGAACGCGGAGCGCACGGTCGCCCCGGTGCGGAACGTGCCGGCGTCGGAACCCCGTACCCCGGCAAGCAGCCGCAGCAGGGTGGTCTTGCCGGCGCCGTTGGCTCCCACGATGGCGATCCGGTCACCCGGCCCGACCTGCCAGGTGAGGTCGCGCACGATCGGCGTGCCGCCGGCGGTGAGGGTGACGTCGGTCAGGTCGTACACCTGCTTGCCCAGCCGCGCGGTGGCCAGCTTGTGCAGGGTCACGGTGTCCCGCGGCTCGGGCTCGTCGGCGATAAGCGCGTTGGCCGCCTCGATCCGGAACCGCGGCTTGCTGGTGCGGGCCGGCGGTCCGCGACGCAGCCACGCGATTTCCTTGCGCAGCAGGTTCTGCCGGCGCGCCTCGGTGGCGGCGGCCACCCGGGCCCGTTCGGCCCGGGCCAGCGTCCAGGCGGCGAACCCGCCCTCGTACGCCCGGACGGTCTGGTCGGCGACCTCCCAGGTTCCGGTGCAGACGGCGTCCAGGAACCACCGGTCGTGGGTGACCACAGCGAGCGCGCCGCGCCGCCCGGTGAGGTGCCGGGCCAGCCAGGCCACGCCCGCCACGTCCAGATGGTTCGTGGGCTCGTCCAGTACCAGCAGGTCGGCGGGGCGGATGAGCAGGGCGGCCAGCGCCACCCGGCGCCGCTCCCCGCCCGACATCGGGCCGACCGGCTGGTCCAGCCCGAGATGCGGCATGCCGAGACCGTCGAGGATGGCTCGTACGCCGGCGTCGCCGGCCCATTCGTGTTCGGCTCCCATGCCCTCGGCCAGCCAGGCGGTGCCGAGCACCACGTCCCGGACCGTGGCGTCGGCGGCCAGGTCGAGCTGCTGGGGCAGCCAGGCCACGCGCAGGTCCCGGCGATGGGTGACCCGCCCGGAGTCCGGCTCCTCGGTCTTGGTGAGCAGCCGCAGCAGGGTCGACTTCCCGGCGCCGTTGAGGCCGACGACGCCGATCCGGTCCGCGTCGGCCAGGCCGAGCGACACGTCGGTGAGCAGCGCGCCGGCGGCGCCGTAACCCTTGGACACCTTGTCCAGGTTGACGATGTTGGCCACGCACCCATCCTTCGAGGTTCTTGGTGAAACGGCGGTTTCCTGGTGGAACGGCAGCCGCCAAGGGTAGCGCCAGGACCCGGATCGGCCGGGCGGGGCGATCGGACAGGCGTCAGGCGACTCGGGCGCCGGCCACCGGACCGTGCGCCGTGCGGGCCAACCGGCACACCCCGGCGGCGGTCAGCTCACCGGCGATCCGCTCCGCCTCGGGGCCGTTCTCGGCCAGGAAAACGCAGGTGGGCCCCGATCCGGAAACCATACCGGCCAGCGCGCCGGCGGCCCGACCGGTGGTCAGCACGTCCGCCAGGGCCGGCCACAGCGAGATGGCCGCCGCCTCCATGTCGTTGCCGAGGGCGGTGGCGAGCACCGCCGGATCGCGCTGCCGGAGCGCGCCCAGCAGCCGGTCGGGACTGCCCACGGGCAGCGGCGCGGCCCCGACGTCACGCAACCGGTCCAGTTCGCCGTACACCCGGGGGGTCGACAGGCCGCCGTCGGCGATGGCCACCACCCAGTGCCAGGTGGTGGGGCGGACCAGCACCGGGCTGACCGTCTCGCCGCGCCCGGTGCCGAGCGCGGTCCCGCCGTACACCAGGAAGGGGACATCGGAACCAAGCCCGGCGGCAACGGTCGCCAGCTCGTCGCGGGTGAGGCCGGTGCCCCACAACGCGTCGCAGGCGACAAGCGCGGCCGCGGCGTCCGCGCTGCCGCCGGCCAGCCCGGCGGCGAGCGGGATGTGTTTGCGCAGGTGCAGCCGGGCGTACGCGGGCACGCCGGCGTACGCGGCGAGCGCGCGGGCGGCCCGGATGACGAGGTTCGTCCCGTCGAGGGCGAGTTCCCCGGTCCCCTCCCCCTCCATGGTGAGGGTCAGGGTGTCACCGCGTCGGGCGGTCAGCTCGTCATGGATCGATATCGCCTGATAGACGGTGTTCAACTCGTGGAACCCGTCAGCGCGCAGCGGGCCCACGCCGAGATGCAGGTTGATCTTGGCCGGGACGTGCACCTTGACCGGTCCGGTGGCGCCCCGGCGGGAGGTTTCCTCGTCGTCCGGGCTCCAGGCCTCCGTCACGGGGCGATGTCCCGGACCGGCAGCCGGATGTCGAACGGCTCCTTCACGACCAGTTCCTCGGCCTCAGCCGCCAACCCGACCGCGGTCACCGGCACCAGGCCGGCCGGCGCGTGCCGATCCAGCCAGGCGGACAGCCGATAACCGATCCTCTGGTGGCCGAAGGTCGGGGAGGGAACCACGATCAGCACTCCGTCACGCAACTCGACGCGGGAGGCGTCCTGGGGCAGCGCCAACACGTCCTCGATGGTGTAGTCGGCCAGCCGCTGCCGGACCGGATCCGGACTCCACATGCCGGGGGGCTCGATCGGCTGCGCGGTCACTCGTACACCTCCTCGGTGGGCACGGCGTCAGCCTACTGTGCGGCGATGGCGCTCGTCGGGGCCGACGCGGCGATCGCCGCGAACTGGGCCACGGACAGTGACTCCCCCCGGGCGCTGGGGTCGATCCCGGCCGCGACCAGCGCACGCGCGGCGGCGTCCGGGCTGCCGGCCCAGCCGGCCAGCGCCGCGCGCAGCGTCTTGCGGCGCTGCGCGAACGCCGCGTCGACGACGGCGAACACCCGTTTCCTGGGTACGTCTGGCCGGGGCGGTTCCCGTCGGGTGAAGGCCACCAGGCCCGAGTCGACATTCGGCACCGGCCAGAACACCGTGGGCGGCACCCGGCCGGCCGGGCGGGCGTCGGCGTACCAGGCCAGCTTGACCGACGGCACCCCGTAGACCTTGGAGCCGGGGCCGGCGGTCAACCGGTCGGCCACCTCCTTCTGCACCATCACCAGGCCGCCGCGCAGCGACGGCAACTCGGCGAGCAGGTGCAGCACCACCGGCACCGCCACGTTGTACGGCAGGTTCGCCACCAGAGCGGTGGGCGCCGGGTCCAACTCGGCGGCGGTGATCCGCAGCGCGTCCGCCCGGTGGGTGGTGAGCCGGTCGGCGACCGGACCGGCATACCGGGCGGCGGTCTCCGGCAACGCACCGGCCAACACCGGGTCGATCTCGACGGCGTGCGTATGCCGTACCGCGGGCACCAGCGCAAGGGTGAGCGAGCCGAGCCCGGGTCCCACCTCGACCACGACGTCGTCGGTGGTCAGGGCGGCGGCGGCCACGATCCGGCGCACCGTGTTCGGGTCGTGCACGAAGTTCTGCCCGCGCTTCTTGGTCGGCACCACGCCGAGCCGCGCCGCCAACTCCCTGATCTCCCCCGGCCCGAGCATCGCCCTACCGCCAGGGGCCGAAGGCACGGTCACCGTTCGCGGAGATCGCGGCGCACAGGTCGGTCAGGTCGGTGCCGGTGGTCTCGGCGAGCGACCGGACGGTCAGCGGGATCAGATAGGAGGCGTTCGGCCGGCCCCGGTACGGCACCGGGGTCAGGTACGGCGCGTCGGTCTCCACCAGCACCTGGTCGATCGGCGTGACTCTGGCCGCCTCGCGCAACGCGCCGGCGCTGGCGAAGGTCACCGTGCCGGCGAAGCTCAGCAGATACCCGCGCCGGACGCACTGCGCCGCGAACTCGGCGTCCCCGGAGAAGCAGTGCATGACCACTGTGTCCGGCGCCCCCTCGGCGTCCAGGATCCGCAACACGTCGGCGTGCGCGTCCCGGTCATGGATGACAAGCGCTTTGCCGTACCGCTTCGCAATGCCGATGTGCGCCCGGAAACTGGCCTCCTGCGCCGCCCACCCCTCGTCTCCGGTGCGGAAGCGGTCCATCCCGGTCTCCCCGATGCCGCGTACCCGGTCCTCGCCGGCCAGCGCCTCGATCTCCCGGAGCGCCTCGTCGAGGTCGGCCAGCCGGGGCGCCTCGTTCGGGTGCAGGGCGACGGTGGCCAGCACCGCGTCGTACCGCCGGGCCAGGTCCGCGCCGAACCGCGACGTTTCCACGTCGACGCCGACCTGAACGAGCCGGTCGACGCCGACGACCGCGGCCACGGCGATCGCGGTGCCGAACGGGTCCGCCGGGTCCGTCGAATCGGCCCGGTCCGCCGGAGCGGCCCGGTCCGCCAGGCCCGTCGGCTCCGCCGGATCGTCCGGATCCGCCGGCCGCCGGCCGCCGGTTGTTTCCGGCATACGCGCGCCAGCCGGTACGACCGGCCCGGCCTGCCCCACCGTGATGTCCAGGTGGGTGTGGCTGTCGGGCACGGGAGACGGCAACGGCTCGGGGGCCGGCGGGAACTCACCGGCGCGTCGGGTGGCCCGCTCCCGGCGGGACTTGCTGTCAGTCATCGTCGCCAGCATCACACACCGGACGCGGCCGGCCGGCAGCCGGCCGGTTTGCCGCCACCTGATCGCGCCGAAGGGCGCGCCGGACGGCCCGGCACCAGAAACCGCGACCATGCGATCCTCTGCACCCAGGGTGAGCGCGGGCTACCCTCAATGCCTGGAAGAACCCGGCCGATCCCACCGATGACAGCCGCCATAGAGGATACTGAACAACCGTTTCCTATCATGGAGGTCAATGGATGCGTCGCCTCGTCGTTACGCAGAACATCACCCTGGACGGGATCGTCGACAACGCCAAGTCCTGGTTCGATCCGACCGCGGACACGCCACAGAATCGTGAGCTGCAGCAGGTAACCGCCGAGCACAGTGCCGCCTCCGACGGGTTTCTCGTGGGACGCGTCACGTTCGAGGAAATGCGCGGCTTCTGGCCGCAACGCCAGGATGACCGTACCGGGGTCACCGATCACCTGAACCGCGTGGCGAAGTATGTCGTCTCCCGCACGATTGGCGACCCGGGCTGGGACGGGACGACCGTACTACGCGGGGGCGCCAAGCTGGTCGAGGAAATTACCGCGCTGAAGGCGCAGGATGGCACCGACATCGTCCTCACCGGCAGCATCGCCCTGGCGCAGGACCTGTTCCGCGAAGGTCTTGTCGATGAGATCCGGCTGTTCGTCTATCCGGTGTTGCTCGGCGAGGGACGCCGGCTGTTTCCGGCAGGTCACGCGCCGCCCGAACTCACGCTCGTCGAGGCACGCACGTTCAGCGGCGGGTGTGTCCTGCTACGGTACGCGCTCTAGCCGGTACCTGGTCAGCCGCCGAGCCGGGCCAGTTCCTCCTCGACGATGGACGGGTCGAGCTTGCGGAACACCGGCTTCGGCGCGGCGAGCGGCCGACCGGCCTCGACGGGCACCGACTCCCACCGCGCACCAGTCGTGTAGTCGCCGGTGAGCACCGGGTACGCCGGACCGCCGTCCAGATCCTCGACCTCGGTGATCGACGGCATCGGGGCGTGTACGCCGGTGCCGCCGAGCAGTTCGTGGATCTTCTGCGCCGAGTGCGGCAGGAACGGCGTCAACAGCGTGTTGGCATCGCTTACCACCTGCAAAGCGACGTGCAGGATGGTGCCCATCCGGGGCTTGTCCGCCGGGTCCTTGAGTTTCCACGGCGCCTGGTCGGAGAGGTACCGGTTCGCCTCCGCGACCACCCGCATCGCCTCGGTGACCGCCTGCTTCTGGCGGTGCCGGCCGATCAGGTCGCCGACCGTGGCGAAGCCCTGCCGGGCCACCGCGAGCAGCGCCTCGTCGGCCTCGGTGAGGCCGGCCGGGTCGATCGGCGGGATGGCGCCGAAGTTCTTCGCGGCCATCGAGATGGACCGGTTGACCAGGTTGCCCCAGCCGGCCACCAATTCGTCGTTGTTGCGGCGCAGGAACTCGGCCCAGGTGAAGTCGGTGTCCTGGTTCTCCGGACCGGCGACGGCGATGAAGTAGCGCAACGCGTCGGCGTCGTACCGGTCCAGGAAGTCCCGGACGTAGATGACGACCTGGCGGGACGACGAGAACTTGCGGCCCTCCATGGTGAGGAATTCGCTGGAGACCACCTCGGTGGGGAGGTTCAGCCGGTCCAGCTCGCCCGGTGAGCCGTCCTTGGCGCCCTCGCCCGAGTAACCCAGCAGCAGCGCCGGCCAGATGACCGAGTGGAATACGATGTTGTCCTTGCCCATGAAGTAGTAGCCGCGGGCGTCCTTCCCCGCGCCGTCGGCGGACCACCAGTTGCGCCACGCGTCGGGGTCGCCGGACCGCCGGGCCCACTCGATCGACGCCGACAGGTAGCCGACCACGGCGTCGAACCACACGTAGATGCGCTTGTCGGTGCGGTCCCGCCAGGCGTCGAGCGGGATCGGCACGCCCCAGTCGAGATCCCGGGTGATGGCTCGCGGCTGGAGGTCGTCGAGGAGGTTGCGGCTGAACCGCAGCACGTTCGGCCGCCAGCCCTCCCGGCTGTCCAGCCACTGTCCGAGCGCCTCGGCCAGCGCCGGCAGGTCGAGGAAGAAGTGCTCGGTCTCCACGAACGCCGGCGTTTCCCCGTTTATCTTCGATCGGGGACCGATCAGGTCGACCGGGTCGAGCTGGTTCCCGCAGTTGTCGCACTGGTCGCCGCGCGCGCTGGAATAGCCGCAGATCGGGCAGGTGCCCTCGATGTACCGGTCGGGCAGGGTCCGGCCGGTGGAGGGTGAGATCGCCCCCATGGTCGTCTTGGGAACGATGTAGCCGTTGCGGTGCAACCCGGCGAACAGTTCCTGCACGACCGCGTAGTGGTTGCGCGTGGTGGTCCTGGTGAACAGGTCGTACGACAGCCCCAGCCCATGCAGGTCCTCGACGATGACGCGGTTGTACCGGTCGGCCAGCTCGCGGGCGGTCACCCCTTCGGCGTCGGCCTGCACCTGGATCGGCGTGCCGTGCTCGTCCGTACCGGAGACCATGAGCACGTCGTGGCCGGCCATGCGCATGTACCGCGCGAACACGTCGGACGGCACGCCGAAGCCAGAGACGTGACCGATGTGGCGCGGACCGTTGGCGTACGGCCAGGCGACCGCCGCGAGAACGTGACTCATGACAGGCAAGCCTAGTGATGCGCGGGGACCGTCCGCGAACCAACGCCGCTCCGTCCGGTCTCGTGCCGCCGCGCCGGCGGAGAGTCGGTTCTCCGACACATGCGGTGACGTGTTGGTTTCTTTACGTGATTTCGTGTGCAATGGCTGGGTGACTGGAGAGCCAGCACCGCAGCAGCCTGCCGCGAAGCGGGTGACCGGCCGGGCTCGACCGCCAGCGGCCACCCGAGCCAGGCCACCGGCACAGGTCCGCGGCGAGCCGGCGTCCGGCCGAGCGAAACCGCCACCCGCCGGGACCGGGCGAGCCAGCGAACCCGGCACCGCCTCCCCACCGTCTCCCCGCGAGCCAGCTCCCGAGCCGCGGCGGCATCCGGGGTCCGCCGCGCCGCCGATCCCGGCAGAGCCGACGACGCCGGCGCGGGGACGGGCATCCGCCGTGCGATCGCCTCGACCGGTCCGCCCCGACACGCCACGCCCCGACACGCCACGCTCGGACCCACCCCGGCCGGGGCCGGCGCGGCCGGAATCCCCCCGTCCGGAACCCACCCGGCCGGGCAGCGGTGACCCGCCGAAGGGGGGCCTGCCGGACGCCACCACCATCACCTCACCCGCCGACACACCGCCGGACACCGTCCGGGCGATCGACGAGCAACCGGAAGCCGACGGAGCCACCGCCGACGAAGCGGAAGCCGACAGAGCGGACGTCGACGGAACAGCCGCCGACGAAGCGGAAGCCGACAGAGCCACCGCCGACGGATCTGACGCCGGCTCCACGGGCGCTGCCGGGCCGGACCCGGAGGTGGACACCGTCCAGGTGCTCATCGAGGCCACCACCGGAGCACCCGTGACCACGCTGCCCGATCGTGCCCCGCAACGAACAGGATGGCCGACCCCGGCCGCGCCGGGCGGAGGCGGCCCGGTACAGCCGAGCGTGCCGGGTCACGTCGAGGGCATCGACGAGCCCGCATTCTGGCTGCCCATCGAGGAGGTGCACTGGGACGGTACCCCGGTTCGCCGGGACACCGAGGGCTGGCTGAGCCGCTGGCGCCAGGCACGCGCGGCCCGGCACCGGGTGCGACGGCCACCCCGGCCGCCCCACCATCCCGCCGTCGGGCTCGCCGGGCTGGTGCTGTTCGGTCTGCTGGCCAGCTTCTTCGCCTGGGTCACCGCGGAACCGCTGTGGCTGGCGGTCGGGCGCGCCGACCGTGGCGTCGCCACCGTGACGACGTGCACCGGGCATGGTCTGCTGACGCAGTGTCGTGGCCAGTTCGTCGCCGGCACCGGGTGGGTCAGCGATATCGTGCCGGTGGTCGACGTCCCGGCCGCCACCCGAGCGACCGGGGTCCGGGTCGACGCCCGCATGATCGGACCGGACGGCACGGCCGCGTACGCCGAATCCGGCCTCGTCACTCGCCACCTGCGCTGGCTGCTCGGCGCGTTGGCGACGCTCTGCTGCGGGGTGGGCATCGTGTGGGCGACCGGGGCCCGCCGGCTGGCCAGCGACATCGATCGCCGCCGGGCCACGGCCGTCGCGCTGACCGGTCCCGTGCTGGTCCTCGTCGGGTTTCTCGTCGCCACGCTCTGAGCCGGGCCACGGCCACCTGCGGCCACTCCTCAGTCCGGCGTCAAGGAGGAACGGTGCACCAGGTCGTACACCTCTCGTCGGCGCAGCCCATGCTCGTCGGCCACGGCAGTCACGGCGTCCCGCCGGGACATCCCCGTCGTCTCCAGGTCGGTGACCGCCGCACGCAGCGTGTCGTCGTCCGGACGGGGCCGGTCGACCGTCGCCGCTCCCGCCACCACCAGCGTGATCTCGCCGCGGGGCGGCACCGCGACCGCCGCGGCGGCCAGCTCGCCCAGGGGTTGCCGCAGCACCTCCTCGTACCTCTTCGTCAGCTCGCGGCAGAGCGCGGCGGGACGGTCCGGGCCGAATGTCTCGGCCAGGTCGGCCAGCGCGCCGGCCACCCGGTGTGGCGCCTCGAAGAACACCAACGTGCGTTCCTCGCCGGCGAGCGTCCGCAGCCGGCTCCGCCGGGCGCCGCCCGTTCGGGGCAGGAAGCCTTCGAAGCAGAACCGGTCTGACGGCAGCCCGGACAGGGCCAGCGCGGTTGTCACCGCGCTGGGTCCGGGGGCCGCGGTGACCGGCACCCCGGCGGCCAGTGCCCCCCGCACGAGCCGGTAGCCGGGGTCGGAGACGCTGGGCATGCCGCCGTCGGTGACCACGGCCACGGTTGCTCCCTCGGTCAACGCCCGCACCAGGTCGGGAGTGCGTCGGCTCTCGTTGCCCTCGAAGTAGGAGACGACCCGGCCGGAAACGGTAACCGCCAGGTCCCGGGCCAGCCGGGACAGGCGCCGGGTGTCCTCGGCGGCGACGATGTCGGCCGTCGCGAGGATCTCGCGCATTCGGGCGGACGCGTCTGCCGGGTTGCCCAGCGGCGCGCCAACCAGGACAAGCTCGCCTATATCTGGTTTGTCCGACACTACGTCGTCCTCCGCCCATCCCGACCATCCCGACCGGCGGCGCGGCGCCCCGATCCGTACCCCGGCAGCCTACGATCGCGGAGTGACCTCGGCGTCGACAGCGCAGACCAGCAGTCCGGACCCCGCCGGCAAGTCCGGGCCGGCGGGCGACCGCACCGGCCACGCCACGGGCGGCATCCCCGATGTCGTACGCCGGCGGCTGGCGCCGCTGGACGCGCGGCTGGACCGCCGGTCCTGGCTGGCCACGGCGGTCGTCGTGGCCATCGCGGCGGTGTTGCGCCTGGTGAATCTCAGCCACCCGCCGGGCAAGATGTTCGACGAGATCTACTACGCCCGTGACGCCTGGGGTCTGCTCAACCACGGCGCGGAGTGGAACTACGAGACCAACAACCCGTCGTACGTCGTGCATCCGCCGCTCGGCAAATGGCTCATCGCGCTCGGTCAGTGGGCGTTCGGGTACGCCGACGGCGAGCAGAACATCTCCGTTCCCGGTCACCTCACCACCACCGCGCCCGAGTTCGGCTGGCGGATCTCGGCGGCGGTGATCGGCATCCTGTCGGTGCTACTCGTCGTTCGGATCGCCCGCCGGATGTTCGGCTCCACGGTGCTCGGCTGCGCCGCCGGGCTGCTGATGGCGCTCGACGGCTTCCATCTCGTGCTCTCCCGGGCGGCACTGCTCGACATCTTCCTGCTGTTCTTCGTACTGGCCGCGTTCGGGGCACTGGTGCTCGACCGGGACGTCCGCCGTCGCCGCTGGCTGCGCGCCATGGAGGACGGATACGACCCGGTCCGCTCCGGCCGGCTGCCCGGCGGGGTGCCGTGGTGGCGACTGGCCGCCGCGGTGCTGCTCGGTTGCGCGGTATCGGTGAAGTGGAGCGCGCTCTACCTCGTGTTGGCGTTCCTGGTGCTGGCGGTGCTCTGGGACGTCGGGGCCCGCCGTTCGGCCGGGGTGGCACGGCCGTGGCGGACCGCGCTGCTCGACGAGTTCGGCTGGCTCGTGGTGTGCGGGTTCCTGATCGTCGGGACCTACCTGGCCTCCTGGTCGGGCTGGTTCCTCACCGACGACGGCTACTTCCGGCACTACCTCGCCGACAGCGGCAGGTCGGAGCCGCCGGTCATCGGCGCGCTACGCAACCTCTGGCACTACCACGTCGAGGCGTACGGCTTCCACACCACGCTGGCCAAGGAGCACAAGTACCAGTCGTGGCCATGGCAGTGGCTGCTGCTCGGCCGGCCGGTGGCGTTCTACTGGTCGGGCAACGGCTCCTGCGGCGCGGCAAGCTGCGCGTCGGAGGTGCTGCTGCTGGGCACCCCGGTGCTGTGGTGGTCGTTCCTGCCGGCGCTGGTCGCGGTCGCCTGGCTGGGCATCGCCCGCCGCGACTGGCGGGCGGGCAGCATCCTGCTGGTCGTGGGCGCCGGGCTGCTGCCCTGGTTCTGGTATGCCCTGGACAACCGGACGATGTTCTTCTTCTACGCCGCCCCGGCCCAGCCGTTCCTGGTTCTCGCGGTGGTGTACGTGCTCGGCGCGATCATGAGTCCGGCCAGCGGACCGGCGACGGTCGGCACCGGGGGTGCCGCGAGTGCCGATCAGCCCGCAGCGGGCACGCCGGCGCAGGGCACGACGGCGCAGGGCACGACGGTGGACGGCACGACGGTGGACGGCACGCCAATGCAGGGCACGACGGTGGACGGCACGCCAGCGCGAGGCACGACGGTCGACGGCACGACGGCCTCGGCCGGGGCCGGTGACGACGCCGGTCGACCGGGTCAGACCTCCAGCCCGATCGGGGCCCTGGTCGCGGGCGGCTACGTGCTGATCGTGGCCGTGTGCTTTGCCTACTTTTATCCGATCTACGTCGGCGATGTGATCACCTACGCCGAGTGGTCGGCCCGGATGTGGCTCGGCGGCCGCTGGATCTGACGGCCCCACCCGCCCCAGCAAGGGACGGGTAGGGCCGGCGTCACAGTCCGTGGACTGAGCATCGCGGCCACGCCTGGGCACCGGCACGGCGGCCACGCCTGGGCACCGGCACGCAAAGACGCGCGCCCCGATCGCCTGCCACGGGGGAAGCGGGCGATTGGGGCGCGCAGGTGAAGCTTAACCACCGCAGATGCCGGACACAACGGGTGGCCCAGAGTCAGATTTCCGACCGGTACGGCGACGGTCATTCCTGGCCCGCCACCGGATGATCCACTCGGTGGCGGCATGCCGCGGCGTCCCGGCGGTGCGAACCCGACAGACCGCGCCCGGCGAGTCGACCTCCGGTTGGATGGTTCCGGTAACGTACGCGTCCTGACGCGCCGGAGGGGTGAGACGGATGGACCTGCTGACGCGGCTACGGGACATCTGCCTCGCTCTGCCCGAGGTGAGCGAGCGGCCCAGCCACGGCTCGCCGACCTGGTTCGTCCGCGACAAGAAGGTATTCGTCACGCTGCACCAAAACGGACATCACCAGAACGACTTCCCCCACCTCTGGTGTGCCGCTCCGCCCGGCGCCCAGCAGGAGCTGATCGCGGTCGACGGCGACCGGTTCTTCCGTCCGCCGTACGTGGGTGGACGCGGCTGGATCGGGGTACGGCTGGACGGAACCGTGGACTGGACGGAGATCACCGAGCTCTGCCAGGACGCCTACCGGATGATCGCCCCGGCGAAGCTGGTCGCCCTCCTCGACGAGGACTGAGCCCCATCGCCGGCCCGGCACCGCCACGAAGATCGACTCGATGTCGGCGATACTGCGCGGTTCGCGCCCGCGCGACGCCCCTACATCGCCGGCATCGAGTGGATCTCGACCGGCCGGACTCAGCGCCAGACCACGTAGTCCAGGAAATCCTCCACGGCGGTCACCACCCGGCCGAGCACCTCCGTCGAGCCGGCCAGCGGCCCGGGGACGTACATGCCGTGGTCGGCGCCGGCAACCTCCAGCACGTGTGGAGTCAGCTGACGCGCCACGTCGCCGTCCCAGCGTTTGTCGGCCGTGCCACCGATGAGCAGGACGGGCGCGGTGGCCCGGCGCAGTCCCGCGAGCACCGCATCGCTTGTCAGCACCGGTGTCAACCAGACCGCCGGCAGCCCTCGCTCCGCCGCCATTCGGGCGGCGTAGGTGCCGAGCGACTTGCCGATCAGCAGCGGCGGCGCGCCGGGGCGCTCGGCGGCGAGCCGGTCCAGCACCGGCCCGACCTGACCGGTCACGAACGGCTCCCGCTCATCGTCCTCAAGGCGGTCCCGGTCCGGTGGATAGTGCCAGTTGACCTCGCTGATCGCCGCGCCGCGTGCCTCGGCCGCGTCAGCCGGGTACATCAGTAACGGCGCGTACGGGCCGTACATTCCACCCGGCAGCACCACGGCCACCCGGTCGTCACGCTGCTCCACCATGGACGCCGACGTTAGTCACCACCGACCTCGTCCGCGACCGCCATTCGCGGTCCAGCATGGCGTAGACGTACCTGTCCACCCACTCGCCCTTGAACAGGTCGTGCTCGACGAAGTGCGCCTCGCGACGCATATCGAGCCGCTCCAGCAACCGGACCGACGCGGTGTTCCCGGCGGCACACCGGCCCACGATCCGGCGCAGGCCGCCCTCCTCGAAGCCCCACCGCAGCACGGCGGCGGTCGCCTCGGTGGCCAGCCCCCGACCCCCGTGGTCGGGGTTGAGGACGTACCCGATCTCGCCCTGCCGGTTGGGAAGGCTGCGCCAGACGAGTTCAACCTGGCCGACGACCGTCCCGGTGTCGGCGACGACGACCGCGACGGTGAGGCAGTCCCCCTCGGCACGCCAGCCATCCTCGCCGGCCATGGCGCGCACCGACGCCAGCGACTGATCCCGATCACGGGGTTCCCAGGCCATCCACCGGGCGACCGCTGGTTGGCGCTGGTACGCGTGGACGTCGTCCAGGTCGGCCAGGGCGAACGGGCGCAGGGTCAGCCGGGCCGTGCGGATCGGATACGCGGGGCTGAGCATCCGGCGATCCTATGGGCTGCCAGGCGCCTCCGTCCGCTCGATTACGGCTGCGCCGCCCGGCGGAGGAAGAGGGCCCGTTCGGCGGCGTTCCCGGTGAGGTCGGCGGCCTGCCGGAACGCCGCACCGGCTTCGTCGAGGCGGCCGAGTCGGGCCAGCAGGTCGCCACGGACGGCGGGATAGTAAGGATATCCGGCGAGAGCCGACTCGCCGGCCAGCTTCTCCACCAGATCGAGGCCGCGCTCCGGGCCGGACGCCATGCCGACCGCGACCGCCCGATTGAGTTCGACCACCGGTGACGGGGCAACCTGGGCAAGCACCTGGTAGATCGCGGCGATCTCCGCCCAGTCCGTCTCAGCGGGCGTCCCGGCCCGGGCGTGGCAGGCGGCGATGGCCGCCTGGAGGGTGTACCGCCCGAAGCCGCCGCCCAGGTCCTGAGCCCGCCGCAACGCGTCCAGTCCACGCCGGATCAGCAGCCGGTCCCACCGACGGCGATCCTGGTCGGGCAGCAGCACGGCCTCCCCGGCGGGGCC
The DNA here is from genome assembly GCF_042666615.1 of Plantactinospora sp. GCM10030261. Taxonomy (NCBI): domain Bacteria; kingdom Bacillati; phylum Actinomycetota; class Actinomycetes; order Micromonosporales; family Micromonosporaceae; genus Plantactinospora; species Plantactinospora sp. GCM10030261. Next base: position 389,834 of record NZ_JBHTDD010000001.1, read on the forward strand.
GGTCCGGGACGGCATCCGGGACGCCTGCAACTCCATCAAGGCGACCAGCCCGTGCGTCTCGGGCTCGGTCGGCAGCAGGCTTGCCAACATCCGGCCCAGCCGGAGCGCCTCCTCGGCCAGCGCCGGACGCATCCAGTCGGCTCCGGCGGTGGCCGCGTACCCCTCATTGAAGATCAGATAGATGACCCCGAGCACGGCGGTGAGCCGGTCGGCCAACTGGTCCGGCGGCGGCAGGTCGAACGGCACCCGCCGACTGGCCAGGATTTTCTTGGCCCGGGAGATCCGCTGGCCGGCCGTCGGCTCGGGGATGAGCAGGGCACGGGCTATCTCCGCCGTGGTCAGGCCGCCGAGCAGCCGCAGGGTGAGGGTCACCCGGGCGTCGGTGGTCAGCACCGGATGGCAGGCGGTGAAGATCAGCCGGAGCAGGTCGTCCTCGATCCTCACGTCCTCCACCGCCGCCATCGGGTCCGCCGTGGCCTCCCGGGTGGCGAGGTCCCGGCCGACCTCGGCCAGCTTCCGGGCGTACGTCGTCCGCCTGCGCAGCACGTCCACCGCCCGGTGCTTGGCGGTGGACGTGAGCCACGCCGCCGGATTCGGGGGTACGCCGTCCGCCGGCCACTGTTCGAGCGCGGCGACCAGCGCGTCCTGGGCCAGTTCCTCGGCCAGCCCGACGTCCTGCACGTACCGGGCCAGCGTGGCGATCAGCTTCGCCGACTCCATCCGCCACACCGCCTCGACGGCACGGCGCGTGACGTGCGCGGGATCGGTGGTCGCCATGACCACCGATCCAAGCACCTACCCGCGGGCCGGCAGGTCAGCCGGTCGGAGCGTCCCCGCCGAAGTCCTCCGGACCCATCACTCGCAGGACCTCGACGTCACCCTCCCAGCCGGGCCACATGTCGCGGTGCAGGCGCATGAACCGGGAGGCCCACTCGACGGCCTCCTCCCTGGACCGGACCTGATAGATGGCGTAACTCAGCATCTCCTTCGCCTCGGCGAACGGCCCGTCCGTGGTGGTCAGCTCGCCGCCGGCGACCCGGACCCGGGCACCGGCCGCGCTGGGCGCGAGCCCGCCCTGGTCGAGCAGGGCACCCGCCCGGGTCGCTTCCTCTCCCAAGTTCATGATCGCCTGGAACAGCCCGTCCGGTGGCGGGGTGTCGGCCCGGATGCCCTTCAACAGGGTCAGGTAGCGCATCGTCCTGTCTCCTTCTGAGGTGGATATGAATGTGGATGCGGATGTCAACGGACCTCGGTCCGGCGGATGTGCACCGCCACCGCCGACAGCCAGGCCGACGACAGCAGCACGGCGGCGGTGAAGGCCAGGATCGTCGGCCCGCTGCCCGCGCCGGCCCCGATGCCCACGAACGCCACCAGGAAGAACACCGCGGTGACCGCGGTGAACACGGCCCACCCGGTACGCCGTTCGGCGGCGAACCGCCGGGCCAGCAGCAGGCAGCCGACCACCATGGCCAGGAACCCGACCCCGCCGGCGACGAAGTGCAGCATGCCGTGCCAGCTCACCGGGGTGACCTCCGGTGTGCCGGGCGGGAAGCCCGCCCCTGGATCGGCCCGGAAGATCCCGGCCAGCACCAGGCCCACTCCGTACCCCGCGAACAGCCGCGGCGCCCAGATCGCGCCGCGACCGGTGCGCAGCGCCCGGCGCAGGCCGGCCGCGAAGGCCAACACCAGCACGCCGAAGAGCATCAGGTTGGCCATGTGGATCCAGCCCCAGGCACCGTTGGCGAGCAGGCTCCACGGATGCCGGGTCGGGTCGAAGCCGTCCCGCAGCGCCGCCTCGGTCAGCGACACCAGCACGTACGTCGGGCCGGCGATCACCCCGTACCCGAGCAGGGATCCGGTGGCCGCGGGCCCTGCGCGTCCCGCACGCGTCGCGGCGGTCCCGGCCGTGGCGGTCTGCTGCGTCATGGTCGTCTCCTCCGGTCAGCCGGGCCGGCCGCCGGCCCGTCACCCCCACCTCGAACGGGCCCGGAGGATTTCGACATCACCGCTCAAGATTTTCTGTGCCGCTCCGGGGGGTCGGCTGACGCCGTCGGCCGGCAATCCCAACGCGGACATCGCGGCCACGTAACGGTGAAAGGCACGCCCCGCCTCGCCGTGCCGTCCGACCCGGGTGAGCAGCGAGACGTGAGCCTCGTGGGCCGCCGCGTCATACGGGTCGGCCTCCAGCAGCCGCAGCAGGGCCCGGACCGCCCCGTCGACGTCGCGGCGACGCTCGGCCGCGCCCGCCAGCGCCCGTTCGACCTGGATGAACAGGGACCGGGCATAGTCCCGCAGGGGGACCGACCACTCGTCGTACGGCTCGTCGGCCAGGAAGTCGCCTGGATAGGCGCGGTCCGCGTCGGCAAGCAGGTGTAATCCGGCGGGATCATCGGTTGCGGCGGCGACAAGACGAAGGCCCTCTTCGGCGGCGGCGAGGAACGCCTCCACGTCCACGTCCACCTGCGCCAGGTCGAGCGCGACACTGGCCGTGTCGGCCCGGACGTACCGGTCCGGATCCACCCGTCGCTCGGGGTCGAGCACGCCGCGCAGGATGGACAGCGCCACGGTGAGCCGATGCGCGACCTTGCTCCGGTCGGTCGACTCCGGCCAGAGCAGTTCCGCCAGTTCGTCGCGGGGGATCGCGCGGCCGCGCCGGGCGACCAGGATCCGCAACAGGTCCCGGGCCTTGCGGGACTGCCAGGCGGCGACCGGGACCGGCGCACCGTCGACGACCACTTCGAACTGACCGAGGGTCCGCAGCGCCACCGAGCCGCGACTTCCGCCGCCGGCCCAGTGGATGGCCGTCACACCGAGGGCGGCGAGCCGGCCGGCGGCGACCCGGCCCTCCCCCCGCGCTCCCGGATCGGCCCCCGGCAACTGCCCGAGCAGTGCCGCCAAGCGGTCCACGTCCAGGCTCGCGCCCGCCTCGCGCCAGGTTCGCTGAGCCTCGGAAAAGGCGCGACGCGCCTCCACCGGGGTACGGGCCGCGTGCCCGAGAAGTTCGAGCGCCTCGGCGAGCGCCGCGACGTCGCTGTGCCGCCGGGCGTGTTCGGCAGCCGTACGCGCCAACTCGGCCACCCGGGACGGATCGCCCGCCGCGAGCGCCACCGTCCCGGCGGCCAGACAGGCGATCGCCGCGTAGGGTCCGGGCTCGCCGTCGGTGTGCGACTCGGCCAACGCCCGCCGGGCCGCCGCGTCCGCCGCGACCGGATCGTCCGGCCCGGCGACGCGGGCCAGCCCAGCCAACGCCGGCACGAGCCCTTGCAGGTCGGCGTCCCGGCCGGCGATCCGGATGGCCTCCTCGTACGCGGCCCGCGCCATGCCTGGCCGGCCGCGTAGCCGGTGCAGAGTGGCCTGACCGGTGAGCGGGTACGCGACCTTGCGGGAACCCATCCGTCGATAGAGGGCGGCAGCCCGCGCGTAGTCGGCCTCGGCCTCGTCGAGGTAGCCGAGCCGCAGGTGGATCTCACCCTGGTTGCACAGCGCCAGCGCCAGCATGGCCGCGTAGTCACTGCGGTCGGCCAACTGCACGGCGGGACGCACCTCAAGTAACGCCTCGGCGTAGCGCCCCTCCTGACACAGCGAACCGGCCCGGTTGGCGCGGACCCGGGTCACCTGGACGACGTCGCCGGCCGCCTCGGCGTAGCGCAGAGCGCAGTCGTAGTGCCGCTGCCGCCCGGCCCGGTCCCCGGTCAGGGTGCAACTGAGCGCTGTCGCGATGTGGGCGGTGGCCAGCGCGGTGGCGTCGGCGAGGGCACCGGCCAAGGCCAGCGCCTCGGCGGCGAGACGGCCACAGCCCGTCGCGTCGCCCAGCATCCAGCGCGCCGCCGCCGTCCATCCGAGCAGGATCGCCGTATCCCGATCCGCTACCCGGACACCCCGGTCGAAGTAATCGCCGGCTGCCTGGGGGCGGCCCCTGAGGTAGTCCACCACCCCGGCCCGCCAGGCGAGCGCGGCGGGCAGCGGGCCTGCCGGCCCGGCGAGTTCCCGGTACACCGTGCTCGCCGCATCGCTGTCCCCGATCACCTGGAGCGCCTCGCCGTACATCAGGCGGTCGCCGGGTCGGTTCCGCAGGGCCTCCACGATCAGACCGGCATGTCCCGCGGCGATCAGTGTCCGGCCGTGCTCCTGGACTAACCGGTTGACCCGCTCCGTCACGTCGTCCGGTCCTGGAGCGCGGTCCTGCTCGGTCGGGGTCGTCGAGTCGCCCTGCCCGGCGCGCGGACCGGCCTCGACGTCGAGCAGGCAGCGCAACGCCCGTCGCGGATGTCCCGCCGTCGCGTACCTGGCCGAGGCGTCGAGCAGGGTCGTCCGGCGGACCGGCTCCGGTAGCGGTTGCCAGGCCCGGATCGCCGCCGCTACCGCCGGCACCAGGGCGGCGCCCCGGATGAGTCCGATCGCGGTGAGGTAATCGACGACGGCCGGGGGCAGGGTGTCCACCGCTGGCAGGTGCGCCGCGACCCGCAACGCCCGCCGGACCGGACCGGACAGTGGAGTGAGTACCTCCGCGATCAGGTACTCGGTGACGGCGGAACTGGGATCGGCGCCGGCCGCGGCGGCGGCTCCCGCCAGGTGCAGCAAGGCCGGCCAGCCGCTGACCTGCTCGCCCATCCCGGCGTCGGCTCCGTACCGATCGGTCAGCAGTCGCCCGGCCTGGTCCGACGGTACGGCGAGATGGACCGGACCGAGTTCGCCCACGACGCCCCGACCACGCCAGCGGGCGGGAACCCGCACCCGGCTTCGGGACGTGAGGACCAGGCGGGCCGAGGTCCAACCCGCCGCCCGTTCGATCACCGCGTCGCCGATCCGGCTGCCGGCCGGCAGGTCCTCGATGACGTAGAGGATCCGCTCGTCCGGCAGATCGCCCGTCTCGGCGAGATCGACCGGCTGCCGGCGCAGCGTACCCGCCCAGTGCCCGACCACAGTGGACTTTCCGTATCCGGCGGCAGCGACCAGGACCGTCACCGTCGCGGAGGGAACCGGGCCGATCACACGCATGCGTCATCTCATCATGTCGGGCGGCCGACACGGCACTGTGAGCCGGCCGTGAGGTGGTCCTGAGCCCGCTCCGGATGCTGGATCCCATCGCAGGTCCCAGATCAACTCACGAACTTCCACAGGAGGAGACATGACGATGCGCAGGCGCACGCTGGCGCTGCTGGCGATCGTGACCGGTCTGGCGGTCGGTCCGCTCACCGCCGCGCCGGCCCAGGCGAACACTGCCGCCAACTGCATGTACCACCAGACGATCGGCAACGTCGACCTTGAGGTCAAGGTGTGCGCGTCGGGCGGCAACGACGTGATGGACAGCACCATCTGGGTCTACAACAAGGCGTCAAACAACGCCCACTACGTGCAGTTCCTGAACATCTGGACGGACATGGGCGGCTACAACACCTGCTACATCGGCTGGCTGAACCCGAAGAACACCCGGTTGTGCTCTGCCCTCACGGTCCAGTACCGCGAGGTCCCGATGTCCCAGCGCGCCTTCGGTGAGATCCGGTACTACGCGCCCGCAGCGGGCGAGTACCGGACGATCATCGGACCGTCGCAGCCGGTCCTGGTCTTCTGACCGGCTCCGCGGGCCGGTGCGAGTCGCACCGGCCCGCACCACCGAGCCTAGCTCCGGGCCAGTCGCCTGTTGGTCCACTCGGTGTGGCGTTTCCGCAGCTCGCCGGCCGTGAGATCGGTGCGCCCGAGGTCCTGGTAGTTGGGCAGCCAGGTCACCACGCTGGACCTGGTCCGTATCGCGGTCCACAGGTCCCAGAGCCGGATGTCGTCGACCACGACGTCGGCCGCCGCCTGATACCCGGCGAGGAAAGTGTCCGCCGCGTCCGGTCCGTGTAACAACGCCAGATCGAGCCGGCACCAGGCCAGGTCGAAGCCGCGCGGTCCGAGAGCCGCGCCGGACCAGTCGATCACGCCGGTCAGCCGGTCGTCGCTCCACAGCACATTGCCGGACCAGAAGTCGTAGTGGGTGAGCACGCGGGAACCGCCGACCAACCGCTCCCACCCGGCAGCGACCTCCGAAACCGCCCGGATGGCGTCGCCGTCCCGGGCGCCGTCGGGCATTGCCGGCGGTGCGGCGACCGCGAGGACATCCCGGAAGTGCCCCAGCGAGTCGATCGGGTGCGCGTGCACCCGGGCGAGGGCCGCGCCCAACCGCTCCGCCCGAGCGCACGCATCGCGCGGCCCGATGTGCGCGCGGCCGGGAATCCTCGTGATGACGACGGCCGGCTCGCCGAAGCGCTGGCCGTCCGGGTCAGCGGCCAGCAGGCGCGGCGCCAGCCCACCCAGGCCGTCGATGGCGCTCAACACCCGGGCCTCCCGACGCGCAGCGTCATCACCCGGTGGAAAGCGCCGAAGCACCACCTCGGCTGTCGGACGCTCGATGCGGATCAGATGAGTGCTGGCATGCGTACCGCCGGCGAGCCGGACCACGTCCCTGGCCGTAGCGCCGGGCCCAGCCGTCCGGACCGCCCAGTCGAGCGCCATCGCCGGTGGAGCAGGATTCACCATTCGGGGATGCTAATGCCCCTGGCCGAATCAGAGTGCGGGGTTGTGAGGCAGCCAGAGCGGGTCGTTACCGATCTTCAGCCGTGACACGAGGATGCAGGTCGGTGTGGGCATCGGGTGGTTCAGCGATCCACGGCCAGCCGAACACCCAAACCGACGAAGATTCCGCCGGTGGCGACGTCGATCCGGCGGCGCGCCGCCCGGCGCTCCCGCAGCCAGCCGCCGATCCGGCCGGCGAGGACGCCCACCGTGCCGTCCACCAGGAACTCCATCGCGATCATGATGGCCCCGAGGATGGCGAACTGTAGCCAGACCCGACCCAGCGCCGGGTTGATGAACTGGGGCAGGAAGGCGATCGTGAAGGTGACCATCTTCGGGTTCAGCAGGTTGGTCAGCAGACCGTTGAGGTACGCCCGGCGGCCCGACATCCCGCCACCGGCCACCGGCAGCTCACCCGGCCCGTCGTGGCGCCGACGGATCATCTGTACCCCCAGGTAGACCAGGTAGGCACCGCCGACCACCCGGACCACGGTGAAGGCGACCGGCGCCGCCGCGAACAGCGCGGCCAGGCCGGCGGCGGCCACCGCGATGTGCACCGCCTCGCTGGTCGCCACGCCGGCCGTGGCGAGCAACCCGGCACGGGGACCACCCCGAACCCCGCAGCCGAGCACGAACAACATGTCCGGTCCGGGCGTGACCATGGCGACGATCGTCGTGACCGCGAAGACCACGAGCAGGTTCTGGTCGATCGGCATCAACTGATCGTTCCACAGGGTCCAGAGTCCTGGATGGCCGTCATCCGGTGACGAAAATCAAGCGACCCGCGACAGTGCCTGGCGGTACAGTGACGGCGTCCAGCGCGAGCAACGGGAGGTGAGGAGCCGATGACCTGCATGACGGTTCACCGCGCCCTTTTCCTCCTTCCCGCCGCCCGCTGACCTTTCCTTTCTTCCAGGGCGGCCCGAGCGACCTCGGAGTTCGCGTTGTCCCACGATCAGACCGCCCACCGCGTCGTACGCGTGGAGCGGAAAGCCTGCGTACTGCTCACCCCGGCCGGTCCGCGGACCGTGCCCACCCTCGTCCCGGTCGCCGTCGGCGACTGGGCGCTGCTCGACGCGGCCGGCCAGGTGGCCGCGGTCGAACCCAGGAGCACCGAGATCCGCCGGTTGGCCACCGGCGGCCAGGCGGTCGAGCAGGTGCTCGCCGCCAACGTCGACGTCGTCGCGGTCTGCGCGCCCCTGGAACGGGACGCCCGGTTCGGGCGGATCGAACGGCTGCTCGCGCTCGCCTGGGCCTCCGGCGCACAGCCGCTGCTGGTCGCCACCAAGAGCGACCTGTGCGACCCGGCGGACATGGGTCCGGCGCTCGCGCAGTTCGCGGCCGCCGCGCCGGGCGTGGAGGTGGTGCCGGTCACGGTCACCGATCCCGACACCCTCGATCCGGTACGCGCCCAGCTCGTCCCCGATCGGACGCTTGTCGCCGTCGGCGCCAGCGGGGCCGGCAAGTCCAGCCTGATCAACGCGCTGATCGGCGGGGCGGCCCTGGCCACCGGCGAGGTGCGGCAGGACGGCAAGGGCCGGCACACCACCGCCTGGCGGGAACTTGTCGAGGTGCCCGGCGGCGGCTATCTGATCGACACGCCCGGTCTGCGTGCCGTGGGGCTGACCGACGCGGCGGATGGTGTCGACTCGGCGTACGCCGACATCACCGAGCTGGCCGCCGGCTGCCGGTTCAGCGACTGCCGGCACGACGGCGAGCCCGGCTGCGCGGTGCGGGCGGCGATCGACGCCGGGGAACTCGACGAGGGTCGGCTGGTCCGGCACCGCAAGCTGCAGCGCGAGTTGGCCTACCAGGCCCGGCGGTTCGACGCCCGGGCCCAGTCGGAGCAGCGCAAGATGTGGGCGAAGCTGTCCCGCACCGCCAACCCGTCCCGCCCCTGAGGCCCGGGTCGCCGGCCGCCCCGACGCCCGTCAGGGGCGGCCGGCACGCTCCGTCGCCGCGCGTTCCGCCGCGGCCCGGTCCGCCTCGGCGCGCTCCCATTCGGCGTGGTCGGCCACGATCCGCCGCCACAGGTCCCGCAATCGCCCCTCCGGCACGTCGTCAAGCGCCAACCGGAACTCGTCGCGCAGCAGCGCGCGCCATTCGGCGTACCCGGAAAGTTGCCGGCCCGGCGCGGACCCCGGCCGTTCGGTCAGCAGTTTGCCACGCAGGATCCGCACCGTGGTCGGCGTCCGGTGCTGGGCGGTGACCACCCGGACGAACCCGGACTCCGGCGACGTGGACATCTCGACGTGCCGATCCGCCAGGTCGACGGGTGACGCGGCGCCCGACGAGAAGTCCATGCCGGTGAACGCCCCATCCGGCTCGTGATCGAATCGCCAGCCACCGGGGACGACATCCGAGGGCCGCAGCCGGAACGCGTCGCCCGGCCCGAAGGTCGCCGGTGCGAGCGGCACGGGTTCGAGCGGACCGTCGCCCAGTCCCACGTCTACCCACCAGGCCCGGCCGTCGAGCACCGTGCTGAGCGCGAGATGGTTACCGTCGTCTCCGGGCGGCGTCGGAGAACTCCGACCCTGCACGCCGGCCCGATGCCAGGTCATCCGGTAGCCGAGCGCGGTAAGCAGCGTCGAGAATGCGCCGTTCAGGTGATAGCAGTAACCGCCCCGGCCGGCCACAACCTGCCGGGCCGACTCGACCGGATCGATCCCCCGCCGCTCGCCCAAGGCGATCCACAGTGTCTCGTAGGCCACCCGTTCGACGTGCGCGGCGTGCAGCCGGCGAAGCTGCGTCGCCGAGGGCCCGGCTGCCCGCTCGGCCGCCGGGTCGAGACCGAGCCTGGTCAGGTACGCCGTGACGAGCGGCCCGTCGAGTGCCGGTGGTCGCCACGGCTCCGGTCGGCCCGCGCCGGCCACCCCGACGCCCGATGCGTTGACCACCGGGTCAGGGTAGCCGGCCGGACCGACACGATCAGCCCTGTCACCGGCCGCCTCCCGCCTCGCCCAGTCATGGACGGCGGGCCAGTCGTCTTCGGCCAATGGGCGTAGCCGCACAGGCCCAATCCTCACCGATGACCCGCTGATACGGTGACTCGGTGCCCAAACTGGAGCGACTGGACGCCGAGCACGCCGCCGAGCTGCTCCGCTTCGAACAGGAGAACCGGGCATACTTCGCACGGTCCGTCCCTGACCGCGGTGACAACTACTTCACCGACTTCGCCGCCCGGCACGCGGCGCTGCTCGCCGAGCAGGCCACCGGCGCGTGCCGATTCCACGTCATGGTCGACGACGACGGCTCGGTCATCGGCCGGTTCAACCTCGTCGACCTCGTCGACGGCGAGGCGGAGCTGGGTTTCCGGGTGGCCGAGCGGGTGGCCGGGCGGGGCGTCGCGAAGGACGGCGTACGCCGCGTCATCGACCTGGCCCGCGACGAGTACGGCCTGCGGCGGCTGATCGCGTCCGCCGCGCTGGCGAACGTCGGCTCGCTCGCGGTGCTGCGCGGCACCGGGTTCATCCCCGTCGGCGAGGTGACGCTCGACGGCCAGCCCGGTCTGCGCCACGTCCGAGAGTTGCCGGGCCGCCCGGGAGGCTACGCTCCCCGTCCGATGTAGCCCCGGATCCACGCCTCCATGAACCGTCCCCAGTTGATCGGCCCGACCCGGCGCAGGTAGGCGCCCATCAGCAGCAGCCCGCCGCCGCCCACCGAGAGGAGCAGCCAGCGGGGCAACTCGCGCGACACCGGGGCTGGGGCACAGGAGGTGGGCTGGTAGTCCACGGTCATCTGGGTCAGCGGCGGCGGGAGGCGCTTCCCCGGGAACGACTCCCGGTCGATGCCACAGAACACCGGCCCGCCCGGCACCTCCACCCGCACCAGAGCCATGGCGGGTTGCCCGCCCCGGTCGGCCTCGACGGACACCACGGTTCCCGGGACCAACTCGCCGACCGGGGCGGGCGGCTCCAGGTCGGCGAAAAGACCCGCTAGCAGGAGCGCCGTCGAGACAACAACGCCAAATATGGTGAACCTAGGCCATAACGGCAGGCTGGAGTCGCGCCGCCGGTTGCGACCGGAGAATGGCATGGCCCAGACGGTAGCTTGGTCGATCAAGATACGACGCTGATACACGATCGAAGGCCGTCACCAACTGGCGGGACGGCCTTTGACATGGTGGAGCTGAGGGGATTTGAACCCCTGACCCCCTCGATGCGAACGAGGTGCGCTACCGGTCTGCGCCACAGCCCCCTGGCCCGTCCGCGACGGAACGGGCCGACGCCTAGGTTAACAGGTCGGCCGATCGGCACGCGAATCCGCCCCGCCGCGGCTGCCCCGGACGAGATCGACTCGAAGTACGGGATGTCGGGTGTTTGGAGCGACCGCAACACCCCCAATATCCCGTACATCGAGTCGATCTTGTAGCGACGTGTCGATCTTGCTGGGCGGCGTGGCAGTTAGGCGGAATGCGAGCCGCGGCCGGCCTCGTAGGGGCGGCCGCGCAGCCCACCGCTCCGCCGGTAGGAGACTGACCCGGCGGACCGGGCGCCGCCCGCCCGGCGGACACCACCGCCAGGAGAGCCGCCACCAGCCAGCGGACCGCCGCCACCGAGCGGACCGTCGGACCCTGACCCGCCCCCGGCCGCCGCCGCCGGCAGGTCCACCCGGTCCAAGCCCATCGCCGCTCGGCGTACGGCCTCCCGCTGGGCCGCCAACCGGCGCTGCGCCTCCCGGCGGGCCGCCGCCCGCCGGGCCTGTTCCCGCCGGACCTCGGCCTGCCGGGCGGCCAACCAGGCCGCTTCCCTGGCCTCGGCCCGCCGCCGCCGGCGGTCAGCCATCGCCCGGTTCCGCAGATGTACGACGTACACGGTCAGCAGGGTGCCGGTGACCGCGAAGCCGATCCAGAACCCGGGGCTGACCAGGATCACGCCGACCAACTCGGCGAGGTTGAGCAGTAGCAGCGCGGCGAAGACGCGACGGCGGCGGTAGACGGCCGGGGTGTGCCGCCGCGGGCGGCGGGCGGAGCCGTCGCGAGGCACCGCGCGCAGGGCGCCGAGCCGGCGACCGACACCGGCAGCGGTCCGAAGGCCAGCAACGGCAGCCGCCCGGCGACCCGCACCGGACGGGATCGAGGACGAGGCGCCGGCCCGCCTGGCGCCCGCCGCGGCCGAAGCGCCACCCCGGCCCACACCGCCGGAGAAGGAAGACGAGGACGACGTGCCGGCCGGCGCGCCGGAGACCGGCTTCGCCACGAGATAGCGGGCCGGGTTCACCGGACGACGGCCGGGCACGGTACGCCGCCGCCGACGACGCTGGAGCACCCGTGCCGTGGACTCGGCGCGCTCGGCGACCAGCCGCTCGGCGGCGTCGTACCGGCGCACCAGCGCCGGCGCGAGGGCCAGCAGGCCGGCGGCGGCGAGGATGGCGAGGAGCACCGAGGTCGGCACCCGCAACCCTCCCGTCGCCGTTGTCGAAGCGGCCGGTCGCCCGAAAGATTTTCGGACGCCGGCCACGAAATGCTCATTTCATCCGGTGAATCATCGTTCACCGCATGTTCGGTTACCCCAGGTTACGGGCGCGGCACCAGCACCGACGCGCGCCGCGCCGGTGCGGTGGCCAGGGAGGGGATCAGGAAGCGGTGGCGCGGAGCCGGTGCCAGCGGGCCAGCATGCCGCCGTCGGCGGCGACATCCTCACTGGTTAGGGCATATCCGAGGTGATCGCGCCAGGCGCCGTCGATGTGCATGTACCGGGGGTGGTAGCCCTCCTCCCGGAAGCCCAATTTCTCCACGACTCGCCGGGAAGGCCGATTTTCTGGCCGAATGTTCACTTCGATCCGGTGCAGCCCGCCGTGCTCGAACGCGTGGTCGACGGCCAGCGCCAGCGCGGTTGGCATCACCCCACGGCCGGCTGCCCGAGCGTCCACCCAGTAACCCGCGTACGCGGAGCAGAACGCCCGCCGGACGATGTTTCCCAGGTTCAGGTGCCCCACCAGCCGCTCGGGTCGGCCCGGTTCGCGCAGGCAGACCGCGAACGGCATCGCCTCCCCACGCCGGGCCGAGGCGCGCTGGTCCTTGTAGACGTACCGGAAGGACACCGGTGAGTTGAGTTCGTCCCATCGACCCGGCGGGCTGGACTCCCACGGCGCCAGCCAGCGCTCGTTCGCCCGCCGCACCTCCGACCAGGCTGTCGCGTCGGACCGCCGGTACGGCCGCAATAGCACCGGTCCGTCGGTCAGCACCGCCGGCCAGCCCGGCACCGACCGGAACATCAGCGCCGCCGGTCCAGCAACAACACGTCCACGGTGGAACCGGCCGCCGCGGTGGTCACCCGCTCCCCGAGCACCAACAGGCCGTTCGCGTCGGCCAGCCCGGAGAGGGTGTACGGCCCACCGCGCAGCGGTTGCACCGTGTAGCCGCCACCGCGCCGCTCCGCGACGTGAGCGGGGCGGAACTCGCGCAGCCCGGCCGGCGACGACACGGTCTCCAGCAGGTGCGCACGGGCACTCGGCCGGAACACCGGCTCGGCACCGGCGAGCAGTTGGATGGCGGGGCGGGCCAACACCTCGAAGCCGATCAACGCGGCACCGGGATCGCCAGGTAGACACACGACCGGCACCTCCTCGGCACCGACCGTACCGAATCCGAGCGCCGTTCCGGGATAGAGCGCCACCTCGGTAAAGGTGACCGGCCCGGCCCGGCTGCCCTCGCGGCGGGACAGGATGCGCCGGACCATGTCACCCGGCCCGGTGCCGGTGCCGCCGGTGGTGATGATCAGATCCGCCCGCAGCGTCTGGTCCTCCAGCAGGCCACGCAGCCCTTCCGGGTCGTCGTCGCAGATCCCCACCCGGTACGCCAGCGCGCCGACCTCGGCGGCGGCCGCGGTCAAGGCGTGCGAGTTGGTATCCACCACCTGCCCGGGCTGGCTGGCCCGACCCACGTCGACCAGCTCGTCGCCGGTCGCCACGATGACCACCCGCGGGCTGGGCCGGACCACCACGTGACCGATGCCGGTCGCCGCGAAGATCGCCACCAGCGCCGGCGAGACGTACGTCCCGGCGCGGGCGAGCAACTCCCCCGCCGCGACCTCCTCGCCGGCCCGACGTACGCCGTACCCCCGCTTGGGAATCCGGTAGATCTCCACGGCGGCCATGCCCTGGTCGGTCCACTCCACCGGCACCACCACGTCGGCCGTGCTGGGCAGCGGCGACCCGGCGGCCACCGAGAAGCAGGCACCGGGCGTGAGCCGTACCGGTCGCCAACTGGCCGCACCCAGGTCACCGACCACGTTGAGCCGCACCGGTCGCGGTTCACCGGTCCGGCCAGCACCGGGAAGCGGCCCGGCCGCCGGGGCGTAACCGGCGCCCCGGGCGAGAGCCAGGTCCTCCCACCGGGCGGCGTACCCGTCGATGGCGGCCTGGTCGAACGCTGGGAAGGCGTGCGGCGCCAGCACGTCCTCGGCCAGCGTGTTGCCGTGCGCCTGGGTGAGGTCGAGGTCGAGTGGGGGCAGCGCGCGGAGCCTGCGCAGCACACTGCCCAGGTAGTCGGCGAGCGGCGTCAACTCGTTCGCGGCCGCCTCGGCGTCGGCCGTCGCTGTCATGTACTGGACCCGCCAGGGAAGCCCGCGTTGACGAAGTCGGTAAGCCACTTGCGGAACTCGCCACCGAGATCGTCACGCTCGCTGGCGAGCTGCACCACGGTCTGCAGGTAGCCCAGCGGCTGACCGGTGTCGTAGCGGGTGCCCCGGTAGACGATGGCGTGCACCGGGGTCCCCTCGCGACGCATCAGGTCCATGGCATCGGTGAGTTGGATCTCGCCGCCGCTACCCGGTTCGGTGCGGCGGATCGCGTCGAAGATGCCGGCCGGCAACACGTACCGCCCGAGCACCGCCAGGTTGCTCGGCGCATCCTCCGGCTTCGGCTTCTCCACCAGGCCGGTCACCTTCACCACCTCGGCGATGTCGGCGTACTCCGACTCGGCCGGCTCGACCGAGGCGATGCCGTACCGCTTGGTGTCCGACGGCGGCACCTCGAAGAAGGCGAGCACGATGCCGCCGGTCCGGGCCTGGAGCTCCATCATCGCCGGCAGCAGCGGCTCGGCGAGGTTGACGAACTCGTCACCGAGCAGCACCGCGAAGGCTGCGTCACCGACGTGCGACTCCGCGTACCCGATGGCGTGGCCCAGGCCCAACTGCTCGGGCTGCCGGCAGGTGTAGATTTCGGCGAGTTCGCTGGGGCGGCGGACCGCGGCCAACCGCTCGGCGTCGCCCTTCTCCTCCAGGCGGGCCTCCAGGTCCGGCCGGCGGTCGAAGTGGTCCACCATCGAGGTCTTGCCGCGGCCAGTGATCAGCAGAACGTCGGTGACGCCCGCGTGGCTGGCCTCCTCGACGATGTATTGCAGCACCGGCCGATCGACCACCGGCAGCAGTTCCTTGGGCACGGCCTTGGTCGCGGGCAGGAAGCGGGTGGCCAGGCCGGCGGCGGGGATGACGGCCTTCACCGCGCGTGGGGTGGCGGACGTCGTGGCTGGGGTGGCAGATTGCTCCGACATGCCGCGAGACTATCGGCCGAGGCTCTGTCGTGACGGGTGTGGCCCGGAAGACGCGCCGCTGCGCACCGCCGGGCCGAGCGCCACCCGGTAGGTGTCGCGGCCGGCGGCCTTCGCCGCGTACAGGGCGTCGTCGGCGGCGTCGAGCACCCGCTGACCCGTGGTGGCGTGGTCGGGATAGACGGCGATGCCGATGGACACGGTGATCGGGATCGCCACCGGCCCGGCCGCACCAGCCCGCGGCGCGGTGATCGGGGTGTCGCGGACGGCGGCGCCCAGCCGCTCGGCGACCCGGACCGCCCCCCGCGCGTCGGTCTCGGGCAACAGCACCACGAATTCCTCCCCACCCTGACGGAACGTGAGATCGACCTCGCGGACAACGCCGCGGACCCGCCGGGCGAACTCGACAAGCACGGCGTCGCCGGCGGCGTGCCCGTGCGTGTCGTTGACGTCCTTGAAGCGGTCCAGGTCGAGCACCAGAACGCTAAGCATGCGGCCGAACCGGCTGGCCCGCTCGACCTCCCGGCGGATCGACTCCTTCAGGTAGCGGTAGTTCCAGAGCCCGGTCAGCGGGTCGGTGAGGGACAGCCGCTGCGCCTCCTCGTGCACCCGGACGTTGTCCACGGCGATCGCGGCGTGCCTGGCGAAGGATCGGAGGGTGGCCAGGTCGGCGTCGTCGAACTCGTCCCCGCCGAGCCGGTCGTAGAGGGCGAGCACACCGAGCGCCGGTGGCGGTGTCGTACCCCCCAGGGCGATCGCGGCCCGCGCGGCGGCGGTGCTGGCCGGCCCCTCACCGGGACCGCCCGGCGCGGCGAACGGCAGTGCCACGTACGTCGAGCACCGCGGTTCCTCCGGGATCAGCGGGGTGACATCCCGACGGACCCGACCCCGCCGCGGTTCACCGGTCGCCGCCACCTGGCCGAGCAGGCCGTCACCGAGCGGGATGCGGATCCGGGACGGGTCGTGGCCGGCCCCGCCCGGTCGGGTCGCCGGCACCGGCAGCCCCTCGGCGCACTGGCCGACGAGGGTGCCGGTGAGTTCGTCGACAAGCAGCACGATGCCCGCTCGGGCACCGCTGGCGGCCACCGCGCTGTGCAGGATCACCCGCAGGATCCGGTGTAGGTCGTGGGTGCTGGCGAGCGTGTCACCGAGCACCGCGAGATGACCCCGGAGCTGGTCCCGGCTGCTGGTCAGGGCGTGCACATAAGCCTGCGTCTCGCGGGCCATCCGGTTGAAGGCGTCGGCCAGCCGCCCCACCTCGTCCGTCCGGTGTACCGGCACCCGGGCGGACAGGTCCCCGTCGGCGACCAGGTCCGCGGCGCGGACCAGGTCGGCCAGCGGCCGGGTCGTTGACCGGGCCAACCGGGCGGCGGCCACCACCGCGATCACTCCGGCGGCGAGGACGGCGGCGGCGAGCAGGCCGTACGTCGCCAGCGGCTGGCCGCGCGGCACGGAGAGCACCAGCGACAGCGGTTGGCCGGGGGACGGGCCGACCCGGCGTACCCACCGGCCACCGTCGGCGCGGGCCACCGCCTCGCCGGTGAGTCCACGGGCGGCGGCGACCACGGACTCCCGGTCGGCGGGCGGCTCGGTGCTGCGTACCGTTCCCGGATCGGTGTCCAGCAGGGTCACGGCGGCTCCACTGACCGCGGCGAGCCGAGCCAGGAACGGGTCGTCGAGCGGTTGGGCGGCCCAGACGTCACCGATCCGGGTCCCGGCGCGGTCGCGCAGTTCCACCCGTACCGCGATGGCTTGCGGGGCACGCTGCGCGGGCAGCGGCGCGGCGCAGTCCGCCCACGGGCGGGGCGGGATGCTCGCGGTCTCGTAGTCGACGGTGCCGGAGGCGCCGGCGAGCCGGACCGCCCCGGCGAGACCGCGGCCGACCACCTGGTTGGCGGCGCCCGCTCGGGCGGCGGGTTCGGCCGTCAACGCCACCGCGTCGGCCGCGGCTCGTAGCTGCTGGCACAGCGCGCCGATGGAGACCCGGACCGCGGTGGCGGCCAGGTCGAGCCGGTCCAGCGAGCGCCGCGCGCCGTTCGCCACCAGGGTGGTGCCGGCGAGGACCGCTCCGAACAGGACCGGACCGAGCACGACGGTCAGGAACGCGGCGGTCAACCGGCGGCGCAGCGTCACTCGTCCCCCCGGAGGTTGCGCACCCTGCGATGCTGACACGGCTCCCTGGGATAACCCGTTCCGACGACGGAGAGTTGCGTGCCGGATTTATCGGATGAAGCGGAAGTTGCGCCGGAAGCGAAGGCCGCCCTTCGCCGCCGGGTGCTGGCCCGCCGACGGATGCTGTCCGCGCCCGACCGCGCCGCAGCCGCCGGGCTCGTCCAGCGTGCGCTTACCGATCTGGTACGCCGGCTGGGCCCGACCCGGGTCGCCGGGTACGTACCGGTGGGCGCCGAGCCCGGCGGGCCGGAACTGCCCGAGGTGCTGCGCGCGGCGCTGGCCGGAGCGGGCGGGCTGTTGTTGCCGGTGCTCCGCCCCGATCTCGACCTGGACTGGGCGGCATACACCGGACGAGACGGATTGCACGCCGCCGGCCGGGGGATGCGCGAGCCGGTGGGCGACCGGCTGGGCGTGGCGGCCGTCACCACGGCGCAGGTGGTGGTGGTGCCCGCGCTTGCGGTTGACCGGACCGGTGTCCGGCTGGGCCGGGGCGGCGGCTCGTACGATCGTGCCCTGGCCAGGCTCGCTCCCGGCGCGCTCGCCGTGGCGCTGCTGCACGACGCGGAACTGGTCGACCGGGTGCCGGCGCTACCGCACGACCGGCGGGTCGACGCGGTGATCACTCCGGGACACGGTTTCCGTCCGCTCGACGGCTGACCCCGGTGACCGGGCGGCCGGGTACGGGATAGATCACCACGAGGTTCGCTGGACGAAACGGGCCGGATGACGCACCATTGGCACTCGGATGTGTCGAGTGCCAAACGGCTTGCCCAGATCCGGAG
Organism: Plantactinospora sp. GCM10030261; assembly: GCF_042666615.1. Taxonomy (NCBI): domain Bacteria; kingdom Bacillati; phylum Actinomycetota; class Actinomycetes; order Micromonosporales; family Micromonosporaceae; genus Plantactinospora; species Plantactinospora sp. GCM10030261. Next base: position 407,834 of record NZ_JBHTDD010000001.1, read on the forward strand.
GAGACCGTGCCCACCTACCAGTACGCCTGCACCGCATGCGGCCATCAGCTCGAGGCGGTGCAGTCCTTCGCCGATGAGCCGCTGACCGAGTGCCCGTCGTGCGAGGGCAGGTTGCGAAAGGTGTTCAACTCGGTCGGCATCGTCTTCAAGGGGTCGGGCTTCTACCGCACCGACTCCCGGGCCAAGAACGGAGCCGAGAAGTCGTCGTCTGCGGGGCCGGGCGCCGACTCGGCCGGCAAGAACGGCTCGAAGGACTCGAACGGGTCGACCGGGGCCGCTGGCAAGGGCGATTCGTCTTCGGGCTCGTCGGGTTCGTCCTCGTCGCCGGCCTCGACCTCGGGGTCGTCGTCGGGCGGCTCCGCGACCAAGCCGGCGGCGGCGAGCAACTCGACCGGCTCTTGATTAACTCGGTGTGAGACCGGACCTGCGGTACACCGCCGAGCACGAGACCGGCTTCTGGGTCACCTCCAGGTGAGCCCGAGCGGCCTCCTTGATTCCGTGTGAGCCCGAGCGGCCTCCTTGATTCCGTGTGAGCCCGAGCGGCCTCCTTGATCAACTCTATGTCGGGGATCCAGGGGTGTCCGGCGCGAGGGGACCGCCCTGTATCCCCGACATCGTGGCAGACTCAGCGTTGGCGGAGCCACCGGTGGCGGGCCCGGTAGGGCGGCTCGTCACCAGTGCGGTGGGCGCTCGGCGAGCAGCCGGTCGTCGTTGGAGTCGAGGCGCTCACCCCAGCCCCGATCGGTGTCGTCCGACGTCTGCTCGGGAAGCGTCACGATATCGTCGTCGCCCACCTCGACCGGGCGATCGTCGTCCAACCCTCGCTCATCCACGACGGCAAGGGTACCGAGCGATGGCGGACCGCCGCCGCACCTGCGGCACGTGACGCGTCCGGCCTGTCGTGTCCGACGTTGGTAGCGTCGGACGTTGTGAGCAATCAGCACGGCGAGGACCCGGACGCGTACTGGCGCCGGCCTCCCGACGGCGAGCCGACCTTCGGCGAACGGCCAGCGGCCAGCGGCCAGACCCCGTCCGGCGACCCGGCCACGTTCGGCGACCCGTCCATGTCCGGCGGCCGAGCCACCTTCGGAGAACCACCCATGTCCGGCGGGTGGTCGAGGTCCGGTCCCGGACCAGCGGGGCCAGACGGAGGCGGCGTCCCCCCCGCGCCGCCGCCGGCCGATTCCGAGTACCCGCCAAACGTGCCGTCGCCGACCTACTCCGGACCGCCGCCGAACGTGCCGCCGCCGCCCGAATGGCGGACGCCGGTGTATGTCGAGCCGCCCGCCCCCCGGCGACTGCCGGCGCAGAACCCCGAGGCGATCGACGCCGAGGAACAGTCCGCCCGGACGCTGACAAACGGCATCGCGCTGGTGGCCACCGCAGTGCTGATCGTGGTGATCTGTCTGCTCTGTTCCCGCGTGCTGTTCTAGGCGTGCGCGAAGCCCGAAGGACACGGAACCGGCACGACCCAACCGGCGGTGCTGCCGGGGGTATCCACATTCGTCTCCGGTATACCGGTACACCGTGTGTTGCCGTTCCCGGCGTACGACTCGGGAGACCGACGACGCGACCGCCGAGGTGCGCCACGGACCGGCGGCGGGTCGATCAGAGCACGCCCTCCCACACGGCGCGGGCGCCCGTGTCACCGGTCTGGTACACGTACCAGCCCGTCACCCCCGCGAGAACCACAACGACAGCGGCCAGAAGCCAGCTCAACCACGTGGGCAATGCCCGGACCCGGCGATACCCACTGGTGATCAGCAGCAACAGGAGGGTCGCGGCGGCCAGTCCGAGCGTCCACCAGAACAGCAGGTCGGCCAATGCCGCGTGCTCGGTGACCTGCCCCAGGATCTCGGGCGGATAGTTCTTCGCGACGAGCACCGCCTCAAGCTGCTCCCCGGATTCCTTTGCGACATAGACGGCCGCCACCGCCGCCACCGACAGCAGGCCGGCCAGCCAGCCCACCTTCGACCGGAACCGGGGCACGAGCGCGTACGCCACGGCCGCGAGAATCAGCATCGGCACAAGGGCCACCGCCGCGTGCACCAACAACGCGTGCGCCGGCAGTCCCTGGATCTCCCTGAACACCCACCACCTCCTGGCCGTCGCCGAGAGCGTACGACGCTTCCGGCCTTCGTGCCCGAATTCACGTGTGGCGCCTCACGACGGTTCGATCCCGGTCGGATGGTCGTGTCCACGGTCACCGCCATCGATCCGGACAAGCGGGAACACGCTGTTTCGTGTTGTTATTGCGGAGTGTCGAGCGAGGAACTGCTCCGGTCCGCGGGGCTGCGGGTCACCCGCCCAAGGCTCGCCGTGCTGGACATTCTCGCCGGAGGTGGCCATCTGGAGGTGGAGGAGATCACCCGCCGGGCCCGCCAGCGCCTCGAATCCGTCTCCACCCAGGCCGTTTACGACGTGCTCGGCGCGTTGTCGCGCGCTGGACTGGCCCGGCGGATCGAACCGGCCGGCAGCCCGGCGCTGTTCGAGGCCCGGGTCGGCGACAACCATCATCACGTGGTGTGCCGAGGGTGCGGCGTGGTCAGCGACATCGACGGTGCCCGCGGCGCGGCTCCGTGCCTGGACCCGGAGAACGCCAACGGGTTCCAGGTCGACGAGGCGGAAGTGACCTTCTGGGGGCTCTGCCCCGCCTGCCAGTGCCGCCGGGGTACCGGCGCCTAGCGCCGGAGGCCCGTCGCGGACCACCCGCCGACCCGTCGCGGACCCCACCCGCTGACCCGTCGCCGACGCACCCGCCGGCCTGTCACGGACCTCTGCCGCCGGCCTGTCACGGACGCCGACGCACGGGGTGTACGCGGTCCGGGCGTGGCACGCTTGGCGGGTGGACCACGATCTCGACCACGCCGAGGACCTCGGCCTGTTCGGCCCCTCCTCGGTCACCTGGAAGGTGCACCACGAGCCGGTACTCCTCGTTGCCGGCCTCCGCTCGCTCTATCTCCAGGCCCTGCATCCGCGCGCCATGGCGGGCGTGGACCAGAACAGCGGCTACAAGACCGACCCGTGGGGACGGCTGACCCGCACGGCGACCTATGTGGCGACGACCATCTACGGCACCACCGCGCAGGCCGAGGCGGCCGGGCGACGGCTTCGAGTGCGGCACGCCCGGATGCGGGCGCATGATCCGTTCACCGGTGAAGAGTTCCGGATCGACGAGCCGGATCTGCTCCGCTGGGTGCACGTCACCGAGGTGGAGTCGTTCGTGAGTACCGCCCGGCGGGCTGGCCTGGCCTTGACCGACTCGGAGGTCGACGCGTACTACGCCGAGCAGCGGCGGGCCGCTGAGCTTGTCGGACTGGATCCGGCGAGCGTGCCGGGATCCGCCGCGGCGGTGTCGGCCTACTACCGGGAGGTCCGGCCCGAACTGCGGATGACCCGGGCGGCCGCCGAGACTGGTCTGTTCCTGACCGCTCCGCCGGTGCCGTGGAAGCTGAGCCTTCCGGTGCGTCTCGGGCTCGGGCCGGCTCGGCTCGCCTACCTCGGGATCGCCGGGACGGCATTCGGGCTGCTTCCGGCCTGGGCGCGCCGGATGTACGGCGCGCTCGGGCTACCCACGACCGACCTTTCCGCGGCGCTCGGGGTCCGGGCGCTGCGGCTCATGATCAACGCCATTCCTCGGTCGCTCGTGGAGGGGCCGATCTACCAGGCCGCCCAGGCTCGCGTAGCGGCGGCCGGGCGGTAGGGCTACCCGTCGGCGGCCAGCGTGCGGTCGATACCGGCCCACGGGTCGGCGGACGGCGACTGGTTGCCGTCGGGGCAGCTCCGCCGATAGTCACACCAGGTGCACAGCGGACCGGGGGTGGTGGGAAACGCCTCGTCGGGGTCGGTTCCATCGGCGGCCGCCCGCTCCGCGTCGATGATGTCCCGTGCCGTGTCCTCGGCCCGTGAGACCTGCCGGGCCAGCGACTCGGGACTGTGCTCGTGCGCGGCCACCGACCCGCTCGGCAGGTGGTGCAACTCCACCCGACGGCACGGGCGCCGGAACACCCGCTCGGCCGCGTACGCGTACAGGGCCAGCGCCGACGATCCCCGGGCGTCGTCCGCGTCCACTCCGTACCGGCCGGTCTTGTAGTCCACGATCACCGCCTCGGGACCGTCCGGGCCGGACCGGGAGTCGATCCGGTCGGCCCGACCGTTGAAGGCGAGCACAGCCGTCTTCACCGCGACGACGCGTTCCACCCCCAGCGGATCATCCGCCGGGTCCAGCGTCGCCACATAGGACTCCAACCAACTCAACGCCCGGCGGAAGGCCGACCTCTCCTGCTCGGTGTCCCGGTAACCCTCGGCCACCCAGGTGCCACGCAGCAGTCGCGGCAGCGCCTCCGGCGCGCGGCGCTCGGGCGGTAACGCGTACCAGTTTTTCAGGGCGGTGTGAACGCTGGCGCCAAGCGAGTTGTGCGCCCACGGCGGTCCCTTCGGCGGCCCCGGCCGGTCGACATAGGCGAACCGGTAGCGGCGGGGGCAGTCCGCGAAGGCGGCGAGCTTGCTCGGGGTACAGACAAAGAGCCGCTCCGGCATGCCCTCGAAGCCGAGCTGTCCGGTCGCCTCGGCGCGCGGTCGGGGAGTCCGCCCGCCGGCGGTGGGAGGTCTGCGCACCACCCGATCCTGCCATCCGGCACCGACATTCCCGCCGCCACGGCCGCCACCGGCGGACGGGTCAATGCTGGTTGAGGTACGTGGTGACGAACGACCCGATCGCGTCGGCGATGAGCTGGACCGCGATGGCGGCCAGCAGCAGACCGGCGATCCGGGTGAGCACCTCGATGCCGCCGGGCCGGAGCACCTTGACGATGCCTCCGGAGAATCGCAGCACCAACCACACGGTGAGCATCACCGCGACGATCGCTCCGCCGATCTGGAGATAGTCACCCGTGCCCGAAGCTCCCTGGACGAACAGCATGGTGGCCACGATGGCGCCCGGTCCGGCCAGCAACGGCGTCCCGAGTGGAACCAGGGCGATGTTGGCCGTCGCCTGTTGGCCCGGATCGTCGGCCTTCCCGGTCAGCAGTTCGAGGGCCACCAAGATGAGCAGCAGACCACCGGCCGCCTGCAGGGCGGGCAGCGACACATGGAGATAAGCGAGCAGAGTCTGACCGGCGACCGCGAAGATCACGATAACGCCGAGGGCGAGCGCGACCGCCTGCCAGGCGGCCCGGTTGCGGTCCCGAGCCGACAGCGGCCCGGTCAGCGCCAGGAAGATCGGCATCATTCCCGGCGGGTCGGTGATGACCAGCAGGGTCAGGAAAACCTCGCCGAACAGGGTCAGATCCACCCGCACACGGTAGCGGCGGCGCCGGAGGCTCGACCGCAGGTCAGCCGGATAGGACCGGGGTCACGCCGCTCGCCTGCGCCACCAGCCGGTCGTACGCTTCCGGAGCGGTGGTGAAGGCACCGAGCGCGACGGTCTTGTGCGCGCCGTGGAAGTCGGACGAGCCGGTCACCAACAGCCCCAACTCTGCCGCGAGGGCGCGAACGTGGGCCCGCTCGGCCGGCGAGTGGTCCTCGTGGTCCGCCTCCAGACCGGCCAGCCCCACCGCCGCCAGCTCGACGATCAACGAGTCGGGCACCACCCGTCCGCGGCGGGTCGCCCGGGGATGCGCGAAGACCGGCACCCCACCGGCCCGGCGAACCAGCCGGACCGCGGTGAAGACGTCGATGTCGACTTTGGGCGACCGGTAACGGCTGCCCAACCAGCGCGCGTCGAACGCCTCGGCCGTGGTTTCCACCAGGCCAGCCCGGATCAACGCCCGGGCGATGTGCGGTCGACCGACCGTGCCACCGGCCGCGTCGGCGAGCACCTCCGGCCAACTGATCGGGTGCCCGTCGGCCCGCAACAGTTCGACGATCCGCTCGCCGCGCACCTCCCGCGCCGCGCGGACCCGGGCCAGCGCCGCGGCCAGCTCCGGTTCCGCGGGATCGAAAAGGTACGCCAGCAGGTGCAGCGGCACCGGTGGACTCGTTCCGGACCACCGGCAGGACAGCTCCGCACCGCGTACCAGGTCCAGGCCCGGCGGCAGGGCGTCGGCGGCCTCGGTCCAGCCGGACGTCGTGTCGTGGTCGGTGACGGCCAGCACCCGCAGACCGGCGGCCGCACCGGCGGCGACGAGTTCCGCCGGCCGCAGCGTGCCGTCACTGGCCGTCGAGTGGGCGTGCAGGTCGATCACGCGGGGCCGGTCACCAGCAGCGAGGTGTCCGGGGCGGCCGGGAACCGTTCGACGTCGGCACCCTCGATCGCCGCCGGCGCCGTCACCCGGATCAGCTCACCGGTTCCGGCCAGGTGCGCCGCGGTGCCCGCGCCGGTCCAGAGTGGTTCACCGGTCAGCGCCGGGCCGGCCGATGCCGCCTTCACCGTCGTCCCGCCCAGCGTGGTCAGGTCCACCACCATCGCGGTGGTGCCGCGCTGATGCGCCATTGGACGCTCCGGGTCGATGTTGGTGAGTAACCACCTACCGTCCGGGGAGACCGAGCCGGTGGTGGCGGAGACCGGCACGTCGCAGCTCGTCGCGATCCGCGACAGGTCCGCCCCGTTGTCCAGCAGCGCGAGACACGGCCGCCGGTGGTTCGGCACCGTGACCGCCGCGACGACGGTCTGGCCGTCCGGGAGGGCGCCGTACACGGCCACCAACTCCCTGTTCCAGGCCGGGCGGTGGGCGCCCACCATCGGCGTCCACACGTCGTAGCCGCCCGCGCTTCCCCGCCGGAGCAGCACGGCCAGGCCGACGAAACCGACCGGGTCGGTGTCGGCCAGCACCGTGGCTCGGACCGGGTTGGCGAACTGGGCACCGGCCAGCGTGCCGGCGTACAGGGTGCCGCCGGTCCGCCAGGCCGCCCGCTGGCCGTCCGGCGCCAGCACCAGGCGGTCCAGCCCGGAGAGGACCGGGCGGGGCGGCTCGCTGCGGGTGACGTACCAGAGATTCGTCCGTCCGGCCGGCCGCGCCGTGGCGACCAACCAGCCCCCCGCGGTGCGATGGGCGGTGGTCACCCGGCCGTCGGCGGGCAGCTCGATCCGTAGCCCGTCCGCCGTGGCGAGGTGCCGATCGACGACCAGGTCGACCTGGGGAGGGCCGAGTGGCTCGGCGGTCGGGGTCGGCGGCGGGGTCACCGAAGGGAGGTCTGTCGGGGCGAGAATGAGCCGTTCGGCGTCGGTGATCGGTCGCTCGGTTTCCGTTGGCGGATCCCCAACGATGATCACCGCCGGCCCGGGAGCCGAGGGCGAACCGAGGCCGAAGACCGCGGAACTGGCGAGCAGCGTCGCGACGGCGGTCGTGGCGACACCGAGAATCACCTGCCGGCGGCGTCCGCGGCGACCACGCCGCAACGCCGTACCCGCCGGGTCGACGGGATGCGGTAACCGGGCCGCCTGCCGGGACAGGGTGTCCCGCAGCGCCCGCTCGAGATCCTCCGGTGTCACGATGTGGAAACGCCCGGCCTCGGGTGGAAGGTTGCCAGCCGGCCGTTCGGGTCGACGTACTCCCCCCACATGTCAGCCCTCCATGCTGGGCACCGGCACGGCCGGCAGGGTCGGGGCGGGCCGCCGGGCGGGTGCCGGCTGGTCGGGTCGCGGTCTCGCGGACCGGGGCGCAGTAGCCTCGGCCGCCGGCCGCACTCGCTGCGGGGCGACCGGCTGGTCGACGGCGGGCCGGGTGGCGGCTGGCGGATCGGCGGACGCCAGCCGCTCGGCGTCGAGTTCGGCACCGAGTCGCCCGCGCAGTGTGGTGAGTGCCCGGGAGGTCTGGCTCTTCACCGTGCCCGTCGAGATGTTCAGCAGTTCGGCGGTCTGAGCCTCGGACATGTCTTCGTAGAACCGGAGCACCAGCACCGCGCGCTGCCGGACCGGCAACTGCTGCACGTGCCGCCACAGCGCGTCCCGTTCGAGCTGCTGATCTATTTGATCCGGCGCCGGCCGTTCGGGCAACGACTCGGTCGGCCGCTCACCATGCCAGCGCCGACGCCACCAGCTGGTGGCCGTATTGACCAGCACCCGTCGGGCGTACGGTTCCACCGCCTCGATGCCGCCCAACCGTTTCCAGGCCAGGTAGGTCTTGGTCAGCGCGGTCTGCAACAGGTCTTCCGCGGTGGCCCAGTCCCCGGCGAGCAGGTAGGCCGTGCGCAACAGCGCACCGGAACGGGCCGCGACGAAATCGCGGAACTCCTCTTCCAGGCTGGCCGACACCGTGCCCCCTCCTCGCCGTGCCATCCGAGGCTGTCACAGCGGCGGCGGTTAATCCATGGCGATTGGGTGCGGAGACAGTCCGATGTTCGGGCAGAAAGTTTCAGGCGCCGTCGTCGGCCTTTGCCTCGTCGGCCTCCTTGCCCAACCGCGCCTCGACAGCCTGGGGCTCGTACATTTCCTCGACAACCCGCAGGTAGAGCTCGTTCGGGTTGGGAAGATGCTTGACCTCGCGGAGCGCCTGCTCCTGGCCGGCCGATTCGAGGACGAAGGTCCCGTAGTTCAGCGTGCGACCGAGCGGTGACTGCTCGTACTTCATGTCGGTGACCCGCAGCAGCGGCATCATCGCGACCTGCCGGGTGACGATGCCGTTGACCACCATGACTCGCTTGTTGGTCAGGATGAACCGGTCGTAGTACCAGTCAGCCACCCGCCAGGCCACCCAGCCGATCACGGCGAACCAGAGGATCACGGCGACCGTGGTCAGCGCACCGCTGTCCTGGCCGGCCAGGAAGCCGGAGAGGTAGCCGAGCACGAAGGTGGCCAGGACGCCGACGGTGAGCGGTGTCGCCAGGTGGATCCAGTGCCGCTTCCACTCGCCGCGGTAACGCTCGGTCGGGAACAGGTATCGAGCCACCAACGGGGTCGGCTCGTCCTCCAGGGGCAGCACCCGCCGGGTGCCCAACGGCATGCCGGAGGCGTCGACCCGCAGGCCGGCCAACTCGTCCTCGGTGATGGTGGGCGGGACCCGGTAGCCCTCCGGGTCGCGGTCCCAGTCACGCCGGGACGAGCCGCCGTAGCCGGCGTCCTCCGAATAGGACGCGCCCGGGGAGTACGCCGGCCCGTCGCCGAAGGCCGGGCCGTCGCCGAAGCCCGGCCCGTCGTCGGGTCGGGCTCGAGGAATGGGCTCGGTATCCCGCTCGCGCCGCGGACGATCGTCGTCGTCGGGGGGTGGGCCGCCGGACGGAGTGGTCATGAAGAACTACGCCACCAGATTGCTGAAGAACTCGCCGAACCCGGAGGCGATGTCGACCAGGCCACCACCGAGCGACTTGAAGACATCGGCCGCGGAGTTGGGTCGGAACGCGACGAAGAAGATCAAAAATGCGACGCCTAGCCAGGTGAGGACTTTCTTGACCATGGTGGGCCATCCCCCTCCGTGCGGTGGTAACCCCGCACCCGCGGCGATACTCAGAGTATCAGTCAGACCTCTTACAGTGATACAGAGTACCCATCCCGACCGGCCCTGGCGCAAGCCCTGATCAGGCCTTCCCGTGCAGGTAGGGAGAGGGAGCCCCGTACACGAGCTCGGGCGGAGTCCACTCGGTCAGGTCGTGCAGGACGACCTCGTCCGCGAGGAGGTAACCCGCGCTCGCCGGCCAGGCTATCGCATACAGCCACATTCCCCGAGCTTCACCGACGTAGGCGCTCCGGTCGTTTCTCGATCGTACGGACCACAGTGGAGTAGGGTGCCCGCCGGCCCGGATCTTGGCGTGCGCCGCCGACTCGGTGTGACCAGGCGGCGGCTCGGTCATCGCCTGGGCCAACTCCTCGCCGGGATCCGGTCCGGTGATGCCGGCGAACCGGGTGCCGAGCCCGACGCCGGGCTCCTCCGCCACCAGGACCAGGTCCGCCGGCCCACCGCCGAGCGGCGCCGGGCCGCTGCACGCGACCGCTCCAGCCCGCACCCCGGTCCGTTCGTCGCCGGCCCAGGCAACCCCGGTCACCGTCCAGCCGGGCAGCAGCGGCCAGGGACACCAGAGCGGCACCACCGGCCGGTCGGCAACCCGGCTCGCGACCTGGATCCGATCCACCGCGGCCTCGACGATCGCCGGCCCGACATGCTCCGCGACATGCAGTGGCAGGACCGGACCGCAGGCCGGGCAGCGCCAATCGGAGTGCATCAGGTCCGGCGGCCGGACCGGGCCACTGCATCGTGGACACGTCACCGCGACACCCATGGGCCTACGCTCCCCGTCGGACCCCCAAGAGTCAACCGAACCCGCCCTTTTGGTTATCTTCCGGTGCGGACTCGGCTCCACCGGTCACGTCGCCGTCACCCGTCCGGGGGAGTTCCCGCGTACGTCCGGATCCAGGCGTGCATGGCGATCCCGCTGGCCACTCCCGCGTTGATGGACCGGGTCGAGCCGTACTGGGCAATCGAGAAGACCAGGTCACAGGCGTCCCGAGCAGTCTGCGACAGGCCCGGGCCCTCCTGACCGAAGAGCAGCACACAGCGCCGGGGCAGGACCGCCGACTCCATCGGCCGGGCCCCGGGCAGGTTGTCGATGCCCACCAACGGCAGGTCGCGGTCCCGCGCCCAGGCGACCAGGTCCTCGATGGCGGCGTGGTGCCGGACGTGCTGGTACCGGTCGGTCACCATGGCGCCACGCCGGTTCCACCGGCGCCGGCCCACGATGTGCACCGCACCGGCGAGGAAGGCGTTGGCATTGCGGACCACCGTGCCGATGTTGAAGTCGTGCTGCCAGTTCTCGATGGCGACATGGAAATCGTGCCGGCGCCGGTCCAGGTCGGCGACTATCGCCTCGCGTCGCCAGTACCGGTACCGGTCGACCACGTTGCGCCGGTCACCCAGCGCCAGCAACTCCGGGTCGTACCGTGGGTCGGACGGCGGCTCGCCCTGCCACGGGCCGACCCCCACCTCCGGTTGATCTCCATCCACGATCGGGAGGATACGGCGCCACGGCGCGGCAGGTCCCGGACAGGACTCGGCGCGTCCCGGACAGCCGGTCGTTGGTCATCGGGATCACGGGCCGCCGAGATCGAGCGCCAGGCGTAGTTCCCGGAGGAACCCCGCCCGGTGCTCGCCCGGCGATCCCGAGCCTGCGGGGTCGCCGGCCCGGCAGACCCGCACCGCCACGGACTGCAACCACTGCCGGTACGCCGCCGAGTCCGCCGGGTCCGTCGGGTCACCGAGCACCAGCACGGCGTGTCGGCAGTCGGCGAGGGTCGCGGCCGCACGCCGGACGGGGTCGCCAAGGTCCGCCAGCGGCTGGGGAGCCACCGTCTCGGCGTAGACGGCCGCCACCACCGCCCGTACGAGGTCGCTGTCGAACGACCGGCCGGCGGCGATGCCCTCGAGGCCGGCCAAGCTCTCGGCCACCATCTCAGCCGGCCGGTCCGGACCGGCCGAACTGGCCGCGACCACGACCTGGCCGGGCAGTCGGACCAGCAGGCGCCACTCGGCGGGAGCGAAGATCACGGTGCTCAGCGGGCCGGTCCGGCGCTCGGCCGGCGACGGCTCTCCGGCGACGGAGTGGCTCATCGGAACCTCCGTAGCCAGCATATGTCCGCTCGACGCCCCAGCACCCCAACCCGCCAAGACGCGGGTTTGGATACCGGACAGTTCAGCCGCGCGGTTCCGGAAAGCTCGGTCGCTCGGGATCGACGCCGGCCGGCAGGGCCGCCTCGGCGTACTCGCGCCTGGGGACCATGACCCGGCGCCGGAACACGCAGACCATGGTCCCGTCCTGGTTGTAGCCACGGGTCTCCACGGACACCACCCCGCGATCCGGCTTGGAGCCGGACTCCCGCTTGCCCAGCACGGTGGTCTCGCCGTAGATCGTGTCACCGTGGAACGTCGGCGCGACGTGCCGCAGCGACTCCACCTCGAGGTTGGCGATCGCCTTGCCGCTGACGTCCGGCACCGACATGCCGAGCAGCAGCGAGTAGATGTAGTTGCCGACGACCACGTTCCGGTTGAACTGGCTGGCGCTCTGCGCGTAGTGGGCGTCCAGGTGCAGCGGGTGGTGGTTCATGGTGAGCAGGCAGAAGAGGTGGTCGTCGTACTCGGTCACCGTCTTGCCCGGCCAGTGCCGGTAGACCGCGCCGATCTCGAATTCCTCGAAGTAACGGCCGAACTGCATCTTTGCGCCCCTCGACGTACGGCGATGAAGTAGGGCACAGCATGCCGCATCGCCGCTCGCGCCGGCCGTGGGGTCGGGCGCGGGCCCGACGTGTCACACCGGACGGTGCGCGGCGAATGAATAGCTATGGGTGGGGCCACCGGAATCCGGGGCCGGACGCAATGAGCGGCGGGGCCCTCCCCGGCACCCGCCGCCCACGCTCTGATGACTGAGATTCTGCCCGACGGCAGGGGGTCACAGAAAGAGTCGAACCAGAGACGGAGGTCACAGTTATCAATTTGTGACCATACGGAAAGTGAAAGGCATGGAGATCATTACCAACCGTCATTGACCACATCCGCCCTTGTCACCGCCGAAGTTACCGTCGGGTACGAGACATGCCCCCGATCGCCCATGGGAACGCTTCCATCACTGTCCGCCACTGGCGATCACGATCGTTCGACCCCTTGGCTGACCTACGGATAGGGGCGTACGTCGATGGCTCGGAACACCGGGTGGCGGAGGTCACGGGCGTTTCGGTCACCGGCGACGCGGGAATTCCGAGGGCTGCGAGCGAGTTCGGCCAGGTGTACGCGTACAACGCAGCGATCGGAGAGATCAATGGCGACCGTTGAGCTGACCTCAACGAATTTCGACGAGGTCACCGGCAAGGACGGCATCGTGCTGGTCGACTTCTGGGCGAGTTGGTGCGGGCCATGCCTCCGCTTCGCGCCTATCTACGAGCGGTCGTCCGAGAAGCACCAGGACATCACCTTCGGCAAGGTCGACACCGAGGCACAGCAGGAGCTGGCCGCGAAGTTCGATATCCGCTCCATTCCGACCATCATGGCGGTACGGGACGGCGTGATCGTTTTCGCGCAGCCGGGAGCGCTGCCCGAGTCCGCCCTGGAGTCCCTCATCGAACAGGTGCAGGCCCTCGACATGGACGACGTACGCGCCCAGTTGGCCAGCCACCAGCACTGAGCATCCCACCGCCGGTCGGACCCCAGGGTCCGGCCGGCGGTGCGTTTCCGGCGTGCCGGCTTGCGGAGTCGGTCGCACATGTGTTCGAATCCTCCGCATGCGCTGGGAACACCTGTCGACCTCCCACCCGCCAGCGGCGGCGCGACAGGGTTCCGTGGAGGCGGTGCCGGACGCGGCGCCAGCGGCACCACCCCTGCCGCTGGTGCTGCCCGGCGCGGTCGTCCGCACCTTCGACACCCCGGACTTCGCGGGGATGACCTTCTACGAGGTACGCGCGAAGTCCATCATCAACAAAGTTCCCGGTGCCTCCCGGGTCCCGTTCGACCACACGATCAACCCGTACCGGGGATGCACCCATGCCTGCGTCTACTGCTTCGCCAGAAGAACTCACACCTATCTCGACCTGAACGCCGGGCGCGACTTCGACACCCGGGTGATCGTCAAGGTGAACGCCGGTGAGCTGGCCCGCCGCGAGTTGGCGGCGCCGCGATGGCGAGGCCAGCCGATCGCGATGGGGACCAACGTCGACTGCTACCAGCGGGCGGAGGGCCGCTACCGGCTCATGCCGCCGATCCTCGAAGCGCTGCGCGACTTCGCCAATCCGTTCTCGATTCTCACCAAGGGCACCCTGATCCTGCGAGACCTGCCGTTGCTGCGGCAGGCCGCCGAGGTGACCTCGGTCGGCCTGGCGTTCTCGATCGGCTTCGTCGACGAATCGACGTGGCGCTCGGTGGAGCCCGGCACACCGAGCCCACGACGCCGCCTCGATGTCGTCCGAACCCTGGCGGACGCGGGCTTCGACGTGTCCGTGCTGATGGCGCCGATCCTGCCCGGGCTGACCGACACCGACGACTCGATCGACGCGACGGTGGCCGCGATCGCGCAGGCCGGAGCCAGCAGGGTGACCCCGCTACCGCTGCACCTGCGCCCCGGCGCCCGGGAGTGGTACGCGGGCTGGCTGGCCCGTGAGTACCCCGCTCTCGTCGGGCGCTACCGGGAGCTGTACCGCGACGGCTCCTATCTCCCGCAGTCCTACCAACGGGAGGTCACCGCCCGGGTCCGGATGGCGGCACGGCGGCACGGCCTTCCCCGGACGGCGCCTGAGGGGACCCACCCGCGAAATGTGGGTCCACCGCAGGTCGATCAGGTCACAGAACAGTTGACGTTGCTGTGAGCTTCCGGCGTACCGTGATCCGGTGACCTTGCTACGCGGGCCGGAAACGGATGGACACGCGCGCGCGGTCGACGCACTGCGCCGCTCGTACGCGTCCGTGCCGCCGGACAGCCCGGTACGCCTCGCCAAGCGGACCTCGAACCTGTTCCGGCCGCGTACTCCGAACCAGACTCCCGGACTGGACGTCAGCGGGCTGACCGGGGTGCTCGGCGTGGACCCGGTCAGCCGGACCGCCGACGTGCAGGGCATGTGCACCTACGAACGGCTGGTGGACGCCACCCTTCCGCACGGTCTGATGCCCCTGGTAGTGCCGCAACTGCGCACCATCACCCTGGGTGGTGCGGTGACTGGCCTGGGTATCGAGTCGACCTCGTTCCGGCACGGCCTACCGCACGAGTCGGTGCTGGAAATGGACGTGCTCACCGGTGCCGGCGAAATCCTCACCATCGGCCCGGACGGCCAGCACGCCGACCTGTTCGCCGCCTTCCCCAACTCGATGGGCAGCCTCGGGTACGCCACCCGGCTGCGAATCGAGTTGCAGCCGATCGGTCGGCACGTCGCCCTGCGCAACGTGCGTTTCACCGACCTGGACGCGCTCGTCGAGGCGATCAGCCAGGTGATCGACACGGGCTCCTGGGACGGCCGCCGGGTCGATGCGATGGACGGCGTGATGTTCAGTCCCGGTGAGGCGTACCTGATCCTCGCCAGCTTCACCGACGAGCCGGTGCGGGCCAGCGACTACACCGGTCAGGACATCTACTACCGCTCGCTGCGCCGGCGCACCGCCGACGCGCTGTCCGGGTACGACTACCTGTGGCGCTGGGACACCGACTGGTTCTGGTGCTCTCGGGCCTTCGGCGTGCAGCATCCGCTGGTCCGCCGCCTGTGGCCGGCCCGCTACCGGCGCAGCGATGTCTACCACCGGCTGGTGCGTTGGGAGCACCGACACGGCGTGGTGGGCCGGATCGACCGGTGGCGTGGCCGGCCCGCCACCGAGCGGGTGGTGCAGGACGTGGAGGTGCCGCTGGCCGCCACGGCCGACTTCCTGCGCTGGTTCGCCGGGCACGTGCCGATGTCTCCGGTGTGGCTCTGTCCGTTGCGCCTCCGCCAGCCGGCCGGACCGGGCTCGGCCCGTGACTGGCCGCTGTATCCCCTCCGCCCCGACGAAAGCTATGTCAACGTGGGCTTCTGGGGCACCGTTCCGATCGTCGACGGGGCCGCCGACGGCGACGTCAACCGGGCCATCGAACGCGCGGTGTCCGACGCGGGCGGGCACAAGTCGCTGTACTCCGACGCCTACTACGACCGGGCGACGTTCGACCGGTTGTACGGCGGCGCGGCCTACCGGGCCGTGAAGGAGCGTTACGACCCGCACCACCGGCTGACCGGACTCTACGAGAAGGCAGTTGAGCGACGATGAGCATTACCGATCGATCCACCGGCTCGGCCGGTGTGCGTCCCTCCGGGCCCGGACGCCCCGGCAACCCGACCGTCGCGGAGGTCCTCAACGCGATCGTCGAGGGCCAGCCGCCGGTGCGGATCACCGCTTACGACGGTTCCACCCTGGGCCCGACCGACGACCCGGTCGCTCTGGAGATCCGCACCGAGCGCGGCCTGTCCTACCTGCTCACCGCACCGGGCGACCTGGGTATGGCCCGGGCGTACGTCTCCGGCGACCTGGCCCTCACCGGGGTCCACCCAGGTGACCCGTACGAGGTGCTCCGGATCCTCCAGGACGGTGTCCGGCTACGGGTGCCGCCACTGGGCGAGGCACTGGCGCTGGCCCGTGGGCTCGGCTGGGACCGGTTGAAGCCGCCGCCACCCCCGCCGTACGAGGCACTGCCGCGCTGGCGTCGGATGCTTGCCGGACGCCGACACTCCCGCACCCGGGACAGCAGTGCCATCGAGCACCACTACGACGTGTCGAACGCCTTCTACGAGTTGGTGCTCGGTCCCTCGATGACGTACACCTGCGCGGTCTTCCGCGACCCGGGCGACACGCTGGAACAGGCCCAGGCGGCCAAGTACGACCTGGTCGCCGGCAAGCTGGCGCTCAAGCCGGGGATGCGGCTGCTGGACGTCGGTTGTGGCTGGGGCGGGATGGTGCGGCACGCCGCCCGCGAGTACGGCGTCAAGGCGCTCGGCGTGACCCTGTCCAAGGCTCAGGCGGAGTGGGCACAGGCCGCGATCGAGCGCGAAGGGCTGGGCCACCTGGCCGAGGTCCGGCACATGGACTACCGGGACGCGCCCCGGGAGCACTTCGACGCCGTCAGCTCGATCGGGCTCACCGAGCACATCGGCGTACGCAACTATCCGGTCTATTTCCGGACGCTGCGGGACCGACTGCGGCCCGGCGGACGGCTGCTCAACCACTGCATCACCCGAGCCGACAACCGGATGCCCAACAACCCCGGTGCCTTCATCGACCGATACGTCTTCCCGGACGGCGAGCTGGCCGGGCCGGGCCGGATCGTCAGCGAGATGCACGACGCCGGCTTCGAGGTGCAGCACGAGGAGAACCTGCGGCAGCACTACGCGCTGACCCTGGCCGGATGGTGCCGGAACCTCGTGGCGAACTGGGATGCCTGCGTCGCCGAGGCGGGGGTGGGACGGGCCCGGGTGTGGGGGCTGTACATGGCCGGCTCGCGGTTGTCGTTCGAACGGAACAAGATCCAACTTCACCAGGTGCTGGGCACGCGCACCGGTCCGGACGGCGACTCCGGCTATCCGCTGCGGCCGGACTGGACGGCCTGATCCGCGTGCGTACCCCCAGGCAGATCCTTTCCGACGCCGCCATCATCGCCGTGGTCGGCGCCTCCCGCGACCCGGCGAAGGCGGCCCACTCGGTGCCCGCTCAGATGCAGCGGTACGGCTGGCGGATCATCCCGGTCAACCCGTCCGCGGACGAGCTGTTCGGCGAGCGGGTGTACCGCTCGCTCGCCGACATCCCGCATCCGGTCGACCTGGTCGACGTGTTCCGGCCGGTGCCGGACGCGGTCGATGTGGTGCGCCAGGCGGTCGCCGTGGGCGCGCCAGCGGTGTGGCTCCAACTCGGCATCGTCTCCGCCGAGGCACGGGCGATCGCCGAACGGGCCGGCGTCGACTACGTCGAGGACCGGTGCCTGATCGTCGAACGCGCCGCCGGCGGGCTGACCCGTCTCCCGTCGATCTAGGGCAGATGGTCGCCAGTTGATCTCCATTCACGACCATCTGCCCTAGATCGGCGAGGAGGAGGATGGGGCTCAGCCGAGTCGGTATTCGTTGAGCAGGCCGCGGGAGATGATCGTCTTCTGGATCTCGGAGGTGCCCTCGCCGATCAGCAGGAACGGCGCCTCCCGCATCAGTCGCTCGATCTCGTACTCCTTGGAGTAGCCATAGCCGCCGTGGATGCGGAACGCCTCCTGCACCACCTCCGCGCAGTATTCCGAGGCGAGCAGCTTGGCCATCCCGGCCTCGACATCGTTGCGCTGACCAGCGTCCTTGAGCCGGGCGGCGTTCACCATCAAGGCATGCGCCGCCTCGATCTTCGTACCCATCTCGGCGAGCTTGAAGGCCACGGCCTGGTGCCGGGCGAGCGGCTGGCCGAACGTCTTCCGCTGCTGGGCGTACGCGACGGCCAGTTCGAAGGCGCGCAACGAGATGCCACAGGCGCGGGCTGCCACGTTGACCCGCCCGACCTCGATGCCGTCCATCATCTGGTAGAAGCCCCGGCCGAGCCGGTCGGGGCCGCCGAGGATCGCGGTGCCCGGCACCCGCACGCCGTCGAGGACCATCTCGGTGGTCTCGACGCCCTTGTAACCCATCTTCTCGATCTTGCCGGGAATGGTGAGCCCGGGGGCGGTCTCGCCGAACCCGGGCTCCTTCTCCACCAGGAACGTGGTCATGTTGCCGTACACCGAGTCGGCACCGGTGTCAGTCTTGACCAACGTGGCCACCACCGACGAGTACGCGCCGTTGGTGAGCCACATCTTCTGCCCGGTGAGCAGGTAGTCCTCGCCGTCCGCAACCGCCTTCGACTTGATCGCCGACACGTCGGAACCACACTCCGGTTCCGACATCGAGAACGCTCCGCGTACCTCGCCGGTGGCCATCCGGGGCAGCAGCCGGTTCTTCTGCTCCGCCGATCCGTGCTGCGAGATCAGGTAGGCGACGATGAAGTGGGTGTTCACGATTCCGGAGATCGACATCCAGCCCCGGGACAACTGCTCCACCACCAGGGCGTACGTGAGCAGCGACTCACCGAGGCCGCCGTACTCCTCCTCGATGGTCAGCCCGAACAGACCCATCTCGCGCATCCCGTCGAGGATCTCCGCCGGGTACTCGTCGGCGTGTTCGAGCCGTTGGGCGTGCGGGATGATCTCTTTGTCGGCGAACTCCCGGACCGTCTCCAGGATCGACCGCTGGACGTCGGTGAGTCCGGGGGTCTGCGCGAGTCGAGCCATCTGGCGCCTCCGGTTGTGGTCGGCTTCGGTCGGCCGGGACAGGGCTCCCGTACTGGCCGGTAACCAAACGTGCGGTAAGTATCGACCCGACGGCCGACCAGCGCCAGTTCGCGAGTCCACACAATCGCTGTGAAAAGGTTCACCGGCTTGTAGCGTCCTGGTCAGAGACTCCCGGGAAGGGAGCGCCCGACTCGGGACGGGAGGCCGGAATGACGTATCCGCCACCTGGCGAATTCGACCCCGACCGGCCCCAGCCCCCGTACGGGCAGCCGGCGAGCGATCCCGCCAACCCGTACGGACAGTACGGCCAGCACGCCCCTCCCGGCTACGGACCACCCGGCCAGCACCCGGCCGAGGCATACGGGCCAGGGCAACCCGCCCATCCGGGCAGCGGGCACCCGGGCGCCGGACAGCCGTGGGTCGCCCCCGGCCAACCCGGCCAGTACGGGCCGGGTCCGCGACGCACAAACGTCCTCGCGATCCTGGCGCTGGTCTTCGCCTTCGTCTTCGCGCCGGCCGGCATCGTGCTCGGCCACCTCGCCAAGAAGCAGATCCGGGAAACCGGTGAGGAGGGCGAGCAGGTGGCCCAGTGGGGCCTGGTGCTGAGCTACGTCTTCACCGCGGTGGGGTTCGCCGCCTGCTGCGCCTGGATCGGGGTTCTCTTCTGGGCCGCTTCCAGCGACGGCGGCTGACAAGCGGGCGACGACCAGCGGCGGGTGGCGGGCCGCGGCCGGCCTCCGGCAGGACCTCAGTAGCGGAACTCCGCCTCCCGGACGCTGTTGCCACCGTCCACCACCAGCATCTGTCCGGTGATGTACGAGGCGGCGGGCGAGCAGAGGAAACAGATGGCGGCGGCAACCTCATCCGGCGTACCGGGCCGGCCAACGGGGGTCCCGAGCCCTTGTTTCAGCTCGGCCATCGTCGACGCCGCGGTGTAGATGGTGCCGGGCGCCACCGCGTTGACCGTCACCCCGTCGGCGACCATCTCCATCGCCAGCGCGCGGGTCAGTCCCACCACCCCGGCCTTCGCGGCGGCGTACGCGGCCTCGGTGGGCAATGCGTTGACCGGGCCGGCGGTGGCGGACAGGTTGACGATCCGGCCCCAGCCACGTTCCGCCATGCCGCCGATGAAGGCCCGGCTGCACAGAAACGCGGTGGACAGGTTGCGCTCGATCTCCCGATGCCACTCGTCGTAGCTGAGCTGGGCGACGGGTCGCAGCACCTCTGGGCTCGCGCGGCTGGCCAGTCCGGCGTTGTTGACAAGCACCTCGACCTCGTCGAGCTGGTCGGCGATCGCGTCCGCGAGCGCCGCCACCTCGGCCTCGTCGGTGAGGTCGGCGACGAAGCCGGTGACGCCGAGTTCGGCCGCGCGGTCGTGAATGCGTCGCGTGGTGGAGACGATCGCGACGCGGGCGCCGAGGTCACGCAGCCGGAGCGCCGTGGCGTACCCGATGCCGTCCGGGCTGCCCGCGCCGGTCACCAGCGCCACCCGTCCGTCGAGACGCAGGGTCACCGGGTCGGCCCGAGGCGCCGGGTCGATGTCGTCGGGTCCGGCGCCCATGCTGGTGCCACCGCCGCCGATGCCGCCGCTTCCGGTACGGCGGGCGAGCGTGGGACGGGTGACGTCCCGGCGAGATCGTCCTGAGCGGTCCGTGGCGCGAGCGTCGAATGCCATGTCGAGGATCCTGCCCGGTACGGGCGGTGCGGGCAACGCGCCGCCCCCGGAACACCGGCCCCCGCTGTTGACCACGGATGACTACCCTGTCGACGGCACCCTTCCCGGAATCCGGAGACGACATCGATGAGCTACCCCTCCCAGCCCGGCGACTGGCAACAGCAGCCCGGCGGCTGGACCGACCCGGCCGGGCCGACCCAGCCGTTCCCGAGCCAGCCCAGCGACCAACCACAGTCCAGTCCCCCACAGTCCGGTCCCCCGCAGTACGCGGCGCCCAGCGCACCCCCGATGCCGCCGGCGCCGGCCGGGCCCATGGCACCGGGCTACCCGGCGTACGGCTATCCGCCCGCCGCCCCGCCGACCAACAGCATGGCGCTGGCCTCGATGATCCTTTCCCTGGTCGGGATCGCCACCTGCGTCTGCGCGCCGATCGGCGCGATCCTGGGACATGTCGCACTGCGCCAGCTCCGGGAGCGGGGCGAGGGCGGCGAGTCGATGGCCAAGGCCGGCATCATCGTCGGCTGGATCGTCACCGGCCTGTACTTGCTCGCCATCGTCGGCTATGTGATCTTCATCATCTGGGTGATCGGCCAGGCCGAGTCGTCGTCGACGAGCGGGGACTACGGCTACTGAGGCGGCCCGTCGCCATCGGTTGGTCGAGGGGGTCCGCGTCGGATCACGGGGTCCGACGCGACCTCCCGACCGGACCGGGGAGTCAGGCCGGCGGGGTGAAGGACGACGTCCTGGTCATCCCCGCCGCGCGTCCCTTTGCCGCCACCACGAGCGCCATCTTGCGCGACGCCTCGTCGATCATCTCGTCGCCGAGCATCACCGCGCCGAGCCGGCCGCCCGCCTCCGAGGTGTAGTGCTCGTACGCGTCGAGGATCAGCTCGGCGTGGTCGTAGTCCTGCTGCGCCGGCGAGTACACCTCGTTGGCCGCGTCGATCTGGCCCGGGTGCAGCACCCACTTTCCGTCGAACCCGAGAGCCGCCGACCGCTTCGCCACCTCGCGAAACCCGTCGACGTCGCGGACCTGCAGGAACGGGCCGTCGATGGCCTGCTTGTCATGCATCCGGGCGGCCATCAGGATCCGCATCAGGATGTAGTGGTACGGGTCGCCCGGGTAGTCGGGGATCAACGCGCCGACCACCAGTGACCTCATGTTGATCGAGGCCATGAAGTCGGCCGGGCCGAAGATGATCGTCTCTACCCGGGGTGACGCCGCCGCGATGGCGTCCACGTTGACCAGGCCGGCCGCGTTCTCGATCTGCGCCTCGATGCCGATCCGGCCGACCTCCAGGCCCAGGGTCTTCTCGATCTGGGTCAGCGTGAGATCCAGCCACTCGACATGGCCGGCGGTCTGCACCTTCGGCAGCATGACGCAGTCCAGGTTCGCCCCGGCGCCCTCGACCACCTCCACCACGTCCCGGTACGTCCACGGCGTGGTGAGGTCGTTGACCCGCACCACCCGCGTTTTGTCGGTCCAGTCGCCCTCGTTGAGGGCAGCCACGATGTTCTTCCGGGCATCCGCCTTGGCCAGCGGCGCCACCGCGTCCTCCAGGTCGAGGAAGACCTGGTCGGCCGGGAGGCCCTGGGCCTTGCCGAGCATCTTCACGCTCGATCCCGGCACGGCGAGGCAGGACCGGCGGGGGCGACCAACAGCGACCATCAGGCGCTCCTTCATCTCGTCCGGACGGCGACTCCGGCCGGTCCGTCGGCTGACCCACAAGATCCACCTGACCGGCGGTCCGGTGCCGAGGTTGACGCCACGGTAACCTCACGCCATGGCCGGGGTGAACGACGCTGTGGAAGATCTCACTGAGCGTCGCCGGGTGGTCATCACCGGAGCCAGTTCCGGCATCGGTCTGGCCGCGGCCGTCGCGCTGGCCCGCCGCGGCGACGAGGTCGTGCTGGTCGGTCGGGACCCGGCCCGCCTCACCGCCGCCGCGGACCGGGTACGCCGGGCCAGCGGCCGGTCCCCGGAACTGTTCCGCGCCGACTTCGCGGTGCTCGACGACGTCCGCCGGCTCGCCGAGAACCTGCGCTCCGCGTACGACCGGATCGACGTGCTGGCCAACAACGCCGGCGCCATCGCCCTCGAACCGGTCGTCACGGTGGACGGCTTCGAGCTGAGCATCCAGGCCAACCACCTGGCCCCGTTCCTACTCACCAACCTGCTCGCCGACCGGGTCGGCCGGATCGTCGGCACCGCCTCGGACATGCATCGGGCCGGTGCGCTGGACCCGGACGACCTGAACGCGTCGCTCCGGCGCTATCGGGCGTTCCGCGCGTACGGCACCAGCAAGCAGGCGAACATCCTGTTCACGGTGGCGGTGGCAGAGCGATGGCCGCACCTGTCGGCGTACGCCTTCCATCCCGGCGTGGTGCGGACCCGCTTCGCCGCGGACAACCGGGTGGTGGCGTTCGGGATGCGGTTCGCACCGTTCCTGCGCAGCCCCGAACGCGGCGCCGAGACGCTGGTCTGGCTCGCCACCGAGGATCCGGCCCGGCTGGTTCCCGGCGGGTACTACCACGACCGGCGACGACAACGCCCACGCCGCACAGCGACCGACCCGGCGCTGGCCGACCGGCTCTGGGCGGCCAGCGCCAGGGCTGTCGGGCTGGACGCGTGACAGCGTGATCACAGAAGTCCGGCGAGGAGTGCGGCCGCGCGAGCGGCGCCGTCGGTGGCGACGGGACGGTATCGGACCTCTCGGCCCAGCTCGACGGTGATCGCGTCGGCGAGCGCATCGGGTGTGAGATCGGCGAAGTCGAGCCGGCGACCGGCGTTGTGGCGGCGGAGCCGGTGCGCGATTCGAGGAGCCCGCCTGAATCGGACCTAGGTGACACAGAACTCGTTGCCCTCGGGGTCGGCCAGCGTGACCCAGGAGAACGGTCCCTGCCGCGCCCGGTGCTGGAACGTCGCGCCGCGCGCGGTCAGCCGGGCCACCTCCGCCTCGACGTTCTCCTCACCGACCCGCACATCGAGGTGCACCCGGTTCTTCACCGACTTGGCCTCGGGCACGGCCTGGAAGAGCACCCGGCGGCCCGAGTCGGGGTGGACGATGGCCGCCCCCACCTTCCACACCAGCACCCCGTTGTGGGTGGTCGTGTCGTCCTCGGACGCCTGACCCTCGTTGACCATCCGCCGGATGAAGGCCTCATCGGTGGGCTCGACGCGCCAGCCCAGCGTCTCGGCCCACCAGTCCGCGAGCGGGTGCGGGTCCTTCGCGTCGAATGTCACCTGGAAGTCGTACGCCATGCCGGGAGCCTAGAAGAAGACCCCGACGATTCCGCGGAGCGCCGGACCCGCGCCGCCGTCCGATCAGACCGCACGCCGCCGGCCAACCAGATCGGCGGTCCGGGCGGCCCGCCGGGCCGCCCGCGCTCCGCCGGCCAGCACCACTGCGACGCCGGCCAGCAACATGGCCAATCCGGGCAGGGCGGCGGGCCGGGGCACCTGTCCCAACCAGGCCCAGGCGATCAGGGCCGCTCCGACCACCTCGAGCAGGACGAGCACGCTGATGGTGGTCGCCGAGACCCGGTGCAGGGCGTAGTTGAACAGCGAATGACCCAGCAGTTGGGCGCCGAGCACCAGCGCCAGGATGGCCAGCCAGGTCTGATCGGCAAAACCGGTGAGCGGGATGCCGGCCGCCAGGCAGCCGGCCAGCAGGAGCAGGGCGCAGACCCCGTAGCAGATGGTGGTGTAGGTGACGGTTGTGAGACTGCCGCGGACCCGCTCGCCGAGGGCGGTGTAGACCGCGATCGCCATCCCACCGAGGACGGCCAGCAGGTCACCGACCACCGCCGGCCCGGACGTGCCGAGGTCGGCGCCGGTGGCGAGGGCGGCGCCGGCGACCGCCAGCCCGATCCCGACCCAGACCACGCGCGCCAGCCGGCGACCCTGACCGACGGCGATCAGCCCCTGCCACACCGGCTGGGTGGCGCCCAGCGCCGTGGCGGCGGCGACCGTGGTGAGCTTGACGCTCGACATCCAGGCGGCGAAGTGTGCCGCGAGGGCCACTCCGGACAGCACGCAGAACCAGCCGGTCAACCGGCCGGCCGGGCTGATCAGGTGGCGTATCTCCGCCCGTCGTCCGAACAGCGCGACCGGCGTCAGCACGCCGGCCGCCAGCGCGGTACGCCAGAACGCCACGGCCAGCGCCGGGGCGGCGGCGAAGGCGATGAGCGGGCCCGACGACGACACAGCCAGCACGGCGAGCGCCAGTGCCCCACTTGTCAACAGGTGGGAATTCGGCGAGGAATTGGAGTAGCGCGGCCGCACAAGCGAGTATCACCACAGCCAGCGGGAGCACCAAGTTGATCTAGGCCGCACCTAAGATCATCTGTAGCCTTCCGTCGACGCGGCGGAACCCTCACGGAGGTTCGGCGCGATGGTCGCGTACCAGGCGGTGCTCTTCGACTTCTTCGGCACGCTGACCCACGCCGTCCGGCGCGGTTCGGCCCATTCCGCGGTCGCCCGCGCCCTCGGCTGTGACCCCGCCACCCTGATCCAGGTGCTCGACCGGTCCTTCCGCCTGCGGGCCAGCGGAGCCCTCGGCGATGCCGAGGCCACCCTGCGCTGGGCCGGGGAGCAGGCCGGTGGCCGGCCCACCGGTCCGGCGCTGCGGACCGCGCGGGAGCACCGGCTGGCCGCGGTCCGCGCGGACACCCGGTTGCGCCCCGAGGCGACGGAGGTGTTGCGCGCGCTGCGGCGGGCGGGCACGCGAACCGGCCTGGTCAGCGACTGCACACACGAGCTGCCCGACTTCCTGCCGGCGCTGCCGATCGCCCCACTGCTGGACACCACGGTGTTCTCGGTTCAGGTGGGCAGGTGCAAGCCCGACCCGGAGATCTTTCTCGACGCGTGCCGACGGCTGGGGGTGCCGCCACGGCGCTGCCTGTACGTGGGCGACGGCGGCAGCCGCGAACTCACCGGTGCCACGGCGGCCGGGCTCACCGCGATCCGGCTGGCGGCCCCGGACCTCGCCGCCCACCTGGTGTTCGACGCCGATCGGGAGTGGACCGGGCCGGCGATCGTGTCACTGTGTGAGGTGCCGCGCCTCGCGCTGACCGGCATCGGAACGGGTGCCGTCCCGACCGGTTCTGCGGCAGGATGAGGCGGTGACCGACGCAGACCCCACGCCCGTCCCGCTGCTCGACGAGGCGATGAAGAAGGCCTCGGTGGCCTGGGTCGCCATCGACGGCGGTCCGGCGTACGCCGTCTGGTGCGTGGCCCTGGAGAGCGCGCTGTATGTGGTGACCGGCCCCGGGGAGCAGGCGGTGCCGGGCCTCGCCGCCGCCGGCTCCGCGGAGGTCACCCTGCGGGGCGACCACGGTGGCCGGATCGTCAGCTGGCCGGCGGAGGTGACCCGGGTGACGCCCGGCGACGAACAGTGGGCGAGCCTGGCGCCGCAGGTGGCGGCCAAGCGGCTGAACTCACCTCAGCCGGCTCCCGAACTCGTCGACCGGTGGGCCGCGGAATGCGTGCTCAGCCGGCTCGCGCCGGCCGACGCGCCGGTTACCGCGGGCGACTCGCTGCCCGACGCGTCCCACGCCGAACAGCCGCGGGAGACGCCGGCCGCCCGGCCCACCCGACGCCCGTTCCGGCTGCATCGGGTCCGTCGTCGCTGATCGAGTCGGCCGACGCCGGGATCTGTGGCGTCATGGCCGCCCGGTCAGCCGACGAACGGCGGAACGATGATCTCGCCCCGGGCGATCGGGACCACCGAGCCGGAGACCGTGGCACCGACCGCCCGACCCTCGGTAGCCATCACCGAGCACTCCAGGGTCGACGGGCGGTGGATCTCCGCACCCTGCCGGACCGTGTACGCGGACTCGCCGTCGGCGGCCAGCAGACCCTCCGCCACCAGCCAGACCCCCAGTCCCAGCGCCGCCGAGCCGGTCGCCGGATCCTCCGGTACGCCGACACCCGCCGCGAACACCCGGACGTGCGCCACCCGTTCGGCGGGGTGCCAGGCCGCGACGACCATCGAGTCGGTGCCGTACCGGCGCATCGACGCGAGGTCGGGGGCCACCGCCCGGCCGACCGCCTCGGGACGTACCAACAGGTACGGGAACTCCAGGCCGCATCCCGCCAGGCGGGCCGACGACCCGGCCAGGTCCTCCCGCCCCAGGCCGGCCAGTTCCACGAGTGGACCGCGGTCCAGCTCGTCGCCGATCGTGGGAGTGCCGCCGGTCACCGTCGCCCGATTGTCGTCGACCGCGATCGGCAGCAGGCCGGCCCCGCACTCCTGGACCACCTCGCCGGCCGGGAACACTCCCCGCCGGCTCCCGGTCACCGCCGCGCCGGCGCTCGGATGGCCGGCGAACGGCAGTTCCCGGTGAGGGGTGAAGATCCGCGCCCGGTAGGTGGCGCCGGCCCGGCTCGGCGGCAGCACGAACACCGTCTCCGACAGGTTGAACTCTCGGGCCAGGGCGAGCATCTGGTCGGTCGCCAGTGTCGCCGCGTCGAACACCACGGCGAGCGGATTGCCTCCGAACGGGCGATCGGTGAAGACGTCGACGATCTCGTACGGCAGGCTCGTCATGGGCTCCGACCCTAGCCGCATAGGCTTGGCGACGTGACCACGCCGACCCGGGTGTACATCGCTCGACTCGCCGGCCTCGCCGTCTATGACCCGAACGGCGAACTGGTGGGCCGGGTCCGTGACGCCGTGGCGCGACTGCGCACCACCAACCGGGCACCCCAGGTGGTGGGACTCGTCGCGGAGATGCCACTGCGGCGGCGGATCTTCCTGTCCATCAACAGGATCACCTCAATCGACGCCGACGCGGTCGCGCTGGGCAGCGGAACGCTCAACCTGCGGCGGTTCTCGAAACGGCCGAACGAACTGCTCGTGCTGGCCGACCTGATCGACCGGCGGGTGCAGATCGAGCCGACCGGCGTCAGTGGCACGGTGATCGACGTCGCGATGGAGTGCAGCCGCGGCGGTGAATGGTCGCTGGACCGGGTCGCCATCCGCGAGCAGACCGGTCGACTCTCCCGACGCGGCAACGTGCACCAGGTGGAGTGGACCGATGTGCGTGGCCTGCTCGGCCCACCGGACGCGGCCCGGGGCACCGCGCACCTGCTGTCGTTGCTGGAGGAGATGCGTCCGGCGGACCTCGCCAACGCACTCCAGGAGTTGCCGGACGCCCGCCGTAACGAACTGGCCGCCGCGCTGGACGACGAGCGGCTCGCCGACGTACTCAGTGAGCTGCCGGAACGCGACCAGGTGGAGATCCTGGCGGCGCTGGACCGGGAACGCGCCGCCGACATCCTGGAGGAGATGGACCCGGACGACGCCGCCGATCTGCTCAGCGAGTTGCCCCCGACGGAGCAGGACGTGCTGCTCGACCTGATGCGGCCGGACGAGGCCGACCCGGTGCGGCAACTGCTCAAGTACACACCCGGCACGGCCGGCAGCGTGATGACCTCCGAGCCGGTGATCCTCCCTCCGGACGCGACGGTCGCCGAGGCGCTGGCCCGGATCCGGGAACCACAACTGTCGCCCGCGGTGGCCGCGCAGGTCTTCGTGTCCCGTGCCCCGATGGCCACCCCGACCGGCCGATACCTGGGCATCGTGCATTTCCAGCGGCTGCTCCGGGAGCCGCCGGCGGAACTGCTCGGCGGGGTGGTGGACAACGACATCGACCCGTTGCGGCCGGACCTCTCGCTGCCCGAGGTCACCCGCCGGATGGCGACCTACGACCTGGTCGCGATGCCGGTGGTGGACACCGCGAACCGGCTGCTCGGCGCCGTGACGGTGGACGACGTGCTGGACCATTCGCTGCCGCGCAACTGGCGGGACCGGGACGTGGCCGATGGTTGAGCAACGCCGCGCGAGTCGGCTGGACCAGCCGAGTCAGCCCCGCCGGTTCCGGCTGCCCCGGTTCGATCCGGAGGCGTTCGGCCGCTGGTCCGAGGCGATAGCCCGGTACATGGGAACGGCGAACTTCATCGTCGTGATGACCGTGGTGATCTCGGTGTGGCTGGGTTGGAACGTCTTCGCGCCGCCCCAACTGCGCTTCGACCCGTACACCTTCACGTTCTTGACCTTGGTCCTGTCCCTGCAGGCGTCCTACGCGGCGCCGCTGATCCTGCTCGCACAGAACCGGCAGACCGAGCGGGACCGGCTGGCCATGGAGGAGGACCGCCGGCGGGCCGCCATGCAGAAGGCGGACACCGAGTACCTGTCGCGGGAGATCGCCTCGCTCCGGCTCGCGGCCAGCGAGATGGCGACCCGTGACTTCATCCGCTCCGAGCTGTCCCGGCTGATCGAGGAACTGGACGAGCAGCAGCGCCGGCGGCAACGGCTGGAGCGCCGGGCGACGGAACGGGTCGGCGGCGGCCAGTGGACGGACGGCGGCCGCTCCACTCCGGCGGACAGCGACCGGCGGATGGACAGTGGCCGGTCCGCTCCGGTGGACGAGCCGCGCGACGAACTGGACGGCGACTGACCCGCACGCGCCGCCACGCCAGGCCGTCCGGGCTGGCCAGGCCGGTGCCGTCGGCTCCACCCGCACCGACCTCCGGGCGCCATGCACCGGCTCCGCTGTCGCCAAGATCGACTCGATTGCGGCGATCCAGTGGGGTTGGTCGCGGCATTACCCCCCACCATCGCCGATGTCGAGTCGATCTTGCGGCGCGCGATGGGTAAGCATGCCAGGGCAGGCCCGCCGAGACAGACAACGCCGCGCGCCTCAAGGGGCCAGGCGCGCGGCGTACCTGTTCGATGGTCGCACCGCACGCGTGCGACGTCCAGCCACCCTTTGGTGCGTTTCTCACCTATCGGGCGGCGGACCGAACCGGGACCCGAACGGCGGCAACCCGGACATCGCGTCGCTCACACCAGCACCGCCGGCCGCCGGTCCGGCGACCGGCGCGACGTAGCATTGCGGACATGTCTGCACCCGCCAGCACCATCCAGGACGCGATCCAGGCCGCCCTGGCCACCGTCGACGACCCGGAGATCCGCCGGCCCATCACCGATCTCGGGATGGTCCGGTCCGCCGAGGTCGGCCCGGATGGCGTCGTACGGGTGGAACTGCTGCTCACCGTCGCCGGCTGCCCGCTCAAGGACAAGCTTCGCACCGACATCACCACCGCCGTGGCCGCGGTCCCCGGCGTCAGTGGCGTCGAGATCGATTTTGGGGTGATGAGCCCCGAGCAGCGCCAGTCCCTGCAGGCCCGGTTGCGCGGTGGCGGGGGCCAGGAACCGGTCATCCCCTTCGCCCAGCCCGGTTCGCGGACCCGCGTCTACGCGGTCGCGAGCGGCAAGGGCGGCGTCGGCAAGTCGAGTGTCACCGTCAACCTGGCCGCCGCCCTGGCGGCGAAGGGAATGTCGGTTGGCGTGGTGGACGCGGACATCTACGGACATTCGGTACCCCGGATGCTGGGTGCCGACGGCCAACCCACCCGCGTCGAAGACATGATCATGCCGCCGCAGGCGCACGGCGTGAAGGTGATATCGATCGGGATGTTCACCGCGGGGAACGCGGCCGTGGTGTGGCGCGGACCGATGCTGCACCGGGCCTTGCAGCAGTTCCTGGCCGACGTCTACTGGGGGGATCTCGACGTCCTCCTGCTCGACCTGCCACCGGGCACCGGCGACGTGGCGATCTCCCTGGCCCAACTGCTGCCCAACGCGGAGATCCTCGTGGTGACCACGCCACAGACGGCCGCCGCCGAGGTGGCCGAGCGGGCCGGTGCCATCGCCCTGCAGACCCACCAACGGCTGGTCGGCGTGGTGGAGAACATGTCCTGGCTGGAGCTGCCGGACGGCTCCCGGATGGAGGTGTTCGGAGCCGGCGGCGGCGCCACCGTGGCGGAGTCCCTGACCAGGACGATGGGGGCGCAGGTGCCGCTGCTCGGCCAGGTGCCGCTGGACACCCGGGTCCGCGAGTCCGGCGACGCCGGCAACCCGATCGTGCTGGCGGACCCGGAGGCACCGGCCTCCCGGGCGCTGGCGGCCGTGGCAGACCGGCTCGCCGTACGCCGGGAATCGTTGCTCGGGAAGCCGCTCGGGCTGCGCCCCGCCGGGCGCTGACCGGCCAGGCATTGACCGGCCGGGCGCTGACCCGCCGGGCATTGACCGGCCAGGCGGTCCGCTCTTGTCAGGTGGCGTCGACGTCGTAGCCGCCACGGCCCGACGCCGTGGCTCCTCCGATCGCCGACCCACCGGTCGCCGAACCGCCGGTGCCGCTGGCCGTGCCGGACCCGGTGACCGCTGACTCTTTCGTGCCACCGGATCGGAAATCAGTGGCGGCGGCCACGTCCTTCAGCTCGTTGTGCACCCCGGTGATGTCCGAACGCAGGTTGTCGTAGACCCCCTGGATCGGCTTGCGGATCGCCGCCTCGTCCTCCTCGCTGAGCAGGTGCTTGCGGATGAACGCCTTCGGGTGCAGATCCTCGAGCTTGATGTCGGTGCCGAGTTCACGGCTCAGGTCACCGGTGGCGTTGTTGGCCATGTTGCGAAGATTGCGCACCATCCGGAGCCCGTCGCTGATCACCTTCGGCAACCGGTCCCCGAAGATCAGCAAAGCCACCAGCAGAAGCAGCCCGACCTCGAACGCGCCCAGGTTCTCGAACATGTCGCCCCCTCCCCACGTCCGGCGGTCAACCCAGCCTACGCACCAGGGCCCCCATACCGGCAGGGGGTTGGCGACCCACTACTTGGCGTCCGCCGCGAGCGTCACCGAGGCGGTCTGCCGGCCGGTGCCCCGGCGGTACTCGACCGCCACGACCGAGCCGGGCGCGTACTTGCGTACCAGGGCGATCAGATCGCTCGGTTCGGCCAGCACCCGGCCGCCCAGCTTGAGCACCACGTCACCGGCCTTCAAGCCGGCCCCGGCGGCCGGTCCGCCCGGCTCGACGCTGGACAACCGTACGCCCGCGCCGACGCTCGCCCCGGAGTCGGAACCGACCTGGGCGCCGATCACGGTCCGGCGGGCCTTGCCCGTCTCGATGATGTCGGTGGCGATCCGCTTCGCCTGGTTGATCGGGATGGCGAAGGCCAACCCGATGTTTCCGGCCTGCTCCTCGTCCAGGGACAACGATTTGATCACCGAGTTGACGCCGACCACCCGGCCGGCGCCGTCCACCAACGGCCCGCCCGAATTGCCCTGGTTCACCGCCGCGTCGGTCTGGATGGCCGCGTAGTAGCGAACCTGACCGCCCGGCTCACCCGCCCGGATGGTGCGGTCGACAGCGCTGACGATTCCCGCGGTCACGGTGTTGGCCAGGGCCAGTGGCGAGCCGATCGCCAGCACCGGATCGCCCACCGCGATCGCGTCCGAGTCGCCGAACTCCACCGGGGTCAATCCGGTACGCGACGTCTTGATCACCGCGATGTCCGACTCGGGGTCCTGGCCGATCACGGTAGCGGGGGCGGTGGAACCGTCGGTGAACTCCACCGTCGCCGGGCCTCGAACCCCGTCCACCACGTGCTGATTGGTGATCACGTAGCCATCCTCCGTGACCACGAATCCAGAGCCGACGCTGGTCCCCCCACCGGCATTCGCCCGCACCGTTACCACGCTCGGCAACAACCGCTCCGCCACTCCGGCGAGGCTTTCCGGGGGGCGCCGGGCGGCCTGCGGAGCGGATCCCGTCGGCGCACCCAGGCTGGCCACGGTGCCCGCTCCGCCCCGGACCGCGAACGCGTACCCGAGCGTGCCCCCCAACGCACCGGCCAGCAGGGCTGTGACGATCGCCACCAGCAACACCATGCGCATTGGCCGGGAGCGCGGCGCGTCCGGGTCGATCACCGGCTCCGGCTCGGCGACTCCGGTACCCGGCGCCCGGAGCACCATGGCCGCCGGCGCGTGCGGGTCCCGCCACGGGTCGTGCAGGGCGTCTGACCACCAGGGCGAATCACCGGCCGACGGGTGGGGCGTCGAGGACGCGCCCCCGCCGACCGGCCGGTGGGGCGACGGCGCGGCATTGTCGGGCTGGCGCCAGTTCCAGCCGTCGGTCACGTTCGGTGCCCCTCCCAGTCCATCCCGGACATACGATGATCCACCCGGCCGAGGACGGCCGCCCGGGTCGCGGAGTCCGGTGTCCGCATCCAGGATTACACGGATGAGGCGAGAGCAGTCAGGGGTTGCCCCTGGGCCGGCCACCGTCACGGGCCGGTCCGGGCCCCGCCACCCGCCGGTTTCGGGCCGGCACCCCCTAGTCTCGTAAGCGTCTCGGATTCGCGTTCACTCCCGACCCTTCCGCCGCCCGGAGGTGCCCCATCGGCACGCTCGACCGGTCCGTCGCCTCGACGGCCAATCAGGCACTGCAGTTCGCCGAGGCGTACGTCCCCGAGGACCTCGTCCTGCGTACGGCCCGGGGCCTGGCCCACGAGGTGGGCCTGACCGCCGTCACGCCGGGAGTGGGCGCTGCCCTGCGGCTGCTCGCCGCCGCGGGGAACGCCCGGGCGGTGGTGGAGATCGGGACCGGCACGGGAGTCAGCGGGGTGTGGCTGCTGCGCGGGATGCGCCGGGACGGCGTGCTGACCACCATCGACGTGGAGGCGGAGCACCAGCGGATCGCGCGCCGGATCTTCATCGAGGCCGGCTATCCGGCCGGCCGCACCCGGATCATCACCGGGCGAGCGCTGGATGTGCTACCCCGACTGGCAGATGGCGCCTACGATCTGATCTTCGTGGACGCGGACGTCACCGAGTACGGTGCCTGCGCGGACGCGGCGCTCCGGTTACTGCGTCCCGGGGGGGTGCTCGCGCTCAGCGGTGCCCTGGCCGGCGGGCGGATCGGTGATCCCGCCGCCCGGGACGTGGCGACCGTCACGATCCGCGAAGTGATCAAAGCGATCCGCGAATCTGAGGACTGGGTGGCCGCGCTGCTGCCGGCCGGCGACGGACTCCTCACCGCCGTCCGCCGCGGTTGACAAGAGCCACCCGGGTGGCAAGAGCCTCCTGGAGCGTGTCCTCACCGGTCGGCGAGCCAGCGGAGCAGGGTCCGGACGCCCCAGCCGGTGGCGCCCTTGACCAGCTCGGCGTCGTCCTTGCTGGTCCATGACGGCGCGGACATGTCCACGTGTAGCCAGCGGTCGCGTAGCTCGCCGGTGAACTCCCGCAGGTAGAGCGCCGCGATGACCGATCCGGCCCCCTTGGCGGGCGAGCTGTGTAGATCAGCTATCTCGCTGGCCAGATACTCGACGTAATCGCTGGGCAGGGGCATCCGCCAGGCGTGCTCGCCGGCCGCCGCGCCCGCCCCGAGGACGGACTCGGCCAGCTCGTGGTTCTCGCTGTACAGGGCTCCGGTGCGGGCTCCGAGGGCCACGGCGTTGGCACCGGTCAAGGTGGCCAGGTCGATCAGCACGTCGGGGGCGAGCCGGTCGACCGCGTACGCCAGGGCGTCCGCGAGCACGAGCCGGCCCTCGGCGTCGGAGTTGGTGCTCTCGCTGGTCCGACCGCCGTAGTGCCGGATCACGTCCCCGGGCCGGAACGCCGAGCCGCTGACCATGTTCTCGGCCAGCGGCGCCAGCGCGGTCACCCGAACCGGCAGGCGCAGCGCAGCGGCACCCAGCGCGGCGGCGATCACGGCGGCGGCGCCGCCCATGTCCTTGCGCATCAGCTTCATCGCGTCCCGAGGCTTGATCGACAGGCCACCGGTATCGAAGGTGATGCCCTTGCCGACGAGGACGACATGGGTTCGCGCGTCCTCGGGATGCCAGTCCAACTCGACCAGGCGGGGTGGGCTCGCCGAGCCGCCCCCGACGGCGAGGATGCCACCGAACCCCGCGGCGGCGAGCTCAGCCGGCTCGCGCACGGTGACGGTGAGGCCGCCCGCCACGCCGTCCGGTCCACCGGCCGATTCGCCGTCCGGTCCACCGCCCGGCTGGTGGGCCACGATCAGCCGGTCGGCCGCCGTGACGACCTGGTCGGCGAACCAGGCCGGGCTCTTGACCGACGACGGCATGTTGGTCAAGTCGCGGGCGAAGCAGGTCATTTCCGCAGTAACGCGTGCGGTACGCAACGCGTCGACGTATGCCTCCGTCCCGGCCACGGCCAGCATTACCCGGCCACCGGAGGGTGCGGCGTCGTCGGAGCCGGGCAACCGGAAGCGGTACGAGGCCAGCCACAGCCCCTCGGCCAGGCCGCGCACCACGGCTGGACCGGCGTCGGGGGGCAGCGCCACGGCGACGGTCCGCTCGGTCGCGCCGGAGCGGGCCAGAGCGGCACCGGCCGCCCGCCAGCCCGCCTCGTCGCCGTCGCCG
The DNA here is from genome assembly GCF_042666615.1 of Plantactinospora sp. GCM10030261. Lineage (NCBI taxonomy): Bacteria > Bacillati > Actinomycetota > Actinomycetes > Micromonosporales > Micromonosporaceae > Plantactinospora > Plantactinospora sp. GCM10030261. The sequence continues at coordinate 442,397 of NZ_JBHTDD010000001.1, forward strand.
ACGCCGACCAGCACCAGTCGGACCGGTTCCCGGGACGGGGCGACGGATACGTGCGCGACGCCGGCCGCGCCGGAGTGCTCCACGGCGGGCAACAGCGCCGTCGCCTCTGCCCGCAGGTCGTCCGGCACGGGGAACTGGCCGGGCAGCAACTCGACCGCCGGCGCGTCGGACGCCGCCTGCCGGTCGCCGGGGTGGACCGGCAGGACGAGCGCGTCGAACCCGACAGGCTCGGCGACGAAACCGATGTCCAGCACCCCGACATACCTCCGCGTGTGATTGTGGCGGTCGCCCCGCCCTGGTTGGCGAGCGGCCCACGTCCACCGGGTCAGAATCGCGGCTCGGTCGCCCGAGCCCACCCACGGCGAACGGTCCGGACCCGCTGTGCGCGGGCCCGGACCGTTTCGTCAATCGTCAGCCGACAGCGGCCTTCAGCGCGTCACCGAGCGCATTGGCCTCGTCGGGTGTCATCTCAACGACGAGCCGGCCGCCACCCTCCAGCGGCACCCGCATGACGATGCCCCGGCCCTCCTTGGTGACCTCCAGCGGACCGTCACCCGTCCGCGGCTTCATCGCCGCCATGTCGTCTCCCCTCAGACCTTCATTCGGCCCGTGGGTTGCCCCACAGCCACTTCGCCAGCATTGCCGCGCCAGAAGCCCGCGGCGTCGACAAACGATTTTCCCTGATGAACACCGTCGGACCCAAACCGAGTAGGGCTCGATGTAACAGCACCTAGCATATATCCGGAATGACTGTCACAATATGCGGTCATGCAGGCACGGTCGGCACTCTTCGACCTCTATGGCGACTACCTCCGCCCGCGGGGTGGGCGGGCGCCGGTTGCCGCCCTGGTCAGGTTACTAACTCCGCTCGGAATCGCGGCACCCGCGGTACGGACGGCAGTGTCCCGGATGGTCCGGCAGGGTTGGCTGGAACCGCTCCGACTGGCCAGCGGACCTGGATATTCGATCACACCCAAGGCGGCCCGCCGGCTGGACGAGGCCGCCGGCCGCATCTACCGCACCGGCAGGACGAGCTGGGACGGACGGTTCGACCTACTCGTCCTGGACGGGCCAGGTAACCGGCGGGAACGGCAGCGGCTCGGCGCCAACCTGAGCTTCCTCGGGTACGGGATGCTCGACGAGCGGACCTGGGTGGCCACCCGACCGAGCGATGACGTCGACGACGTGCTCGCCGAGTCCGGAGTTCGCTTCGAAAGGTTCACCGCCACCCACGCGGCCGGCACGCCCGGCGCGGTGGGTGTGGTCCGGCGAGCCTGGAATCTGGCCGAGATCGGCGAGGCGTACGAGGGCTTCGTCGAAGAGCAGCGCCCGCTGGTCGCCGCTGTCACGGCCCGCAGCACCGACGAGGACGCGTACGCGGTCCGGTTCCGGCTGGTGCACGCATGGCGTACCTTCCTGTTTCGGGATCCGCAGCTGCCGCCGGCACTGCTGCCCCAGCGGTGGCCGGGCACCGGCGCGGCGACGTTCTTCGACCGGCACGCGGCCCGGCTCCGGCCGGCCGCCGACCGGTTCGTCGACGCCTGCCTGGGCAACGGTCCCACGATCAGTCCCCGAGTGCCCGCCGGCCGCCGTGCCCCTGACCGAAGGATCCGCCAACCGTGACCGAGCCCCTGCTCGTCGACCGCACCGATGCCGTCGTCACCCTGACCCTGAACCGCCCCCAGTCCATGAACTCGCTGGACGTGGCGCTCAAGGAGGCGCTCCGGGACGCGCTCGCCGAACTGGAGCAGGACCGGTCCTGCCGGGCCGTGGTGCTCGCCGGCGCGGGTACGGCGTTCTCCGCGGGTCAGGACCTGCGGGAGCACGCCGCCGGCCTGGAGTCGGCGGCCGGCGACCCGCTGGAGACCGTACGGGCGCACTACAACCCGATCGCCGCCCGACTGGCCAACCTGCCGAAGCCGGTTGTCGCCGCGGTGCGCGGCATGGCCGCCGGGGCGGGCGCCTCGCTGGCCTTCCTCGCCGACTTCCGGATCGGCGGGCCGGGCACCAGCTTCCTGATGGCGTTCGCCCGGGTCGGACTGGCCGGGGACACCGGCGCGTCCTGGTCGCTGCCCCGGCTGGTCGGTCACGCCAAGGCGGTCGAGCTGCTGATGCTCGCCGAGCCGGTCACCGCCGACCAGGCGATGCGGTTGGGTCTGCTGACCCGGCTGGTCGATGACGACGAGCAGGTGCTCCCGCAGGCACACGAGTTGGCCGCCCGGCTGGCCGCCGGGCCCACCGTGGCGTACGGAGCGATCAAGCGTCAGCTCTCCGTCGGAGACGCGGGCACCCTCTACGAGGCGCTGGCGGCCGAGGCGCAGGCGCAGACCATCTGCGGTGCCACGGCCGACCACCGGGCCGCCACCGCCGCGTTCGTAGCCAAGCGGAAGCCGGTCTTCGAGGGCCACTGAGAGGTGGACCGCGAGTCAGGCTCGACGCGGAGTCAGGCTCGACACGGTCAGCCCCGACGGCTCCGGATCCCCGACAGCTCCGGATCCACGACGAACCAGGGCCGCACGCGACCCTTACCTGATCCGTACACAACACCCGTACAGTCGCTCGCATGGCCGATCGGGACGATGTCGCGCATCTGCTCCGGCGCGCCACCTTCGGCCCCACCGCCGCCGAGGTGGACGCGGCGGAGCGGGCCGGGATGCTGCCCACCATCGACCGGCTGCTGGGCGGCGGTCCGCCGGACCGGGGGGCCACCGCCACTCCGCCGCCCCGGCTCGGGCCGGACCCGTACGCCGCACTCCCCCAGCGGCCGAGCCGCGAGCAACGGCAGGCCGCCAACAGGCAGCGGAACAGCCAGGTCGATCAGGTGCTCGCCTGGTGGGTGGATCGGATGGTGGCCGCCGAGCACCAGCTCGCCGAGAAACTGATCTTCTTCTGGCACGGTCACTGGGCGACCAGCGCGCAGAAGGTCAAATCCGCACAGCTGATGTTCGGCCAGTTGGAGACGTTCCGGCGGCACGGTTCCGGGTCGTTCGGCGCGTTGACCGCCGCCATGGTCCGCGACCCGGCTCTGATCCTCTGGCTGGACGGCCAGAAGAACACCCGGAAGGCCCCGAACGAGAATCTGGCTCGCGAACTGATGGAGCTGTTCGTCCTCGGCATCGGCAACTACACCGAGGACGACGTGAAGGCCGGAGCCCGGGCGCTGACCGGCTGGACGATCGACCGGCGCACCGGCGGCGCGCGGTTCGCGGCCCGGCGGCACGACCCGACGGACAAGACGATCCTGGGCCGGACCGCTCCGTTCACCGCCGAGTCGTACGCCCAGTTGCTGTCCGACCAACCGGCGGCCGCGACCTTCCTGACCAACCGGTTGTGGTTCCGGTTCGCCGGAACCGACCCGGCCCCGGCCCTGCGGGCCACGACCGACGTCCCGACGGCACTCCGGCGGGTGCTCACCGCCCCGGAGTTCGCGGACACCCGTAACCAGCTCGTCAAGCAGCCGGTGGAATGGGCCGTGGGGGCGATGCGGCAGCTCGGCGTCAGCCCCGGTGATCTGGACGACAAGCGACGCCGGCAGCTGCGAGCCGGGCTGACCGGGATGGACCAGGTGCCGTTGCGGCCGCCGAGCGTGGGCGGCTGGCCAGCCGGTGCGGCGTGGCTGACCACGTCGTCGTTGCAGGCCCGGATGCGTCTCGCCGACCTGTTCGCCGGAGCCATGTCGCCCGCGGTCGCGCGCCGGTTGGCCGCCGCGCCGCCGAAGGGCCGGCTCGACGCGCTGGCCCGGCTGCTGGTCGTGGACCGCTGGACCGAGCGCAGTCGCCGCGCGTTGGACCCACTGTCCGGCGATCCGCGGCGGCTCGTGGCGGCTGCGCTGGTCAGCCCCGAGTACACCGTCTGCTGAGAGGGAGAGCACCGTGGACGCCCTGACCCGGCGGAAGTTCCTGATCACCAGCGGCGTGGTCGGGGCTGGCGCGCTGGCCGCCGGTGCCGGCACCTACACCCTCACCGACATCATGGAGACCGGCGGAGACGCCGACCCCGCGGCCAACACGTTGGTCCTGGTGACGCTGTACGGCGGCAACGACGGGCTGAACACCGTCATCCCGTACGCCGATCCCGCATACCAGACCGCCCGGGCCGAGTTGGCGTACCCGGTCGAGGAGATCCGCAGGCTGGACGACCAGGTCGGACTCAACCCGGCGCTCGCCGGGCTGCACGCGATGTTCGGCCAGGACGAGCTGGCCATCGTCCGCGGCGTCGGCTATCCGCGACCGGACCGGAGCCATTTCCGCTCGATGGACATCTGGCAGACCGCCCAACCGGATCGACCCGGCACGACCGGATGGCTGGGTCGGTGGCTCGACGGCGCGGGTGCCGATCCCCGCCTGGCCGTCTCGTTCGAGCCGGCGCTGCCGCCGCTGCTGGCCGGGGCGCGGAGCGCCGGAGCGGCGGTACCGGTGACCGGCCGGGCCGCCGGACGGATCGAGCGGGATCCGACGACCGCCGCGTTCGCCGCCGCGTCCCCGGGTGAATCGCCGGCCCAGGCGCGGGCCGCCGCCTGCTTCGCCGACCTGCGCGCGGTCAATCAGATGATCGCTGAGGTCCGTGAGGCGGCCGAATCGACCGACGACGACGACAACGGCGACGGCGGCGCCACCGCCACCGGCGGCGCCCGCACCCCGCTGGCCGCGCAGCTCGACCTGGTCGCTCAGTGCGTCGAGGCCGGCGCCGCCAGCCGGGTCTTCTCGGTGTCGCTGGGCGGCTTCGACACGCACGCCGACGAGAAACAACTCCAGGCGGTGCTGCTGGGCCAGGTGGACAAGGCGCTGACCGGCTTCGTGGAACGGATGCGTCGCACCGAGACCGGTCGCCGGGTGGTGGTCGCCGTTTATTCGGAGTTCGGCCGGCGGGTACGCGCCAACGCCTCCGACGGCACGGACCACGGGACGGCCTCCGACGTGTTCCTGCTCGGCGCCGGAGTACGCGGCGGGTTGTACGGCGAGCCGCCCAGCCTGACCGACCTGGACGACGGGGATCTGAAGTTCACCACCGACTTCCGGGATGTCTACGCCACGCTGCTGGAACGGGTGCTGGGCAGCGACCCTGGCCGCGTTCTCGACGGCTGGTCCGGTCGGCTTCCGGGGGTTTTCGACTGAGCCCGCCGGCTCAGTCGTCCTCCTCCGGGTCCTGGTTGGCCTCCGCGCCGAGGACGAACGCCTGCATGGCCAACTCGTCGCCGGCCGGCGAGACGAATGCCGGCAGCTCGCGTGGGCCCAGTTCCAGGACGTACGACCAGAAGATCCGGACGGCCTCGGCCTGCGACCCGGCCTCGATCGGCAGGTCCAGGCTCACCAGCCAGGTGCGGCGGTCCCCCGGCGCCGGAACGCGGGCCGCCAACCGCCGGTAGGTGTCCCCGTCGATCGGGGTGACCCGGCCGGTCACGGTCAGCCCGGTCGCGGGGACCGGCCGGTCCAGCGCCCGCCGAAGGTACGCCACGACCAGCGTGCCGTCCTCCCCGTCCAGCGGATCGTCCGGGTCCGTCCGGGTGGCGGCCGTGGTCACCGGGCTGACCCGGCCCACCGCCACCACCAGCGGCGTCTCCTCGTCACGAACGATGAGAACGTCGTCCCCGGGCCGAGGCCGGTGCGGCCCGTCCAGCCCGGTCAGCTCCAACAGCTCGTGCTGGACAAGCCGCTCCGCCTCGAACCGCTCGGTGGGCATCACCACCGCCCAGGCACTCATACCGGCTCCGTGCCGCGCACCGTCATGTCGCCCATCCCATCACGCGGCTCCGGCGGGCTCGCCGGCACATGGCAACCCGCCAGGTGGTCGTCCACCATCCCGGTGGCCTGCATCAACGCGTACGCCGTGGTGGGGCCGACGAAGCGGAAACCGGCTCGTTTGAGGGCCTTGGCCATGGCGGTCGACTCGGCGGTCAGCGCCGGGACCTCGGTCGGGCTGGTGGGCCGGGGCCGGGGCGGCGGCGCGAAACTCCAGAGCAAAGCCGCGAGGCCGCCGGGCAGGTCGAGCGCGGCCCGGGCGTTGGCGACCGCGGCCTCCACCTTGGCCCGGTTGCGCACGATCCCCGGGTCGGCGAGCAGCCGGGCCGCGTCCGCCTCCCCGTAGCGGGCCACCGTCTCGATGGAGAAGCCGGCGAACGCCCGCCGGAACGCCTCCCGTTTACGCAGGATGGTCAGCCAGGACAGGCCGGACTGGAACGCCTCCAGGGTCAGCCGCTCGAACAGGGCGTCGTCGCCGCGCAGCGGTCGCCCCCACTCGCCGTCGTGGTAGGCCATGTAGTCGGGGGTGGAGGCGCCCCACCGGCAGCGGGCCAGCCCGTCCTTGCCGACCACCAACCCGTCGGGAGCGGTCGACGACCCGGCGGCTCCAGCCGCCGCCGCACCCGCTCCAGCCGCCGCCGGGCCCGTCCCGGTCACCAGATCCGTCACGGTGCCCACGTTATGCCACCCCACCGACGCCATTGCCTCGCCCGGTGCCAGTGCCTATCGTCAATAGTTACCCGCCGGTACGACGGAGGTGCGGCGTGCGCGACCTGCCCGACATCATCACCTTGTCGATCCCCGCCTTCCTGCTGCTCATCGTCCTCGAACGGGTGTCATACCTGCTTCATCGCGACGACGACGAGGTCGGGTACGGCGGGGCCGACACCGCGACCAGCCTGGCCATGGGACTCGGCAGTATCGGGGCGGACCTGCTCTGGAAGGTGCCGATCGCCGCCGCCTACGCCGTCCTCTACGCGCTCACCCCGCTGCGCGCCGGCGGATCATGGTGGATCTGGCCGTTGCTGCTGATCGCCCAGGATTTCTGCTACTACTGGTCACACCGCAGTCACCACGTGATCCGCATCCTCTGGGCCTGCCATGTGGTGCACCACTCCTCGCAGCGGTTCAACCTCTCCACCGCGCTCCGCCAGCCGTGGACCGGGCTCACCTCCTGGATCTTCTACATCCCCTTGATCCTGCTCGGCGTTCACCCCGCGGTGCTGGCCTTCCTCGGCTCGGTGAACCTGCTCTACCAGTTCTGGATCCACACCGAGCGGATCGACCGCATGCCGCGCTGGTACGAGGCGGTGTTCAACACCCCGTCACACCACCGGGTGCACCACGCCTCACAGGGCAGCTACCTGGACCGCAACTTCGGCGGCATCCTGATCGTCTGGGACCGGCTGTTCGGCTCGTTCGCCCCCGAACGGGAACGCTGCGTCTACGGCCTCACCAAGAACATCAACAGCTACAACCCGCTGCGGGTGGCCTTCCACGAGTACGCGGCCATCGGCCGCGACCTGCGTACCGTGCGCGGCTGGCGGAACCGGCTGGGGGTGCTGTTCCGGCCGCCGGGCTGGCAGCCCGCGACGGGCGCGGCTCCGGCCGGCGTCACCGCCACCGGCACGACAACGACCGGCGACGCCGCGCTCAGGGCAGCTGACCTCTCTCCACGAGCCGAGCCAGCCGCTTCAGGGCCTGGGTGAGCCCCACCTTGGAACCCGGCCAGAGCACCGGCCAGGTCATCCGCCCGGCGGCGCCGCCGGGCAGGTGGAACCATTCGTGCCAGACCACCTGCGTGCGCTCCCGGTCCATCTGGGTGCAACGCAGCACGCCGGGACCGCGCAGCAGCGCGCCGGTGTGCACCACCCGCACCTCGTACGGCGGGTCCACCCGCACCACGCGCATCTCATCCCGCAGAATGGCCGGACCCAGCGCGGTAACGGCCTCGATACGGCTGCCCTCGCCCCCATCGCCCTCGACCACCCGGACCCGGGTGAACGGGATCCACTCGCCCTGGCGTTCCCATGAGGTGAAGGCGGCGAACACCCGGTCCGCCGAGGCGTTGACGATGACCGTCGCGGTCACCTCACCGGCACCCGGCGCAGCGGCGGCGCGCAGCTCGTCGGCGCCGGTCGGCTCGGTCACGCCCGGTCCGTCCAGAGCGGGGTGCCGCGCATGTCCGCAGTGGGTCGGGCGAACGGATCCGCCGCCGCCATGTCGCGCGTCTCCACCTCGGGCTCGCCGTCTGTTCCGGCCCCCGTAACCGATGGTCGTGGCCCGGCGAGGTCGCCGGTCGGCACGGTCGGGAGCGCGTCGGTCGCCGGTCGGTCCGCCGCGGCCTCCGTGCCGATCCCGGTCGCCGGTCGGTCCGCCGCGGCCTCCGTGCCGATCCCGGTCGTCCTGGCGGAGGCGGCCGTCTCCCGCGCGTCGCGCAGCGTGTCGGCGTCCGCGATCCGTCCCTCGCGCAACGCGGTGACCTCCGCTTCCAGCACACCGATGAGTTCGTCCTTGTACCCGATGTCGTACGCCGCCCGGGTCATCGCCTGGTCGACCTGGCTCATCCGGTACCCGCGCAGCGCGGTGTCGAAACGGACATGGGCCACGTCCTCCTCCCGGAGCGGGCGGTTGGTCGGCAGCGGGACGGCCCGGCCGTCGGGCTCGGCCGGAGCGAGGCCGGAGTCACCCCCGGTCATCAGCACCGCGACCCCGAACACCACCGCCGCGACAGTCAACGCGCCGGCCAGAACGAGCAAAAGCTGACCCATGGCCCCGATCGTGGCATGCCGACCCGGGTGGGGGTAGCCCGCCACACGGGACCGGGCGGGCCCGGATAGCGTCGAGGACACCGCCGATGATCGTCGAGGAGGGGCCGGATGACGGGTGCGCTACGCCTGGGTGGCGCCGCTTTCCAGCCGGATGAGTTGGCCGTGATGGCAATCGTCAACCGTACGCCGGATTCGTTCTTCGACCGCGGCGCGACCTTCGCGGCGGACGCGGCGCTACGGTCCGTCGAGCGGGCCGTGCGGGACGGCGCCCGGATCATCGACATCGGCGGGGTCAAGGCCGGACCCGGCGCCGAGGTGGCCCCGGCCGAGGAGATCCGCCGCACGGTGGCCACGGTCGCCGCCGTGCGGGCAACCTTCCCCGATGTGGTGATCTCGATCGACACCTGGCGTGCCGAAGTGGCGACCGAGGCGGTCGCGGCCGGCGCGGACCTCATCAACGACACCTGGTCCGGCTTCGACCCGGCGCTCGCCGAGGTCGCCGCGCGGACCGGCGCGGGGCTGGTCTGCTCGCACGCCGGCGGCCTCCCGCCGCGTACCCGCCCGCACCGGATCGGGTACGCCGACGTGGTGGCCGAGGTGGTGGCCACGGTCACCGGACTCGCGGCGCGGGCGGTACGGCTCGGGGTGCGACCGGACGGCATCCTGATCGACCCGGCTCACGACTTCGGGAAGAACACCCGGCACTCGCTGGAGGTGACCCGGCGACTCGCGGAGTTGACTCGGACCGGCTGGCCGGTCCTGGTCGCGCTGTCCAACAAGGACTTCATCGGGGAGAGCCTGGACCTGCCGGTGGACCAGCGGCTGGAGGGCACCCTGGCGGCCACCGCGGTGTCGGCCTGGCTCGGCGCCCGGGTCTTCCGTGCCCATCAGGTGGGTCCGACGCGTCGGGTGCTGGACATGGTGGCCACGATCAGGGGCGATCGGCCACCGGCGGTCTCCCGACGCGGTCTCGCCTGACTGGGAGCCCCGACCCCTTCCTGTTGATCAAGAGGTTCGCGTCATGGGAGGGCCCGCGGACGACGCAAACCTCTTGATCAACTCGGGACAGGGGATCAGGTCCAGCGCAACACGTTCTTGCGCCAGGCGTAGAGGATGCCCAACGCGACGATCGCGATGAAGATGGCCATCTCAACCGCCGTCGTCGCCCCGAATCCCGGCCGGTCGAACACCATTGCCCAGGGGAACAGGAACACCGCCTCGACCGCGAACAGGACGTACAGGTAGGCGTAGACGTAGTAGCGGATCTGCATCTGGGCCCAGTCCTCGCCAACCGGGTCGAGACCGCACTCGTACGTGGACCGCTTGCCCGGTGGTTCCGCGGGCTGGCCGGGCCGCAGCAGGCGGTTGGCGGTGAAGGCCACGACGAAGACCGCGGCGCCGGCGAGCAGCAGCAGCCCGAGCGTGGCGTACGACCCGAGGTAGCCGGTCATGCCCGAAGCCTACCGCTCCCGGCACAGCGCGGAGTCACCCTGCGCGACCCATCAATGACACAACGATCCGTTACGAAGTTGTTTCGTCTGCCGACTAGTGCTGGATGGCAAGTATCCCCGAATAATGAGGGGCCGTGCTCGACCCGGGTGCAGGCTCGTTCAGCGTGCGGGGGGATCCATGGCAGGTGACGACGTCCGGACGGCACGCCGGCCCGGAGCGGCACGCCGGCCGGTGCCGCGCGGCCGATCGGCGGCCCTCGTCGGCGTCATCGTCGCTGGCCTGCTTGTCGGTGCCGCGCTGATCCAGCCGGTCGACACCGTTCACCTCCAGCCGGTCGCGGCACCGGACACCGCCGGGCCCGAGGGAACCCCCGAACCGGAGACGCCCACCAGCCCGCCGCAGACCGAACCGGCCCCGTCGGACACCCCGAGCACGCCACCGACGAACCCGTCGCCAAGTACGCCGCCCCCGGTCACCGAGTCGCCGACGAGTCCGCCGCAGGGTGAGCCGACCACGACTCCGCCGGTCGCCACCCCGACGACGAGGAGCCCGGTGCCGCCCCGGCCGCCGAGCCAGCCCGGCCCCGGCCGTCCCAACCAGCCCGCCCGCGGCGTCTCGGTGACCACCGACGACCTCACGCTCAGCCCGCAGTACTGGTCTGCTCCGGCGACCGTCGTCGACCTGCGGATCACCGTGGCGAACACCGGCGAGGTGGCCGAGTCGATGCGGCTCGGCTACACGATGCCCCCGGGGTTGACCGACGCCGGAACCCCCGGCTGCGCCACCGCCGGCGCGGAAGGCTGGCAGTGCGCGGCGTGGACAGTCGCCCCCGGAGACCGGTTCAGCACCCGGGTCCGGGTGCGGGTGGCCGGTGACGCGTGGCGCCGGATGCCGTTGAGTGGGTCGGTCCGGGTCAGTTCCACCGTGCCGAATGACCCGGGGGCCCAGCCTATTAGCGACGACCAGGGCTTCGCGGTCCTGTTCCCGCCCGGTCCACCGGTGCCCGGGATCTCGCTGGCCGCCAGCGAGGTCAGCTTCGACATCACCGGCCAGCCGACGACACTGGAGGTGCGGCTCGGCAACACCGGTGCCGTCGACGCGGCGGGCGCCATCGAGGTCGTGCTGCCGCGGGGCGTCACCGTCCCGACCATCGCGGCGGGCTGTGCCGCCGCCGGTGACGACCGCACCCGCTGCGATCTGGGCCCGATCGCGGCGGGCGCCACCGGCACGGTTCGGCTGCCGGTCGCCGCCACCGAGGAGGCCCAACGCAACGCTCCGCTCTCCGGCGCGGTGATCGGCACGATCACGCCACGTGTCGGCGGCCCACGGACCGTCCAGATGAGCTTCCGGATCGTCGCGGTGGCGGCGCTTGTCACCCCGCCAGCCGGCGTCGGCCCCACCGGATCCCAGGGTGCCCTGCCGTCGCTTACCAACGCCGGGGACGGGGACGGCCTGTCCAGCGTGCAGAAGACCGCGATCGCGTTGATCGGCGCGTCGGTGCTGCTGGTGGTGCTGGCCCTCGGCCTGGCCACCACCTCGCTGCGGCGGCGGATGGGCGGCGCGCCTCCCGCGATCCGCGAGGAAGCCGTTCCCAGCGAATAGCGTGATTCCAGTTACTGCTGAGCCGGGTGCGGCGCCAACCGCGCGGTATGTCCGGATAGTGACCCCCAGTCCCACCCACCTTGCCGGCGGATCCCTGGCCGATCCGACGTAGGCTCTCAAGGTGAGCAGGTTGGCCGGACGCGCCCAGGCGCGCACCCGCCGCCGGTACGTAGGGAGGGGAACGGGACCGTGACCAAGCAGGTCCGTCAACTCGACCGAGTGGTGATCCGGTTCGCCGGCGACTCGGGCGACGGGATGCAGCTGACCGGTGACCGGTTCACCTCGGAAACGGCGCAGCTGGGCAACGACATCTCCACCCTGCCCAACTTCCCCGCCGAGATCCGGGCGCCAGCCGGCACCCTGCCCGGTGTGTCGAGCTTTCAGGTCCACTTCGCCGACTACGACATCCTCACCCCCGGCGACGCCCCCAACGTGCTGGTGGCGATGAACCCGGCGGCGCTCAAGGCCAACCTGGGCGACCTGCCGCGCGGCGCGGACGTCATCGTCAACACCGACGAGTTCACCAAGCGCAGCCTCGCCAAGGTGGGCTACCAGACCGACCCGCTCGGCGACGGGTCGCTCGACGGGTACGCCGTCCATCCCGTGGCGTTGACCTCCATGACCGTCCGGGCCCTGGCCGAGCACGACGTGTCCAAGAAGGACGCGGAACGGGCCAAGAACATGTTCGCGCTGGGGCTGCTGTCCTGGTTGTACTCCCGCCCGTACGCGTCGACGTTGCGGTTCCTGGAGCGCAAGTTCGCCGCCCGGCCGGAACTGGTGGCGGCCAACGTCGCGGCGTTCAAGGCCGGCTGGAACTTCGGCGAGACCACCGAGGACTTCGCCGTCCGATACCAGGTCAAGCCGGCGAAGATGACCCCCGGTACCTATCGCAACATCACCGGCAACCAAGCGCTCTCGCTCGGCCTGGTCGCCTCCGGGGTGCGCTCCGGCCTGCCCGTTTTCCTCGGCGCCTACCCGATCACCCCGGCCTCCGACATCCTGCACGAGCTGAGCAAGCACAAGCGGTTCGGCATCACCACCATGCAGGCCGAGGACGAGATCGCGGCGATCGGCGCGGCGCTGGGTGCGTCGTACGGCGGGTCGCTCGGCGTCACCACCACGAGCGGACCGGGTGTGGCGCTCAAGGGCGAGACCATCTCGCTCGCCGTCGCCCTGGAACTGCCGCTGGTCGTGATCGACGTGCAGCGCGCCGGGCCGTCCACCGGCATGCCGACCAAGACCGAGCAGGCCGACCTGAACATGGCGCTCTTCGGCCGGCACGGCGAGGCGCCGGTCGCCGTGGTCGCGCCCCGCTCCCCGTCGGACTGCTTCCACGCCGCGCTGGAGGCCGCCCGGATCGCGCTTAGCTACCGCACGCCGGTGATCCTGCTGTCGGACAACTACGTGGCCAACGGCTCCGAGCCGTGGTTGCTGCCCGAGGTGGACTCGCTGCCCGACCTTCGGGTCGAGTTCGCCACCGAGCCCAACGGCGAGGATGGCAAGACCTTCCTGCCGTACCTGCGGGATCCCGAGACGCTGGCCCGACCCTGGGCGACCCCGGGCACCCCGGGCCTGGAGCACCGGATCGGCGGCCTGGAGAAGGCCGACAAGACCGGCGACATCTCGTACGACCCGGCGAACCACGACTTCATGGTGCGCACCCGGGCCGCCCGGATCGAGGCCATTCCGGTGCCGGACATCGAGGTCGACGACCCGGACGGCACCGCCCGCGTGCTGGTTCTCGGCTGGGGTTCGACGTACGGCCCGATCGGCGCCGCCTGCCGCGGCCTGCGGCAGCGCGGGCTGCCGGTGGCCCAGGCCCACCTGCGGCACCTGGCGCCGATGCCGGCCAACCTCGGCGACGTGTTGCGCCGCTACGAACGTGTCGTGATTCCGGAGATGAACCTCGGCCAGCTCGCCGGTGTGATCCGGGCCCGCTACCTGGTCGACGCCATCGGCTACAACCAGGTCCGGGGCCTGCCGTTCACCGCGGCGGAGCTGGAGTCCATGCTGGAAGAAGTGGTCAAGAATGCCTGAGCCCGTCGCTGTCAAGCTCACCGCCAAGGACTTCAAGTCCGACCAGGAGGTGCGCTGGTGCCCCGGCTGCGGCGACTACGCCATCCTGGCGGCCGTCCAGGGCTTCATGCCGGAGCTGAACATCCCCCGCGAGCGGATCGTGTTCGTCTCCGGGATCGGCTGCTCGTCACGCTTCCCGTACTACATGAACACGTACGGGATGCACTCGATCCACGGTCGCGCCCCGGCGATCGCCACCGGCCTGTCGACCACTCGCCCGGACCTGTCGGTCTGGGTGGTGACCGGCGACGGCGACGCGCTCTCGATCGGCGGCAACCACCTCATCCACGCCCTGCGCCGCAACGTCAACCTGAAGATCCTGCTGTTCAACAACCGGATCTACGGGCTGACCAAGGGCCAGTATTCCCCGACCTCGGAACTGGGCAAGATCACTAAGTCGACGCCGGTCGGTTCGGCGGACTCGCCGTTCAACCCGCTGTCGCTGGCACTCGGCGCGGAGGCCACCTTCGTGGCCCGGACCATCGACTCGGACCGAAAGCATCTGCAGTCCGTCCTGCGGGCCGCCGCCGAGCACGAGGGATCCGCCTTCGTGGAGATCTACCAGAACTGCAACATCTTCAACGACGGCGCGTTCGAGCAGCTCAAGGAGCCGGCGACCCGGGACGACTACCTGATCCGGTTGGAGCACGGGCAGCCCATCACGTTCGGGGCCGACGGGCAGTTCTGCGTCGTCCACCCACCGGGCGGCTTCGGCCTGGAGGTACGCGAAACCACCTCCGTCGCCGCGGGCGACATCGTGGTGCACGACGCGACGGTGGCGGAGCCGGCGTACGCCTTCGCACTGTCCCGGCTGCCCGGCTTCGACCTGCGCAACACGCCGATCGGGGTGTTCCGCGACGTCGCTCGGCCGTCGTACGACAGTCTGGTTCAGGAGCAGCTCGCCGCCGCGAAGGACAAGGCCGAGGGCACCCCGGACGAGCGGTTGTCGGCCCTGCTCAACGCCGGCGACACCTGGACCATCCTGTAAGTGCGAGTAAGGCCGCCTATCACCGCGCGGTGATAGGCGGCCTTGCCATGCTGACGATTCGGGTGTGGGTCGACGTCCGCACCGCCTCTGTCGACATCAGGGTAACGTGAAGTAGTGTCATCGTTACTCATCGAGATCGTCGGAGGCTGCGGTGACCCAACTGTCGTTGTTCGGCCCGGATGGATCCGACCCCGACCCCAAGCCGGCCAGCGATCAGGTGAACCGTCTTCGACTACTCGTAACCGTCAAGGCGGCACCCAACCCGTCCGAACGCTATGGCGAGACGGTTTGCGTGGCGGGACTCAGCCTTGACCTGCATCGCCGTGGCTGGATCCGGCTCTACCCCATCAACTTTCGTGAACTGACCGACGAGGGACGGTTCCGCAAGTACGACATTGTTTCCGTGGCAGCCAAACCCGCACGCCAGGACCAACGTAGGGAGAGCTGGAAACCGATACTGCACAGCTTGACGAACGAAGGACACCTGGCCCCCTGGAAGCACCGCAGGAAGTGGCTGGATCCACATGTCGAGGAATCGATGTGTCGCCTCAACCGAAGCTCCCGTGACGACCCATCCGCACAGTCTCTGGCGCTCGTCCGCGTCATGGACGTCAGCGGCCTGATCCTCGAACCTCATCCCGGCTGGACGCCCGAGGAACAACGGAAGATCAATCTCTACGTCAACCAACTCGATCTTTTCGCCAGCCATGACCGCACCCCGTTGGAGGCACCGCGATTCCGTTGCGCCTACCGTTACCGGTGCTGCGACCCGACATGCCGCGGTCACCGCCAAGGCGTACTCGACTGGGAGCTTGTCGCGTTACAGCGCAGGCTCGGCCGATCGGACGCCGAAGCGCTGAACAATCGCCAGGCTTCCTGAAGCACAACCTCGCGATGGCACCGATGCTGTTCCGCCTCGAAACACAACACCGCGACGCGTTCCCGATTACCTGCCGCCGCCAGCGCCGCGAGCGCGGCCTCGGATTCGGGGCGTTGCAACAAGCTGGCGAAGGTCGACCGCGCACGCATCAGTTCGGCCGCCGTGCCTCCGAAGCCCGCCGGTTACTCTTCGGGTTACCTAGCTCCCGGCGATGCTCGTAGCTGATCCCCGCCTCGGACATGGCCCGCATCAGCGCGCCCTTGCTGAGACCCGGCTTGCGGGAGATCGCGTTCAACCGCACATCAACCAATCGGGAGACCCCCGACGCAACCAGGTAAGCCGTCAACTCTTCGGCCGTTCGCCCCTCGTAACCGACACCGGTGAGGCCGACCGGTCCGTCGAAGGCGTCATCAAGCATGGCGTCAGCCTCTCACGGCTCATCACAGCAGTACGAGGAACCTCGCGGAACGAGGACCAGGAAAGCACCGGAGCGAGGGTGGTGGAGAAGCGCCAGGCCGCGTCGTCAGGAAGCGACGCCCTGGACGCTGTCGATAAGCGCGGTAATGGCGCGGCGAATGCGGTCGTCCGCCGCCGGGTCGGTGCCATCGGTGAGTGCGACGTGCTGGAGAACGCCGATCACGGCCAGGGCCAGCGCTTCGGGGTCGGCGCGTGACGATATCCGCCCGTGCCGTCGTTCGGCGGCCAGGTAGTCGACGGTGGCGCGTTCCAGCGGGCGCAGGGCGGCGGTTCCCGTGCCGAGAACCGCTTCGACCGCCGCCACCAACCCGGGGCGGGCGGCGAACAGCCGGGTGACGGCCAGCCGGGTGATCGGTGGCGTGGCGAGGACGGCCTCGCCCAGATTAGCGGCGACGACGGCGGTGCCGGCGCGCTCGGGCAGCCCGGCCGCCGCGGCGGCGATCTGGAAGCTCCGGTCGACCGCGTAGCCGATCAGGAAGTCGTCGACGTTCGCGAAGTGGGTGAACAGCAGTCCCGTCGCGACGCCGGCTTCGTGGGTCACGGCCCGGCTGGTGAGCTGACTGGGGCCCGCCGTGGCGATCACCCGTTCCGCGGCGGCGAACAGGTGCTGCCGAGGTTCGGTGATGGCGACTCCGCGTGGCATTCCCCGAGTCTAAGCGGCTTGCGCCGGGATGAGCAGCCGCTCATACTGCTTTGAGCATCTGCTCATTCTCATTATCGGGAGCGCACGCATGACACGAGCGGTGATCGTCGGCGCCGGCATAGCCGGGCTCGCCACGGCCCTACGACTGGCCCAGGATGGATGGGACACGCTCGTGGTGGAGCGTTCCCCGACCCGGCGCAGCGGTGGCTATCTGGTGAATCTGCTCGGTGCCGGATTCGACGCCGCCGAGCAGCTCGGGCTGGTCCCCGCCCTCTCCCCCCGCGCATTGGGCCTGTTCACCACCGTGCTGGTCCGTGCGGACGGCCGGCCGAAGCTCACGGTGCCCGCCGCGGTCGCCGAGGCGGCACTGGGCCCCCGCACCATGACGGTGTTCCGGGCGGACCTGGAGACCGCACTGTTCGAAGCGGCACGCGACAACACCGAAATCCGGTTCGGCACCACGGTCTCGGCCATCCACCAGGACGCCGATCGGGTCGAGATCAAACTCAGCGACGGCGCCACCGAGGAGGCCGACCTGCTGGTCGGCGCCGACGGCGTCCACTCCGCGACCCGGACGGCGATGTTCGGCCCAGATCACCGGGTCGATCTGCCTTATGTGGTGGCCGCGTTCCCGCTCGCGCACCCGGTGGCGGCCGTGCCGGAGTCCGCCGCCACGACTTTCATCGGTCCCGGACGCACGGCGGCGGTGGTCAACCTGGGCCCGCACCGGTCCTCGGCCTTCTTCACGTACCGGTGCGACGACCCGACCCGGGACATGGAACGCGGTCCGGTGGAGGCGCTTCGCACGGCGTTCGGAGACCTCGCCGCGGGCGTGCCCGAGGCGCTCCGGCACCTGGAGACCGACCCGGGCAGCGCCTACTTCGACCGGGTCAGCCAGGTGCGCGTGCCGCGCTGGAGCACCGGCCGCACGGTGCTTCTCGGCGACGCCGCCTGGTGTGTCACCCTCTTCGCCGGGCACGGCGCGGCCCTGGCGCTCGCCGGCGCCGACCAACTCGGATCCGCCCTGCGACGACACGACGACATCCCGTCAGCGCTGGCGGAATGGGAGACCGGTCTGCGACCCGAGGTGGTCAAGCGGCAGGCGCTCGCCCGTCGCGGGATGTACCAGTACGCGCCACCGAGCCGGTTCCACGTCTGGATGAACGACGTGACAATCCGAGCGATCACCCTCCCCGGCATCCGCGGCCTCGTCCGACGCGGCATCGAGCGGCAGAACCGCTGAGGTGCACACCTGGGAACCGGGACACCTCCAGCGACGGCGCTGCGTCAGCGGTTGTTCGGGGCCAGGCCCGGCCCCGGCGGCGCGCCGGTGGCGGCCGGATCGCGGTCGTCCCGGACATAGACGAGCATGTCGCCGGTCTCCACCTCGACGCCCTCCGGGTCGGCAAGCGGCACCACCTTTCCCCGGCGAACCAGCGCGATGACAAGTGTGTTGAGTTCGCGCGGGCCGAGCCCGACCTCGTGGCGCTCGGCCGACCGCATGGCCAGCGCCATCCCCTGACCCGGGGTGAGCAGGTCCTCGACGACGTCGATCAACGGTGGCGCGGAGGTCGACAGGCCCAACAGCCGGCCGGCGGTGGCGGACGAGACGATGACGTGGTGGGCGCCGCTCTGCTTGAGCAGCGGGGCGTTCTCGGCCTCGCGGGCGGCCGCGATGATCCGGACCTGGCCCGCGGTGAGCTGCCGGACGGTAAGCGTGACCAGAACCGACGCGTCGTCGCTGTCGGTCGCGATGATGACGGTCTTGGCGGACGTGACGTGCGCCTGCTTGAGCACGCCGGACCGGGTGGCGGACCCCTCCACGGTGACCAGCCCCGCCGCGGTGGCCTGCCGGATCGCCGACCCGCTGCTCTCCACCACAACGATCTTGCTCTTGTCGAAGCCGGTCTCCAGCAGAGCGGAGATGGCGCTGCGGCCCTTGGTGCCGTAGCCGCAGATGATGACGTGACCCTTCAACTTGCTCCTCCAGCGCGACAGGCGCAGCCCGGTCCGGTACTGCTCGGTCAGCACCTCCAGGGTCGTACCGACCAGGATGATCAGGAACAGCACCCGGGCCGGCGTGATGACCAGCACGTTCACCAGCCGGGCCGACGCCGAGGCCGGGGCGATGTCGCCGTACCCGGTGGTCGACAGCGACACGACCGCGTAGTAGAAGCAGTCGAGCAGGTCCACGCCGTCCCCGTTGACGTCCCGGTAGCCGTCGCGCCCGATGTAAACGATCGCGACGACGAGCAGGACCAGCGCGATCGCGGCGCCGATCCGCAGGGACAGCGCGCGCAACGGGCCGCGTCGCACGGCGGGAAAATGGATCACTGTCGATCCTGCTCAACCCCGGCCCGTCGGCACACGACCCACACGATAGCGGGTGGCCATCGAGCCTTCCCGCCCGAACGCATGAATCCGTGATGTTCGATTCATTTGAACATCTTTCGGTACCTGAAAACTTTCTCGGAATGGTTGTGCGGCGCGCCGGCGAGCCGCAGGCTGACTCACCGGCGACACTCGGAGCCGGGACCCGGGATGTTGCGACGTCCTCCCCCGTCTCTCCCGGAGGTGCCGGTGAACGCCCGCCTCGACGTCCCCGCGGGGACGATCGTCACGCTGCGCAAGAACGATTGGCGGTGCGGCGGATATCCGCTGTCGCTGCGCGTCGAGCAATTGCGACACGACCTGTCCCGGTACTACGACAACCGGTGGATCTGGGTCATCGGCCAGTCCCTCGACCCACAGGGCGCCCCGATCGGCGAGGTCAAGGTGCTGGTCCGGGTCGACGCACTGCGTTCCGCCTGACCAATTCCCGCCCAGGGCTTGCGCTCGCCGCGCCGGTTGTGAAACTTTCCTTCCTACAGTAGATCCCCCTCGGCGAATCTTGCCGATCTGCTGCCGACCCGGCCCTGACGAAGGGACGCACGTCGCATGAAGGCACCACGACTGTCCGCCGCCGCGCTCGCCGTCGCCCTGCTCGGCGCGCTCGCCACACCGACCCCCGCCGCCGCGGACCCCGGCCCCACCGGCCCGGCCGCGTCCGGCACCGACACCAGCCAGAACTGCACCACCGATCCGGCCGCCCCCAAACGACAGTTCCGGGCGATGTGGATAGCGTCGGTGGTCAACATCGACTGGCCCACCGCGGCCTCCCGGACCTCGCCCGACCGGATCGCGGTCCAGCAAGCCGAATACCAGGGCTGGCTCGACCTGGCCAAGCGACTCAACCACAACGCCGTGGTCGTCCAGGTCCGACCGACCGCCGACGCGTTCTGGCCATCGCCTTACGAGCCGTGGTCGGAGTACCTGACCGGGGTCCGGGGTCAGAACCCCGGTTGGGATCCGCTGGCCTACCTGGTCAGCGAGGCCCACAAGCGCAACCTCGAGTTCCACGCCTGGTTCAACCCGTACCGGATCTCGATGCCGGCACCGGGCGGCGCGGGCGCCGACATCAACCAACTCGCCCCCGGCCACCCCGTCCGGGAGCATCCCGAGTGGGCCGTGGCCTATCCGGTGAATGCCGCCGGTTCGCGGCTCTACTACAACCCGGGAATCCCCGCCGTACGCGAGTTCGTCCAGACCGCGATGATGGACGCCGTCCGGCGGTACGACCTCGACGGGGTGCACTTCGATGACTACTTCTACCCGTACCCGGCGGCCGGTCAGGACTTCCCGGACGACGCCACGTTCGCCGAGCACGGCGACGGGTTCGCCGACAAGGCCGACTGGCGCCGGCACAACATCGACCTGCTGATCCAGGAGATGGGCCAGAAGATCAAGGCGGCCAAGCCGTGGGTGAAGTTCGGCGTCAGCCCGTTCGGCATCTGGCGCAACAAGGCCGCGGATCCGCTCGGCTCGGACACCAACGGCTCCCAGTCGTACGACGCCAACTTCGCCGACACCCGCAAATGGGTGAAGGAGGAGTGGGTGGACTACATCGTGCCGCAGATCTACTGGAACATCGGCCTCCCGGTCGCGGACTACGCCAAGCTCGTCCCGTGGTGGGCCGAGGTGGTCCGCGGCACCCGGGTGCACCTGTACGTCGGTCAGGCGGACTACAAGATCGGTGAGCCGGGCCAGCCGGCCGCCTGGCAGGACCCGGCGGAGATGTCCCGGCATCTGACCTTCAACCGGGACCATCCGGAGGTGCTGGGCAACGTCCACTTCAGCGCCGTCCAGGTGCGCGCGGACAAGCTCGGCGCCACCACGCTGTACGCCGCCGAGCACTACTCGCGCCCGGCGCTGATCCCGACGATGAGCCATCTGCCGGCGAAGCCGCTGATCTTCCCGCTGGTCACCGCGGCCACCCGGACCGATGACGGGGTACGGCTCAGGTGGCAGCCGGTGCTCGACGGGGTGGGACCGCTCGGCACGGCCGCCTCCTACGCTGTGTACCGCTTCGACGGTCGGGTCGTGCCGGACCGATGCGGCTTCGCCGACGCCCGGCACCTGATCGCCACGGTTCGCGCCACCTCCGGCGAGCAGACGTTCCTCGACCCGACGGCGGTTGCGGGTCAGCGGTACACCTACGTCGTGCGCTCGGTGGACCGGCTCGCCAACGAAAGCCCGGTCGGTCTCCCGCACTTCGTGAACTGACCGAGAAACGAATGCCCCGGGTCGGGTCAGCGGCCTGGGGCATTCGTTCGTTTACGCACCAGGCGCGAAAAGATGGCTTCCATCGGTAGATCGTTAACTACCGATTGCCGAAGACTGGACCCCCACCGGACGACCCCGCCGGTGCAACCACAGTCCGGACCCGGACCCCCACCCCGGAGGTACCCATGCCCCGCCGGATCGCCACCCTGCTCGCCTCGGGTTTCCTGGCCCTGCTCACCCTGCTGTCCGCCGCCGCACCGGCGTCGGCGGCGGTAAGCCAGGAACAGAAGCTCTCGGTGCTGTCGAGCTGGACCCAGACCAGTGTCAGCAGCTACAACGCCTGGAACTCCGGCCGCGCCAACCAGGCGGCCTGGGCCGAGTACAACTTCGACTGGTCCACCGACTACTGCTCGTCGAGCCCGGACAACCCCCTCGGCTTCAACTTCACCCTCTCCTGCTACCGGCACGACTTCGGCTACCGGAACTACAAGGCAGTGGGCCTGTTCTCGGCCAACAAGTCCCGCGTGGACAGCGCGTTCTACGAGGACATGAAGCGGTCCTGCGCCACGTACAACTCGTTCGTGCGCCCAGCCTGCTACAGCCTGGCCTGGACCTACTACCAGGCGGTGCGAGCCTTCGGCTCCGTGGCCGTGAGCCAGGCCGACCTGGACCGCGCGGCGAAGATGAAGGCTGACGGCGAACGGCGGATGGCCGCCGCCGCGCGGTAGGGCTGGCTTTCTCCCGTAGCGTCCTGGCGGGTATGCCTCTCGGGCATGGACATGCCGGAGGGGCATACCCGCGACGTGCCTGATCACCTCCGACGGCGAACCGCGTCAGGGCCGGGTACGCGTCGTTGACTCGGGAATCGGCGCGGCCAGATGGCCGCCGAACCAGCCCGCCGCGTGCCGGGCGACCTCCTCCAGCGTGCCCGGCTCCTCGAACAGATGGCTCGCCCCCGGGACCACCCGCAGCTCGGCCCGACCCGACAACGATCGCAGCGCCCGCTCGTTCAACTCCAGAACTTCCCGGTCCAGGCCGCCCACCAACAACAGCGTCGGCGCCCGCACCCGGGTGAGTTCGGCACCGGCCAGGTCAGGCCGGCCGCCCCGGGACACCACCGCCGCGACGGCCCGGGACCGGGCCGCTGCAGCCACCAGCGCGGCCGCCGCGCCGGTGCTGGCACCGAACAACCCGATCGGCGATGGTTGCCCCCCGTTCCCCTCGGCGAGCCAGTCCACGATTCCGGACAGCCGGCCAGCCAGCAGGGGAATGTCGAAGCGCAGCTCGGCCGTCCGCAGATCGACGACCTCCTCCTCGGCCGTCAGCAGGTCAACCAGCACGGCGGTCAGCCCGTGCTCGGCGAGCGCACCGGCCACGGCGACGTTCCGGGGGCTGCGCCGGGAGCTGCCGCTGCCGTGGGCGAACAGCACGAACCCGGTCGACCGGGGTGGGGCCAGCAGGTCGGCCGGCAGCCATACGCCGGACGTCGGAATGGTGGTTTCGGTCCTTCGCGCGTCCATCTGCCACCTCCTCGGGTCGGGATACCCGAAACCGGCGCGAGCAGTCCCGTACCGCCGACCGCGACGCGTCGGGTTTGTCCGTCCGGGCTCCGGGAAGGCGCCGGTATCCGCGACCCGGGCAGCCGCGTCGCGTCGTCGACGATCGCGAGGAGCGCCATGAGTAGCACCGAACCCGGCCCGCACGCATCGCCGCAGGGCAACCAGGACCCCACCGCCGAGGGACGCGGCCGGAACCGGAAGAAGCCGGCCAGGAAGGAGAGCTGGGCGGACCGAGCCGCTCAGGCCCGCACCGCGGACGACGAGCGAGCCGTCGCCCCGCACGACAGGGCCGGCGTGCCGTCCACCGGCGATCAGCGCTGAACCCGTATGCCATATTTCGGGTCGAGATGGGCGTGGGACGCGCCGACATCGATGGATGTTCCACTAGCCTGACTCCCGGTCACGTCCATGTGGCATCCCTCGACGTGCGGCGCCGGTCACCGGCGCCCACGTCGCGAGCCGTACGGGCGACGGCCGACGGGAGGGGCACGGATGTCCTCGATCGCAGGTCCACGAACGGCGCGGCGGCTCGTCCTGCTGCTCGCCTCGGCCCTGCTCGCGCCGACTGTCATCCTGCCCCAACCAGCCATCGCCGGACCTCGGCCGGTCAGCCCCAGCCCCGCCAACGAGGGTGGCACCCCGTTGCTGCGTGACGTGCTGGAGGCGACCGGACGCGGATACGTGCGGGCCAACGCGGCTGCGGCCGCCTCTCGGACGCGCCAGCGGACCCTCGATGCCGAGCTTCGGGCGATAAACGATCGCCTAGCCGCGCTCGCCCCGCAGGTGGCCGAGGTGACCGCCGAGGCTTACCGGCTGGGTCGGATCGGACCCACGACGATGCTGCTCAACAGCGCGTCGCCGGACCAGTTCCTGGCCCGGGCCAAGAGCCTTGAGGTGTTGGCCCGACGCAACGACGCCCGGCTGAGCGCGCTGCACGCCGCCCGCTCGCGCGCCATCCGGGCGAAGGCCCGGATCGACGCCGAGGTGGCCGAGGAACAACGACTGCTCAGCGTGATGGCCAGGCAGAAGGCCGACGCGGAACAGGCCCTGCGGCTCGTCGGCGGTGAGAGCACCCGCGGTTTCGTCAGCGCCACCTCGCCGATCGCCCGGCAATCCCCGCGGGGCAGCGACGGCTCCTGGCCGCGGCAGTCGTGCACGGAGAACGACCCCACCACCACGGGATGCGTCACCCCGCGGCTCCTCTTCGCTCTCAACGAGGCCAACCGGGCCGGGTTCACCCGGTTCGTCTCGTGCTTCCGGCCCGTCGGCCCGTACGAGCACCCCAAGGGCCGAGCCTGCGACTTCTCGTCAAGCCGGCGGGGCTTCAGCGGCGACGCCGGCGGTGCCGAGCGGCTCTACGGCAACAACCTCGCCGCCTTCTTCGTACGCAACGCGGACAAGCTCGGGGTGCTCTACGTCATCTGGTACCGGCAGATCTGGTTCCCGGCCACCGGCTGGCGGTCGTACGGTGGCGCGTTCGGCGACCCGTCCAGCGACCACACGAACCACGTTCACCTGTCGGTGCTGTAACCCGAACCCGAGGTTGATCATGAAGTTAGCGGGCGTTCTGGAGATCAAAGTCGCTGCCAACTTCATGATCAACCGGGCTGGGGTCAGCTGTGATCGTGCTGGCGAAGCCCAGGATCCGCCGGATCAGGCGTGGGCCGCGCGCCGGACCGGGGCCCGACCGGGCGGCTGCTGCGGCGGTGGACCGGCCGGCGCCAGATGCGGGTTCGGCCGGGTCTCCGGCTTCCCACTGGAGATCAGCACCAGCTCACCGTGGTGGTGCAACTCCAGGGCTGCGTCACCCTCACCGTTACGCAGGGAGTAGGTCGTTTCGTCCTGCCGCACGTCGACCCGGAGCCGGAGGCCACGCCACATCAACGAGAACTCCAACCGATCGATGCGGCTCGGCAGGCGGGGGGCGAAGGACAGCATCTCGTCGTGGTCCCGCATTCCCCCGAAGCCGCCGACCAGCGCGATCCAGGCGCCGGCGAGCGACGCGACATGCACGCCGTCGCGGGTGTTCTGGTTGAGGTCGTGCAGGTCCATCAGGGCCGCTTCGCCGAGGTAGTCGTGCGCCAACTCCAGGTGGCCCACCTCGGCCGCCATCACGGACTGCGTGCAGGCCGACAGCGACGAGTCGCGCACCGTCCGTCGCTCGTAGTAGGCGAAGTTGCGAGCCTTCTGCTCCGGCGTGAACGCGTCACCCCGCCAGTGCATGGCCAACACCAGGTCGGCCTGCTTGACCACCTGCTTGCGGTAGAGATCGAAGTACGGGTAGTTCAGCAGCAGCGGATACTGCTCCGGCGGGGTGTTCGCGAAATCCCACTCCTGGAACCGGGTGAAACCCTCCACCTGCGGATGCACGCCCAGATCCTCGTCGTACGGGATGTGCATGTCCGCGGCAGCGTCCCGCCACGAGGCGGTCTCCTCGTCATCCACGCCGAGCCGCCAGGCCGCCTCGCTGTGCCGGCCGACGGCCTCCGCCGCGGCGAGCAGGTTCCGCTGCGCCATCAGGTTCGTGTAAACGTTGTCGTTCTTGACCGCGGTGTACTCGTCGGGGCCGGTGATGCCGTCCAGGTGGAACTTCCCGTACCGGTCGTGGTGCCCCAGCGACCGCCACAGCCGAGCCGTCTCCACCAGCAGCTCCAGCCCCACCTCGCGTTCGAACTCCAGATCGCCGGTCGCCTGCACGTACCGCCGGACCGCGTCCGCGATGTCCGCGCCGATGTGGAAGCCGGCGGTCCCGGCCGGCCAGTACGCGGAACACTCCTGACCCCGGATGGTGCGCCAGGGGAAGGCCGCTCCGCGTAGACCCAGCGTGCGGGCCCGGTCCTGGGCCAGATCCAGGGTGGCGTGCCGCCAGCGCAGCGCGGAAGCCACCGCGTCCGGCTGGGTGTACGTGAGCACCGGCAGCACGAAGGTTTCGGTGTCCCAGAACGTGTGCCCGTCGTAACCCGGGCCCGTCAGACCCTTAGAACCGATCGGCCGCAGTTCGGCCCGGGCACCCGCCTGGAGCACGTGGAACAGCCCGAACCGCACCGCCTGCTGCACCTCCGAGTCGCCCTCGACCCGGACGTCGGAAGCATCCCAGAAGGTGTCCAGAAACTCCCGCTGCTCGGCCAGCAGCCCGTCCCACCCGGAGTAGCGGGCACCGGACAGCGCCGCCGCCACCTGGTCCCGCAGACCCGGCAGCGACCGCTGGCTGGACCAGCCGTACGCGAGGTATTTGACCAGCCGCAGCTTCTGCCCGGGTTGGAGATCGCAGGTGACCGTGGTCCGCGCCCAGTCCTCGAAGCCCTCGGTGGTCACCGAGGTTCGCGGGGGCCCGTCGATGTCGTGGCTCATCGCCGCCACCACCCGCAGGCCGCTGGCCTTGGTGCGGTGGATCAGCAAACCGCCGTTGGGCTGGATGAGCCGTTCCTCGGCCTGCAACGGCTTGTTGAGCACGGCCGCTACCCGCGGGTCCTTGCTCTGCGGCGGCAGTTCCTCGTTGGCCACCAGTTCGGACTGCAGGATCAGCCGAACCTCCGCGTCGACCGCCTCCACCTCGTACTCGATGGCGGCGATGGCCCGCTGGGTGAACGACACGACCCGGGTGCTGCGGACCCGGATCCGCCGACTGGCCGGGGAGCACCACTCCACCGACCGGTGCAGCGTGCCGGCGCGCAGGTCGAGCACCCGCTCGTGGGCGAGCAGGTTGCCGTATCGCACGTCGAACGGTTCGTCGTCGACGAGCAGCCGGATCGGCTTGCCGTTTGTCACGTTGACGACGGTCTGACCCGACTCGGGGAACCCGTAGCCGGCCTCGGCGTACGGCAGCGGCCGCAACTCGTAGAACGAGTTGAGATAGGTGCCGGGTAGTCCGTGCGGTTCCCCCTCGTCGAGGTTGCCGCGCAGCCCGACGTGCCCGTTGGCCAGGGCAAACACCGACTCCGACTGGGCCAGCACATCAAGATCCAACCGGGTCTCCCGGACGTGCCAGGGCTCGACCGGGTAGGCGCGTTCCCGAATCATGGGGTTACTCCTTGCTCGGACGCGAGCAGCTCGGCCAGGTCCTCGACGACCACGTCCGCGCCGTGCTCGCGCAGCGCGTCGGCCTGGCCCACCCGGTCGACGCCGACCACGTACCCGAATCCGCCGGCCCGCCCGGCCGCCACCCCGGCCTGGGCGTCCTCGAAGACCGCGGCCTGCTCCGGAGCGACGCCGAACTGCTCGGCGGCGGCCAGGAAGGTGTCCGGGTGCGGCTTGCCGCGCAGCCCGCGTTCGCGGGCGACGACGCCGTCGACCCGCACTTCGAGGAAGTCCGCCAGACCGGCCGCGGCCACCACGTCGGCGCAGTTGGCGCTGGCCGAGACGACGGCCCGACGCAGGCCGGCCCGGGTCACGGCCTGGAGGTAGGCCACCGACCCCGGGTACGGCTGGACGCCGTCCGTGTGGATGCGGTCGAGCAACACGACATTCTTACGGTTACCCAGCCCGTGCACGGTGTCCGCGGTTGGCGGATCGTCCGGGGCCCCCTCCGGCAGGCTGATCCCCCGGGAGGCGAGAAAGGTCCGCACTCCGTCGGCGCGCGGTCTGCCGTCGACGTAGCGGTGGTAGTCCGGCCCCGGGTCGTACGGGACGAACGGCACGCCGGTGGCGGCGGCGCGCTGGCGGAGGAAGACGTCGAAGGTCTGCGCCCAGGCGGCGTTGTGCACCTTGGCGGTCTGCGTCAGCACGCCGTCGAGGTCGAACAGGCAGGCGGTCACGTGCTCGGGTAGGCCCAACACGTTGCACACTTAACCACGCCGGGTACGCCCGAAACGCGCGGGGCACGCCACCGAAACAGTCGGATCGACAACCGATGCCAGCGATGCTGGTCAAGCCGCCCGCGTGGCGCGCTTATCACCCCCGCGTGGCGCGCTTATCACCCCCGCGTGGCGACGCTTATCGCCCGGCGTGGCGACGCTGGCTCAGCGCGGCGACGCCGACTCAGCCCCGGTCCGTGGGGCGCAGCGTCCAGACCACTGTCATCTCGCCGGTGACGGTGCCGTCCTCCATCGCGATCTCGACGGGCACGTCGAACTCGGGCCGGCGTCCGGCGTCGAGTTCCGCCACCACATCGGCGGCCGGGCGGCCGAGGCGGGCGGTCGCCCGGACCGGGCCGCGAGCCACCTTCCGGTACGCGACGTCGGCGCGGACGGGCAGCGGCAGCGCGCGGTCCAGCAAATGACCGAAAGCGGCCAGGACGACCGCGCCGGAGGCCGACTCACCGAGGCTGAACATCGCCCCGGCGTGCGGCCCGCCGAGATGATTGTGGACGCCTGGACTGTCCGGGAGCCGGGCCACCACTCGCGCGCCATCGTCAGTGGTTACGTCGAGGAACTCAAGGCCGAGCGTCCGGGCGAACGGCACGGCGTCCAGCATGCCGGCGGCAACCTGCCGCGCGTCGATGGTCATAGCGACACGTTACTAGCGGGTAACTTCGCCGGTCAAGGCCGCCGATGGCGATCAGGGAGAGGGCGGCGCGGTCAGCGCCAGCCGACGTCGATCCGGTCGCCCCGCTCGTCGAAGAAGTGCAGCGCGTCCACGCGTACCGATACCGCCAGCCCGTCACCGGCCGAGACGGCCGGGTACGGCGCCAGCCGCACCACCAGCTCGCCCGGGCGCCGGTGGTGCCGACCCTGATCGGTCAGGACGCTCGTCTGCGCG
The DNA here is from genome assembly GCF_042666615.1 of Plantactinospora sp. GCM10030261. Classification (NCBI taxonomy): domain Bacteria; kingdom Bacillati; phylum Actinomycetota; class Actinomycetes; order Micromonosporales; family Micromonosporaceae; genus Plantactinospora; species Plantactinospora sp. GCM10030261. The sequence goes on from NZ_JBHTDD010000001.1 coordinate 470,882, forward strand.
GCGGCGGCCGGCGAAGGCTGGGCGGATCGGCCGGCCAACCGCTGCACGAGCTGCCCGAACCGGCCCCGACGGACGAACTCGTCCGGATCGGCCGGATCGGCGCCCACCTCGTCGATCACCACAGCGGTCGCCCCGATGTCCAGGAACGCGAGCGACTCGTGTCCGTGGTGCTCCAGGAACCGGATTCGTCCCCGCAGCACGTCACCTCGATGATCCGGAGGCACCGGGGTGAGCGCCTCGGCGCGCACTCCCACCACGATCCGCTCGCCGTGGTAGTGCGCCACCACCCGGGACCGGATGTCGTCCCATGGCAGGTGGATCACCTGCGAACCGAGATCGATGGCGACATACCGGTCGAGGTGGGCGTACACCGACGCCTCCAGCAGGTTCATGCGCGGGCTGCCGAGGAAGGCCGCGACATAGAGAGTCGCCGGCCGGCCGTACACCTGGGTGGGTGTGCCGACATCCTGCAGCACGCCGCGCCGCATGATCGCCACGCGATCGGCCATGGTGAGCGCCTCCGCCTGGTCGTGCGTCACGTAGATCGTGCTCACGCCCAGCTCCCGGACCAGGCCCGAGATCTCCGCCCGCAGCTCGGCCCGCAATCCGCTATCCAGATTGGACAGTGGCTCGTCCATGAGGAACAGGCCGGGCCGTCGCACGATCGCCCGTCCCATGGCAACGCGCTGCCGCTGGCCACCGGAGAGCTGGCTGGGCCGGCGGCCGAGCACCTCGCCGATACCCAGCGCCCCAGCCACATCGGAGACCCGCTCGCCGCGGTTGTCCGGATCGAGACCGGCCAGTTTCAACGGGAACCCGATGTTGTCCCGCACGCTCATGTGTGGATACAGCGCGAAGTCCTGGAAGACCATGGCGATCCCCCGGTCCCGCGGCGGCAGGTCGTTGGCGAGCGCCCCGTCGAGGAGGACGGCGCCGCTGGTCGGGTCTTCCAACCCGGCGACGATGCGCAACACGGTCGACTTGCCGCAGCCGGACGGTCCCAGGAGCACCAGGAACTCGCCGTCGGCGACGTCCAGACTGACCGCGTCGACGGCCCGCGTGCCGTCCGGAAAGACCTTGCTGACGTCCCGCAGCCCGACGGTACTCACCCTCACCCCCCGAAAAACATGTGCCGTGCCGATCCCGAATGAGAGTGGCGATCGTCACCCCTCAGCAACATCGGTCAAACGTCCCGTATCACGGGCGTAACAGGATGATGAAGCTCGCGCGGGTAGGTGGTGGCGTCAGGCGCGCGTCGTGGCGGACCGGCCCACGACCTGACCGTCCACGTCGAGCCGGTCGGCCGACGGTCCGCCCGGTTCCACCGAACCGGCCGCCGCCGGAACCGTGCCGAACTCGCTGTGCCGGATCAGGCCCGACCACTGCATGCCGCCACCGCGCAGGAAATACTCCAGCCCCGGATCCCAGGTGTGGCCGTCGGACCGCCGGTGGTAGACGTAACCGAGGGCATGCGTCCGGTAGACCAGGCCACCCGCGCGGTGCACCCGATCGATCAGGCCGCGGTCGATGGATCGTGGCACCGGCCGCCAGCCGCCCACCGCCTCCAGATCACCCCGGCCGATCAGCATCGTCCCCCCGGCGGTCACCCAGCCGTAGCACTCCGGCATCCCCGCGTCCCGCCGTACCGTCAGGTCCAGGCTCTCCAGGTAGACGAACTCGGCGCCCTTCCCCACCAGCATCGCCCCGGAGTAGTGCCGGGCGAGCACCAGGTCCCAGACGTGTTCGGGTCCGTACGTGTCGTCGTCGTCCACCTTGGTGACCAGCGAGCCGCGGGCCCGCGCGGTGGCCGCCCCGATCGCCTCGCCGAACCCGTACCCCGCCGGTACCTCGAAGATCTCCATGGGTAGCCGGCTGCGCAGCAGTCGCTCCCGCAGCTCCGGCGGAAGCTCCACGCCGTGCAACCCAAGCACGATCTCCAACGCCGGATACGTCTGCGCCTCCACCATGGCGACCGCGTCCATCACGTGCTCGAGCCGCTTGGTCACCAGGACCACGCTCACCGACGGCGGATGCACCAGGCCCGGGAACGCCCCGGCGGTCAACCGGGGAAGGGCGAGGCCGCGCGCGTGCTGGCGCAGTGCCGCCCGCTTCTGGCGGACGGTCCACACCTCCCAGTCGAAGACGTCGCTCGACGCGGTCGGCGGCGGCGCGACGACTGCCTCCCGCACCTCCTCGGCGAGCACGGCGGCGCAGACCTCCGGCAGGTCCGGCACATGAACCGCGATGCCGGCCGCCATCAACCGCACCAGCAGCGCGGCCTCGGACGTCGGGTTCCGGGCGGGCAGCGATCGGCAGGTCACATGGCTGATCTCGGCGAGTTTCCCGACCGCCTCGGCCGGCAGCACGACGTGGTCCAGCCGGCCAGCGCAGAGCACCCCATCCGGGCCGGACACCTGCCAGCCCAATCCGTCCTCGGCGGGGAAGGACAGCTCACCTGCCGGTCGCGGACCGAACGGCCCATACCGGCCGACGAGGGTGGCCTGATCGACGTCGATCAGCACGAAGCCGGGCTCCCCGACCGATGCTCGGCCAGCGGTCTCGACGGGCGCGACGCCGGCAGCCTGCCCCGTGACGCCAGCCGCCTCGACCGGCGCGACGCCGGCAGCGTCGGCCGGGACGACGGCGCCGTAGCTGGCCGGCCCGGGGGTGTCGACCGGCTCCTCACCGACGGCGGGCGGAGGCTCGCCGGGGGCGGTGAGCACCACATCGTACGGGCGGACGTCCTTGTTTTCCGGCAGCGATCCGGAGCGCGCGGAGGTGTTCAGTCCGGCCCCGAGCCAGTTCGGCCATACGTCGAACGCCGTCACGTCCGCACTGGCCGGGGTCGGCAGCGGCCGGTACGGCTGGAGCACCGGAAGGACCGCGGCGATGATCTCGCGGAGCGGGCGGGACCAGCGGACGGTGACTTCCACAGTGACCGGTCCCTCGTCCTCGTCCGGTAACCGGACCTGGTGCGCGAGCAGATGGCGCAGGGGCCCGATCCGGCCCGACCAGCCCCGTGCCGGATTCTGCCAGTCGCGCACCTGGACGGTGACCCGACGGACCTTCACCAACGCGGCGGGATCGTCGAGGACGTGCTGGAGCCAACCCACCGTGTCCGCCACCACCCACACTCGGCTGGCGAAGCTGCCGTCGCCCGGACCCACGGTCCCGGCCGCGCGAGGCAGGTGCGTCACGGCGGCGCCCACGCTGCCCGCGGGCGTCCGCCCATGAGACTTGGGGCCGGCCGTCACGCGCCAGCGATGGTAGCGGTGCGGCGAGGCCTTGCTCGACAACCCAGATCCCCTCGGACGGTCGCGGACGGTCCGCCGCCCCGGCGTGGACGCTCGGCTCGGCGTCGCCAGGATAGCGTGCCCCGCTGAACGGTCTGGCCGAACAACGCCCTCCGAGCGGTCGGCACACCTGCCTCCCGGCGGCGCATTCGGCGCGAATCCGCTCGGTAAACTGGCGTCGTGTCCAGACCTGACAGCGCTTCCCGTGCCGCCGCGCGCCCTCGGACCCGGCTCCGCCGCAACGACTGGGGGCCGCTGTCGCCAGGGCGGATCGGCCAGTGGAGTCCCACAATGTCGGTTTCGGTCATCATTCCGGCCTATAACTGCCAACCGGCTCTGGACCTCACCCTCGCCGCGCTCGCCCACCAGACCTATCCCGAGGACCTGCTCGAGGTGGTGGTGGTCGACGACAGCAGCGAACCGGCGATCGAACTGCCGAAGATCCGTCCGGCCAACTGCCGGATTGTCCGGGTCGCCGAGCACTCCACCGGTTGGGGCCGGTCCAACGCGTTGCACGTGGGAGCCGTCAACAGCACCGGCGAGATCCTGCATTGGCTGGACGCCGACATGGTGGTGTTCCCCGAGCACGTCGAGGCCCAGGTGCGCTGGCACCACACCTCCGACGAGGCGGTGACCCTGGGCTACAAGCGGTTCGTGAGCGAGGAGTGGCCCACCCCGGAGGAGGTGGCGGAGCGGTCCGACGCCGGCACCCTGGACCGGCTGTTCCGGATCGAGGACAGCGAGACGCACGACTACGTCGAGAAGATCATCGACGAGACCGACCAACTGCGGGGCGGCGACCACCTGAACTTCCGCGCCCACGTGGGTGCCACCGCCGCGCTCACCCGTAGCCTCTACGAGGCCGCCGGAGGGCTCGACACCGAGCTGCGGCTGGGCGAGGACACCGAGTTCGGCTACCGACTTACCCAGGCCGGTGCTGTTTTCGTGCCCGAGCCGGCGGCCCGGAGCTGGCACCTGGGCGCCTCACACATGATGACCAAGGGCCCGGCGCTGCGTCGCTACAACCATCCGTACCTGGCTGACCGGATGCCACACCCCCGATGGCTGCGTGCCGGAGCCAACCGGTCGTGGGCGGTCCCGCTGGTCACCGCGGTGGTGCCCGCCGACGCCGGATTCGAGATGGTCCGGGTCTGCGTGGACCGGCTGCTGGCGAACGACCTGACCGACCTGCGGGTGCTCCTGGTCGCCGACTGGGCGGAGATCACCGACCATCGGCGCTCCATCCTCGACGATCCGCTGCTGGACCGGCGCCTCATCGCCACCACCTATCGCTCGGAGCCCCGGGTGGAGCTGGTTCAGGAGGTACCCGAGACCGTATTCCCCTCGCCCTACCTGCTGCGCCTCACGCCGTACGTCGGTGTCGACGCCGACACCGTTCGCCAGTTGGTCTCGATCGCCGACGAGTGGCAGGTGGGGCTGGTACGGCTACTGCCGGTCGGTGCCAGTTCGCCGGACGAGGCGGTGAGCCTCTGGCGTACCTCGGCCCTGAGCCGGGCCGTTCGGGTACGCGAGCCAGACGAGCCACTGCACAAAGTGGTCGCCGAGGTGGCTGGCGAGCGGTGGGTCAGCGGTGCCGATCTCGGGGCGACCGACCTGCGGCTGCTGCCCGAGAAGGAACTCACCTCACCCCGCCCCCGTCTGGTCGTCCGGCCGGACAAGCGCAGCAGCCGGATCACCTCACCCGACGGCAAGACCATCCCCGTCGGTGGACTCCGCTCGCTGGCCGGTGCCACCCGGTTCGTCGCCGAGCGGTACGCGCGAGGGGCGGCCGGCCGGGTCAAGCGCCGGATCGACCGACGCGGCTGACCCGACGAACGGTCGGCGATGAGCTTGCCGCCGTCAGCGGCGGCCGAACGCCGGGCCGAGCCGCAGCACCTCCCGATCGCGGTCGGGCAGGGTCTCCAGGCGCCGTCCGGCCACCGTCACGTCGCGGGGCAGTTCCTGCCGGGCGGAAACGGTGAACGGCAGATCCACCGGTTGGACGTCGGGACATGCGTAGAGCGGCTGCCAGTCGCCGTCCACCGGGCCGTCGGAGCCCAGGTCAACGCCGACCGTCCAGCGCCGACCGGTCACCTCCACGGGCAGCACCACGTCCGGCGGCGGCAGCACCGTCGGATCGCCCGGATCGCGGGCCCGCAGCAGGATGCGCAGGTCGCGCCAGTCGCCGTGTTCCGGCAGGTCCCCGCCGAGCCGGAGGGTCGTCCCGGTCAGCTCCGCGTGGTCCACCACCGGGCCGACGGGCAGCAACCGTAGCCACAGGACGTCGTCATCGGCCGGACGAGCGGTCAACTCGACGCCGCCGGCCACCGGGTGCCGCAGGTCGGTGAATCCGGGCAGCACCGGCACCTCCGACGGCTCGCCCTCGTCGTCGTCCAGCAACACCCGCCAGCTCGTCCCCGCCTCGCCGACCAGGGTCCGCTGGCCGTCGAGCGGTCCGGCCGCGGCCAGGTCCGCCACCGGGATCCGGGCGGACCAACCGGCACCGCTCAGCTCCACCGGACAGCAGAACCCGTCGACTCCCGCCACTCGCCGCAGTCGCAGGAGCGCCGTGGCGCGAGGCCGGTCGACCTCGCCCGACACGACGAGGTCGGCGCCGTCGATCCGCACCGCGGTCACCCAGGCGCGGGGGTGCTCCACCCGTAGCCGGAGCTGACCCCCGGCCAGGTAGGTGACGACGCGGACGCCGGGAGCCACCCAGGACGCGGGCAGCACCGGCCGGGACTCGCCGGTGCCCAGCGTTCGCCGGGAGATCCCGTCCATCCGCAGCACGGCGACGTTGACGCTCCAGTCCCCGGACTTCCAGCCGTCCCGATCGCGAAGCCGGGAAGCCTGCAGCACGACCTCGAAGCCCGCCCAGCCGTACGGCACGGAACTGGGCGTCTGCGCCACTCGCCGGGGACGGACGGGCAGCGGCAGGACCCGCCGCCGGCCGCCATGTTCACGTAACCAGATCAGCTTGGGTGCTTCCCAGGGTCGGTTGGCGCCACGGGTCGCGTCGTACGCCAGGCCACGCAGGTGCAGCCCGCCGGCCTCCCAACGCACCTCGTGCAGTTCGGTGCGCACCCCGGTGGCCAGCCGGTATGCCTCCCGGGGCACCGCCGGATGGTTGGCGTCGAGCAAGGGCAGGTCCAGGTAGCGGCCCAGCCCTCGACGGGCCACCGACGGGACGGCTCCGGCCCGGCTCGCGGCCACCACGGCGACTACCTCAGGCAGCGCCCGGTGGGTGGCGAGCCGCCAGGCGACCCGCAGCCGGGGAGCCAGCCGGTCGATGACCCGGGAATCCACTCGGGACAGGAAATCCGCGGCGAGGTCCGCGAACCGCTCGCGGTAGGTGTCGTCGACGTCGGGCAGCAGGTCGAGGAACATCCGCAGGTCGCTCTGCAACGCCGTTCCGTCGTACAAGTCTTTGATCTTTGGATCGCCGAGGGCCGCGAGCGACCGGCTCGCCCGGTCCACCGCGGCGAACCGGTCGACGAGGTTGCCGAGTTCCGTCTGGCGCTGGCTGATCGACTGCTCGCTGCCCGCCTCCCGCTGCCGCCAGTAGTACACCGGAAGGTCGAGCACGTCCACCGAATCGGCGAGGGCGGACGCGGGGACCGTGACCGGGATGTCCTCGTAACGGACGCCCTCTGGGAAACGTAGGTCGTGTTTATCCCAGAAGGACCTTCGGAACACCTTGTTGCAGGCCAACCGGTCATAGACCAGGTTGCGCTGCCGAGCGAGGCTGATGGCCAGCCGGGTGGTGCGATGAGTGCCGCGATGCAGCGGCGACTGGCGTAGGCCCCGACTCGTCATCAGGGCGACGTTGCCCGAGGCGAAGTCGGAGCCGGTCCGCTCCAGCGCGCCGACCAGCACCTCGAACGCGTACCTCGGCAGCACATCGTCGCTGTCCACAAAGGCCAGGTAGTCGCCCGTGCCGGCGGCGATCCCGACGTTGCGGGCGGCACCCAACCCACGATTGGCCTGGCGGATCAACCGGAACCGGGGATCGGTCGCCGCGTACGCCGCGGCCACCGCACCGCTGCCGTCGAAGGACCCGTCGTCGACCAGCACGACTTCCAGATCGCGGTAGGTCTGGTCGCGCACCGAGTCGAGACACTCGGGCAGGTACCGCTCCACGTTGTAGATCGGCACGACCACCGTCAGCAGCGCACCCACCGATCCTCCAGCCCCGTCAGCCCGATTCGCCGAGCAACACCCTGCGTACCACCCGCTCCGCCGCCCGGCCGTCCTCCAGCGCACAGAACCGGCGCCGGAACTGGGCGCGGGCCTTGGTCGCCGCGTCGTCGTCCACCCCGTCGGCGCGGAACAGATCAACCAGGTCGGCGAACGACGTGACGACCGCGCCGGGCGGCTCGGCCGTGATGTCGAAGTACACACCTCGGGCCGCTCGATAAGCGTCCCAGTCGGGAGCATAGATGACGACCGGCCGATCCAACGTCGCGTAGTCGAACATGGCGGAGGAATAGTCGGTGACAAGTACGTCGGCGGCAAGATAAAGATCCTCCACCGACGGATGGCCGCTCACGTCGAGAATCTGACCATCGCTGGCCCGTGTTACGTCGGCCGCCTCCCGATCGTGGAAATAGTGGCTGCGCATCAGCAGTCGGCCGGCCGGTCCGAGCGTCGCGACGAACTCCTCCGGGTCGAACGGCGGACGGTATCCCGGCAGGTGTTCCCGGTGGGTGGGCGCGTACAGGACGACGTGGTCGGCCGGCCCGACCCCGACCCGGGACCGGGCCTCGGCCACCTCCGTGACGGTCGCCGTGACCAGTCGGTCGTTACGCGGGTAACCAACCTCCAGGCTCTCGTATTGCGCCGGGTACGCGCGTTCCCACATCTGCGTGGAAAAGGTGTTCGAGCTGATGCTGAAGTCCCATCGGTCGACCCGCCGAAGCAGCTTGGCGAAGTCCATGCCCACCGCACCGGTCGGATACCGCTGCTGGTCCAGGCCCATCACCTTGACCGGCGTGCCGTGATGGGTCTGGAGGTGCACCGTCCCCGGCCGCTTGACCACGAAGTCAGGAAAGTTGACATTGTTGATCAGCCAGGTTGCCCGGGCCAGCGCCCGGTAGTAGGCCGGTGTGCCGGCGACCACGTAATCGACGCCGGGCGGCAAGGTGGCGACCCGGTCCCGGCGGACCACCCAGATTCCCTTGATGTGCGGGGCGAGTTCGCGCGCCTTCTCATAGATGGCGGCCGGATTGCAGGTGTAACCCCGATACCAGTACGCGGCGTACAGGGCCAATCGCGGATCCGTCGGCAGCCGCAGCTGGGCCTGGTAGTAGGCGCGGAGGGCGGCATCCCGGTTCGGTCGCACGGGCCGCCGCACGGTTGGCTCCGCGACCGTCCGGCGGGCCCGGACGGCCGTCCGGCGCACCTTCCCCCGGGTCCGCTGGACGCTTCGTAGGGTGCTGAAGGTGCGCCAACGTCCGGCGGCTACCAGTCTGTGCTTGACGCCCTCGGCACCGCCGGGCACCGGGTAACCGCCCGGCGGCAACCACCGTCGGTAGTCCTCCACCATCCTGGTGAAGAACGCCTTCCGCATCTCGGCGGGAAGTCGCTCACCGTGGCCCAGCACGGTCAGGTAGTGCCAGATCATCCGCTGGAACATCAGCGGCCGAAGGTCGTCTGTCCGGGGAGCCCACTCGTCCATCAGCTCGAAGACCCGGCGCCAGTGCGGGAAGATCTCGAAATGGCGCTGCCCCCGGGTGCTCGTGATGGCACCCGTGCGGCGCTGCCGGTAATTGACGCAGACCCGGTCCAGCACCGTGATGCGCTCAGCGGCCATCAGCACCGGATAGGTGAACGACACATCCTCGTACCACCCCGGGCCGAACCGAAGGCCCAGGTCGACCAGGAACTGCCGACGCACCAATTTGTTCCACGCGGTGTGCAGGATGCGAACCAGTTCGGGACGCCCGCGCAGGTCCGACACGGTGTCCCCGGCACCCGACGGAAAGACCTCAGCCAGCGCGCTGGGCACAACGCGGTTGTCCCAGTGCACCCGCACGTGATCGACGATCAGGACGTCCGGCGTGGTGTCCCGCAGCCGCTGCACCACCGCCGGCAGGCAATCCGTGGCCAGCCAGTCGTCACTGTCCACAAACCAGACATATTCCCCTGTCGCGGCGTCCAGCCCGACGTTACGCGCCCGGCCGAGGCCGACGTTCTCCTCGAGCGTGATCACCCGTAACCGCGGGTCGCGGGCCGCGTACTCGGCGAGGATCTCGCCACTGTGATCGGGTGAACGGTCGTCGATCGCGATCACCTCGATGTCGGTCACCGACTGGGTGAGCATCGAGTCCAGGCACTGCCGCAGGTAACCCTGCACCTGGTAGACGGGCACGACGAAGCTGATGAGGGTCATCTGTCCGTTTCCCGGCCGCACCTCTGGCGGCCACGCTGAGTTAACCGGCCTGTTGCCGCTGACTCACTAGACTATCGTTCGCCGCTTCCCACTCCGCCGCGCGGCGGGTCCGGGCCGCCGCGGTCCAGCCGATACCGGCGCCGACCAGAAGGACGCCGATCAGGTACCCCGCCAGCACCGCGAAACCGACACTCGGCACGCCGGCCAGCAGGGTGCCGGTCAGCAGGATGATCCGCCCGTCCCAGCCCAGACCGAACGACCGCAGCGCGGGAGCGCTTTCCCGCTTTTCCAGGCGGGCCGTCAGGTCGTAGTGGTGCAGCGCCAGCGCCAGCAGCGCCAGGTAGATCAGCCAGGGCGGCACCCCGCCCCCGACACCGGCGGCGATCACGAACAGGTACTCGGCCGCCCGCAGCGCGGCGGGCACCAACCAGTCCAGCGGACCGGCGTGCGGGCCGGCGGCCGGCAGCGCCGCGGCGAGCACCGCCAACGCGGCGAGCGCCGCCCACCAGCGGGCGCCCTCCGGCTCGGCCAGGGCCGCGACCAGCAGGGCGGCGCTGGCCGCCACGGCGAGCAACGCGCCCGGCAGGGGGCCCGGTAGCCGGCGGGCGGCGGCACCGAGTGATCGGGCCACCGGGCCGTCGTCCCGGTGCAGCGACGTGTCCACGGTGCCGAGCACCGGCACCCGCATGGCCCGGGACCGCACCGCCCGCAACGCCAGGGTGTACGCCGCGGCGAGCCCACCCCACACCAGCACGGCGAGCAGGGCGATCCGCTGGTCGAACAGGGCGGCGGCGAGGGCGATGAGGGCCCAACGCTCGCCGATGGGGAAGACCACGGTGCGCTTCAACCAGTAGGTCACCGAGCCGGTGTCGGCCTGCACCCGGTTGGATGCCCGGCTGAGCCGAGCACCGAGCCCACCGGGTGCACCTGCCCCGGCGGGCCGGCGCACCGCCTCGTCGTGCAGCACCCCATACCAGGTGTCCGTCATGTGCCGGACGGTCTGCAGCGTGATCGCGGCCATCGCCAGCGGCCAGCCGTCGCCCAGCCCGGCCCGCTCCACGCCGACCGCCAGGCCCGCGTACACCACGTATTCCTTGGCCCGGTCGGCCATCGTGTCGAGCCACCCACCCCAGGCGCTGAAGTTCCGGGTGAAGCGGGCCACCTGCCCGTCCACGCAGTCCAGCACGAACCCGAGGTAGAGCAGCAGCGCGCCGATCACCAGGGCCGGTCGGCCGCCGAACGCGAACAGACCGGCCGCCACAACGGCGAACAGCACCGACACGACGGTGACCGCGGTCGGGCCGAGGCCGAGCCGGGCGGCCAGCCGGGTGACCCACGGCGACCAACTGCTGACGAAATAGGTGGTGAAGAAGTCGTCCCGTTCCTTGACGGCGAGCCGCAGTTCCGCCGGCTCGGAGGGCACCGCCGCCACCGCCGCCTCGGCGGCGCGGACCGCGTCGGGGTCGGCCGCCCGGCGCGCCACCAGCAGCCGTACCCGGTGCGTGAAGATCGTCAGGTCGGCCGTGGTGAGGGCCCTGAACAGCCGGTCCACCGGATGTTCCGGCGGGTGCCCGGCCGCGCCGGCGACCGCCCGCGCGGCGGCACCGTCGTGTCCGGCCGCGATCCCATCCGCGGCGGCGGCGAGCGTCGGCAGGTCGGCGACGCCCACCCGGATGACGCCCCCGAAGGTGGCGGTGGTCTCCCCGGCGGCCTCCGCCCCGACCACCCGGCCGCGATCCTCGACGATCCCCGGCCGGCCGGCCGGCGGCGGGTCGGGCAGGAGCAGCGCGACTGTCGGCCCGACGGGGCTGGTGGCCAGGTGACGTAGCACCGCCGTGTGCGCCACGACGTCGTCGGCACAGAGCAGCAGCGGCGCTCGTGAGCCGGTGGCCAGCCGGGCCACCTCGGCGAGATCGTCGGTGACGGTCACGCTTGTCGCCCCGGCCTGCCGCAACTGGTCGGCCAGGTGGTCGGCGAGCGGTCGCCCGTCGACCAGGGCGGAGGCGGCGGTCCCGCCTGCGGTGAGCAGGACCGCCCGGGTCACGTCCGGACCACGTTGTTGTACGCGTCGAGCGCCTCGCGGACCGTGCCGTCCACCTTGAGCCTGCCCCGGTCCAGATAGAGCCCCCGGTTGCAGAACCGGGTCAGGTCGTTCTCGTTGTGCGAGACCAGCACCAGGGTCCGCCCCTCGGCCAGCAGCCGCTCGATTGTCGCGTAACACTTCGCCCGGAACTCGGCGTCGCCGACCGCCATCACCTCGTCGACAAGCAGGATGGGATGGCTCAGCTGGGCGATCACGGAGAACCCGAGCCGGACCTTCATGCCTGACGAATAGTGCCGGACCGGTGTGTCGATGGCCGCCCGCACCTGGTCACCGGCGAAGTCGACGATCTCGTCGAACTTCTGCTTGAGGAACTGGGGCGTGAGCCCGTGCAGCGAGCCGACCAGATGCACGTTCTCCCGACCGCTGAGGTCGTTGGAGAAGCCAGCGGAAAGCTGGAGCAGCGGCGCCACCTTGCCGCGGACGGTGATCGATCCTTCGTCCGGGATGAGCACTCCCGCGATCAGACGCAGGGTGGTGCTCTTGCCGGTGCCGTTCTTGCCGATCACACCCACCGCGTCACCCGGCTGGATGTCGAAGGTGACGTGCCGCAGTGGCCAGAACTCCTCGGACTTCGGCTGCCGGCCGCCGCGGTGGATGAACATCTCGCGGATCCGCAACTGACGGCGACGGTTGCGGACGAACTGGATTCCGAGGTCGCGGGCCTCGATGATGGGCTGACTCACTCACAGCTCCTTGAGCACGGCCGGCTCAAGCCGGCGGAACACCCAGAAGCCGGCGAGCAGCAGCCCGAGGCTGCCGATCACCGACGCGGCGAGCACCCCGGTGCCGGGGAACTCGCTCGGGTACCAGACGGCCCGGAACAGCTGGAAAATGCCGACCAGCGGGTTGCACTCGTAGAGTGCCTTCACCCAGCCCGGCATGCTCGACTCCTGGACCAGGGAGAGCGGGTAGATGATCGGTGTCGCGTAGAACAGGAATCGGGTGATCAGCCGGGTGAACCGGTCGATGTCGCGGAGCAGCACGTTCAGTGACGACAGCAGCAGCGCCAGCCCGATCAACAGGGTGAACTGAAGCAGAATGGCCAGCGGCAGGGCCAACAGGTGCCAACCGAACGTGAGCTGACCGTAGAAGATCGCCACGACGATCAGGATCGGCAGGCCGGCGACGTACTCGGCAAACCGCCCGATCACCCGGCCGAACGGGAAGACCTCCCGCGGGACCTTCATCGTGGTGATCAACCGAGCCTGTCCGGTCAGCGCGTTGGTGGCCTCACCGATCGCGGAGTTGACCCACTGCCAGGCGAAGATGCCACTGACAACGAAGAGCGGGTACGACTCGGCCGCCGCCCCGAGGTGCCGGCCGGTGCCGTAGAGCACCCCGAAGACGAACCAGTAGATGGCGCCGATCGCCAGCGGTTCGATGAGGGACCAGAAATAGCCGAGTACGGATGCCTGGTATTTGACCGCCAGGTCACGGCGAACCAGGAGACGCAGAGCGTTTCGATGCGACCAGACCGCACCGACGGCGGTCGTCATCGACCCGCCTCCGCTCGGGCGGTCGGCGCTCCACCGGCGCCGAGCACCGGCAGGCCGATCCGATCGGACCAGATCACGCACTGACTCCTTCCGGCCACCACGGACGACCGCCGTGGACGGGATCGACCCGTACGGCCAAGTGCCGGTAGCGACACGGCACCTGTCGCGGGGTCGAACTCACCGGACGGGCCGCTGACGCGCTTAGGTTAGCAGTCGATGAATGGGTCGGGTAAGCGGTGCCACACGTCACGCGGGGTCGTCACCTCAGCACTCGATCACGTTGACGGCCAGCCCGCCACGGGCGGTCTCCTTATATTTGATCTTCATGTCGGCGCCGGTCTCCCGCATGGTCTTGATGACCTTGTCCAGGGACACCGCGTGGACTCCGTCGCCCCGCAGCGCCAGCCGAGCGGCCGTGATCGCCTTGATGCTGGCCACCGCGTTGCGCTCGATGCACGGGATCTGGACGAGCCCGCCCACCGGATCACACGTGAGCCCCAGATTGTGTTCCATCCCGATCTCGGCCGCGTTCTCCACCTGGGCTGGAGTGCCGCCGAGCGCCTCGGCCAGCCCTCCGGCCGCCATCGAGCAGGCGGAGCCGACCTCACCCTGACACCCGACCTCGGCCCCGGAGATCGAGGCGTTCTCCTTGAACAGCACGCCGATCGCCCCGGCCGCGAGCAGGAAGCGCACCACACCGGCCGGGGACGCCTCGGGGACGAACCGCACGTAGTAGTGCAACACGGCCGGGATGATGCCGGCCGCACCGTTCGTCGGTGCGGTCACCACGCGGCCACCGGCCGCGTTCTCCTCGTTGACCGCCAGCGCGAACAGCGTCACCCAGTCCATCACCCGCAGCGGGTCGTCGCCGGACTCCGCCGCCAGGCTCCGCCGCAGTTCGGCGGCGCGCCGACGCACCCGCAGCCCGCCCGGCAGGACACCGTCACGGGAACAGCCACGCTCGACGCACTCCCGCATCACCCGCCAGATCTCCAGCAGGCCGGCCCGCACCTCGGCCGGTGACCGCCACGCCGACTCGTTGGCCAGCATCACGTCGCTTATCGACAGCCCGGTTTCGCGGGTGACGTCGAGCAGTTCGGCTCCGGTGCGGAACGGGTGCCGGACCGGGGTGTCGTCGGCCTTGATCCGGTCCGCCCCGGCGGCGGTCTCGTCGACCACGAAGCCCCCGCCGACCGAGTAGTACGTGCGCTCCCGGATCGTCGCGCCGGTCCGGTCGTACGCCGCGAAGGTCATCCCGTTCGGGTGGAAGGGCAATGATCGGCGGCGGTGTAGCACCAGGTCACGGTCGACCTGGAAGTCGATCTGGTGTGCGCCCAGCAGATTGATCCGGCCGGCGGCCCGGACGCCGGTGAGCCAGCCGTCGACCCGGTCGGTGTCCACCGTCTCCGGCGCCTCTCCGGCCAGGCCGAGCAGCACTGCCCGATCGCTGCCGTGCCCGTGCCCGGTGGCGCCCAGCGAGCCGAACAACTCGGCGCGAACCCGCGTCACGTCCGCCAGACAACCGTCAGCCTTGAGCCCGAGGACAAAGGTGCGCGCCGCCCGCATCGGACCGACCGTGTGCGAACTCGACGGGCCGATGCCGACCGAGAACAGATCGAAAACGCTGATCATGCCGCCACTCCTCCTCGCCGCGAGGTCCACGCTGACCGGGCGGCAACCGGCAACAGTACCGGGTACCCGGTCCGGTCCCCGGCAACGCCGGATCGGTCCTGTCACCGGTCACGATGTCACCGGCCGGTCCGGTGTCACCGGCCGGGTCGCGCTGTCACCGGCGGGGGAGCTTTCCGGACGGGACGCGGGGGTAAGTACCTACGGGAGGCGCCGGCCCGAATCCGTCCCGGGACGGACGGCGGGCTGGCCGCCGGATCGTACCGTCGACTACGACAGCGGCGAGCGCCGCGGATATGGGGAGAAACTATGACACGCAAGCTGGTACGTCCGCGGGACGGTCGCATGCTCGCCGGTGTCTGCGCCGGCCTGGCCCGCCGGTTCGGCATGTCCGCCGGCATGGTCCGCCTGCTCTTCGTGTTGTCGCTGCTGCTCCCGGGCACCCAGGTGATCGTCTACCTGGCTCTCTGGATCATCATGCCGAACGAGGACCGGTACGCCGCCACCTACTGATCCGCCACGTCACGCCACCGCACGGCCGCCACCCCGGGACCCGCGCTCACTCCCGGCGGACCACGACGACGATGTTCTCCGGCAGATCATCAACCACGGCCCAGTATCGGGGGTCGAACTGTTCGGGCTGGAAGCTGAGGTTGCTCCACGCCCAGTCCGACTCGCGCTCCCGGAGCACAAAGACGTCGATGGATCCGAATCCGGTGTCGGCCGAGCGGCGGGCGAAGGCGTCGGGATCGTCGGTGTCGGCCAGCTCGCGCACCGCCTTGCGACGGTCGCTGCCGAAGGCGAGCGTGGCCGAGGCGATGGGATCCGTGTCCAGATACCCCGGCCACGGCAGGTACGCGTAGAGGCGGCTGTCGACCGACAGGGTGAGCCGTCGCGGGTCGGGTCCGAGGACGCCCTCCACCGCGTCCCGTACCTCGTAGACCGGGAACCACCGGGGGCGGTCCTCCTCCGGTGCGAACACCGGGTAGCCGCCGCCCGGTAGCGGCTCGGCGTGCGCCTGCACCGCGTACCTGCTCTCGTGTTCCGGCATCCAGGACCTGGTGAAGCCGGTGGCCGACCAGGCGAGCAGCACCGCCATCACGCCGACTCCGACAAGGCGGGGCGGGGTGATCCGCAAGGCGCGCGTCACCAGGGGCGCGACGTGCACCACGGTGAGCACGCCGGCCACCGTGAACAGCACGGAGTAGAACCGCGTCGTGTAGTGCAGGAAGCCGGTGTGGTCGGTGAGGACGTACCGCACCAGCGACAGCAGCCGGTAGGCGTAGACGGCCGCCACGAGCAGCAGCAGCGGCCGGGCCCACCACACGGTGCGGAACAGGAAGATCATCCCGATCAGACCGGCGAGCTGGAGGAGCCCGATCGGGGACACGTCGAGGAAGGGAAACAGTCCAGCGTTGATCGACGTGGACGCGTACAGGTCGGAGATCTGCTCCCCGCCCTTGGTGAACGATGTCCACACGAACGGGACGATGTACCACGACGACACGATGAACGCCACAAGTGCCGCCAGGCCGATCCGGCGCAGGTAGGCCCAGCGGTCGGGCTCGGTCCGCCAGGCGACCACCATCAACGCCACGAGACCCAGCGCGGCGTAGACCACCCACGCCTGGTAGACCACCGCGATGATGCCCCCGAGCAGGCCGGCGGGCAGCCAGTGCAGCCGCTTGGCGGGCGTACGGGCGAAGAGGTCGAGCGCCCACGGCACGAAGATCGCCAAGGTCAGCACCTCGTACGCCTTGCGGGGGTCGGACCAGGTGATCACGCCGAGCACGGTGATGGCCAGGGCGAGCCAGCTGGGCACGAGTCGCCGCCACAAGACGAATCCCGCCACCAGTGCGGCCGAGAAGAAAAGCACCTCGAAGTCCGCGAGCAGCCGCCACCCGGGCTGATCCAGCAGCACCCCCGCCCGGCCGATGAGCCAGGTGTAGAGCGGCGGGTACTCGGACGGGAGCCGGGGGTCCAGCGCGTCGGCGCTGGCGATCGTGGTGGTGTACCGGGTGGCCGACGCGGCCATCCGACCCGAGTCGCCTTGCAGGCCGCCGAACCCGAACGGCGTGCCGACCAGGGCGAGCCGCAACATCAACACCGTCCACGCCGCGGTGAGACCAGCGGCGACACCCGCCACGACCTCGCCCGACCAACGGACCGCGAGGAGCCCCAGTCCGACGATCAGACACAACGCCGCGGCGATCGGAACGCTCGACGCGCCCACCGAGAACGGGTCGCGCTCGGTCAACGTCGGCAGCCAGAAGGCGACCGGCGTGGCCAGCAGCCAGGTCAGCACGGCGATGGTCCCGCTGTTGGTCAGCCAGCGCCAGCGGGACGGCCGTCCGGTGGACCGCCCGGGATCCGACGCACCGCGCGGATCGTCCTGGTCGGCTTGCTCCCGGATGCCGTCCTGGTCGGCTCCCTTCTGGATGCCGTCGGCGGACGCCGCCCGCCCCACGCCGGTCGGCGCCTCCCGAGCCGGATCGGTATCCGTCCCGGTGATGTCAGCCTCGTCCCTGGCGACCGAGTGGGCCACAGCGATTCTCCCCGATGGCAGGCGTGACCGCGGCGGCTCGGCAGCGGCTTCCGCATGATACCGATGACCGTCGGCGCCAGCGGGCAACGGTCCGGCATCGCCAGACGTCACCGGCCGAGCGCGTCGGCGGCGGGCTGTCAGGGGGCGGCGTAGCTGACCGTGATCTTCTCGTATCCCAGGGAGCGCAGGAGTCCCTCGAGCATCTTGCGGGTGTTCTCCCGGGCCCGGTCGGCCAGCCCACTGTCCCGCGCAGCGGCGGTGATCCGCTCCTCGGCGGTCTGGTAGACCTCCTTCTGCCGGTTGGGGTCGCCGCCGAACACGTCGCCGATCCGGTTCAGCAGTCCGCGCTTCTCCGCGAAGACGTAGCTCTTCTCCAGGTCGAGGTTCGCCTTCCCGAGCTCCGGGGCGGGCAGCTTGACCTCGACACTCTTACCGTCCGCCGACTCCACCACGGCGCCCTCGGAAATCTTGGCGAAGTCCACGTACGCCTCGACGGTGCCGGCGCCGACGAACAGGGTCCGGTCGTTAAGCAGGAACTCCGGCACGTATCGCCGGTCGTTCTGCAGGTCGATGACGACCTGGAAGTTGCCCTCCGCCGCCACGTACCGGCTGAGGTCCCGGATCGAGGTGAGCAGCGGGGGCTGGCTGCGGTCGGTCTGCTCCTTGGCGAACGGGTTGCGCCAGTCCGGCCAGATTCCCGCCCCCTGCAACCCGAGCACTAGCACGAGGGCCAGCACGATGCCACCGAGCGCCGGCAGCAACCCCCGGACCCAGCTCGATCGCCCGGGGGGCGGCGGCTCGGCGGGCGGTCCGTCCGTGACCTGGTGGCCGTCGTCGAACCGGTCATCGGCCGCCGCGAGCGCGAGATCGGTGTCGTCCCGTGCCGGTGGTCGTGCCCGACCCGCCGGATACTCCGGGAACTCACGGGTTGGTTCGTTGACGTCGCCGCTCGGGACCATCGCCCTCACCGCCCTCATCCGACAGCCGGCCGCACCTGACACAAGACGCCGCACCCCGGCAGGCTCCACCCGCCGGTGATTGTCGATGTACCCGACCTGTGCCCGATTGAACCGTACAAGGCGGGTACGACACGCGCGCGCCGGGCGCGAGGTTCCACCGACCTGGTTCAGCCGAACGCGTTCACTCCGGTGAGCCGCTGGCCGATGATCAACTGATGGACCTCCGAGGTCCCCTCGTAGGTCAGCACACTCTCCAGGTTGTTGGCGTGCCGGAGCACCGGGTACTCCCCACTGACGCCGTTCGCCCCGAGGATCGTGCGGCACTGTCGGGCGATCGTCAGGGCCTCCCGGACGTTGTTCAGCTTGCCCATGCTGACCTGCTCGGACCGCAGGGCGCCACGATCGGCCAACCGACCCAGGTGCAGCGCCAGCAGCTGGCCCTTTTGCAACTCCAGCACCATGTCGGCGAGCTTCGCCTGGGTGAGCTGGAAGCCGGCCAGCGGGCGACCGAACTGGTGCCGCGTGCCCGCGTACGTCAACGCGGTGGCCAGGCAGTCCCGGGCCGCCCCGAGCGCTCCCCAGACGATGCCGTGCCGGGCCTCGGTCAGACAGCTCAACGGCGCCTTGAGTCCGACCGCCTCGGGCAGCCGGGCATCGGCCGGCAGCCGCACGTCGTCCAGCACGATCTCGCCGGTCGACGACGCCCGGAGCGACAGCTTCCGCCGGATCTCACGCGCCGTCACCCCTGGCGCGTCCATCGGTACGACGAAGCCGAGCACCCGGCCGGCGTCGTCGCCGTCCGCGGCGGCCCGGGCCCACACCACGGCCACGTCGGCGACCGGCGCGTTGGTGATCCACATTTTGCCGCCGGTGAGCACCCAGTCCGAGCCGTCCCGGCGGGCCCGCGTCACCATGCCGGCCGGATCCGACCCATGGTCCGCCTCGGTGAGCCCGAAGCAGCCGATGGCGGCACCGGTCGCCATCGACGGCAGCCAGCGGTGCTTCTGCTCCTCGCTGCCGTACCGCCAGATGGCGTACATCGCCAACGAGCCCTGCACGGACACGAGCGACCGGATCCCCGAGTCGCCGGCCTCCAACTCCTGGCAGGCCAGTCCGTACGCCACGGCGGACGAGCCGGCGCAGCCGTACCCGGTCAGGTGCATGCCGAGCAGGCCGAGCTTGCCGAACTCCGTGGCCAGCTCGCGGACGGGGGCGCGCCCATCCTCATACCAGGCGGCGACGTGCGGGCGCACCCGGTCGTCGACCAGCCGGCGCACCACGTCGCGGATCTGCCGTTCCTCGTCGCTAAGTGAACCGCCGAGTTCGAGCAGGTCGAGCGGGTCGGCCGGACCGGTGGTTGTCCGCGCGGCAGCGGAACGCTCAGTCATGCCGTCACCCTAACGACTGCTCAGCGCCAGCCACCGTTCGGAACGCCGCCCGCTCAGCCACCCATCGCCTGGGACAGGACCAGCACCCGGGCGTGGATCTGGTTGCGCTGCTGCAACGCGGCGCGTAGCGCGCGGTGCAACCCGTCCTCCAGATAGAGCCCGCCGTTCCACTGCACCACGTGCGGGAAGAGGTCACCGTAGAACGTGGAGTCCTCGGCCAGCAGCTTGTCCAGTGCCAGCTCGCGCTTGGTCGTGATGAGCTGGTCGAGCCGCAGGGGCCGGGGTGGAATCTCCGACCACTGCTTCAGGGTCAGCCCATGTTCCGGATAGGGACGCCCGTCCCGGACCGATTTGAAGATCACGGCGGTACGCTCCCCTTCCCGTCGCCGACTGGGTCAGCCTAGCGACCGGTCGCCAGGCCACACTTTGTTCCAGGATGTCAGTTTCGTTACGGCTGTTCGGTCACTCAACCGTCCGATCATCCTGGCCGGTCGGCTCCTCGACCGGCCGGCGCCACCGGCCGTGGTGTACCACCTCGGTCGCCGGCCGGCGGCCCCGTCGCAGGGACGGGGACCTGTGGTCGGGGGCCCGGTAGCCGATGGTGATGGCCCCGATCGGGGCATACCGGTCCGGCACGTCGAAGGCGGCCCGGAACCCGTCGACCCGGTCCGGCGGGATGCCGAAGAAGCACGCGCCGAGCCCCTCGTCCACCACCGTGAGCAGGATCAGCAAGGTCGCGAATCCGGTGTCGATCTGCCAGTACGGCACCGGCCACCGGCCTTCGTCGCGATCCGCCCAGCCCTTGTCCGGCTCGGCGTACCGGTCCAGGTAGGCCGACTTGTTGGCGAGCGGTACGACGATCAGCGGCGCCCGGCGCATACCGGTGAGCCAGCGGTTCTCCTCTGCCGACGGCGGGGTGGTCGCCGCCCAGAACCGCTCGCGGTCGGGCTGCGTCGACAACACGAGAAACCCCCAGCCCTGGGAGAAGCCGGCGGACGGGGCACGCAGCGCGTGGTCGAGCAGCCGATCCACCACGGCCGGGGGCACCGGCCGATCCGGGTCGTAGTTCCGCACCATCCGCCGCCGGCGGACCACCTCGCCGAACTCCACGTTCCTCCCCCTTTCGGCGGCCGGGTCGGGCGTCGGCCGGTCGAGCGTCGGCCAGGTCACGCGTCGGCCGCCGGGTCGACCCGGGTCAGGTCGCCGTCCGGATGCCCCAGCTCGCCGACCACGGTTCGCCGGGCGCCAGCACGATCACGTCCCGCCCGGAACGGAACGCGTCGGCCGGACAGGTCATCGGCTCCACCGCCACCGACCGCCGGTGCCGGGCGCCCGGGAGCGTATCGCCGGTGAAGACCTGCCACCAACCGAACGCCTCGTCCGCCCATATCGTGATCTCGTGGTCGCCGCCGGTCATGGTGACCGACGAACCGCCGTCCGGGTCCCGGTCGACATCGCCGAAAGCCATGTCGAGACGCAGGTCACCGATCCGCCGCGGATCGGTGAAGTCGTACTCGGTGCCGGCCACCTTGGCCGCGCCGATGGGCAACCCACGCCCGTCGACCAGCAGCCGGGTCCGGCCCGGGACCCGCAGCACCAGGTCGTCGACGGGGGCGGCCGGGATGCGCAGGTACGGGTGGGCGGCGAGGCCGAACGGCGCCGGAGCGGTCCCGGTGTTTGTCACCTCGTGCCGGGCCCGCAACCCCCTCGCGTCGATCCGCCAGCTCGTGCGCAGGTCGAGCGACCAGGGATAACCGGGCTGGGCCGGCAGTTCACACGCCACGGTGACCGAGTTGGTGCTCCGCTCGACCAACCGCCACGGCAGCCAGTTGACCAACCCGTGCATCGCGTTGTGCCGGTCAGGCTCGGTAAGCGGCAGTTGCCGGGACTCGCCGGCGAAGGTGTACCGGCCGTCCCGGATCCGGTTCGGCCAGGGTGCGAGCACCTGGCCGGCGGATCCGGCGCAGATCTCGTCCACCTCGTACCCGTCGAGATAGTCCACCCCGTCCGCCCGGTAACCGCGTAGCCCACCACCGATCTCGACGACGACCGCCTCCTGCCCGTCGCCCTCGATCGTCCACTGTGTACCCGACGGAGGTCGACCACCCCGCTCGACGTTGTCCATGACGGGACGATAGCGGTTACCGATCCGTACCGCTGCGTGCCCACCGGCGCCCACCCCCACCACCCGCGGCCAGCCCGCCACCGACCCACGCGAATCCGACGCCGAACGCGGCGGCGGTGATTCCGGCCCGCAGATCACCGAGCCGGGGGCCACCGGCCGCGCGGTCCCGGGATCGAGCTTCGTCACGGCGCCAGCCGCTCGACCACCCAAGCCTCCGATCCGGTACGCCGGAAGCGCAGCCGGTCGTGCAACCGGCTGGCCCGGCCCTGCCAGAACTCGACCGTCTCGGGGACGATCCGCAGGCCACCCCAGTGCGGCGGGGTGGGGATCGGCCCACCGTCGAACCGCTGCCCGGCGGTCCGGTAGGCCTCGTCCAGCGCCGCGCGGTCCGGCAGCACCCGGGACTGCGGACTGGCCCACGCGCCGAGCTGCGAGCCGCGTGGCCGGCTCGCGAAGTAGGTGTCGGTCTCCGTACGGTCCACCCGGGTGACCGCGCCGCAGACCACCACCTGCCGGTGCAGGGCGATCCACGGAAACAGCAGGCTCGCGTACGGGTTCTCGCTCGCTTCGGTGCCCTTGCGCGACCCGTAGTTGGTGTAGCAGACGAGCCCGCGGGCGTCGTAGCCCTTGAGCAGCACGGTCCTGGTGCTGGGCCGACCGGCGGCGTCGGCGGTGGCCAGCACCATCGCGTTGGGCTCGGGCAGTTCCGCGGCGATCGCGTCGGCGAACCACCTGTCGAACTGGCTCACCCAGTCGGCGGCGAGGTCGGCCCGGTCCAGGCCCCGCTCGGCGTACTCGTTGCGCATCGCGGCCAGATCCGGCGAGGGTGGTCGCGGCTCGTCCGTGCTCATCCGCCCATCCTGATACAGCGATGACCCGGCCCCGTCGCCGGTGTCGCGCCGGCGTGGCTGCCACCCCGCCAGGGCCGGCCGCGCCGACGGTGGTGCCGCGCCGCCGGTGCCGTGCCGTGGCCGCCGGTGTCGTGCAGCACACCCGGGGAGGGTCGCGGTTGTTGCCCAACCGGGGGCAAGATGTCTCGAAATACTCGCCAAGGATTGCCAGTGGAGCACCATCCGGTCACGTCGGATGACGCTCACCGCGCCGACAACGAGATCCAGGAGAGCGCACATGTCCGACTTCAAGCCGGGGCTGGAGGGCGTCACCGCCTTCGAAACCGAGATCGCCGAGCCTGACAAGGAAGGCGGTTCGCTGCGCTACCGCGGCGTCGACATCGAGGATCTCATCGGCCAGGTGTCCTTCGGCAACGTCTGGGCACTGCTGGTCGACGGTCGGTTCGGCCCCGGGCTGCCGCCGGCGGAGCCGTTCCCGGTGCCGGTCCACTCCGGGGACATCCGGGTGGACGTGCAGTCTGCCGTGGCCATGCTGGCGCCCTACTGGGGCCTGCAGCAACTGCTCGACATCTCCGACGAGCAGGCCCGTGAGGACCTGGCCCGGGTCTCGGTGACCGCGCTTTCCTTCGTCGCCCAGTCCGCGCGGGGCCTCGGCCTGCCGGCGGTGCCGCAGAAGGAGATCGACAAGGCGTCCACAATCGTCGAGCGATTCATGAAGCGGTGGCGTGGTGAGCCGGATCCGCGGCACGTCAAGGCGGTCGACGCGTACTTCATCTCGGCCGCCGAGCACGGCCTGAACGCCTCCACCTTCACGGCCCGGATCGTCGCCTCCACCGGTGCCGACGCCGCCGCCTGCATCTCCTCGGGCATCGGCGCGCTGTCCGGCCCGCTGCACGGCGGAGCGCCGTCCCGGGTGTTGAGCATGCTGGAGGCGGTCGAGCGCGGCGGCGATGCCGAGGGGTACGTCAAGGGCGTCCTCGACCGGGGAGAGCGGCTCATGGGCTTCGGGCACCGGGTGTACCGGGCCGAGGACCCGCGGGCGCGGGTGCTCCGCCGCACCGCCAAGGAGCTGGGCGCCCCCCGGTTCGAGGTGGCCGAGGCGCTGGAGAAGGCCGCGCTCGCCGAACTCCAGGCCCGCAAGCCGGACCGGGTGCTCGCCACGAACGTGGAGTTCTGGTCCGCGGTGGTGCTCGACTTCGCCGAGGTGCCGGCGCACATGTTCACCTCCATGTTCACCTGTGCCCGGATGGGGGGATGGAGCGCGCACATCCTGGAACAGAAGAAGCTCCGGCGGCTGGTCCGCCCCGCCGCCCGATACGTCGGCCCCGGTTCCCGCAAGCCCACCGCCGTCGAAGGTTGGGACGCCGTACCGCACGGGATGTGAGGAGGACCCCTGTCGGCGCCCGTCAGCCCGCCGCTGTGGCCGACGCCTCACCCCGCCGGGGCGCCTCGCGCGCGGGGTGACCGGCGGCGGGTGCGAGGATGGGGGCACGGCAACGTCGCCGGTCACCGCCCGGACCAGGGGCGCGGCGCGCGACGCCGCCGCTGGAGTCCGGGTACGCCCGCCGTGGGCCGCCGACCAGCGGTCCCGTCCGGAAGGAAGTCCGATCACCGTGGTTGACGTCTCGACCATCCGGATCCCCGACGACCTCAAGCCCGCCGACGGCCGGTTCGGGTCCGGCCCGTCCAAGGTCCGCCCGGCCTCGGTCGCCGCCCTGGCCGACGCGGCTCCCGGCTTCCTCGGCACGTCCCACCGGCAGCAGCCGGTACGCGACCAGGTCGCCCGGCTCCGGCGCGGCATCGCGGAGTTCTTCGCTCTGCCCGACGGATACGAGGTGGTGCTGGGCAACGGCGGGACGACCGCCTTCTGGGAGATCGCCGCCTTCGGGCTGATCCGCGACCGGGCCCAGCTGGCCAGCTTCGGGGAGTTCGGCAGCAAGTTCGCGGCGTCGGTGGCCGCGGCCCCGTTCCTCGGTACGCCGAGCGTCCGCAAGGCGGACCCGGGCTCCGCCCCGGCGTTGACCGCCGAAGCGGGCGTCGACACCTACGCGACTCCGCACAACGAGACGTCGACCGGGGTCGCCGTGCCGGTACGCCGGGTGCCGGGCGCCGACGAGGGGGCCCTTCTGCTGGTGGACGCCACGTCGGGCGCGGGCGGCCTGGAGGTCGACGTCCGGGAGTCGGACGTCTACTACTTCGCGCCGCAGAAGTGCTTCGGCTCGGACGGCGGCCTGTGGATCGCGCTGATGTCGCCGACCGCCCTGGAACGCGCCGCCGAGATCAAGAGATCGGGCCGGTACATCCCGGCCTTCCTCGACCTGGTCACCGCTATCGACAACTCGCGGCTGGAGCAGACGTACAACACGCCGGCGCTGGCGACGATCTTCCTGGCCGCCGAGCAGACGGACTGGATGAACGGCCAGGGCGGGCTGTCCTGGGCCGCCAAGCGCACCGCCGAGAGCGCCGCCATCGTGTACGGCTGGGCCGAGCGCTCCGAGGTCGCGGCGCCGTTCGTGATCGACCCGGCGCTGCGGTCCACCGTGGTGGCGACGATCGACTTCGTCGACGGGGTGGACGCCTCGGCGATCTCCAAGGCCCTGCGCGCCAACGGGATCGTGGACACCGAGCCGTACCGGAAGCTGGGCCGCAACCAGCTACGGATCGCCCTGTACCCGGCGGTGGAACCGGCCGATGTCGAGGCCCTCACCCGCTGTGTGGACCACGTGGTCGAGCGACTCTGAACGGACCCGGGTGTGATCCGCGCCACGCGCGCTCCTGATCGACGTACCAGGAAAGCGGTGTCTCGGCGGACGGCCGCGACATGCGGGCGCGGATCCCCCCATCGGTGGTGAGACCGGCGTACCGTGTTCGGGAACGCCCGGGTGACCGCCCGGGCGCGTTGGCCAGCGAAGCGGGACGGAGGCAACGCGAATGCGCCCAGTACGCTTCGTCGCCCTCTCCGAGGACGGCCAGGCCATGGTGCTCACCGACGAGGTGGGCCGACTGCTCGCGCTGCCCATCGACGAGCGGGTCGCCGTGGCGCTACACACCGAGCCGGGCGGGCCGCCGCTTGCGGTGGCACCGGCGACCGCCGAACCGGCACCGACCCTGTCCCCGCGCGACATCCAGGCCCGCATCCGCAGTGGCGAGTCAGCCGAGGACGTCGCGCGGATCGCTGGCGTGCCCGTCGACCGGGTGCTGCGGTACGCCGGGCCGGTGTTGCAGGAGCGGGCGATGCTGGCCCAGCATGCCCGGCGGGCCCGGCTCAAGTCGGCGGAGAAGCCGACCCCGCTGGCCGAGGTGGTCGACGGCCGGCTGGCCCAGCACGGCATCGACACCGAGAAGATCTCCTGGGACGCGTACCGGCGGGACGACGGCACCTGGCGGATCATCGCCACCTGGCCGTCCGGCAAGGCGACCGCGCAGGCCATCTGGGACCTGGACAAGAGCCGACAGACCGTTTCGCCGTACGACGACATGGCGCAGTACCTGTGTGCCGAGCGGCCCACCCCGATCCTCGGCCAGGAGCCGCCGCCCGAACGCGGCGGTCACGCGCTGCCCGGACCGTCCCGGGGCGAGCCGAGCCGGGGTGGACACGGTCTGCCGTCCGTGGCGGCCGACAGCAACCGGCCGGGTCGCGACCCGATCCGCGCCGGGCGGGACGCGTTGCTCGCGTCGCTGGACCGTCCCCTGGGCTCGTCCGGCCGCGGGCTCGACCCGGCGGCCAGCTCCGGGCCGGAGACGCCGCGCCAGCGACCAATCGGTGGCGGCGCCGCGGCGTTGCTCGGCGGCGGTCAGGGATCGGCCTTCGACGACGACGCCGACCTGCCCAAGGAGGTGCCGGCGGTGCCGTCGCTGGCGGTGCTGCGGCCTCGCCGGGCGGCCGGGCAGCCCGGGGGGACGGATTCCGGCGAGACCTCGGGCAAGCCCCGCAAGCGGCTCCCCAGTTGGGACGATGTGCTTTTCGGCGGCGGACCGGCGGCCCGCGAGTCGTCCTGACCCGTCCGCGGGTCGTCATCCGCTGACATCCGCCCCCGTGGGGGGACGTCCACGGCGACCGGTTCCATCTACCGTGCATGTGGCGTCGATGGTCGGCGCCATGGACGCGGGGGTGTCGGGTGTCGACGAGACTGTCAGCAGTCAATCTTTTCGTGACCACCGCATTGGCGGTGACCGGCGCGGTCGTCGCGGTCACCGGGACCGCGGTGGCCGAGCCGGGCGCGGTCCGGGCCGAGGCCGAGCTTGACACGGTCGCCGAGGTCGGGCTGGACGCGGTCACCACGGCGGCCGCGCCGGAGTTCCGCTACCAGGTCACCCGCAACGCGACCTACCAGGACGTGCCCGGCAGCACCATCACCTTCACGGCGACGTCCGCCGGCGACCAGTCGTACCTGTGGACCCGGAACCTGTCCACCGGGAACGTGACGAGCCTCGGCTCGGGGGACAACATCGGCAACACGTTCGCCATCCGGTGCCGGGACGCCGCCGGCGTCGCCCTCCCCGGAGAGTCGGGCGCGTACTGGGCGACAAACCTGGTTCCACCCGGCGAGACGTCGGTGACCCCGACCCTGCGCTGGCTGTTCGTCGCGCCGTCCGCCGGCACCTACACCTGCCGGATCAGCATCTCCAGCTACTCGACGATCATCGTGAACGGGCGCTCGGTGACGATGCGGATCCCGGCCGGTGCCGAACTCGCCCGCGCGGTGTACCCCAAGTCGGGCCGCTGGACCCTGCAATCGGCGGATCTGGCGTTGGTCGGCCGGGGAAACACGCTCACCACGCTTGGTGCCAACTTCGCTCCGAACGTCGCGGGCGCCGACCGTATCGCGATCACTCAGGACGCGGCGGTGACCACCTGCAAGCAGGGCTCCACGATCACCGGGTGCTCGGGAGGATCGAGCGGCTACTCCGGTAGCACCGTGACCACGTGGATAGAGGCGCAGCCGCAGACCAGCACCGGCGCCGCCTGCGGGACCGTGCAGCGGAGCAGTGCTGTCACCCGCGGCATCTCGACCGCGAAGCACCATCTCTCGGTGACCAACACCCTCTATCTGACCGAGTCCCAACTCGGCGGATGCGCCAAGGTACGCGTGTCGCTGAAGCTGCGTAACGACGCCGGAAACCCGGTGGTCGTCCATGCTGGCACGGTCGGCGGGATGGCCGCGACCCACGGTGTGGCCTTCGAGTACGTCTGACCCGACGGACGCCGTTCGGTCGGGGAGGAGCACTTCCCGACCGCCCGTGGCAGGGTGAGGTGATGGAGTACATCAACCTTGGCCGGACCGGCCTGTCCGTGAGCCGCCTCTGCCTGGGCACCATGAACTTCGGCCCGCAGACCACCGAGCCGGACAGCTACGCGATCATGGACCGCGCCCTCGACCACGGGCTCAACTTCTTCGACACCGCCAACGTCTACGGCTGGCAGACCGGCGAGGGGATCACCGAGCAGATCATCGGGCGCTGGTTCGCCCAGGGTGGCGGCCGGCGCGAGAAGGTGGTGCTGGCCACCAAGGTCTACGGCAAGATGGGTGACTGGCCCAACGACCAGGGCCTGTCCGCCCGGCACATCATCCGGGCCTGCGAGGACTCACTGCGTCGCTTGCGGACCGACACCATCGACCTCTACCAGATGCACCACGTCTCCCGGGCCACGCCGTGGGAGGAGATCTGGCAGGCGATGGAGACGCTTGTCGCCCAGGGCAAGGTGCTCTATGTCGGCTCGTCGAACTTCGCCGGCTGGCACCTGGCGGCCGCGCAGGAGTCGGCCTCCCGCCGGCACTTCCTCGGGCTCGTCTCCGAGCAGTGCATCTACAACCTGATGGAACGCACGGTGGAACTGGAGGTCATTCCGGCCGCCCAGCACTACGGGCTCGGCGTCATCCCCTGGTCGCCGCTGCACGGCGGGCTGCTCGGCGGTGCCGTCCGCAAGCTGGCCGAGGGCGGCGCCGGCCGGGCCAAGAGCGGCCGCGCGGCCGACGCGCTGGCCGAGCACCGACCGACAATCGAGGCGTACGAGAAGCTCTGCTCCGAGCTGGGCCACGATCCCGCCAATGTCGGCCTGGGCTGGCTGTTGACCCGACCGGGAGTGACGGCGCCGATCATCGGTCCGCGCACCACCGAACAGTTGGACGCCTCGCTGGGCGCGCTGGATGTGACGTTCGACGACGCGGCACTGGGCCGGCTCGACGAGTTGTTCCCGCCGGTCGGCAAGGGTGGCCCGGGTCCGGAGGCGTGGGCCTGGTAGTCGGTGACCTGGTGGCCACCGTCGGCGAATCCGCCCGCAGCCGATACCGGAGAGTCATCAATATGTCGCTGAGGTACACCCAACAACCGGAAGTCCGGTTCCAAGCCCCTCGGAGGCTGCGCACTCCAATCAGATGGACCGTTTCTGGTGGATCGTGGATTCCTGAGGCCCGTCCGGGGGCAGCAGGAATCCACGATCCACCAGCAGCGCGCTGGTTCAGCTAGCGGGTTGGGCGAACCGCAACACGTTGCCGTACGGATCGATCACCGCGAGCGTCGGGCCGCTCGGATCAGCTACCCAGCGGCCAGGCGTCGATGCGGTGATACACCGGCCGGGGGCCGAGGTGACTCCGCACCAGCACCATCTCGGTCACCGGCCACAGTGGGCCCTGATATTCGTCCAGGGCCGCCCGGTCGGCCGTGACGTCCTTCGAGGGAATCCGGTCCCCCGGCCGGGCCACCGTGAGGTGCGGTCGCCACGGGCGTTGGTCGTACGGCAGCCGGTGCGCGCGAAGTTCGCGACGGATGCCGGCGGTGAGCCGGCGGACCGGCTCCACCTCTCCCGCCAGTCCCACCCAGAGGATGGTGAAGCGACCGCGGCCGAATCGACCGCCGCCACCGAGCCGAATCAGCGGGGCGGCGCTCGGTGACCCGCCGGACTCCCTGAGCGTCGCCGGGCTCGTGCACACGGCCTGGCTCCGCTGCGCGGACCATCGCTCCGCCACCCGCCCGAGAGCGGTCCGCACCCGCGGCAACCGGTCATCGTCGACATCCCCGAGAAAGGCCAGGGTGATGTGGATGGTGTCGCGTGCCGGCAGCCGCACGTTGACGCCCCGCGCGGTAGCCGCTCCGATCCTGAGCCGGGCCAGTTCGGCCGCGAGATCGTCGAGCGCCGCCGGTGGCGGATAGAGCGCCACGAAGAGCCGCACGGACGGTCAGCTCCGACCGCGCGGCTCGACGACAGTCGGTACCGACATCCCGGCTGCGTGCAGCTCGCCCTCGACGCGCACCCGCTCGATCTCCAGATCGACTCCTTGCAGCCCGCTCAGATGCTCGGTGATGCCGAGGGCGTGGCTGGCCAGCCGGAGCTGGCCGTCGTACGCCTCGTGGACCGCGCGCTGCCAGGTCGCGGACCGACTCGCCACGGTAAGCCGCTGGTGGCCGAGCCGGCGCAGGTCTGCGGCGATCCGCTCGATGGCCGGCTGCTCGATCCGGTCGAACGCGGTCGGGTCGACTCCCCCGGTCACCTGAGCGCCGGACACGGTCCGGTCCAACCGGCCGATGACGCGCCGCTCCCGGCGACGGTCCCGCCACTCGTCGACCGAGCACACCAGCCGATCGATCAACTCGTCGGCGCAGACGATCGCGGCCACGACAGCGGGCAGGCAGGCGACTCCCAGAATTGAGAGCGCCAGCACTAACGCGTCGGCCACGTCATCGACGCTATGCGCTGCGAGGGGCGGCTGCCACTGATTTCGATGCCGGCCGCCGAACCGTTACTGGGTGGCCGGCTGCCTTCCCCTATGCGGAAAGCGACAAGAACGGGCCCTTCTTCGCCAGGCGGAGTCGGGTGCCGCTGCGCCGGAGTTGCCAGGCCAGCGCGACGCTGGCGGCGGTCAGCGAGATCAGGCCACCCATCCAGATGCTCGCCCCGGCGCCGAGGTGCTCGGCGACCCAGCCGATGATCGGCGCGCCAACCGGGTTCGTGCCGAGGAAGACCAACACCCACAGCGCCATCACCCGGCCCCGGAACGAGGCGTCCACACCGAGCTGCACCCGCTGGTTGGACGCCTGCGCGAAGAACACCATGAAGAACCCGGTCGGCAGCAGCAGCACGACCACCAGCCAGTACGCCGTGGCCAGGCCGACCGCGGTGCCGAACGCCGAACAGGCAAGCGCCGAACCCAGCACCAACCACACCGACGGCCGGCTGCGCCGGCCGCTACCGGCGAACGCCCCCACCAGTGCCCCGACGGCGAGCGCGGTGGTGAACAGGCCGAAGGTGGCGGCCGACGTTTTGAAGACCGTCTTGGCGAGCGCGGCGAGAGTGAGCTGGAAGTTGAACAGGGTCATTCCGATCACCGACATGAGCGCCATCGGCAGCATCAGGTCGGCTCGCCGGGCCACGTACCGCAGACCGTCGATCACCTTCGCCGAGTCCCGCTCGCCCCGCGGCGGCAGTTCGTCGCGATGCAGTTCCGCGGTGCGCATCCGGGCCACGCTGAACAGCGGCGCGATCGAGCTGACCGCACTGATCATGAAGACGGGTCCCACGTCGAAGGCGGCGATCGCGAGACCGGCCAGGGCGGGGCCGAGGATACGCGCGGAGTTGAACACCGCCGCGTTCAACGACAACGCGTTGGGCAGCAGCGACGTCCCGACCAGCTCGGATACGAACGACTGCCGGACCGGCGTCTCGACCGCGCTGGCCGTGCCGAGCAGGAGGGCGAACACGTACACGTGCCAGAGCTGGACCAGGTCGGTGAGCACCAGCATGCTCATGCCCAGCGCGAGCACCGTCCAGAGCGCGTTGGCGATGAGCAGCAGCAGTCGCTTGTCGTACCGGTCGGCGAGCCGCCCGGAAAGCAGGGTGAGCAGCAGCACCGGAGCGAACTGGCAGGCGGTGACGATGCCCAGGTCGGTCGGGGAACCCAGGCGGAGGACGAGCCAGTCCTGGGCGATGAACATCATCCAGGTGCCGATCAACTTGATCAGCTGGCCGCTGGCGAAGAGCCGGTAGTTACGGACCTGCAAGGACTGGAACGTGGTGGTCAGCTTCGCCCGCACTCGCGGTGCGCCTCCTTCGGGTCGTACGCGTCATCCACGGCGTGGACGAAGCGGACCCGAGGTGCGCGCCGGTCAGGCGCGGGCCACCTTCAGCAGGATCTCCGCGGCCCGGGTGAGCGTGTCCCGCTCCTCGTCGGTAAGCGCTTCGAGCCGTTGCGCCAACCACTCGTTGCGGACCCGCTCGTACCCCACGAAAACCTCGTGGCCCGCCTCGGTCAACGCGAGGATGACCTGACGCCCGTCCGTGGGGTGCGGCGAACGCCGCACCAGACCGCGCTCCTCCAGCTTCGCGACGATCTTTGTCATCGTCGGCGGCTGGACCCGTTCCAAATCGGCCAGCTCACGGGGCGTCAGCGCGCCCGCCAGCTCAAGGCTGGTCAGGGCGGAGAGCTGGGTCCCCGTGAGTTCGCCGACCGGGCGGGTCTGCCGGACCCGCCGGTTGAGCCTGGTGATCGCGTCGCGCAGCTGCGGAGCCAGCTGCGCGGGTGGCACGCGCACTGCCATCACCGTCCGCTCCGTCACGATCGTTAGCCTAACTAATAAGCCAGGCTAACGACCACCCATATGACCACGATCACCCCGAGCGCCCGCGCTCAGAACAGCAGGTTCTCAAGAGGTCCGCGCAGGAAGTAGACCACGAAGAGAGCCGCCACCGCGTACAGCAGCGGGTGAATTTCCCGCGCCTTGCCCCGGGCCAGCTTCACCACGACGTACGAGATGATTCCGGCGCCGATGCCGTTGGAGATCGAGTACGTGAACGGCATCAGCACGATCGCCAGGAACGCCGGAATGGCGATCTCGTAGTCGGACCAGTCGATGGTGGTCACCGCGGTCATCATCAGGAAACCGACGATCACGAGCGCCACCGACGCCGCCTCGAACGGCACCACCAGGGTCAGCGGGGCGAGGAACATGGCCAGCAGGAACATCGCGCCGGTGACCAGGTTCGCCGCACCGGTCCGGGCGCCCTCGGCCACCCCGGCCGCGCTCTCGATGTAGGACGTGTTGCTGGACACGCTGGCCGCACCGCCGGCCGCCGCGGCGACCGAGTCCACAAGCAGGATGCTTCCGGTGCGCGGAGGCATGCCCTGCTCGTCAAGCATCCCGCCCTCCTGGCCGATGGCGACCATGGTGCCCATGGTGTCGAAGAAGTCCGTGATCATCAGGGTGAAGACGAACATCAGCACGACCAGCCAACCCGCCCGGCTCCACGAGTTCAGCACGTTGAACTGGCCGAGCAGCGACAGGTCGGGCAGGTCCACCACCGTGTCGGGCAGGGTCGGCACGTTCAGCGACCAGCCCGACGGATTCGCCTTGCCGTCGACGAAGGACGGGCCGACGTTGGCGACCGCCTCGACGATGATCGCGAGCACCGTCGAGCCGAGGATGCCGATCAGGATCGCTCCGCGTACCCGGCGGACCACAAGCACCAGGGTGAACAGCAGGCCGAGCACGAAGACCAGGGCCGGCCAGGAGACCAGCCTGCCGTTGATGCCGAGGCCGACCGGGACGGTGGTGTTGGCGGCGTCCGGCAGCCGCCGGACGAAACCGGCGTCGACCAGGCCGATGAGCGTCAGGAAGAGCCCGATGCCGACCCCGATCGCGGTCTTGAGCTGGGTGGGCACCGACCGGAACACCGCGGTACGCAGCCCGGTGAGCACCAGGATCGCGATCAGGACACCCTCGATCACCACGAGACCCATCGCGTCCGCCCAGGTCATCTGGGGCGCGATCTCGTACGCTACCAAGGCGTTCACGCCGAGCCCGGCGGCCAACGCGAGCGGGAACCGGCCGACAACGCCCATCAGGATGGTCATCAGACCAGCCACCAGCGCCGTCGCCGCGGCGATGGCCGGAATGGCCAGCCGCTTGCCGTCGCCGTCGACAGCACCGCCCAGGATCAGTGGGTTCAGCACCACGATGTAGGCCATCGTGAAGAAGGTCGCGAGGCCGCCGCGCACCTCCCGGCTCCACGTCGAGCCGCGGGCGGAAACCTCGAAGTACCGGTCGAGGCCGGTACGCCGATCAGTCGAACGGGTCGGGTCGTCGGTTGGTCCTGTGGCCGGAGTTGTCTCGCCGGTGGTGTTGTCCATCGGATCCTCGCTGGCGATCTTCGGTTGACCGGCGCATCGTCGCAGATCACGACCGGCGAGGAAAACCCGGTCCCGTATCCTTACCAGGTGCCCCCGACCCCACGCACCCAGACCGAGCCGATCGACCCGCCGATGGTGCCGTTCGCGCTCGCCGGGATCGCGATCTGGGCCGTCGTCGGGCTGGTTCTCCTGCTCTTCTTCCGGGACTGGCTGGTCGAGCACGATCGGCAGAACTGGTTGTGGATCTGCCTGGCCGGGGTGCTGGTCGGGCTGCCTGGCCTGGCCACGATGCTCCGGTACGACGCCAACCGGGCCCGCCGCCGGGCCGGCCGTGAGACCACCGCCGGCCGGGAACCCACCGCCGACCGCTGAGGCCACCGCGCGGAGCCCGGCAGCCAGTCAGCCGTGCCCGTACGGCTCCGCCGGCTCGCCCACCTCGATCGAACCGGCGGCGCGGCTCACCGAGATGGCTTCCACCGCGCTGTCATCGTAGATCGTCGGCATCTCGTCGACGGGCGTCTCGGCCGACTCGGTAAGCGTCTCCGAATGAGCACCGCACCCATGATCGCTGGTGACCACCCGGCCGTCGTCCGGGGCGTAGAAGTTTCCGCACACCCCGAAGGTCTGGCGCAGCACACCGGCCAACGGCAGGTAGAACCCGCAGGTGCCGCACCGGGCCGCCGGCGGCGCGGCCATCGAGATCGGCGCACCGGGACCGTGGTCACCGTCGTACCAGCGCTGCGCGGTGTCCTGCCGGCCCTCGCGGGACATCACCCGGGCGCGGCCGAAACCCAGCTCCCAGGAGGTCTCCTCCACCGCCGGGTCATCCGAGAGAAGGTATCCGGGGGCGAGGCGTTCGTCGTCCGGCGGAGTGGGCAGCAGGTCACCCACCCCCAGGTCACCCGGCTGGAGCCGTTCCTGCCAGGGCAGCCAGCCCGGGGCGAGCAACGCGTCCGGACCCGGCAGCAGCACCGTCTCGCAGATCGTGACCTGCTTACTACGCGGCACCCGGGTCACCGTGACCGCCCAGCGCCAGCCCTGGTAGCCAGCCAGTCGGCACTCGAAGAAGTGGGTGACGAGCCGATCTCCCTCGGCCACCACCGAGAGGTGATCACCGACGTCCGAGGGCTCGACCTCGGTGATCCCGGTCCGCGCCACCTCGACGGCGGCGGCGCACACCTGATCCAAGCGGGGGGCACGGGTGGAGGTCGACCTGCTCACCAGTTCATTGTCTCGCATCCCTCCGGACACCCCGCACGCACTCCCTCCGCTTTCGGCGGCACCCGGCGCAGCGACGGGCGCGCTGTCCAACGAATGGATCGCCGGGATCGTTATGCGGGCAGTTCCGACGGTCCTCGGCCGGATCGGAGAGGATGGGTGGCATGCCGCTGTTCTCCCGCTCCGCTCGGCCGCGCCGGTCGTTCCTCGGGCGTACCGTCGGCACGACGGTCCGCGGCGCCCGGCTGCTCGCCCGCGGTGGATTCCGCGGTGGGCGGTGGGTGACCCGGCAGGCCGGTCGGGCACGTTCCCGCGGCGCCGGCGGCGAGACCGGCATGACGAGGCTGTTCGACCTGCACGCCGCCTCCTGCGCGGGTGACACGCTTATCGCGATCGGGCTGGCCGGCACCATCTTCTTCAACGTGCCGCTCGGTGAGGCGCGCACCAAGGTCGCCCTCTATCTGCTGGTCACCATGGTTCCGTTCGCCCTACTCGCGCCGGTGGTCGGCCCGTTGCTCGACCACTTCCGGCATGGTCGCCGGTACGCGATGGCGGCGACCATGCTCGGCCGGGCGTTCCTCGCCTGGTTGATCGCGGATCAGATGGACGGCTTCGGCCTCTACCCGGCGGCCTTCGGGGTGCTGGCGCTGTCTCGCGCGTACGGGGTGGCGCGGTCGGCGGCGGTGCCCCGGCTGCTCCCCGCCGGCCTTGGGCTGTCCCAGGTCAATGCCCGGGCCAGCGTCTACGGCACGGTCGCCGGCGCGCTTGTCGCCCCGCTCGGCCTGGCCGCGATCTGGTTCGGCCCACAGTGGCCGATGCGGGTCGCCTCGGTGATCTTCCTGGTCGGCATGGTGATCGCCCTGCGGTTGCCACCGCGCGCCGACTCCGATCCGCCAGAGGCCATGGCCCGCCCGTGGCGGTCGGTGCTGATGGGCCGGCGGGCCGGTGCCGTACTCTCTGGCCGCCTGGTGACCACGACCCTGGTGGGCAGCGCGACCCTGCGGGCCGGGTACGGCTTCCTGCTGCTCTTTCTCGCCTTCGCGGTGAAGGCCGGTGACCTCCCCACCTCCGCGTTCGGCCGGAACCTCGGACCCGAGGTGGCCCTCGGCGGCATCGGCGCGGCCCTGGCCACCGGCACCTTCCTGGCCACCGCGGCCGGCACCCGGATCCGGATCCACCGGCCGGCGGCCGTGCAGTCCGCCGGCCTGGTGATCGTGGCCGCCGTCGGCCTGCTCACCGCCCTGAGTTTCTCGTTGCCGATGGTGGCGGTGCTCTGCCTGCTCCTCGCCGTGTTCAGTGGCATGGCGAAGCTGGCGGTCGACGCCACCATCGCCGAGCGGATCCCGGAGCGGCAGCGGGCCAGCGCGTTCGCCCACTCGGAGACGGTGCTGATGCTCGCCTTCGTGCTCGGCGGCGCGCTGGGGCTGATCCCGGTGCCCGGCCGGGTCGGGGTCGCGGTGTGGACCGGCCTGACCGTGCTGCTCGCCATCCGGACGACCGCGTTGGCTCGCCGGCTACGTGCCGAACGGCTCAACGGGCGGGCCAGTGAGGAGGAGCCTCCCGGCGCCGGGCCGGTCGACCGCGGGGCCGGTGGCGGTGACCACACCGACCCCACCCGGCCGGACCGCGATCTGGACCTGGACGCCACGCTGGACCAGGGGATCACGCCGACCGGGCCGACCCAGCCCACGCCGGCCGATCCCACCCAGCGACTCACTCCGACCCCACCGGATGCGGCGGCCGGGCCGGATCGGGACCCCGCCTTCGCCGGTCGGTCTCGCTGGCCCGGACCGTTCCGCCGCCAGCGGCGTCGGACCGGGCCCGTCCCGCAGCCGGCACCCGGACCGAGTCCCGTGCCACCGCCGCCGGCCCCGCCGAAGCCAGCGCCCCGGCCCGGCCCGACCGGTCACCACCCGAGCCAACCGCCCCCGGACGAGCCGACCGTCGAGGAGCCGGCGGCGCCACCCGGCTTCCACATCTACCGGCCGTCCGGCTCCCTGACCGGCGACGAGCCACCCCGCCGGGGGGCCAACGGGCAGCCCGGATGACCGGCGCGATCCTGGTCGCCACCGCCGTGTCGGCGGAGGCGGAGGCGGTACGCGCCGGGTTGCCACCGGATGCCGCCGTGACCGTCACACCGGTGGGGGTCGGCCCCGCCGCGGCCGCCGCCGGCACCGCCCGGTTGCTCGCGCTGGCCGAGGCAGGCGGCGCCCCGTACACGGCCGTCCTGAGCATCGGCATCGGCGGTGGCTTTCCCGGCCGCGCGGCGGTGGGGACGCTGGCGCTGGCCACCCGGAGCGTCGCCGCGGACCTCGGCGCGGAGTCCCCCGCCGGGTTCCTCCCGCTGGACCGGCTGGGCTTCGGCGATCCGGTCGCAGCCGTCGACCAGGGCCTACTCGCCCGGCTGCGAGCGGGGCTGCCGGCGGCCTCCGCCGGTCCGGTTCTGACACTGGCCACGGTGACCGGGACGGTGGCCACCGCCGCCGCGCTGACCTCCCGGTTCCCGGACGCGGTGGCCGAGGCCATGGAGGGGTACGGGGTCGGCGTGGCGGCCGGCCAGGCCGGGGTGCCGTTCGCCGAACTCCGCGCCATCTCCAACCCGGTGGGGCCGCGTGACCGGGCGGCCTGGCGGATCGGTGACGCCCTCGCGGCCCTGCGCGCGGCCGCCCCGGCACTGGCCGACCTCGCGATGGTCACCGGGTGAGCCCAGCCGATCCAGATCGACTCGATATCGGCGAAACAGGGGTGTTCCGACCCGCGTGACCCCGCTACATCGCCGACATTGTGTGACCTTGGTCGGGGCGGACCGGCGGGACCGGGTCGTGGGGGCCGGGGCCGGGTCGTGGGGCCGGGGCCGGGTCGTGGGGGGCGGGGCCGGGTCGTGGGGGGCGGGGCGAGGGATCGAGGGGGGCGGGGGCTGTCGGGCGTGGGCTGTCGACTCCGCCGCCGACTACGGTGGGATCGTGCCGCTGTCTCTCGCGATCTCACCCTGCCCCAACGACACGTTCGTGTTCCACGCGCTGGTGCACGGCCTGGTGCCGGACGCGCCGCCGGTGACGGTGACGTACGCCGACGTGGACGTCACCAACACGGCCGCCGAGCGGGGCGCCTTCGACCTGGTGAAGGTGAGTTATGCCGCACTGCCCTGGCTGCTCGACGACTACCACCTGCTGCCCTGCGGTGGTGCGCTCGGTCGGGGCTGCGGGCCGCTGGTGCTCACCCGGGACGACCGGACCGACCTGAGCGGTGCCACCGTCGCGGTGCCGGGCGACCGGACCACGGCGTACCTGCTGTTCCGGCTCTGGTCGGCGGACCGGCCGCCGGCCTCGGTCGAGATCGTGCCGTTCCACGAGATCATGCCCGCGGTCGCCGCCGGCCGGTACGACGCCGGCCTGGTGATCCACGAGGCGCGCTTCACGTACCACCGGCACGGCCTGAGCGCCCTGGTCGACCTCGGCGAGTGGTGGGAGGGCGACACGGGGCTGCCGATCCCGCTCGGCGCGATCCTGGCCCGGAAGGCGACGGTCGACCCGGTGGCCGCGGCCGACTGGATCCGGACGTCGGTGCGCCGGGCTTGGGCCGACCCGGCGGCCAGCCGGGACTACGTGCTGGCCCACGCGCAGGAGATGGAGCCGGACGTGGTCGACCGGCACATCGCCCTCTACGTCAACGAGTTCACCGCGGACCTGGGCGAAGCCGGCCGGGCCGCGGTGGACGCCCTGCTCACCAGAGCAGCCACCGCCGCCCTGACCCCACCCCTCCCGACCCGCCGCTGATCCCGGCATGGTCGATCATGAAGTTACCCGCCAAGACGATCTTCAAATTGGCGGGTAACTTCATGATCGACTGACGGTGGCGCGGCGGCTCAGGTTTCCAGTTCGCGGGCTACGGCGTGGACGAGCTGAGCGATCTTCTGGGCGGTGCGCTTGTCCGGGAACCGGCCCCGGCGCAGATCCGGCTGCACTTTGGCCTCCAGCACCTTGATCATGTCCTCGACGAGGCCATGCAGTTCCTCGGCCGGCCGGCGCCGCAACTCGGCGACGGACGGCGGCGCGTCCAGCAGCTTCACGCCCAGCGCCTGGGCGCCGCGCCGGCTGTCCACCACGCCGAACTCGATCCGTTGGCCGCCCTTGAGTTCGGTGACACCAGCGGGCAACGCGCCCTTCGGAAGGAAGACGTCGCCCCCTTCATCGCTTGTGACGAAACCGTAGCCCTTGGCCGCGTCGTACCACTTCACTCGACCGGTCGGCACCTGTTAACCCCTGCTTCGCTCGGATTGCTGATCTCTCAAGGCTAGCCGCAACGTGCCGGCGAGCGCCGCCGGGAATCCCGTGAGGTCCGCCAGCACCACCGTCGCCCCGGCCTTACGCAGTTCCTCCGGGGTGCACGGACCCGTGGCGACCCCGAACCCGGGGACGCCGGCGGCCACCGCGGCCACCATGTCGGCAGTGTGGTCGCCGACATAGGCGAGCGCCTGGCGGCTGGTCAACGCCCCCGCCTTGGCCTCGGCGAACAGGTCGCCCACCACGTCGTCCACGGCGAACCCGAGGTGTTCCAGGTGCAGCCGGGCCAGCCGGCCCAGCTTGGAGGTGACGACCACCACCCGGCCACCGAGTCCACGCACGGCCTCGACCGCGGCCAACGCGCCGGGCAGCGGGCGGGACGGCTCGATGGCGTACGCGGGGTAGAGCTCCCGGTAGGCCAGCACGGCGTCCTCGACCTGGTCCGCCGGGAACCACCGCGCGATCTCCTGCCGCAGCGGGGGCCCGAGCCGTGCCACGGCCGCGTCGGCGTCGATCGGCACCCCGGTCCGGGCAGTCAACTCGCGGAAGGCGGCGGCGATGCCGGGGCGGGAGTCGACCAGGGTCATGTCGAGGTCGAACCCGACGGTGAGGGGGGTCATGGCGGCAATGATCACACGGGACCGGACGCCGACCGAAACCCTCGCCTGGGAGGCGGGATGCCGGTCCGGCCGGCTAGCGTGGAACGACGATGGCCACCTCACTCGTCGATCATCTGCGATCGTTGCCGGACGACGCGCTCGCGGGGCTGCTCCAGTCACGTCCCGATCTCGTCGTGCCGGTGCCGGCCGACCTGTCCGCGCTGGCCCTGCGCGCCGCGTCGCGGGTCTCCGTGGCGCGGGCGTTGGACGGGCTGGACCAGTTCGTCCTGCGGGTCCTCGACGGGGCCCGGTTGGCCCGGGACTCCGACGGACTCACCTCGATCGACGCCGTGCTGGCCATGGCGGTTCCGGTGGGCGCAGTCCGGGGCCCGGACCGGACCGCGCTCCGCACCGCCGTCCGGAGCGCAGTGGACCGGCTGCGCGCGCTCTACCTGTTGTACGGCCCGGCCGAGGAACTGCGAGTGGTCGACGCGGTGGACGAGGTCTGCTCGCCGTACCCGGCCGGGCTGGGCCGCCCCGCCGCCGACCTGGACCCACAGGCGGGAGCGCTGTGCGCCGACCCGTCCCGGTTGCGGCGCACCGTGCTGGCCGCCCCACCCGCGGCTCGCAAGATCCTCGACCGGCTGGCCGCCGGGCCGCCGGTGGGCACCCTGCCCGCCGCTGGCGTCGGCCCGGATCCTGCCGCGATCGAATCCGGGGCCGGCGGGTCGCCGGTGCGGTGGCTGATCGACAACGCCCTGCTGGTGCCGATCTCCGATCCCGGCTCCGCACCCGGCGACACGGCGGTGGAACTGCCCCGGGAGGTGGGGTTGCTGCTCCGCCGCGACACCGGACCGCTGGGTCCCCTGCGCCCGACGCCGCCGGTGCCCGCCGCGGCCGTCCGGGAGCCGAAGGCCGTCGACTCGGCCGGCACCGGCCAGGC
This sequence comes from Plantactinospora sp. GCM10030261, assembly GCF_042666615.1. Lineage (NCBI taxonomy): Bacteria > Bacillati > Actinomycetota > Actinomycetes > Micromonosporales > Micromonosporaceae > Plantactinospora > Plantactinospora sp. GCM10030261. Next base: position 511,829 of record NZ_JBHTDD010000001.1, read on the forward strand.
CATGGAGGCGGTCCGGCACACGGAGGCGTTGCTGGACGCCCTGGCCGCCGAGCCGGCGCCGGTGCTGCGCTCCGGCGGCATCGGAGTGCGCGACCTTCGTCGGCTGGCCCGCGGCACCGGACTCGACGAGCCGGTGGCGGCGTTGCTGCTGGAGGTGGGCTACGCGGCCGGGCTGGCTGGCGAGGCGGATCTCCCCGGGGCCAGCACCGTCCGGGCCGGTGCCGACCAGCAGGTTCTGCCCAGTACCGGGTACGAGGCGTGGCGCGGCGCGCCGCTGGCCCGACGGTGGGAACAGCTCGCCACGGCTTGGCTTTCGTTGACCCGCCAGGTGGGCATGGTGGGGCAGCGGGACGAGCGGGACCGGCCGATCACCGCGCTCTCCGCCGAGGCGGAACGGGCCGGCGCCCCGGCCATCCGCCGGGCCGTCCTCGACCAGCTCGCCGGCCTGGAGCCGGGGTCCGCGCCCGCGGTGGAGGAGGTCCTGGACCTGTTGGCGTGGCACGCGCCGCGCCGCAGTGCGGGTCGCGAGCGGGCACACCGGGAGGTGCTCGCCGAGGCGGCCACGCTCGGGTTCACCGGGCTCGGCGCGCTCACCACGTACGGGCGGCTGCTGCTGGCCACGACGGACCGCGACTCGGACCCGGCGGCCGACGACCCGCTGGGGCTGCGGTCCGAGGCCGACCTGCCGGGCGACCTGTCACCGGCCGCCCGCGCGCTGGACGCGCTACTCCCGTCCCCGGTGGACCATGTGCTGGTGCAGGCCGACCTCACTGTCATCGTGCCGGGCCCCCCGGAACCCACGCTCGCCGCCGAACTCGATGTTGTGGCCGAGCACGAGTCGGCGGGCGGCGCGAGCGTGCACCGGGTCACCGCGGCGAGCCTGCGCCGGGCCCTGGACCTCGGCTACGCGGCCGAGGATCTGCACGCGCTGTTCGCCCGCCGATCCCGCACCCCCGTGCCGCAGTCCCTCACCTACCTGGTGGACGACGTGGCCCGAAGGCACGGCGGGCTGCGGGTCGGTTCCGCTGGGGCGTACGTGCGCAGCGACGACGAGGCGCTGCTGGCCGAGGTGCTGACCGACCGCCGGTTGACCATGCTGTCGCTGCGCCGGCTCGCCCCGACGGTGCTGGCCACCCCGTACCAGGTGAACCGGATGCTCACCGCGCTGCGGGAGGCGGGCTACGCCCCGGTGCCCGAGGACGCGACCGGAGCGACCGTGCTGGCCCGCCCCAAGCCACCGCGGGCACCGGCCCGGATGTCAACGCCCAGGATCACGGCGCTGACCACCCCGAAGCTGAGCCGGCCCCGGGTGCTCGGCATCGTCGAGCAGATCCGGCGGGGCGAGGCTGCCGCGCGGGCTGCCCGGCGGGCACCGGCCACCGTGCGGACCGGTGCCGGTGCGGGCCGACCGGCGCCGGCGCACACCCACACCGACGCGCTGGCCGTGTTGCAGCAGGCCGTCCGGGACAAGGCGCTGGTCTGGGTCGGGTACGTCGACGCGCACGGCAGCACGATGTCGCGGCTGGTCCGGCCGGTGTCCATCGGGGCGGGCTACCTGCGGGCCGAGGACGAACGCACCGACATGCTGCACACGTTCGCCCTGCACCGGATCACGGCCGCCGTTCTGGATGGCTGACGACCGATGCGAGGACCTCGACGATGCTGGCGAAGCTGTCCGTCGGGTGACCGTCGGCGATGCGTCGTTCCAGCAGGTCGAGTAGCGGTCCGTGTACCCGGGCGTCGACACCGCGTTCGGTGCTGATCCGGATCAGGTTGTCCACGGCGGCGCGGTTCATGTCGACAGGTGAGACGGGAGTCGAGTAGTCGCTCTTCTCGATCTCGTCGGCGAGTTCGGGCATGAAGTGCGCCATCCCGTCGAGCCATTGAACGGCGAGGGGCAGGAACCGGGTGGGCGGCACGTCCAGGGTGCGCAGCAGCGCGACGCCGTGCAGGAAGCCGGTAAGCGCGGCGTAGCCGGTACTGAGCAGTGCCATGTCCCACAACTCGGCGGCGGCCGGGTCCCGCCCGACGTAGTGGCTGGTCGCGAGGCGATCCAGGGTCCGTCGGTGCGTCTGGAAGGCGGACTCGGATCCGCTGTACAGGAAGAACGCGCCGGGTGTACCGACGGTCTGCGGCACCGCCATCATGGCGCCGTCGAGGTAGTCGATTCCGGCGGCGGTGGCCCAGTCAGCGACGGCGGCGGCGTCGTCGGGTGTGCCGGTGGTGAGGTTGACGAGGGTACGGCCAGCCAGGGCATCGGAGTTCGGCTCGAGTACCGCGCGGACGTTGTCGTAGCTGAGAAGGCAGGTGATGATCAATGGGGCCGACTGGACGGCGTCGCCGACCGTGCCGGCCGGAACAGCGCCGCGGGCGGCGAGAGCGCTGCCCTTCGCCGCGGTGCGGTTCCACACGGTCGTCTGGTGTCCGGCGTCCAGCAGTGCGGTGGCCAGCGCGGTGCCCATCCTGCCCAGGCCCAGCACGCTGACCGCGCCGCTGATCATGTCGGGCTGCGCTGGTGTCGTGGCGTTCGATGTCATGGCGGCTAAGGTAAACGTTGACGTTGACGTCAGAGTCAATACGCGGTGATGGAGGCGACATGCGGATCGGTGAGCTCGCCCGACGAACCGACACCACCGAACGTTCGTTGCGGTACTACGAGGAGCAGGACCTTCTCCGACCGGCACGCCGCGCCAGCGGATACCGGGAGTACGCGGAGGACGACGTGCGAGTGGTACGCGCGATCCGGATGCTCCTCGCCGCCGGATTGAACACCGCCACGATCGCCGAGGTGCTGACGTGCATGACCGACGATGGCGAGGTACTGGTGCCGGCCTGCGTCGGGCTGGCACCGGTCCTGGTGAGGGAACGTCGCCGCATCGACGCCACAATCGACGAGCTACTCGCGGCACGCCGGCTGCTCGACGACATCATCGAGGTCGCCGCGCAGGCCCCGCCAACTCCCCCGGCGTGTGACGAGCGCGTTCAGTGACGGCGGCTCTGCCGGACGGTGCCGACGATCGAGACGAGCAGCAGCAGCGCGAAGGCGGTGCCGGCGGATTCCCCCACCGAGTCGACGAACCCCTGCCCGGTGACCAGCCAACCCCACAGGAACCAGCCGAACAGGATCGTCGCGAACACCAGGTACCAGAAGACGGTGGTCCGGGAGACAGGGACCGGTACGGGCGCGTCGCAGCCGGATCTGGTGTCGCCGCCTCGAATGTCCCGGTCGACCGTCATGCGCGCCTCCCCACCGCGGTGCCTACCGTCAAGAGTTGCATCTCGACAGCCCAGGTGACAGGCGCCGCACCCCCGGTGATGCCCTGAATTCGGGTAGGGGGTGTCCCCGTCAGGTGCCGGCCCGCGTGGCGAACGGAGACGCGTGGGTCGCCGGTGCCGGTGCGGTCGACGGGAACGTGTCCGGTCGTTATCGCCGTGCAACACTTGTAGGTCTGCCCGGAGCACTTCTGGGCTGCTCGGACGATTTCGGCGAAAGGAACGGCGGCGTGACCGGTGGCCCGTTGATCGTGCAGTCGGACAAGACCCTGCTGCTCGAAGTCGATCACCCCGACGCCGTCGGCTGCCGGATGGCCATCGCACCCTTCGCCGAGCTGGAACGCTCACCAGAGCACGTGCACACCTACCGGCTCACGCCACTGGGGCTGTGGAACGCCCGGGCCGCCGGTCACGATGCCGAGGGCGTTGTCGACGCCCTGATCAAGTACTCCCGTTATCCGGTGCCGCACGCGCTGCTGGTGGACGTCGCCGAGACGATGGACCGGTACGGCCGGCTGCAACTGGCCAACCACCCGACCCACGGCCTGGTGCTGCGCGCGCTGGACCGGATGGTGCTCATCGAGGTCGCCAAGAGCAAGAAGCTGGCCGGCATGCTGGGCGCGAAGATCGACGACGACACCATCGCCGTCCACCCGTCCGAGCGTGGGCGACTCAAGCAGGGGCTGCTCAAGCTGGGCTGGCCGGCGGAGGACCTCGCCGGTTACGTCGACGGCGAGGCGCACCAGATCGACCTGGCCGAGGACGGTGGCGACGGCGGCCGGCCCTGGACGCTGCGGTCGTACCAGCGGGAGGCCGTGGAACAGTTCTGGGCCGGCGGCTCCGGGGTGGTGGTGCTGCCCTGCGGTGCCGGGAAGACCCTTGTCGGTGCGGCTGCCATGGCGCAGGCGAAGGCCACCACGTTGATCCTGGTCACCAACACCGTGGCCGGCCGGCAGTGGAAGCGGGAACTGGTCGCGCGGACCTCGCTGACCGAGGACGAGATCGGCGAGTACTCGGGCGAGCGCAAGGAGATCCGGCCGGTCACCATCGCCACGTACCAGGTGCTGACGTCGCGGCGCGGTGGCGCCTTCACCCACCTCGACCTGTTCGGCGCCCGGGACTGGGGTCTGGTCATCTACGACGAGGTGCATCTGCTGCCGGCACCGATCTTCCGGTTCACCGCGGACCTCCAGGCCCGTCGCCGACTCGGCCTGACCGCCACCCTGGTACGCGAGGACGGCCGGGAGGGCGACGTCTTCTCGCTGATCGGCCCCAAGCGGTACGACGCGCCGTGGAAGGACATCGAGTCGCAGGGCTGGATCGCCCCGGCCAACTGCACCGAGGTACGGGTGACGCTGACCGACGCGGAGCGGATGGCGTACGCGACAGCGGAGTCCGAGGAGCGCTACCGGATGGCGGCGACGGCCCGGACCAAGCTGCCGGTGGTGCGCGCGCTCGTGGAACGGCACGCCGACGACCAGGTGTTGGTCATCGGCGGCTACATCGACCAGTTGCACCAGTTGGGCGAGTTCCTGGACGCGCCGATCGTGCAGGGGTCCACCACCAACAAGGAGCGGGAACGGCTGTTCGACGCGTTCCGCTCGGGCGAGGTCCGGACGCTTGTGATTTCCAAGGTGGGCAACTTCTCGATCGACCTGCCGGAGGCGGCGGTGGCGATCCAGGTGTCCGGCACCTTCGGCTCCCGGCAGGAGGAGGCGCAACGACTGGGTCGGGTGCTGCGACCGAAGGCCGACGGCCGGCAGGCGCACTTCTACACGGTGGTGTCCCGGGACACCATCGACACCGAGTACGCCGCCCACCGGCAGCGCTTCCTGGCCGAGCAGGGGTACGCGTACACCATCGTGGACGCCGACGACGTGCTCGGCCCGCCGCTGCCGTCGGTCGACTGAGGCAGGGGGTCGCGATGACATACCCGGCGACATGCGTACGCTCGGGCGGTTGGTGGGCGATTCCGTGCCGGAGATCAGCGAGCTCGGTCCGGTGTGAATGCCTCCGTCAGGCCGCCCGAAGCTTACTCAGGACGTACTGATTGAGGCTCAGTCCGTCCTCGGCCGCCTGGATCGCCAGTTCGCGGTGCAGGCTCTCCCCGACCCGCAGGTTGAACTTGCCGGAGTAGCTGCGATCGGCGAACGGTTGCGGGATCCACTCGCCCTGCTCCGCCATGTCTGCGATCACGTCCTGCACCAGGCCCTCCAGACCTAGCAGGGCTTCGACCTGGGAAGGAGCCAGCCAGGAGAGCGAGGGAAACTCGGCACAGGTAGCGACGAACTCCTGATCATCGGCGGACCAGGTGACGCGGTAGGTGTAGTGCGTGATTTCTGGACGGGCGTCGGGCTGCATCACATGGCCTCCTTCTTGTCGATCGCCTTGAGCACCTGCCGTACCTGGTATGCCTTGGCCTTGCCCTTGTCGTTCTGGATGGTGACGCGCGGATCGCCGGCCCACGGCATCTTGAATACCGCGTGCGATGTGCCGGCTTGCCGCGGCTTCCCAAAGTAGTGCTCGCACACTCGGTAAAGATCGTTGTAGGCAATGTTCTGTTGATGCTCTCGCATCGCTTCGAGAATCTTGGCGACGGACGGCACGAGAACCATGGTACTACTAGCAGTACCATGATGCACAGAGTCGGCCCGTCCCTCTGACGAGCGATCTGACCGTGGCAGCGCGGTCAGCACCGGGCCACTGGCCGCCGCCGCGGACCAGCCCGAACACCACCCCGAACAGGCCGGCCGTGACGAGCAGGACGCCAACCGGGTCGAGCGTCCGGCGCCACCCCGGATCTTCCGCAGGGTGTACGCGAGCGGCACGAGCAGCAGTCCGAGCGGTACGTCGATCCAGAAGATCCACTGCCAGGACGGGTACTCGACGACGGCACCGCCGATGACCGGCCGAGCGCGATGCCGAGTCCTTTCACCGCCCCCCGGATGCCGATCGCCGCACCTCGGCGGTGTGCCGGGACGGACTCGGCCATCCGGCTGCGACACGCGCGCCGAGCCGCCAGCTCCGCGTCCTCAGCTCCGCCGCCAACCGTGTTCGTACCGGCCGCTCGTCTGCTCGATGAAGCGCAGCACCTCCGGCTCGTCCAACGTCTCGAGAACCTGTTTACAGCCCCACGATGTCAGCGCGATCCCGTTGGGCAGTTGGGCGTACGGAGTGAGCACCACACTGTCGGAGTGGCTGATGGCCAGCCGCTCCAGCTCTTTCACGACAGCCGGTGGAGTGTTCGGGGCATACCCGACCACTACATTGCCATGCTCCAGGGCGTGCAACGCGAGACCATCCGGTACCTGGTCGGCGTAGATTCCCGGGGCGAGGACGAAGGCGAAGTGCGGACCGGACGTGGGCGGCAGGGAGTTGTAACGGACCTTCTCCGCCTCCGCTGACGAGATGTGCGGGCTGTCCATGATCGGGATGGTTTCGCCCTGCGGACAGGCGGGCTGGTCGCCCGCGGCGGAGGATCCACTCACCGCGCCGACGAGGAACCGCCATGGGCCGGAGGCGAGAAGGGCGATCACGGTCGCGACCACGACCACCGCACCGATCCGCCACAGCCAGCGCTGTGGATGAAGAGTCATCGGAGCACACCCTCTCGACGCAGGCGTCGCCCCCGCAGAGCGAGGAGAGGTGCGGCCAACCGTCCCGCGACCACGTACGCCAGTAGCAGCAGTGACTCCCAGAAGGCGAGGCCGCGGACGTCGAAGTAGGCGATGTTTCCGGCGGCCCACGTCGCCATGGATACCACGAACGGAATGGCGAAGCGCAGGTAGAACCAGGCGACGACACACAGTCCAACCAGGTAGAGCACGCCGAACCAGTTGGCGACAGCGCGATCTCTGCTGCTCGCACCGGTGAGTTCCGTGTTCTCCGCCTCGGTCAGCCGCCACAGTCGCCGCTTGTTGGTAAGCCAGGTGACCCGGTACAGGTCGTGACACTTCAACGCATTGGCCACCACCGCGTAGACGTCGCTACGCAGGAAGACGGCGCCCACCTGCCAACTGATGCTGAAGATCTCGAACAGCACCACGACACCGAGGAGCCGGTCGAGAACGAACGGCAGGCGGAAAAGGTCCTCTCGGTGCGCGAGGCGCAGGAGCAACGCCACGGCGAGCACGGTGACGTCGAACGCCATGCCAGCCAGGAACGGGCCATAGCGGCGTCGGCGAGGCACGGTAACGATCTGGGTGAGGTCGGTTTCGAAGACCAGGAACGGGCCCCGGTTGCTGAACCGGAAGGTTGCCGGTATGCCGATCGCCCGCCCCGCCAACCAGTGCCACGCCTCATGTGTCGCCAGGAGCAGCGTGGCAACCGGAAGGAACATCAACATGGACAGGACCGGATCAGGGAGGAACCACATCTGGTCGAAGCTCGGTCGCAGATCCGGACGAAGGGCCAGGAGAGCTATCGCGGTGCCCGCCGCGGTCAGATACGCCGACCACGCCAGCCGACCGAAGAGCCTGCGGGCGGTCGCGGGACTCACGCCTTCGATCCATCGGATCTGCCGCCCCCGAGGTTTGGCACCGGGTTCCGCCGCCTCGCTGTCCGACGCGGCACCCGGTTCGTCCAGCAGCCCCGATGCGACGAGCGCGTCGAGGAAATCCGCTCCGTCGACATCCTCGCCGGCTACCGCACTTGCCCGCGCCGTCGCCTCGGTCAGCGAACATCCCTCCTGAAGCGCGGTGATCAGAATAGCGCCGGGCTCAGGTACCGCGATGTAAGCGCCCAGATCACCACGCCCGATGACGAATTCGCCGTCGGCGCTTGTGACGGACAGCAGCCGTACTGTGGCCGGCACGTCCGAGGCCATGCCCGTCGCCATTCGCGTGCCTTTCGATTGGTGTCGAGGGGCCGGATGGCAGAGAGACCGAGCGTCTCTCTGCCATCCGGAATAGCAGCCTCAGCTACCGGAGCAGTCGGAGAACTCGCAGTGCACGGTCAACCGGGCCGACTCGATACGACGGATCTGGATCTTCATCGATATCTCCTTTGCTATCATGGGCGACGTTACGTCGCCAACGCCACAGCCTGTGGCGAGCTTTGCGATACCGATTCGCACGCTGCACAGCCCGGCATCTTCTGCCAGGCGTGGGACTGCATTGAGCAGGCCGCGGCGAAGTCGATATACGTTGGTTTCCCGGCATACACGGGTGGTTCGAGGCCGGTCAGATACCGCAGGATCTCGAACGCCGCGAGCGAGCCGAGCAATCCGACCACCGGTCCGATCGCGCGATTGACCCTGGTGTTCCTGTTGAACAGTTCGAGGCCCGCGATGAACGCGGCGTCATCGCCGGTCACGGAGTCCCGTGCCGAGACCGGCGCCGCCCGATAACAGGTACGACACGCGCTGCGACCCGGATCGACGGACCAGATGATGCCCTGGGTGACCGAGACGCCCGCCCGCACATAGGGAACGCCTCGGGCGAGACACGCGTCGTTCAACCAGTGGTCGATCTCGGCGGGACTGTCCATCCCCGACATGACGATGTCGGGCGCCGTTCGGTCGATCAGCGCCTCAAGGTCCTCCGGCCCGTCCACGCTGGCCTCGATGCCCGTAACGTCCACTCCTGGATCGAAGGCGCGTACCCAGTCCTCGGCCACCTTCACCTTGCTGGCGCCGATGTCGGACCAGCGGTAGAGATACTGTCGAGCGAAGTTGCGTGGTTCCACCAGGTCTCGGTCCACCAGAGTGAGCCGGCCGATGCCGAGTCCACACAGGTGCGGAACCGTGTTCGAGTTCAGCCCTCCGGTGCCGAGGACGAGAACGTGCGCCCGACGAAGGCGGTCCTGGAAGTCGGCGCGACCCTGGGCGAGGGTGGCGAAGGACTCGAAGAACGCCAGATTCGAATCGAACCGTCCACCGTCACCGGACGTACCGAGACGATCACCGTCCTCCACGAGCCGGTACTCGTCGAACAGGGCCACCGCAGCCGCGATGTCATCCGCGGACACCGGTTCCGTTCGTTTCGCGGATAAATCCGCGGCAACTTCCTCTATGGTCCGACCGCCCTGACGCAGGAGTTTCAGCAACGCTTCGACGGACTGGTCCGGATCGGTTATCACCAAGCATTCTCGCCGGTCATAGATAACGCGCAGATCATCACCGTGCCGTTCCCAGGCAAGGTGCTTGAGCTGTGGTCGCAATTCGCACCCCCTCACAGCCGATTCGGGCGCCGGGAGGACGTCCTTACGGTTCATGTGCGACCTCCCCCTCCGAGCCTGAAATGCGGCAGTCAAAATCCGTCACGGCTACCCCCGCGCTCGCAACGGCGAGCAGGGCGCTCGACACAGAATGACCACCGCGTGTCCAGAGATCAAGTATTGACAGCCGAGGCGAGATCAGCTACTACGCCTGTTGTATGGGCGCGTCCCGCTCGGCACGCCAACGAACCATCATGACTTTTGTCACTGTCAGATGGGCACCCGTGGTCCGCCATCGAGAAGCGGTGCCAGCAGGTCCCCCGACTTCTCCACCCGCTTGAGCACCTCGCCCGCCGCGTACGGCTTCGTGGCGGGCCGTTTCCCGGCCGCGCCAGCCTCGACCTCGTCCCAGGTCAGCGGGGTGGACACGGCGGGCATCGACTGGGCCCGCAGCGAGTACGGCGCCACCGTCGTCTTCGCCGCGTTGTTCTGACTCCAGTCGATGAACACCTTTCCGGGCCGCAGGTTTTTGGCCATCTTCGACACGATCAGCTTCGGATGCTCCCGTTCCAACTCCTGCGCGATCCGCCGGGCGTACCCGGAAACGAGGTCGGCGTCCTGGCTGCCGGCGATCGGGCAGCACAGCTGCATGCCCTTCTTGCCGGAGGTCTTCGGATAGCTGGCCAGGCCGTCGTCGGCGAGCCGGTCCCGCATCAGCAGCGCCACCTCGCAGCACTGCTTCAGGGCGGCCGGCGCCCCGGGATCCAGGTCGACCACCAGCATGTCCGGGTGGTGGCCCACCTTCCACTGCGGGGTGTGCAGTTCCAGGGCGGCGAGGTTGGCCAGCCAGACCAGGGTGGGCAGGTCGTCCGCCACGACGTAGTCGAGCATCTCCCGTCCCTTGGTGGAGCCCGGCGCGGGCAGCGTCTCCACCCGTACCCAGTCGGGCGTGGCGGCCGGCTTGTTCTTCTCGAAGAAAAACTTGTCAGCCACCCCGTTCGGATAGCGGATCCGGGTCAGCGGCCGGTCCCGCAGGTGCGGCAGCAGCACCGGCGCGATCCGGGTGTAGTAGTCGATGATCTCGCCCTTGGTGAAGCCCGCCTCGGGATAGAGCACCTTGTCCAGGTTGGACAGCTCCAGCGCACGCCCGGCCACCTGCACCCGGACCTTGTCATCCGGCATCGTCTACTTCCTCCACCGTCTTGTCGGGACGCAACCGAAGCAGGCGCGGGAAGCGCAGCCGACCGTCCGGCGTCCGCTGCCCGTACTTGACCTCCACGACCACCTCAGGTGTTACCCAGATCGCTCCCCGCGCATCCTCGCGCGGCACGCCGCCCGCGACGAACGGCGACGCGCCGGTGCGCAGCGGCTCCAGCGCGGCGAGCAGGTCCCGTTCGGCGGCCATCCCGATGCCGCCGCCGACGCGGCCGCGGAACACCAGCCGGCCGTCCGGTCGCGGCACGCCGACCAGCAGACCCCCGATCTTGCGGGCGCCGGCCCGCCAGCCGCCCACCACGAAGTCCGCGGTCGTCTCCAGCTTGACCTTGACCCAGTCCGGGGACCGTACGCCCGGGTGGTAGGCCGCGTCCCATCGCTTGGCGACGACCCCCTCCAGGCCGTGCTCGCCGGCCGCCTGCCAGGTGGCCGGGCCGTCCGGAAAGACCGGTGGGACCGCCCAGCGCGGCCCGCCGAGGCCGAGGCCCTCCAGCGCCCGCCGCCGGTCGCGGTACGACCACCGGGTCAGGTCCGCGCCCCGCAGTCGCAGGACATCGAAGATCATGTAGGTGATGGGCATGCTCGCCGCGAGTCGAGCCGCCCGGCCCGCCTCCCGGACATGCATCCGCTCGGCCAGCATGGTGAACGACGGCACCCCGTCAGGGCCGAGGACCACCACCTCGCCGTCCAACAGGGTGTCGTCCGCCCGTACCTCGGTCAACTGCCGGGACAGCCCGGCCAGCTCGGGATAGGCCGCGGTGATCTCCACCCCCGACCTGGCCCACACGCTGAATCCGGCGGCGCTGAGGGCGGCGACGGCCCGTACGCCGTCCCACTTGAACTCGTACCCCCAGCCCGGAGTGGTCGGCAGTTCGCCGGTTACCGCGAGCATCGGTCTGACCGGCGCGCCTGGCACATTCCCAGCGTAGGGCCTGCGGGCGGGGCCCATGGCCCGAGTCGGCGACGCACCCCGGCCATGGCCGTCGGGCGCGCCCGGCCCTCCGCCGCGGATGATCTGCGAGGAAATCCTCGCGCCGGGTTGCCCCGGATGGAATCCTGGTCAATGGTCGGATCACCGCCGGGTCGGGCGGCCCGACGGCGGCCGGTGGCCGGCCGGGGACGACGGGGCGAGGAGTGGGGCGATGCGGGCTATCTGGAAGGGCGCCGTCTCGTTCGGCCTCGTCTCGATCGGGGTACGGGTGTTCTCCGCCACGGAGGAAAAGGACATTCGGTTCCACCAGGTCCACCGGGAGGACGGCGGGCGAATCCGGTACAAGCGCACCTGCTCCGTCTGCGGCGAGGAGGTGAGCTACGACGACATCGCCAAGGGATACGACCTCGGCGGCGGCGAGATGGTCATCCTGACCGACGAGGACTTCGCCGAACTGCCGCTGTCCACCTCCCGCGCGATCGACGTGCTGGAGTTCGTCCCGGCCGAGCAGGTCGACCCGATTCTCTACAACAAGGCGTACTTCCTGGAACCCGACGGCAACGCGACCAAGCCGTACGTGCTGCTGCGGGACGCCCTCACCGACTCCGACCGGGTCGCCATTGTCAAGATCGCGCTGCGCCAGCGGGAGCAGTTGGCCACGCTGCGGGTCCGCGAGGGCGTACTGCTGCTGAACACGATGCTGTGGCCGGACGAGATCCGCACCCCGGACTTCGGGTTCCTCGACGAGGACATCAGCGTCCGCCCGCCCGAGTTGGCGATGGCCACCTCGTTGATCGACTCGATGGCGGGCGACTTCGAACCGGACGCCTTCACCGACGACTACCGGGCGGCCCTCCAGGAGGTCATCGACGCGAAGGTGGAGGGCCGCGAGATCGTCGCCCCCGAGGAGGAGGAAGCCGCACCGGCGGCCGCGGTCGATCTGATGGCAGCCCTGCGCGCGTCGGTCGACCGCGCGCGGGCGGCGCGCGGCGAGGAGCCGGCGGATGGCGGGCGGGAACCCACGCCGATCACCTCCGCGCGTTCCGCGAAGAAGGCCGCCGAGAAGAAGGCCCCGGCGAAGAAGGCGCCAGCCAAGAAGGCCGGCGGCAAGGAAGCCGGTGGCGCGAAGAAGACCGCCGCCAAGAAGACCACGAAGAAGGCCGCCGAGAAGAAGGCACCGGCGAAACAGGCCAAGAAGGCCGCTCCCCGCAAGACCGCCTGACCTGCGAGGAAGCCCATCTCATCGTCGTGAAACCCGAAACATGATCTTGTCGGTCGCGGACCGACGATGGCAGGGTAGGCGACATGGCAGCACAGGACGAGCCGATCCACGTGGTCCCCTACGACGACCGGTGGCCGGTTGAGTTCGCCACCGAGGCACAGGCGATCCGAGCTGCCATCGGGCCGTGGATCACCGGTGGCATTCACCATGTGGGAAGTACGGCCATCCCGGGGCTCAGCGCTAAACCGGTGATCGACATTCAGGTGGGCGTAGCGGATCTGGCCTCATCGGAGCCGTGTATCGAGCGTCTGACCCAGCTCGACTATTGCTACGCGCCGCACCGGCGGGACGTGATGCATTGGTTCTGCAAGCCGGACCCGAGTCGTCGGACCCACCACCTACACCTGGTGCCGACCGGATCGGCCCGATTCGCCGACGTACTAACGTTCCGCGACTACCTTCGCGTCCATCCGTCCGCCCGGGACGCGTACGAGAACCGAAAGCGCGAGCTGGCGACCGCCCATCCGCACGACCGACAGGCGTATACCGACGGCAAGGGCGACCTGGTCGCCGAGCTGACGCGCGCGGCGCACGCCTGGCAGACGGCGGAGACCGGGAGCAACTCCGCAGGCACTTAACCACCCAGCATCGGAGTACGCATGACGATCGTCCTCACCCCGATGTCCCAGGACGAGCTGGACCGGCGGCTGCCCGAAATGATCGAAAACTACGCCCAGTTCAACACGACCAGCGACGGTCTGTCCATCGAGGACGCCCGCCGCGCTTCCGTGGAGCAGCACCTGGCGATCCTTCCCGACGGCGTACGGACCGGCGGGATGATGCTGCTCACGGCCCGCGACGACCGGGCCGGGGCGGTCGGCTGGATCTGGCTCGCGCTGCCCGGCAATCCCGCCGGCGGGCCGGGCCTGGCCTGGGTCTATGACGTCGAGGTCGACGCGGCACACCGGGGGCGGGGACACGGCCGGGCCATCATGCTGGCCGCCGAGCGGGAGCTGGCCGAACGCGGGATCGGTGCTGTCGGACTGAACGTGCACGGCTCCAACCCCACCGCCGTCCGGCTGTACGACAGCCTCGGATTCACCGCGTACCGCCGGCAACTGGTCAAGCCACTCACCCGTGCCGAGCGGACCGACACGCCCGAGGGCGGGGCGGATGTCGCGCTTCGCGCGATGAGCCAGGACGACCTGGAAGCCCGGCTGCCGGCCATCGTCGCCGGGTTCACCGAGGAGTACGCCGGGACGCCCCGCGGAGTATCGCTGCCCGATGCCCGCGAGCAGGCGGAGCGGATGGTCGCGAAGCGACTGCCCGACGGCGTACACAGCACGGAAACGCTGCTGCGGACGGCGCACGCGCCGGACGGCACCGAGGTCGGTTGGTGCTGGGTGAGTCTGCCGGGCGGATTCGGCGGTCCTGGGCGGGCCTGGGTGATGAATCTTGTGGTCGGTCCGGCATGCCGGGGGCGGGGGTACGGCCGGGCGATGGTGCTCGCCGTGGAGCGCGAGCTGGCCGAGCGGGGCGTTCCGGTGGTGGGCGCACAGGTGGCCGGTGGGAACGTCGCGGCGAACCGGTTGGCTGACCGCCTCGGTTACGCGCTGGCCAGCCAGCAGATGGCGAAGCGGCTCACCGCTGGCTGACCCGGGCGGCCGGGCGCCGGGCGGCCCGCCAGCCGCGTACGCCGAGCCAGCCGGCGGTCGTCCCGATGGCCAGCGAGGCGGCGATGAGAAGGGCGTGCACCCAGAGGAAGCTGGTCGGGCTCCCCTGCCCGACCGAGCCATCGGCCCATGCTCGCGGATCGTTCCAGATCGCCACCGCGAACCGGGGCCAGATCGCCCAGGTCCACAGGCCGACGCCCACCAGAAACCAGGACCAACCCCGCGACAGCACCATGACCAGCGAGTATGCCAGGATTGACGATCACCGTTGACAGGCAACCTAATGGTTGCCTATTCTCGGCGGCATGGAGGATGACGACGCGGCGTTCCGGGCGCTGGCCGACCGCACGCGTCGCCGTCTCCTCGACAGCCTGCACGCCAACAACGGGCAGACCCTGCGTGAACTCTGCGCCCAAGTGGGAACGACCCGGCAGGCGGTGAGCAAGCACCTGGCCATCCTCGAAGAGGCCCGGCTGGTTGTCACCCTGCGACGCGGTCGGGAGAAGAAGCACTACCTCAACCCGGCACCGATCCTGGACCTCGTGGGGCGGTGGATCGGCAAGTACGAGAGCCGGCGCCTGTTCGCGCTGGCCGAACTCAAACGCGAACTGGAGGAGGAGTCTCATGAGTGAGGCTGCGTTCGTCTACGAGACCGAGATCGCGACCACGCCGCAGCGACTCTGGACCGCTCTCACCACCGGCACTCTGACCCGAATGTACTGGTTTGATCGGAGAATCGAGTCAGACTGGCTTGTCGGTTCGGCGGTCACCTTCTACGACGGGGACAGCGACCGGATCACCGACACCGGCGTCGTCCTGGAGAGCGTTCCGCCGCGCAAGCTGGTCTACAGCTTCCGGTACGAGGACGGCCCGGTCACCGAGTTGGACCGCCCTTACACCCGGGTCACCTTCGAACTGGAACCGACTGACAGTGGCAAGGTCCGGCTGCGGCTGGTGCACGACCAGTTGGCCAGTCCGGATGACGTGGCGGGCTGGCGGGACGGCTGGACCCCGATCCTGGCCAACCTCCAGGCGTTCCTCGAGGGCGACCGGATGCCGGTGGCCGAGCCGCCGCGGCCGTCGGCGAAACCCGCCCCCACCACGGCGTGATGCCACCCGTTCGGGCAGGATGGTGCCGTGGTGGACGCGGTGATATTCGACCTGGACGGCGTGATCGTCGACTCGGAGCCCATCTGGGAGGAGGTGCGCCGCGGCTACGTCGCCCGGCATGGTGGCCACTGGCAACCGGACAGTCAGCGCCGCCTGATGGGCATGAGCACCGGCGAGTGGGCGCGTTACCTCAGTGAGGAACTCGGCGTGGACCGCTCCCCGGAGCAGGTGGCCACCGAGGTCATCGACGAGATGGCCGCCCGATACGCCGAACACGTACCGCTGATCCCCGGATCGATCGACGCGGTCAACCGGATCGCCGAGCGCTGGCCGCTCGGACTTGCCAGTTCCTCGCCGCCGCGCCTGATCGAGGCCGCGCTGGCCGCCGCGGGCCTCGCGGATCGGTTCCGGGTGACCCTCTCCACCGAGCAGGTCGACCGCGGCAAGCCGGCTCCGGACGTCTATCTCGCGGTCGCCGACCGGCTCCGCGTCGAGCCGGCCCGGTGCGCCGCGGTGGAAGACTCCGCCAACGGGGTACGGTCAGCCGCGGCGGCCGGGATGCGCGTGATCGCCGCGCCACACGGCGCGTACCCTCTCGATGACGACGCCGCGGCACAGGCCACGGTCGTGCTGTCCGGGATCGGCGAGCTGGCCGAGGCCCACATACGGCCCTGATCGGCCGTCTCGCCGGCCGCCAGCCCCGGCGAATTCAGGACGCCGGACGGCGCACCCTGCAATCCTGACCAAATGGGGCAAGATACTGCACCGGACCGTGAGTACGGCCGGCACGCCGCCGGCACGCCACCGGCGGAGCCGGAGGACGTCCTACTGGACATCCCGACCCTGCACGTCGACTCGATCGAGTTGGAGGTCGACGATCTGCGGGCCCGGGTGTCGTTGCAGGCCGAGGTGCTCAACCTGCTCCGGTTGAATGTCGGGGTCGACGCGGTGCTCGGCCGGGTCCGGCTGGACATCCGCAACGTCGACGCCCAGGCACTGCTCAAGGTACGGCTGGATCGGGTAGCCGAGATCATCGGCAAGGTGCTGGAAACTGTGGACAATCACCCAGAGATCATCGATCCGCTCGCCCGGGCGGCGACCGCCGCCGTGGAGCAGACAGGGACGTCGGTAAGCCAGGTGGTCGACGAGGCCGCTGCCGGGGTCGGCCAGGCCGTCGGGCGGGTCGGGGGCGGCCTCGGCGAAACCGTCAGTCACGTCGGGGGCGGCGTCGGCGAAACCGTCAGTCACGTCGGAGGCGGCGCCGACAGAACCGTCGGACGAGCGGGGACCGCGGTAGGCGAGACCGTCGGCCAGGTCGGGAACGGCGTCGGCGAAACCGTCAGACAGGCGGGAACCGCGGCGGGCGGGGCCGCGGCGGCGGCGGGCGGGGCTGCCGGGGCGGCGGGCGGGGCTGCCGGGGCGGCGACCACCGGTGCCGGTGGCCGGTCCGGGTCCGGTCCGACCCAGCCGGGGCGGGCCCGGGGTGAGCGGGAAACCCGCACCTGGGCGACCGAGGCCAGCCCGGAGTCGACAAATCCCCCACAGCGAACCGATGTCGGCCCAGGCGGGCAGCCGACCGTCGAGGCCGGCGCCACCGTCGATGCCGAGGGCTGGCCACCCCGAAAGCCCAGCGCCGCGGACCAGGCCGGAAAGCCCAGCGCCGCGGCCCAGGCCGGGGAACCCGGGCAACGGGAGCCGCGGGGGGAACGGCGACGCTACCGGGGGCTGCCGCGACGAACCCAACGACGATGGTGACCGCCGGCCCGCCTTCGGCCCGCCTCCGTAACCGATCGTCCGCGGCCCGGTCGCCTCGCACCCGTCAGCCGGGGTGCCCTTCCTGACGGCGCGCGGTCTCGTCGTCCATGACGACCTCGCCCTCCCGGATCTCGCCGCGCCAGCCCTGCAACTCGTCCGGATCCAGGATGGTCCGGGTCATGACGTGCCGGACGAAGTGCTTGAGTTCCAGGCGCACCCGGCGACCCTGGGCCCGCCACAGGTTGCCGGTCCGCTCGAAGAAGCCCTGCGGGTGATATTCCAGCACGACCAGGATCCGGGTGAGGTCTTCGGCCAGCTCGTGAAAGCTGACCGTGCCGTCCACCGAGCCCTTCTGCCCCTTGGAGCGCCAGACGATCCGCTCGTCCGGCACCTGCTCGATGATTGTGGACTCCCAGGTCCGGTGGGACCAGAGCACCTGCGCCTTCCAGGTCAGCTTCTCGTCGGCGTCCTGCTCGATGTTCTCGACCTTCTTCATGAAGCTCGGAAAGTCGGTGAACTGGGTCCACTGGTCGTACGCGATCCGGACCGGCACCCCGACGTCGATCGACTCGACGATGTTGGTGACCTTGAGATCCGTCTGGTCCTTCCGGCCGCCTCCCTTGCCGACGGGCTGCTTGACCTGTTCCTTACCGCCGGCGGCACCGGCGCTGAGCATCGCGCCGATCGGTGAGCCGCCCTCCCGCAGCTTCTCGGCGCCCTTGGCCGCCGCCACCCGCGTCGGGCTGGCGCCCTGCTGGCCGTACCCGGTCAACCGGTCGGTCAGCTTGTCGATCCGGTCGGTGACCGCACCCACAGCGCGGTCGCCCAGGGCTCCGGCGAGGTTCGCCAGACCGGCAAGCAGCTTGCCGCCGACTCCGCCCTGGCCACCGCCGGAGGACCGTGACTCCTGGCTCATGCCATTCACCTGTCCCCGCCCGATCCGATGCCCCGTCGCAGCGCTTCGGCCTTCTCGTTGAGCCGTTCGGCGAACGCGTCCACCGGTCGGCTCAACGCCGACCGGGCCGCTGTCCGACCCGCACTGCCCAACCTGGCCACGGCGCCACCGGGCGACCCCTCGCCGGCCGGTTCGGTGTGCGCCCCACCCAGTAGCCGGCCGCCCGGGACCCGCCCCAACTGCCCGGTGGCCGCGGCGGCCCCCAGCAACAGCGCGGCTCGCAGCTTCCGCCGTCGCCCCAGTACGTAGCCGACTCCCACCGCCACCGCGATGTGCCCCGCGCGCTTCATGCTGACTTCTTCCGTCCGCCCCCGCTGACGCCCTGAGTATCCGCAACCGGTCGCCGTCGTGGAGGCGGAACGAGGGGATCGACTTGCCGGCCGCGGCTACCGTCCAGACATGTCCCCGCGGTCTCGGCCGAGCCAAGGCATCGTGCCGGTCCTCGTCACCGGGCTGCCCACGGTCAGCGGTTCGGACAGCTGGGCACGATCAGTACAGTAGGGATGTGTCTCTATGGATTGCCGCGATGTGGGGATTGGTCGGCAGCGCCGTCGCCGAGGCGCTCAACCTGTACGGGATGATGCGCCCGACAACAGAGTCCAAGGGACGCTGGCAGTGGCCATGGCGGGACCGGGGCGACGTGCCGATCATGCTCCTCGCGATGGCGCTGCGCGCCGGCGCCGGCATCGGTCTGGCGGCGGCCGCCTCGGCCGGCGACCTGGCCCCCAACGGATTCGCCGCCTTCACCCTCGGCGTCACCGCACCGCTGGTGATCGCCAAGATGTTCGACCAGGTACGGGTGCTGGAGCAACCCTCTATTCAGGGTCAGCCACAGCTAGGGGGCAATGACGATGACGCCGCGTGACGGATTCCTGAGCCGACTGACAAACGCACTCGCCGCGCGCCCGTCGGCCACCACCGCGTCGGCTCCGCTGCCGACCAGCACCCGGTTGGCGGCCGCCCTCGCCGCACGGCCCATCACCCGGTCCGCTCAGTCGACCGGCCGCATCGACTCGGCGATCACCGAGCGGGCCCGGGAGCATGACGACCTCGGCGTCAAGCTCGTGGAGCGGGTCAAGCGGGTGGTGGCCGAGATTCTGGGCACCACCGCCGACCAGTTGCGGGTCGATGCCGACGGTGATCTGGCGATCCGCGCCGGTTCCGCCATGATCTTCGTACGGGCCCAGGAGGACCCGCCGATGATCGACGTCTTCTCGCCGCTGCTCAGCGGTGTGCAGCCCACCGAGAGCCTCTACCAGCGGCTGTGCGACCTCACCAGCGGCATGCCGATCGGCCGGATCTACTGCACGGGCGACACCGTGTGGGCGTCGATCCCGGTGTTCGGGCACGAATTCCAACCGACCCACCTGCTGCTCGCGGTCAAGGCCATGGTGGAGATCGCCGACGATCTGGACGACCAACTGCGGCACGAGTTCGGCGGCAGCCGCTTCTTCGGCCCCGAGGCGTCCGGTCTCGAACCGGTCCCCGATCCCACCGGTTACCTGCGCGATCTGGCCGACTCCGGCGAGGTGCTGGCTGGCAGCGTCCTCGTCGATCTGCTGGCCGACCGGGGCCGCACCGATGAGCTGCGGGCCCGGGCCGATCTGGGTGACCGGCACGCCGCCGCTCGGCTCGCCGCGCTGCTGCGCGACCGGGGAGACGACGCGGAGGCGGAGCGGTTCTGGCGGCTGGCCGCCGATCACGGTGAGCCGGTGGCCCGGACCGAGCTGGCGACCCTGCTTGTCGATCGGGGCCGCATCCACGAGGCGATCGACGTGCTGCGGTCCGGAGCGCTCGACGACTGGCGCCCCGCGGGCCTGCTGGTCACCGTGCTCACCGAGCAAGGCCGGATCGAGGAGGCGACGCAACTGCTCCGCGACTGGGCCACCCGCTCCCGCCCTGGTCGAGACGCCTCGATCTAGGGCAGATGGTCGTGATTGGAGATCAACTCACGACCATCTGCCCTAGATCGGCGGCTGGGAGGGTGGGGGGCGGGGGCGACGGGGTGGGTGGGGGGGTCACCAATGGTGGGCTGATCCGCCGGGCGGTTCCAGGTGCACCACCTTGGTCACCGTCATCTCGTCTAGCAGCTCCGGGCCGTACCCGAAGCCCTGGCCGCTGCCCCGGCGTGGCTGCGCGGCACCGCCCGGCGCTCCGCCGAACACCGCGTTGACCTTGACCGTGCCGACGGGCAGCTCCCGCCACGCCCGCTGGGCGTGCGACATGGATCCGGTGAGCACGGTGGCGGCGAGGCCGTACGGTGACGCGGCCGCCCGGGACAGCGCCTCGTCGAACGAGTCCACCACCATGACCGGTGCCACCGGACCGAAGGTCTCCTCGCGCAGCACGGCCATCTGGTCCGTGCAGTCGGCCAGCACGGTGGCCGGGTAGAAGGCGCCCGGCCCGTCCGGCACCCACCCGCCCAGCAGCAGCCGGGCGCCGTCCGCGACGGCCTCCGTGACCTGCCCGTGTACGTGGTCCCGTTGCCGCCGGTCCACCAACGGTCCCAACTCGGTCATCGGGTCGCGACCCGGGCCCATGCGCAACGCGTCGGCGCGCTCGACAAGCGCGGTGAGGAACTGCGGCGCGACGTCGCGCAGGACGTAGATCCGTTCCACCGCGACGCAGAGTTGGCCCGAGTTGGTGAACGCCCCGAGCGCCGCCTGCTCCGCCGCCCAGCGCGGGTCCACGTCGGCGTCGACGATCAGCGGGTCGCTGCCGCCGTTCTCCAACAGCGGCTTGGCGTACGTGTGTGCGCAGCCCACCGCGATCGACCGCCCGGTCGCGGTCGAACCCACGTGCGCCACCAGATCGACGTCCGCGCCAGCGAGCACGGCGCCCACCGAGCCGTCCCCGGTGAGCAGCGACAACACCCCGGTCGGCAGGTGTTCGTCGAGCAGCCTCGCGAGCAGCCAGCCGGTGGCCGGCGCGCGTTCGCTCGGCTTCCAGACCACCGTGTTGCCGGTTACCAGGGCGGCGCCGAGCAGACCGCAGGACACCGCCACCGGGTCGTTCCAGGGAGTGAGTACGGCCACCACACCGCGCGGCTGCACCGCCATGAGGTCGATGGCGTCCGGGTCCCCGTGCAGCGTCGCGCCGCGGTGCAGCGGCCCCAACTCGGCGTATTGCCGCAGCGTGCCGACGCCGGCCGCCACCCCGCCCCGGGCTACCCCGATAGGCCGGCCCATCTCCGCGGTCTGGGCCATCGCGAGTTCGTCGGCCGCCGCCTCGACGGCGTCCGCGGCCCGATGCAGCGCCGCCGCCCGTTCGGCCGCCGGGGTACGCGCCCAGCCGGCGCCCACCTGGCGGGCGGCCTTGACCGCCGCCGCCACCTCGGCCGTACCGGCTGTAGGGGCCCTCGACACCGGGGTATCGTCGGCCGGATCGTGGACCACGAACTGGCCGGCCTCGCCTCCGGCCCCCCAACTGCCCGCGATCAACTGCCGCACGTCGTACATGCCGGCCTGGGTGCCCCGGTCCGGCCGGAACAAACGCCGGGTGAACGCCCGCGAGCCACGAGGGAGACGCGCCGGTGATCGCGATCGCGGGGGAGACACCTCGGTGACCGGGACGGTGGGGGAGACGCGCCGGTGACCGGAACCGTGGTGGACGCGGTGGTGATCGGGGCGGGGCACAACGGGCTGGTCGCCGCGAACCTGCTCGCCGACGCCGGCTGGGACGTGGCGGTGCTGGAGGCGACCGGGGCCGCCGGTGGGGCGGTCCGCTCCGCTGAGGTGACCGCTCCCGGCTACCTCAGCGACCTGTACAGCTCGTTCTATCCACTCGCGGTCGCCTCGCCGGTCCTGCGCGGCCTGCGTCTCGACCGGTACGGGTTGACCTGGCGGCACGCGCCGGCGGTGCTGGCTCACCTGCTGCCCGACGACCGGGCCGCGATGCTGTACCGGGATCCGGCGGCCACCGCCGCGTCGCTGGCCGAGTTCCACCCGGACGACGGGCCGCGCTGGCTGGCCGCGTACGACGAATGGTGCCGGATCTCCGGCCCGCTGCTGGACGCCCTGTTCACGCCCTTCCCGCCGGTGCGGTCCGGGCTGGCGCTGCTGCGCCGGGCCGGCACCGCGGACGCGCTGCGGTTGGCCCGCCGACTGGTGCTGCCGGTCCGCCGGCTGGGTGCCGAACTCTTCGCCGGGGAGGGCGCCGCCCTGCTGCTGGAGGGTGGCGCCCTGCACACCGACCTGGCACCCGAGGACGCCGGCTCCGGCGTGTACGGCTGGCTGCTCACCATGCTCGGCCAGCAGCTCGGCTGGCCGGTCGCCGCCGGTGGCGCCGGCCGGATCACCGACGCGCTGGTGGCCCGGCTCACCGACCGGGGCGGCCGGGTCTTCACCGGCGAGCCGGTGGACCGGGTGCTGGTGGCCCGCGGGCGGGCGATGGGGGTCCGGTCCGCCGGCGGCACCTGGCGGGCCCGGCGGGCGGTGCTGGCCGACGTGCCGGCCCCCGCGCTGCTGCTCGACCTGGTCGGCCCCCGGTGGTTACCCTCCCGGCTACTCGCTGACCTGGACAACTTCCGCTGGGACGGGTCCACCCTCAAGGTCGACTGGGCGCTGTCCGGGCCCGTCCCGTGGACCAACCGGGAGGTGGCCGACGCCGGCACCGTCCATCTCGGCGGGGACCGTGCCGGGCTGTCCCGCTACGCCGCCCATCTGTCCGCGGGGGAGCTGCCCACCGAGCCGTTCCTGCTGGTCGGCCAGTACGCGGCGGCCGACCCGGGGCGGGCGCCGGCCGGCGGCGAGACGCTGTGGGCGTACACCCATCTGCCGTTCCGCCGGCACTGGTCGGCCGGGCAGGTCGCCGAGCAGGTGGACCGGATGGAGACGGCGCTGGAGCGGCACGCGCCGGGTTTCGGGGCGCGGGTCGTCGGCCGGTACGTGGCCGGCCCCGGCGATCTCGAACGGGCCGAACCCAGCCTGGTCGGTGGCGCGGTGGGCGGGGGCAGTTCGGCGGCGTACCAGCAGCTGTTCCTGCGGCCGGTGCCCGGCCTCGGCCGGGCGGACACCCCGGTGGACCGGCTCTTCCTGGCCGGTTCGTCGGCGCATCCGGGTGGTGGCGTGCACGGCGGGCCGGGCGCTAACGCGGCCCGGGCCGCGCTGGCCAGGGACCGGGCGGTAACTGGTGCGCTGTACGCGGCCACGATCGGCGCCGGGCATCGGGCGGTGTACGGCCCCTCGCCCCATCGATGAGCCGGTCGGGTGGGCGCGGGGGGCCGGGGTGGGGTGGTGGGCGGGGGTGGTCAGCTCGTGATGCGGCGGTGGCGGGTGCGCAGCTTGAACGGCATGAGCGCGCTTTCGATCTTGGTGGCGGTGGTCATCTTGGAGGCGCCGTCGCGCCGTTCCTCGAACCGGATCGGCACCTCCAGGATGGTGTGCCCCAACCTGGTGGCCAGGTAGTGCATCTCCACCTGGAAGCTGTAGCCGTTGGACTGCACCCGGTGCAGACCGATGTCCCGCAGCGCGTCCGCCCGCCAGATCTTGAAACCGGCGGTGAGGTCCCGGATCCGGACGCGCAACAGCGTGTGCACGTACAGGTTCGCCCACCCGCTCAGCGCCCGGCGGTACAGCGGCCACGCCTCGTCGAGTTGGCCGCCCGGCACGTACCGCGACCCGATGACCACGCCGGCCTGGGTGGACAGCAGCGCACCCAGCATGCCGGGCAGCGCCTCCGGCGGGTGCGACAGGTCGGCGTCCATCTGGGCCACGTAGTCGGCACCGCCATCCAGGGCGCGCCCGATCCCGTCGATGTACGCCCGGCCCAGCCCTTCCTTGCCGGCGCGGTGCACCACCTGGACGCGGTCCGGGTGCTCGGCGGCGAGCTTGTCGGCCACCTCGCCGGTGCCGTCCGGCGAGTTGTCGTCGGCGACCAGGATGCTCATCCCGGGCAGCGGCAGCGCCAGCAACCGCTCGACCAGCATCGGCAGGTTGCCGGCCTCGTTGTAGGTCGGCACGACGACGGTAAGGCGCGCGTCCCGCCACGGGGAGGGAAGCTGCACGGGTTCGGTCATTCGGATCATCCTAGGTTCGCCGAGTTCGTGTAACCGGAAGGGTACCGAGTCGGTCGGAGAACGGCCGGGCAGGGACGCCGCGCACAGCCGGGCGGGGGAGCCCTCGGCGGGGCCGACCGAGGGTTAGCTTGTCCGAAACGCCGGGTACGCGCGCACTACGGACCGAACGCTGGCGCGGCCTCGGTCATCGGGCCTTCGCCGGTGGGTGGGCGCGTCGCGATGATGTTTACTCCCGGTCCGCCCGGGAACGCGCCGCCCGTGCGTAGCGACCGGGTTGGCCCGCATCGGTGCAGGTCAGACGCCACAGGCGTCGATCCTGCCGGCCCGGATCGTGGCCTTCAGGAGGACCCATGCGCATCGCGATGATCTCGGAGCATGCCAGCCCGCTCGCGGTGCTCGGCGGCGAGGACGCCGGCGGCCAGAACACCCACGTCGCGGAGCTGTCCACCGCGCTCGCCGACGCCGGCCACGACGTCCACGTCTACACCCGCCGCGACGACGGCACGCTGCCCCTGCACGTGCCGGTACGCCCCGGAGTGACGGTGGTGCACGTGCCGGCCGGGCCGCCCGACACCGTGCCCAAGGACCAGTTACTGCCGTACATGCCGGAGTTCAGCCGATGGCTTGTCGAAGCCTGGGAGGGTGACGGGTGGCTACCCGAGGTGGTGCACGCGCACTTCTGGATGAGCGGGCTCGCCGGGCTGACCGCCGGCCGCAAGCTGGGCCTGCCGGTCGTGCTGACGTACCACGCGCTGGGCACCGTGAAACGCCGGTATCAGGGTGCCCGGGACACTAGCCCGCCGCGCCGGGTCGACTACGAACGCGCGCTGGGCCGGTCGGTGGACCGGGTCATCGCGCAGAGCGGAGACGAGGTGCGTGAGCTGGCGCGGATGGGGATACCTCGGTCGCGGATGAGCGTGATCCCGTCCGGGGTCGACCTGACCGCGTTCGCCCCGACCGGTCCGGTGGTCCCCGGCGATCGTCGCCGGGTGCTCTCCGTCGGCCGGTTGGTGGAACGCAAGGGCTTCGGGGACGTCATCCGCGCGATGCGGCTGGTGCCGGATGCCGAGTGCGTGGTGGTCGGCGGCCCGCCGCACCGTCAACTCGACACCGATCCGGAGGCTCGCCGGCTGACCGACCTGATCGCCGAGTGCGGGCTGACCGATCGGGTACGGCTGGCTGGCGCGGTGCCCCGCGAGGAGATGCCGGCCTGGTACCGGTCGGCCGACGTGCTGGTCGCCGCGCCGTGGTACGAACCGTTCGGGCTGACGCCGTTGGAGGCGATGGCGTGCGGGGTGCCGGTGGTCGGCACGGCGGTCGGCGGATTGACCGATACCGTCGTGCCGGGGCTCACCGGGGACCTGGTGCCGGCGCGGGATCCGCGCTCGCTCGGCGCCGCCGTGCAGCGGCTGTTGACCGATCGGGTACGCCGGACCGCGTACGCCACGGCGGCTCTCGACCGGGCCCGCACCCGGTACTCCTGGCAGCGCACCGCCGACCAGATGGCGGACGTCTACGCGGCGGTAAGCCGGGTGACCGAACCGAGCCGGGTGGTGGCGTGATGTCGGACTCGGCGGGGCTCCTCGACGGGCACCTCGCCGCCCTGGCCACCGCGCTGCTGCCGTTCCGAGGCGCCGCGACCCGGCTCGGCCGGTGGGGCGGGGAACTGGCCTGGCGGCTCGCGCACGGCGGTCGGCTGCTGGTCGCCGGCAACGGCGGCAGCGCGGCCGAGGCTCAGCACCTGTCCGCCGAACTGGTGGGCAAGCTGCACGGCGATCGGGTGCCGCTGTCGGCGATCGCGCTGTCCGCCGAGACGTCATCGCTTACCGCGATCGGCAACGACTACGGCTATCCGGAGGTCTTCGCCCGGCAGGTGCGGGCGCACGGGCGGCCCGATGACATCCTGCTGCTGCTGTCCACCAGCGGGCGGAGCGCGAACCTGCTCACCGCCGCCCGCGCCGGAACGGAACTGGGCCTGCATTGCTGGGCGTTCACCGGCCCGGCGCCCAATCCGCTCGCCGAGATCTGCTCCGACGTGCTCGCCGTACCCTCGGCGGACCCGCAGGTGGTGCAGGAACTGCACCTGGTCGCGGCGCATGTGCTGTGCGAGTACGTGGAGGCGGCCCTGCCGACGGTGCTCGGATCCGGGTCGGGCGCCGCCGGGCCGTCCCGGCCGGCGGACGCGGTGGCGGTTCCGGCGGACGCTCCGGCGGTGCCGCCCGCCGGGGTGGAGGTCGTGATCGACTCCGCCGACGATCCCGGGGCGAACCGGTGACCGGGCCGCTCGTCGTCCTCGGCGACACGCTGCTCGACCGGGACGTCGAGGGCGTGGTCAGCCGGCTGTGCCCGGACTCGCCGGTGCCCGTGCTGGACGAGTCCGACGCGGCCGACCGGCCCGGCGGCGCCGGCCTCGCGGCGCAGTTCGCCGCCGGCCAGGGCATCGAGGTAGCCCTCGTGACAGGGCTCGCCGACGACCTCGGCGGCGCCCGGCTGGCCGGCCTGCTGACCGCTGCCGGCGTCCAGGTGTACGCGTTGCCGATGCCGGGAGCCACCCCTGAGAAGATCCGATTTCGGACCCGGGGGAGGGTGCTGCTGCGCCACGATCGGGGCGGTTCGATCGCGTCCCCGGGCGACCCCGCGGAAGCCGTGCTCGACCTGCTGAACGACGCGGTGGCCGTCCTCGTCGCCGACTACGGCCGGGGAGTCGCCCGGCATCCGGCGTTGCGGGCCGCGCTGTCGGCCACCACGGCGCCGGTGGTGTGGGATCCACATCCGCGCGGACCGGCGGCGGTGCCCGGAACGCGGCTCGTCACCCCCAACGAGATCGAGGCGCGGGAACTGACCGGGGCAGGCGCGAGCGGATCCCGGTTGGCAACGGCCGCCCGGGGGGCCGAAGGGCTGCGACACCGGTGGCGGGCCGCCGCGGTCGCGGTGACCCTCGGCGGCGACGGTGCCCTGCTCAGCCACGTCGGCTCCACCCCGATGGTGGTTCGAGCCCCGATCATCGCCGACGGCGACACCTGCGGCGCGGGGGACCGGTTCGCCGCCGCCGCCACGGTGGCGCTGGCTAGGGGGGCGCTGGTCTCCGAGGCGGTGGAGGCGGCGGTCGCCGAGGCGTCCGCGTACGTGGCGGAAGGTGGTGTGTCGACCGCCGTACCCGCGGCGCCGGCATCGGGCGCGACGGCGCTCGGCCCGCCGAGCACGCCCGGTGCGGCCGGCGCTCGGATCGGCGCGGCGGCGGCCGGTGCGGTGGTCGCCGCGGTCCGCGCCCGCGGCGGCACGGTGGTCGCCACCGGCGGTTGCTTCGACCTGCTGCACGCGGGGCATCTCGCGACCCTGGAGGCGGCCCGCCGGCTCGGCGACTGCCTGGTGGTGTGCGTGAACTCCGACGCCAGCGTGGCCGGCCTCAAGGGCCCGGACCGGCCGGTGGTGCCGCAGGCGGACCGGAGCCGGCTGCTGGCGGCACTCGGCTGCGTGGACGCGGTGGTGGTCTTCGACGAGTCGACGCCGCACGCCGTGCTGTCCTGGCTGCGGCCCGACATCTGGGTCAAGGGCGGCGACTACGCCACCGGGGCTGGCGGAGCCGGGGCGGATGACGAGCCGCAACTGCCCGAGGCCGGAATCGTGCGGCGGTGGGGCGGGCAGACCGTCGTCGTGCCCTACCTGGACGGCCGGTCCACCACCGGCATGATCTCCGCAGCCAGGTCCGAGGACACCCGCCGGCGGGTGACCCGGTGACCGGCCGGCCCGTCCCGACGGGCCCGGCGGTGCTGGTCACCGGCGGTTCGAGCGGCCTGGGCGCGGCCGTCGTCGAGGCCATCGCCAGAGCCGGCGGACGGCCGTGCGTGCTGGACCGGCGCCCGCCGGTGGACGGCGTGCCGTACCTGTCCTGCGATCTCGCCGACACCCGGGCCGCCGAGGCGGCCACCCGGCAACTCGCCGACCAGGTGGGCGGACTGGACGGAGTCGTCACCGCCGCCGGTACGGACACCCCGGGGCGGCTGGCCGACCTGCCGGCCGAGACGTGGGAACGGGTGGTGGCGGTGGACCTGCTGGCCACCGCGGCGGTCATCCGGGCCGCGCTGCCGTACCTCGAGCGCTCCCGGGGTCGAGTGGTCACCGTCGCGTCGACGCTCGGCGTCAAAGCCGTCTCCGACGCCACCGCGTACTGCGCCGCGAAGTTCGGGGTGGTCGGCTTCACCAGGGCCCTCGCGGCCGAACTGGCCGGCTCGGTCGGCGTCACGCTGCTCGTCCCCGGTGGGATGCGGACCGCGTTCTTCGACGAGCGGGACGAGCAGTACCGGCCGGCACCGGACGCCGCGCTCAGCGATCCGCGCAACGTGGCCGCCGCAGTGCTGTTCGCGCTCGGACAACCACCCGGCTGCTCGGTCAGGGAACTGGTGGTCTGCGCAGACGAGGAATCTTCGTACCCGTGATCCTGGTGCTGCGCGCCCTCGGCGTCGGCGACCTGGCGACCGCGGTGCCGGCGCTGCGTGGGCTGCGCCGGGCGTTCCCCGACCAGCCGCTGGCGCTGGCGGCGCCGCGCTGGCTGGCGCCACTGGTCGAGCTGACCGGCTGCGTGGACGAACTGGTGCCGGTCGCCGGGCTGGCGCCGGTGGACTGGCCGGTCGCGTGGCCGTACTGGGCGGTCAACCTGCACGGCCGGGGGCCGGAGTCGCACCGCCTGCTGCGGGTCGCGGAGCCGGTGCTGCTGCGGGCGTTCGCCTGCCCGGCGGCCGACCATGACGACGGACCGGCCTGGCGGCCGGACGAGCACGAGGTCCGCCGGTGGTGCCGGCTGCTCGACTGGTACGGCGTCGAAACCGACCCCGACGACCTGGACCTGCGCCGGCCGGACCCGTCCCGGCTGCCGGTCGGCGCCACGGTGCTGCACCCTGGCGGCAAGGACCCGGCGCGGCGCTGGTCTCCGGCCCGGTTCGCGGCCGTCGCCCGGGAGCTTGACCGGCGTGGGCACCGGGTGGTGGTGACCGGATCGGCGGACGAGCGCGAGCTGGCCCGGTGGGTGGCCGAGCGGGCCGGGTTGCCGGGCACCGCCGTGCTGGCCGGGGCATTCGACCTGGCCGGGCTGGC
This sequence comes from Plantactinospora sp. GCM10030261, assembly GCF_042666615.1. Taxonomy (NCBI): domain Bacteria; kingdom Bacillati; phylum Actinomycetota; class Actinomycetes; order Micromonosporales; family Micromonosporaceae; genus Plantactinospora; species Plantactinospora sp. GCM10030261. The sequence continues at coordinate 541,226 of NZ_JBHTDD010000001.1, forward strand.
GGCGCTTGTCGCGCACGGCCGGTTGGTGGTCAGCGCGGACACCGGGGTGGCCCATCTGGCGACCGCGTACCGGACGCCGTCGGTGGTGCTGTTCGGTCCGGTACGCCCGGAGCACTGGGGGCCGCCGCCGGACCGCCCCTGGCACCGGGTGCTCGGTGGCGCCCCGACGGCTGCTGATGACTCCGGCGACGCTGACGGCGCCCGAGGTCGTGTCCTCGGTGGCACCGCCGCCGGCGATCAGAGGCAGCACCCGGCGCTCGCGGCGGTCGGCCCGCTCGACGTGATCGAGGCGGCCGACGCGGCCGAGATCGCGCGGGTGTGACCGGCACCGTCTCCGCGCTGGAACGATCCGGTGAGCGGGACTGAGCGGGTGCTGGCTGGGTCAGCTGCCCTTGCAATTGCGCAGATCAAACGACAGAGCATCACTCTTCTCTCACCCGTCGATCAGTCCGCGCCGGTGCCCGGGCAGCCCACGCCGGCCGCGTGGGTCTCGATATCGAGGCATCGAGGGGTTGACGGCTGTCGCTGGACATGAGACTGTCACTAAAGTAAAGCTCTAGAGTTCTACTATATGGATGGCGACTGGTTGTACCTGGCTAGATGCCGGGTTTTCGAGTGCCTGTTATGCGTGCCATCGACTTCGGTGTCTCCTGGTAGGCACGAAGCGGTCCATCCTCCAGAAGAGAAAGAAAAGGACATTGAAAGGTCCAATAGGACGTGCGGTGCTGTTTCTTGCCGCCTTGGTGGTAGGGCTATTCTCGGCAGCTCCGGCCGCACTTGCGAGTAGCTGGGAGGAAGCATTTCCTCCCTTGGGTAGGCAGTACCTACTGGTTGGTGAGGCACATAAAAAATGCTTGACTGCCAGTGGTACCGCCGGTGTCAACCACTGGTCGTGCGATTTCGATGCGGCCTCTCAGCAATGGGAGTTCGTTTGGAAAGTGGGTCCATCCTTCGAAAATTACTACCAAATCATCAATCGGAGCACAAATAGGTGCATGTACTCTCCCAGCTTCGGCGACTATGCACATCGAGTGCTGCAAACCTCCTGCGACAACAGGTCGGATGAGCAGATTTACAAAGACCAACTATGGTACGTGCGCTATGACCCGGCTTACGGTGGAGCCGAATGGGCTCTGGCGAACCTCAACAGCCGGCGATGCGTCGTGGTAAGAGCCTCAGCCAACGGCACCGCCGCGGTGACCGCGACATGCGACATGCGCTACAGCGACCAGCGGTGGCGTTACCGGCAGTATCCCTAAAAAAGCAATAGGTGTCCTATGAACATATGTGGCACTTCAACATGAAGCTGATCTGTAAAGACGCCTTTATGTTGAAGTGCCACGTCCTGCTTGCCCGGCCCGGCGCCCAGCGCGGCCACCGGGTGGCGGTCACCGGTCGGTGGGCGAGCGGGAATTGGCCGAGCGGGTCGCCGAGCGCGCGGGGTTGCCGCATTCCGGGCGGGTCGTCGGGCGAACTGCCGTCTGCGGCATGTGGTGAGCCCGAGCTAGGCGGCGACACGGTTGGTCGTCCGGGAGCGGATCAGCGCCTCGATGCCGTCCAGGATGCGCTCCAGGCCGAAGTCGAGGTCGAAGTCGGGGTCGGTCTCGCTCGGGTCGACCGGCTGCTCGCTGGCGAACAGCTCGGTGAGTGCCGGGAACCGCTCGGCGTCGATGAGGCCGGACAGCATCTTCTCGTACCCGTCGATCACGTCGGCCCCGGTGCCCGGCTCGGCCTGGGCGGTCTCCGCCATGTCCAGGCTGATGATCGCCCAGTTCCGGACCAGGCCGCTCAGCGCCAGCAGGGTGGCGATCTTCTCGGCGCCGGTGAGGCCGGTGCCGCGCAGCAGCCGGATCGCGTACTCCATCCAGCGCACCTGGTTGGGCAGCATCGGCGGGCCGCTGATCGGGACGTGCCGCACCCACGGATGTTGCCGGTATCCGGCGAGCAGGGCGTGCGACCAGGTGGTCAGCCCGTCCCGCCAGTTCTGGTCGGCGGGCGGTCCGGGCGGAGGAGGGCCGAAACCCGCGTCGAGCATGAGCGCGAGCAGTTCGTTCTTGGCGGCCACGTACCGGTAGAGCGACATGGTGGACGCGCCGAGTTCCTTGGCCACCCGCCCCATGGAGACCGCGTCCAAACCCTCGGCCCGGGCCACCGCGATCGCCGCTTGGACGATCTGGTCGAGGCTCAGTCCGGGTTTCGGCCCCTTGGCCGGTCGGCCGCGCAGTCCCCAAGCCAGTTCCAGACTCGCGGGCAGGGCAGGGCCGGTGTTGTCGTCGTCGGTCATCGCTCCGCTTCCAATGGGGTTGACCACCATCCTAGTACTGCGTATAACTTACGCAATGAAGCGTATGGGATACGCAGTAAAGGGGATGGCGATGAGCCGACAACTGGCGATCGAGGCGGTGGGGCTCGAGAAGTCGTACGGCACCACCCGGGTGCTGGACGGCATGGACCTGCGCGTCCCGGCGGGCGGCGTGTACGCGTTGCTCGGGCCGAACGGTGCCGGCAAGACCACAACCGTGCGGATCCTGGCCACCCTGACCCGGGCCGACAGCGGCACCGCGCGGGTGGCGGGTTTCGACGTCCAGCGGGACCGGCGCCGGGTTCGCCGCGCGATAAGCCTCACCGGGCAGTACGCCGCGGTCGACGAGGCGCAGACCGGCGCGGAGAACCTGCGGATGATGGCCCGGCTGGTCGGGCTGCCGACCCGGGCCGCCCGGACGCGGGCCGCCGAACTGCTCGCCCGGTTCGATCTCGCCGACGCCGCCGACCGACGGGTCGTCACCTACTCCGGGGGGATGCGCCGCCGGCTCGACCTCGCCGCGAGCCTGGTCGGCCAGCCTTCGGTGATCTTCCTGGACGAGCCGACCACCGGCCTCGACCCGCGCAGCCGGCAGGAGATGTGGCGGATCGTCGGTGAGCTGGTCGGCTCGGGGGTGACGGTCTTCCTGACCACGCAGTATCTGGAGGAGGCGGACCAGCTCGCCGACCGGATCGGGGTGATCGACGGCGGCCGGATGGTGGCCGAGGGCACGGCGGCGGACCTCAAGCGCCGGTTCGGCGCCCAGCGGCTCGACCTGGAACTGGCCGGTGGCAAGGCGTTCGCCGAGCTGTCCCACCACCTCGGCGACCGGGTGATCGACGCCGACGCGCACCGGTTCACCCTCGGCGTGGCGACCGACGGCAGCGCGTCCCACATCCGCGCCCTGCTCGACGAGATCGACCCGGACCGGACCCGGGTCCGCCGGTTCGGCGTGCACAGCGCCACCCTCGACGACGTGTTCCTCGCCCTCACCGGTCGCGCGGCCGGACGTACCGACAAGGAGACCGCCGGTGTCTGACCTCGCCCTGCCCCGACTGGCCGCGCCCGCCGCGGCCCGGCCGGCCACGCCACTCACCCACGCGGTGGTGATGGTGGGCCGCTGCGTACGGCTGTCCCGGCGCAACATCGACGCGCTGCTCACCGGGCTGATGCTGCCGATCATGCTGATGCTGCTGTTCGTCTACCTGTTCGGCGGCGCGATCGACACCGGTACGGCGTACGTCACCTACGTGGTGCCCGGCGTGCTGCTGCTCTGCGCCGGGTTCGGCGCGTCCACCACCGCGATCACGGTGACCACCGACATGACGAACGGCGTCATCGACCGGTTCCGGTCGCTCGACATCGGCGGCGCGGCCATCCTGGCCGGGCATGTCGCGGCCAGCGTGGTGCGCAACCTGGTCTCCATCTCGCTGGTCTTCGGGGTGGCCTTCCTGATCGGCTTCCGGCCGTCCGCGACCGCGCTGGACTGGCTGGCCGTCGCCGGAACGCTGTTGCTGTTCATCCTGGCCATCTCGTGGATCTCAGCGGCGGTGGGACTGCTGGCCCGCAGCCCAGAGGCGGCCGGCGGGTTCAGCTTCTTCGTGATGTTCCTGCCCTATCCGAGCAGCGCGTTCGTGCCGGTCGACACGATGCCGGAGTGGATCCACGGCTTTGCCCGCAACCAGCCGATCACGCCGGTCATCGAGACCGTACGGGGGTTGCTGCTGGGCACGCCGGTCGGTGCCAGCCCGTGGCGCGCGGTGGCCTGGTGTGTGGGCATCCTGGCAATCGCGATCGTGGCGTCCGGCCTGCTGTTCCGCCGCCGCACCGCCTGAACGCGGGGAGGGGCCCTGGCGTTGCCAGGGGCCCCTCCCGTCAGTCGTTCAGGACGTGCGACAGCTCGTCGCGGAACCGCCGCTCCGACTCGCTTACCACCTCGCCGCCGAGACCCAGGAAGCCGCCGCTGGGGGCCGCCGTCACCACCTGCTCCGCGATCTCCACGAGCCACAGCTTGTACGCCCCGGCGTCGCCCTCGTCGACCTTGCCGGTGAGCATGCCGGCGGCCGTCCGGGCCCGGTGCAGCACATCGTCGATCATCGCCTGCGGATCGGCCGGCTGGATGACCGGCAGTTCCTCGCCGGCCTCCGGATCCCCGGTGCGCTGGACCACCTCGTTGGCCACGGCCGCGACCAGCGGGCTCGCCGACTCCCGGCCGACGCTGACGGCGTCCAGGCCGGCCGCGTTCTCGGCCATGGTCTTCTTGGTGGAGTCAGACTCGGCGGCGCTGGCCGCGGTCAACACCGCCTGCGGCAGGCCGACGAGGAGATTCCACTCGTCGTCGGTGAACCCGAACTCGCTGAAGGACGGCTGTTCGATCACGACTTCCCCCCAAAGATGTATCCGCATAAATCGTGGAAATACTAGTTCAGCTGGCGTCCGCGGTGAGCAGCCCCTGCTCACTTACCACCGGAACCGACAGCGTCTTGTACCCCACATCGTCGAAGAGCACGGTCATCTTGTCGGCCTCGTAGCCGAGCACCAGACCGGTGCCCCACTCGTTGTGCCGCACCTGGCTGTGCACCGGGAACGGTCCGCTCGCACCGTCGTCCGCGGCGCTGGTGCCGGCATAACAGTTGTCGCAGTGCCCGCAAACCTGGGTCATCTGCTCCCCGAAGTAGGCCAGCAGCGTCTGCCCGCGGCAGGCCTGCGTCTCCGCGTACGCCCGCATCATGTCGATCCGCGAGCGCTGCACGGCCTGCTGCCGTTCCGCCTCGGCCAGCGCCGCCCGGGCCGCGTCCACCGGCTTCGGGGCGTACCGGGGACTGGTGAGTAGGTGGTTGCCGGTTGGCGCGACGGCACCCACGTGCTCCAGCAGGGCCAGGTACTGGCCCAGCTTTCGCGGACCCAGCCCCGAGGCCTCGCGCAGCGCCGACTTGCTTGCCGGTTCCTTGCGCAGCAGCGCGGCCAGGTCGCGCAGTTCCGTCTCGTCCGGCGTGCCGCCGGAGAAGAAGCGTTGCAGCCCGATGTCCTCGGCCTGCCAGAGCAGCAGCGCCCGGGCCGGCTCACCGTCCCGCCCGCACCGGCCGATCTCCTGCAGGTAGCTGTCCGGAGAGTCCGGCAGCGCCATGTGGACGACCCAGGCGATGTTCGGCTTGTCGATGCCCATGCCGAAGGCCGAGGTGGCCACCATGATGGGCACCCGGTCGTCGAGAAACGCCTCGTGCAGTTCGTGTCGGGCGCCGGCGGCCATCCCGCCGTGGTAGAACTCGGCCGGGAACCCAGCGGTGGTCAGCTTGGCCGCCAGTTCCTCGGCCGCCCGCCGGGTCGGCACGTACACGATCCCCGGTCGCGTCTCGTCACGCAGCAGGGCGATCAGCCGGCGCCAGCGGTAGTCCTCGGTGGGACACTGGGCCACCTCGACGAAGATGTTGGGCCGGTCCAGTCCGGACACCACGATCGTCGGGTCGTTGAGACCGAGTCGCTCGATGATGTCGTCCCGCACCGGCGGCGACGCGGTCGCCGTCAACGCCACCACCGGCGGTCGGCCCAGGCCGCGGATCAGGTGGCCGAGGGCCAGGTAGTCGGGCCGGAAGTCGTGCCCCCAGGCCGAGATGCAGTGCGCCTCGTCGACGGCGACAAGCGCCGGTCGAAGCGCCCGGACCTCGGCCATCCGGTCCGGATTGGACAGTTGCTCCGGCGTGATGAACAGGAACTCGGCGGAGCCGTCCCGAATCGCCTCCAACGCCTCCGCCTGCTGTTTCGCGGACTCGGACGAGCTGATCCGGACCGCCCGTAGCTCCGGACGCTCCCGCTCGTTGAGGGAGGCGATCTGGTCCTGCTGGAGGGCCAGCAGCGGGGAGATGACCACCGTGGGACCGGGGATCAGGCTCGCCGGGATCTGGTAGATAGCCGACTTGCCGGCACCGGTGGGCAGCACCACCAGGGTGTCCCGCCGCTTCATCACCGACCGCATGGCGGCCAACTGGTTGGGCCGCAGCGTGCGCCAACCGAACAGGTTCTTCGCGGCGCGGCGCAGCCGGCTCGCGTGCAGAGGCAGCTTCATCGAAGGCGGGTGGTACCCCGGTGTGATCCCCACCAAACGGTACGGCTCGGCCGCCGGCCGAGCCGTACCACATCGACGGCTGACGGCCGACGGGAGCGGCCGGGCGTCAGCGGCGCAGCCGGGGCAGGACCTCGTCGGCGTACAGGTCGAACAGGCCCTGCCAGTGCGGCCCGGTGTTGGCCACATAGACCTCGTCGAACCCGGCCTGTGCGTACCTGTCGATCATTTCCAGGTGGGCCTTCGGGTCGTTGCCGCAGACGAATGCCGACCGGACCTGATCCTTTGTCACGTTCTGCGCCGCCTGCTCGAAGTGCCGGGGCGACGGAAGCACCTGGGACAACTCACCCGGCACACCGGCGTTCGGCCACTTCTCGTACGCGATGTCGGCACCGGCGTCCTCGTCCGCCGCGAACGCCGCCTTGAAACCGGCCTGGCACGGCTTGTCGCCGCCCCCACCCTCGCGGAACCGCCGGACCAGGTCGCCGTCGGGCATCGTGCTGACATAGCCGTCCCCGATGCGGGCGGCCAGGTCGGTGGCCTTGGGACCGAACCCGGAGACGTACACCGGAGGCGGCGTTTCCGGCCGGGTGTAGATCCGCGCGTTCTCCACGGTGTAGTGCCGGCCGCGGTGTTCCACGAAGCCGCCCCGCCACAACTCGCGCATGACCTCGACGGCCTCCTCCAACATCTCCAGTCGGACGTCGGCGCTGGGCCAGGCGTCGCCGAAGATGTGCTCGTTGAGCGCCTCCCCGGTGCCGACGCCGAGCACGAACCGACCGTCGAGCAACACCGCGCTGGTCGCCGCCGCCTGGGCGATCACCGCAGGGTGGATCCGTACCGTCGGGCAGGTCACGGCGGTGGTCACCGGGAGCGAACAGACCTGGCTGAGCGCCCCGATGGTGGACCACACGAACGGGCTCTCCCCCTGCGCGTCCACCCAAGGGTGGTAGTGGTCGGAGATCCACAGCCCCTCGAAGCCCGCCTTCTCGGCGCCGCGCGCCTGCGCCAACAGTTCGTCCGGGGTGTACTCCTCGCTGGACAGGAAGTATCCGATGCGCATGTTCTCTCCCTCGCGATGCGTGGCGTATGCGCACAGCGGTACCCCGTCGCGGGATCGTCATGCCGGTGGCCTTCGCCGCGGCGCCGAGCCAGACTCGCGGGCAGTTGTCCGTTTCGGCGATGTCACCCGGTGGCGTGCGGGGAGAGGGTTCAGGCGGGGGAGGGGGTGTCCTCCCGGGGCAGGGTGGCCACCGGAACGCCCTGCTCGACCGCCCAGTCCAACGCCCGCCGGATCTCATCGACCGGCAGCGGCCGGCGTCGGGTCACGGTGACAACCGCGGTTCCGGAGAACGGCACGAACGGGTACGTCGACGAGAGGTTGCCCAGGTCCGTGCCGATCCGGTAGGCCACGGCCAGGGCGTCGTCGGCCGACAGGGTCGGCATGACGAGCAGGAACTCGTTGTCAGCCAGCCGGGTCACCCGGTCGACGGGGCGCAGTCCGGCACTGATGGCCGCCACCATCGCCTGCAACTCCCGTGCCGCGCTGCGTCGAGCCAGCCGCTCTGGCGTGCTGGGCGGCTCGGCGATCCGGACCCCGATGAGGGCCACTGGCAGCGTGCCGGAGGCCGTGGTCCCCTCGAAGCCGGCCCACCTGCGGACCACTGCCTCGTCGGCGAGGCCCGCCGCCAAGCCGGCCTCGGCGGCCGGTCGGCGCGCCGCCTCCAGGTGGTGACGCAACTCGTCGTCCCGCGCGTTGGCCCGGTCCAGGCGCTCGACCAGGAGCCGCATCGCCGCCTCGGTGCGGGTTTCGCCGGGGGTGGCCGGCAGGTCCCGCACCCGGCCCAGCACCGAATCGAGGGCGGCGACGGCCGCTGGTGGCAGCCGGTCGGCCAGCCGCTCGCGCAGCCGGATCGTCTCGTGCAGGGCGTCGTCCCGACGGAACCGCCACCAACCGTCGAACAGCCGGCCCGACTCCAGCGTCCGCGCCGTCGGGGTTACCTCCTCCCGGTCGTACGCCACCAGGGCCGCTCCGAAGCGCGGCGTGAGCGCCACCACGGTCCACTCCCGAGCCAGGTCCTCGCCGCCATCCAGCGTCACCGCGCACGCGCCGTCGGGCAACGCCGGTGAGTGGTCGTCCACCAGCCCGATGACCGTCAGCGCCGCCCGGCCGGCGATCCGCTCGTAGACCGCCCGCTCCCGTTCGAAGTAGGGCAACCGCTGGAACAGGGCGAGCACCACCAGGGGCCCGTCCTCGGCGGCCGCCAGCGCCGCCCGTTCGATCGCGTGCGACACCCCCACCAGGGTTCGCTTGGTGAGCCGCTCGATGTCGTGTCCGCTGTCCTGCACCCGCCGAAGCCTAGCCCTCACCGGTACCGGTGGCCCGACTGTCCCACCGTGGGATGATCCACACGGCGGGGCCGCGCCTTCGCCGCCCCGGCAGGCGGAAACGCGGAGCCGGTAAAGCCGGTGGCGGGGCTCGCCGGCCGCACTACGATCGCGCCAATGCATGATGCGATCGAGGTACGGGAAATGGCCGAGGACGACCTGCCGGCCGGCTGGCAACTGGGTCGGCTGGCGTTCGGTGGGCCGCCCGAGCCGCCCCCGTACGCCCTCAAGCTGTGGCCGCGGATGACCCGCTACGGCGCCTTCGACGCCGCCGGCACGCTGCTCGGCAAGGCCGTGGACCTGCACGACGAGCAGTGGTGGTCCGGTCACCGGGTGCCCGCCGCGGACATCGCCGGGGTGGCGGTGCTGCCGGAGGCGCGCGGCCGGGGCCTCGCCCGCACGTTGCTCACCGCGGTGCTGCGCGGGGCGCGCGACCGGGGCGCCGCGATCAGCGCCCTGTTCCCCACCGTGGCGGCGCCGTACCGCGCCGCCGGCTGGGAGGTGTGCGGCACGCTGCGTACCGTCAACGTGGCCACCGCGGCGCTGCCCCGCCACCGGCCGGCGGCGACGCTGACGGTGCGGCCCGGCACCACGGCCGACCTGCCGGCGGCGGCGGCCCTCTACCGGGACTATGCCCAGCACCGGTGTGGGCTGCTCAGCCGCGAGGGTGGCCGCTTCGATGACCACTGGGCCGGCGAGGAACTGCCGGCCGACGGCCTCACCCTGGTGGAGGACGACGGCCGGTTGCTGGGCTACGCGCTCTGGGACCGGGGCTCCGGTTACGACGCGAACGCCGTACTGACCATCGAGGACCTGGTGACAGTCACCCCTGCGGCCGCGGCCGAACTGATCGGCGGCCTGGCGAGCTGGCAGAGCGTCGCTCCCACGGTGCGGCTACCGGAACCGGACTTCGACGCCGTCACCGCCAGGTTGCCGCTGTCCGCCGTCCGGGAACACGCCCGGCAGCCGTGGATGCACCGGCCGGTGGACGTCGTCCGCGCGGTCGAGTCGCGGGGCTGGCCGGGATCGGTGCGAGGGCGGGTGGACTTCGTCCTGGACGACCCGCACGCGCCGTGGAACTCCGGCACCTGGCGGCTGGAGGTGGCCGATGGGCGGGCCGTGCTGACGCGCGGCGGTGACGACGCCGACCTGCGGCTGACGGTACGCGGGTTCGCCGCGCTCTACACGGCGGCGGCCGGCGCGCCGGCGCTGGTGGAGGCGGGCCTGCTGGACACCCGTGGCGGTGCCGACCCGACGGCCCTGGACCTGCTGGCCAGTGGCGGCCGGGCGCAACTGCTCGACTACTTCTGAGCACGAACACGTCGACGCGCGGGCGGCCCGCCTACTTCCCCTTGCCGAACATCGACCGGATCGCCGCGACCAGGAACAACGCGCCCGCGATCGCGCCGACCACCCGGACCCCGGGGATGTCGTACCAACTGGTGTCCGCGGCGAGCCGGGTCGGGTCCATGTCCGCACTCTGCCACGGACCGGCGCCGGGAGCACGCACCACCGGCGTCACTCGGGTTCGACAAGCAGGTCCCGGTATTCCGGGTGGCGCTCGACGTATCCGGCGATGAACGGGCAGCGCGCCACCACCCGATCACCTCGCGTCCGGACCTGGTCGAGGGCGCTCCTGGCCAGCGCGCTGCCCACTCCCTTGCCCTCGTACGCGGAATCCACCTCGGTGTGCGTGAAGATCACCACGCCTGGGCGTTGCCGGTAGGCGGCGAAGCCGGCCAGCCCGCCGTCCACCAGGATCTCGAACCGGTTGCGGGCGGGGTTGTCCTCGACCATCACGCTCATCCGGCCAAGTGTAGGGAAGCGCCGGGGATCACCCGGCCAGTCGGTCCAGTTCGGTTAGCAGCAGGTCGACCTCGTCCACCGTGTTGTAGTGGTAGACGCTGGCCCGCACCGCGCCGCCACTGTCCCGCAGCCCCATCGCCGCGAAGTACTCGTACGCGTAGTAGTCGCCGGCGGACAGGCAGATCCCGCGGTCGCCGAGGGCCGCGGCGGTGCGCGCGGGTGCCTGCCCGTCGATCCGGAACGACACGGTGGGGCAGCGGCCCGGCGGCGCGGCGAGGACCCGGACCGCGGGCAGCTTCTCCAGCCCGGTCAGCAGCCGGTCGAGCAGGGCCTCCTCGTGTGCCGCGGCCGCGGCGAGGCCGACCCGTAGCCGTTCCCGCCGGTCACCGTCTGCGTCCTCGCCGGTGAGGCTCGCGAGGTGGTCGACGGCCGCCGTGACGCCCGCCAGCGACGCGAAACTTGGCGTACCGGCCTCGAACCGGTCCGGTACGTCGTCCGGCGCCGGGATAAGTTTCGCGGGGCGTAGCGGGGCCCAGCGCGCCGGGTCGGCGGCCACGGCGGCCAGGTGCGGCCCGGACCACTTGTACGCGCTGGTGACGTAGAAGTCGGCACCCAGCGCCGTCATGTCGGTGACCCCGTGCGGGGTGGCGTGCACCCCGTCGACGTACACCAGGGCGTCGGCGGCGTGCGCGGTCGCGGCGATCGCGGGAAGGTCGGGGCGCGTGCCGATCGCGTTGCTGGCGGCGGTCACGGCGACCAGCCGGGTCCGCTCGCCCACCAGGTCGCGGTACTGCGCCGTCGGCAGTTCGCCGGTGTCCGGGTCGAACTCGGCCCAGCGCACGGTGGCGCCGACCTCGGCCGCGAGGCGCACCCACGGCCGCACGTTTGCGTCGTGGTCCAGCCGGGAGACCACCACCTCGTCGCCGGCCCGCCAGTCCTGGGCGAGGGCGCGGGCAACGGTCCAGGTGAGCGCGGTGGCGCTGGGTCCCAGCACCACCCCGGTCGGGGCGGCGCCGACCAGGTCGGCCACCGCCGCGCGGGCGGCGTCGACGATCCGGTACGCCCGTCGGCCCGGCTCGAACGCTCCGCTGCGGTTGGCGACGGCGGTACGCATGGTGGTCGCGACGGCGTCGGCTACCGACGCGGCCACCTGGGTCCCGGCGGCGCCGTCGAAGTGGACGAAGCCCTCGGCGAGGGCGGGATAGCCGGCCCGCACCCGGGCGATGTCGAAGGTCATCATGGCACCCTACGGTGCCTCCGCTGATCGCCGCTCCGCCGTCTCGTTGATCGTCGGCTCAGCCGCCGCTCTTGATTTTCGATGTGGCGTGGCCCGCGTACTCTTGGCCGATGATCCGACGCCTCCACCCCCCGGTGCCCGGCCGTCAGCCCTCCGGTTCCGTCACCCCCGGTCGCGGAACTGCCGCCGCCCGCCGCCCCCGTCGCCTCGCCACCGTGTTCGTCGTCGCCGCTCTCGGCCTCACCGCGCTCGTCGGATGCGGCGGCCAGAACACCGAGACCGACTGCGGGCTCGACCACTGTCTCGTCACCTTCGACCGCGGCGTGGAGGCCGAGACCAGCGTCCTCGGCGTGGACGCCAAGCTGGTCGGTGCCGACGCCGACACGGTCACCGTGGAGGTGGCCGGTGAACAGCTCAGCCTCTCGGTGGACCAGCAGGCGGTCGAGGTGGGCGGCATGTTCGTCTCGCTGGAGGCGGTAAACGACCAGCAGGCCGTGGTACGGATCGGGCGTACCCGCAGTTCGTGACAGTCCCGGCCCGGGACGTTTAGAGATCACCACAATCGGAGACTGACGGAACCATGTCAGTCACCCACGGTGCGCAATCCACCGCTTCCCGGGCCGCGGACAGCAAGCCGCTGGAGGCCCTCGCCCGCGCCGGTTTCATCGGCTACGGGCTCGTTCATCTGTTGCTCGCCTGGTTGGCTCTGCAGATCGCGTTCGGCAACGCCAACCAGGAGGGCGACCAGTCCGGGGCGATGCAGACCCTGGCCAAGCAACCGCTCGGCAAGACGCTGCTGGTCGCGGTCGCCATCGGACTCGCCGCCATGGCGCTGTGGCAGGCGCTGGAGGCCGCCTTCGGGCACCGGCAGGAGCGCGGCAGGTCCCGCACCCTGGAGCGGCTCGCCTCGGTCGGTCGCACGGTCATGTACTCCTACTTCGCCTACACGGCGTACAAGGTCTTCAGCGACGCCAACTCCTCCTCGGCCGACAGCCAGCAGCAGTGGTCCGAGCAGATGATGTCGTCGACGGGCGGCCGGTGGCTGGTCGGGCTGGCCGGCGTGGGCCTGGCCGCGCTCGGCATCGGCATGGTCGTCTACGGAATCAAGAAGAAGTTCCTGAAGCACCTGCACACGGGACGGATGTCGGCGAAGACCCGGCAGCTCAGCCAGCGACTCGGCATGGCCGGCTACACCGCCAAGGGCTCCGTGTACGGGGTCGCCGGGCTGCTCGTCGTCGTCGCCGCCGTGACGTACGACCCGAACAAGGCACGGGGCCTGGACGCCGCGCTGCGGACGCTGCGGGACCAGCCGTACGGGCAGGTCATCCTCGTGCTGATGGCGCTGGGCCTGGCCGCCTTCGCGGCGTACTGCATCATCCAGTCCCGCTACCGGAAGGTGTGACGGGGCCAACCTGGACGCTACGGGTGATGTCGGGCAACCTTGGGGTTTTGCCCGACCGCCCGTAGCGCTTCTGTGTTTGCAGCGCTTTTGTGTGAGGAGTCGCCAGCGCCGTGCACCCCATCGTTTGGACCCTCGTGGCCGCGGCCGGCGCCGCGGTCATCGCCCTCGCCGTAGTCCAGGTCACGCACCGGGTGACCCGCCGCCTCGGCCACCGGTCGTTGCTGCTGCGGGAACTCGCCGACCACGCCCACCGCCCGTTCCAGGTGGTGGCCACCGTGTTCGCGGTGCAGCTCGCGGTGCGGATCGCCACGGCCCAGTACGCCACGGGCACCGGCTGGCGGCAGAATCTCCTGCACGTCCTGGTGTTGTTCGTGATCGGCACGTTCGCCTGGCTGGTCGCCGCCCTGCTGCTGGTCGTCGAGGACATGGCGCTGGCCAGGTTCCGGATGGACGTACCGGACAACCGCCACGCCCGGCGGATCCGGACGCAGGTCAACCTGCTGCGCCGGCTCACCATCGCGGTCATCGTGGTGCTCGCCATCGGCGTGATGCTGATGACCTTCCCATCGGTGCGCGGGATCGGGGCGAGCGTGCTGGCCTCCGCCGGTGTCATCGGTGCGGTCGCCGCCCTGGCCGCGCAGAGCGTGCTCGGCAACGTGTTCGCCGGGTTGCAGCTCGCGTTCAGCGACGCGGTGCGCCTGGACGACGTGGTGGTGGTCGACGGCGAGTGGGGCCGGATCGAGGAACTCACCCTGAGCTACGTGGTCGTGCACATCTGGGACGACCGCCGGCTGGTGCTGCCGACCTCGTACTTCACCACCACCCCGTTCCAGAACTGGACCCGGACCCAGTCGGCGGTGCTGGGCACCGCCGAGTTCGACGTCGACTGGGCCGTTCCGGTGCAGGCGATGCGGGAGGAACTGCGCCGCCTGGTGGAGGGCACCGAGTTGTGGGACGGCCGGGTCTGCGTGCTCCAGGTGACCGACGCCACCGGAGGCAGCGTCCGGGTCCGGGCATTGGTCAGCGCCGCCAACTCCGGCAGCCTGTGGGACCTGCGCTGCCTGGTCCGCGAGCACCTGGTGGCCTGGATCCGCGACCAGCGGCCGGTCGCGATGCCCCGCGTACGTACCGAACTCGGCGACGCCGCCGGCCAACTGCCCTGGCAGTGGGTGCACCCCCGACGTCCGGCCAGCCGCCGCCCGGCGACCGCCCCGGTCGACGGCGACATGCCCGACGACGCCCGGGTGTTCGGGGGCAGCGACGACGGCGACGCTCGGAGCAACGTCTTCGTCGGCCCGGACGAGCCGGTCAACCAGGAGGAACCGGTTGATCAGGAGGAGCCGGTCCGATCGGCGGCGGGCCGGCCGTAGGACCCGCGTCAGAGCCCTTCGGCCGTTTCGCCGCGACCGTCGGTCCCCGCCCCCGCCCGCTGGCTCAATTCCCGGGTTCCGGCTGTCCGGACCGGTCCCTCCGGTCAGGATTGACCGACACCAACCCGGGGCATACAGCCCGTGGACGTGGAAAGGAGGGCATCATGGCGGACGTCGTCGACGGTGGCCGAGCCCGCCCGGTCGCCGAACAGTCCACCGCCGAACTGGTGCAACGGGCGACCGAGCAGATCTCGACGCTGATCCGGGACGAACTGGCATTGGCGAAGGCGGAGCTGGCCGAGAAGGGCAAGCACGCGGGTATTGGTGTTGGCCTCTTCGGCGGGGGCGGGGTGCTCGCGCTGTACGGCCTGGGCGCTCTGGTCACCGCGGCGATCCTGGCGTTGGCGTTGGCGGTGCCGGCCTGGCTGGCCGCGTTGATCGTCGCCGTGATGCTGTTCGGAGTGGCAGGGATCCTGGCCCTGGCCGGAAAGAAGCAGGTCTCCCAGGCGGTGCCGCCGGTGCCGTCGGCGGCGGCGGACAGCCTGCGCGCGGACGTGAACGTGGTGGCCGCCGCGGTCAAGGACGGGAGGCGGTCGTGACCAGCAGCAACGGCAAGCAGCAGGACACCGAGGCGCTGCGCGCGGAGATCCAGCGGACCCGGGCCGACCTCGGTGAGACGGTCCAGGCCCTGACCGCGAAGGCTGACGTCAAGGCCCGCCTCAAGGAGTCGGCGGCGCAGACCAAGGCTCGGGTACGCGAACAGGCCGCCCAGCGTGCCGACCGGGTCCGTCGACAGGCGGGGCACACCGCCGGGACGGTACGCCTGCAGGCCGGGCAGACCGCGCAGCGGGTCCGCCGTGATCCGGTGCCGTGGGCGGCGGTGGCGGCCGGGGTGCTGACCGTGGTGGCGGTGATTCTGGTGGTGCGAGGGAGGCGCAGGTGAGCAAGTCGTTCAACAAGGCCGCGTACCGGCCGGTCGGTCTGCTGCTCGGGATGGCGGCCGGTGCCGTCGCGGGCGCGCTGTTCAAGCAGGCGTGGAAGATGGCCGCCGGGGAGGACGACGCGCCGGACCCTACCGACGAGCACCGTGGTTGGGGCGAGATCCTGGCCGCAGCCGCTCTCCAGGGGGCGATCTTCTCGGTGGTCAGGGCCGCGGTCGACCGGGGCGGCGCCGTCGGCGTTCGCCGGTTCACCGGCAACTGGCCGGGCTGACCGGCCGGGCGGCGGGAGCGGTCCACGAAGCGGGTAACCGGGGCGGGAAGGGCGCCGCCCCACCACAACGACGTGGTGGGGCGGCGCCCTTCCTCGTTCGAGGAGGATCCGACAGGTGATCGGTCAGGTCACATGTCGGAGAATTTCCTCCGGTAGGCTATGCGAAGTTTTGCGTACGTGGTTTGCTGTTCCACGCTGTAGCGAGACAGCGTGGTTGAGAGATGTCCTCCTTCGCGGGGGCCGCCTCAAGCGCCGCTTGCTCGAAACGGCCAACCGGCCGCACGGCGTGCTTGGCCGCCAGTTTCAGAAGGAGATACACATGGCGCAGGGAACCGTGAAGTGGTTCAACGCAGACAAGGGCTTCGGCTTCATCACCGTCGACGGCGGGGGTGCTGACGTGTTCGTCCACTTCTCGGCCATCCAGTCCAGCGGCTACCGCACGCTGGAGGAGAACCAGCGGGTGGAGTTCGAGATCGCCCAGGGTCAGAAGGGTCCGCAGGCCGAGCAGGTCCGCCCCCTCTGAGCCGAGGTTTCGGCAGCGCCCGCCGGGCGCCAGACACCGAGCGACCAGGCCCCACGTCCCACCCGGGACGCGGGGCCTGTTGCTTGTCCGGCCTCCCCATCCCCACCTTGTTGATCAAGAGATCCGCGTCATCCTTGGGCCGATTCATGACGCGAACCTCTTGATCAACGGGATTGGTCGGGGTCGGGCGCCGGCTCCGGAGTCGACGCCGTTCCGGCCGGCACGGGGCGGTTGTGGGCGCGCCGGCGGAGGCCGATCCGGAGCAGGACCAACCCGGCCAGGCCGACGACCGGTCCGACGTACGCCCAGAGCCGGTTCCCGGTCATCACGCTGCCGCCCACGTAGCCGAGTCCCTGTAAGGTCCACAGCGCGCCGCTGACCAGCGCCAGCAGTCCCAGGGCCAGGGTGAGCCACCCCTTCATCACGTCCTCCTCATGGCCTGCGGGCGCGGACCGGGACGCCGGTCCCGCACGGAAGGCCCCCTATTAACGCACAGCGTTCGTCAGTGTCCCGTCGTTGCGGGTGGGTGGGCGGGCCCTTAGTCTATACCAAGACGTACGTACGGTTTTTGGAGTTGCCATGTGGGATCCGAGCACCTATCTCCGGTATGACGACGAGCGGTCCCGCCCGTTTCACGACCTGATCGCACGGGTCGGCGCCGAGCGCCCCCGACAGGTGGTCGACCTGGGCTGCGGACCTGGCAACCAGACCGCCACCCTGGCCCGCCGCTGGCCGGACGCGCGAATCGTCGGGCTGGACAGCTCGCCCGAGATGATCGCGCGAGCGGGGCGGCTCGGCTCACCCGTGACCTTCGAGGTGGCCGACGCACGGTCCTGGCGGCCCGGCCCGGACACCGATGTCGTCGTGGCCAACGCCCTCTTGCAGTGGTTGCCCGGGCACGAGGAACTGCTCCGGACCTGGCTCAGGGACCTGCCGCCGGGCGCCTGGATCGCGGTGCAGGTGCCCGGCAACTTCGACGCGCCGTCGCACCGTGCGCTGCGCGAGGTGGCGGCCCGCCCTCGGTGGCGCGACCGGGTCGCTCCCCGGCTGAGGGCCGATCCGGTGTCCTCACCCGCCGGCTACGCGAGCGTGTTGACCGGTGCGGGGTGTGCGGTGGACGCCTGGGAGACTACCTATATGCACCTGTTGCCGGCCGGTGACGTCCACCCGGTACTCGCCTGGATGGAGGGCACCGCCCTGCGGCCGGTGCGGGCGGTGCTTGGCGATGGGTCCGACTGGGCGGCATTCCATACCGAACTGGGCCATGCGCTGGCGGCGGCCTATCCGGTCCGGTCCGGCCGGGTGCAGTTCCCGTTCCGCCGCATCTTCTTCGTCGCCCGCACCGGTGCCGCGACGGCGGCACCCGCCGGTTCGGTCCCGCGCGGGTCGGACCCGCACCAGCCGCGGCAGCCGTGACCAACCGAGAGGAGAATCCGTGATCGACCTGTCGGCCTTCATCGCCGGCCTGCCCAAGGTGGAACTGCACGTGCACCACGTGGGCTCCGCCTCACCGCGCATCGTCGCCGAACTGGCGGCCCGGCACGAAGGCCGGACACCGGTGCCGGCCGACCCGGCCGCGCTTGTGGACTACTTCGCGTTCCGGGACTTCGCCCACTTCATCGAGATCTACCTGAGCGTGGTGGATCTGATCCGCGACGCCGAGGACGTCCGGCTGCTGACCTACGAAGTGGCCCGCGACCTGGCCCGGCAGCAGGTCCGCTACGCCGAGTTGACCGTCACCCCGTACTCGCACGTGAGCCGGGGCATCGCCGCCGAGGAGTTCTGCGCCGCGATCGAGGACGCCCGCCGGAGTGCCGCCACCGACTTCGGCATCCAGGTGCGCTGGTGCTTCGACATCCCCGGCGAGGCGGGACTGCCGGCGGCCGAGGAGACCCTGCGCGTCGCGCTGGAGCACCGGCCCGACGGCCTGGTCAGCTTCGGGCTGGGCGGGCCCGAGTTGGGCGTGCCCCGGCCGCAGTTCAAGCCGTACTTCGACAAGGCGCGAGCCGCGGGGCTGCGGTCGGTGCCCCACGCCGGCGAGACGACCGGTCCCGAAACCATCTGGGACGCGCTGCGGGAGTTGGGCGCGGAACGGATCGGGCACGGCATCTCGGCCGCCCTCGACGACCGGTTGATGGCGCACCTGGCCGAGCACCAGATCCCGCTGGAGGTCTGCCCGACCTCCAACGTCCGCACCCGCGCGGTCGCTCGGATCGAGGACCATCCGCTGCCGGTGCTGATGGCGGCGGGCGTACCCGTCACGGTGAACTCGGATGACCCGCCGATGTTCGGCACCACCCTCAACGACGAGTACGCCGTCGCCGCCCGGCTGCTCGGGCATGGTGCCCGTGACGTGGTGGAGTTGGCCCGCGCCGCCGTGCGGGCCTCGTTCCTGCCCGCCACGGAGCAGGCTGGAATCGAGGCCGAGATAGACACGTACGCGGCGGAGCGGCTGACTGACTGACCGGCCGGCGTGGCTGGCCCGGCGCGGGGTGCTGCGGGCGGCCGCGCCGGGCCAGCGCCGGGGGGCGGTGTGTCGGCTCCACCGCTGCTGGTGGTGGAGCGGGTGACCGCCGGAACCGAGGCTGGATGGCCGCCCGTCGCGTCCCACCGGGCTGCCGCCCCACCCGGAGGTGGGGGTGCGCGCGGCGGGACCCGTGTGGGGGACCGGTCCCGCCGCGCGCACTGAACTCCACCGAACCGGTCCGGGACGCGAATTCAGGGGCGTTTGGCCCGGTGGAGCGGGGTTGGGATCTGCTGATCATCTTGCCATCGCGGCGGGCCGGCTGACCCATCCCTAAGCCAGACCTAAGGAAGACTTGTGCCGAGCGAGAATCTCTGACCGTGGGCTCAGCGGTCGCGCCCTGTCTGGGCGACCTCTCAGTCGTGCTGCTCGGTATCGCGCCCGCGCGGCCACCGTCGGCGGTTGGCGTCACCGCGCTCCCGGGCCATCCGGCCGACCAGGCCGAAGCGGCTGATCTGGCGTGGGACGGCTTCCGCGTCGGACAACAGCATCACCACGCTGGCCCCACCCAGGCGGGCCCGGGCGATGCTGACCGAGCCGTTGGCCTGCCTGGCCACCCGCCGGGCGATGTCCAGGCCGAGCCCGGTGGAGCCCTGGTCGCTGGCGCCCCGGCGCAGCGCCCGGTCGGGATTCGCGATGCCCGGCCCGCCGTCGTCGATCCGGATCGCCACGTAGCCGTCCCGACGGGAGACGGCGACCTCGAACGGCGTGCCCTGCGGGGTGTACCGGAATACGTTGCCGAGCACCGCGTCCAGGGCCGCGGCCAGCTCCGCGCGCGGCACCGCGACCGGGATGCGAAGGTGGGCGCCGAACACCTGGTAGGTACGGTTCTGATCGCTGGCCAGCGCGGCCCAGAAGACCATCCGGTCCCGAACCACCTCGCTGACGTCACACATGCCCGGTTCGGTCTCCTGCGCCACGGTCTTGCGGGTCGTGTTGATCAGAACATCGATCTCGCCCTCCAGCGTGACGATCGCCTGCCGGATCCGCCGGATGGTGCGGCGCCGGTCCAGCTCCGCCTCGGAGAACGACCCCACGCTGGTGTCGTCCGAGTCCAGCGCGTCCGCGTCCAGTCGGAGCACGGTCAGCGGGGTACGCAGCCGGTGGGACAGATCGGCCACCAGTTCCCGTTCGTCGGTCCGCGATGCCACCAACCGGTCCGCCATCCGGTTGAACGCGTACCCGGCCTCGGCCAGTTCGCGCGGGCCACTGGGCTGCACGCGTACCCCCAGATCGCCGTCGCCGACGGCGAGGGCGGCGTCCACCAGACCCTTCGCCGACGCGACGGCCCGGGCGGCGATCCGGTCGACGACCACCACCGAGATCACCACCAGGCCCAGCGCGATGCCGACCAGGAGCAACCACCGGCCGCCGGCCCCCCGGTCCAGTTCGGCGGCCGGGACGAAGATCTCCACCACCGCGGTGGTGTCACCGATCGCGACGGGCTCCAGCCGGAGCGCCCCGCCGTCGATGTCGACGATCAACGGCGCGTCGCCGGCGCGTGCCTGGGCGACGTCGCTCGCGCTGGCCCGGCTGATCCCGCCGGTCTCCAGGCCGTGCACCACCGGACGGGTCGCGGGGTCGCCGTCCCCGAGCACCTGCTGGAACGCCTTCGGGTCTTGGCTGACCGACAGCGCGCCAGCGATGGCGGAGCTGCGTTGAGCCGCCTCGGCCAGCGCCCCCTCCCGGGCGTCACCCTGCCAGGTGAGGCCGAGCGGGATGAGGAAGACGAGGGCGACGATGCTTGTCATGCCCGCGCCGAGGTAGGCCAGCGCCAACCTCAGTCGGGTACCACCAACCGGAACCCGACCCCCCGCACGGTGCGCAGGTAGCGGGGCTTCGCTGCGGATTCGCCCATTTTGCGGCGCAACCAATATAGATGAACGTCGATTGTCTGGTCCTCGCCGACCGATGGCTGACGCCATACCTCCTCCAAGAGCTCCCGGCGGGAGACTACCCGGCCGGGGCGCGCGGCGAGATAGGCGAGCAGGTCGAACTCCTTGCGGGTCAGGGCCAACGGCTCCCCGTCCAGCGCGGCGCTCCGCTCGCCAACGTCCACCCGCAACCCGCCCACGGCGTGCACCGCCGGCTGAACCGATCGACTCGCCCGCCCAGCGCGGCGCAGCACAGTGGTGATCCGGGCATCCAGGTGGGCACCGGTGAACGGCTTCACCATGTAGTCGTCCGCCCCCGCCCGGAGCAACCGGACTATCGCCTGCTCGTCGTCGCGGGCGGTGGCGATGATGATCGGGATGTCCGTGATGCCCCGGAGCATCCGCAGCGCGTCCGCGCCGTCCAGATCGGGCAGTCCAAGGTCCAGCACCACCAGGTCCGGCGTCTCCGCGGCCACCCGGCGCAGGGCGTCCAGTGCCGTACCGACCGCGTGCACCGCATGGCCCCGGTCGGCCAGGGAACGCAACATCGCGCCGCGGACGACGTGGTCGTCCTCGACCAGCAGTACGGTGGCCACCCCCAGACGGTACTTGCCCTGGCAAGTGGCACGCCGACGCGGTGGGTCGGACACGCGGTGACTGGTCCGTGCGGCCTTGTCGCGCGCGTCTCACCGGTGCGGCGAGTCACCGGTGCCGCGCGCGCCGGCCGGAGCGACAGGCGTCACCGATCAGCGGTCGACTCGTGAACCCAGGTATGGGACGTACCCCCCGGAACTCCGCCGCCCGCCGGAGCCGCGACGCGACCGCGCGCGGACTATGGGCATTACCGCTGGCCGTCATCGGAGTGCTCGGCACGGCTCTGGCTGCCGCGGTGTATCCGGCTGGTGCGGCGTACCCGGCTGGTGCGGCGTACCCGGCTGGTGCGTTGGCCGCCGGCCGGCAACCCCAGCCACCGCCGTCCAGCCCCACGGCCGTACCACCCGGTCCCGTGGCATCGGCGTCCGGCCGGGCTTCGCCGGAAGCCGGGTCGTCACCGGCCGGCGGGGCGTCGGTGACGGATCCGCCGGAATGCCGGGCCGTGACCGGGGCGGGCGCGGCGGACGGCGACTGGGGCGAGGCGTGTTACCGGTCGACCGGGTCGCTCACCGAGTGCTGGATCGTCGCGGAGTACCCCGGCCCTCCCGAGCGGCCCTTCACCGGGCGGGTGGAACTGGCGGTCCAGGACGGGAACGACCGGGGGTACGCGGTCGTGACGAGCAACTGGTTGACCACCGCTGAGATCTCCGGGACCGTCTGCGGACTCGTCATGGACCAGTACTTCCCCCGGTCCGGAGCCACCGTGATGGCGCGGCCGGCCGACGGTGCCCTGCCCACGCCATGGCGGGCGGCGATCGGCGCCGCCGGGGGAGTGCTCGTCGCGACGACCGTGGCCGGTGCGTACCTGTTGCTCGTGCGGCGTCGTCGTCAACAGGCCGACCGGCCCGGCTGAGGTCAGCCATTCGGAGATCTTGGACAGTTTCCGTCGTATCTGGACAGGAACTGTCCAAGATCTCGGCCGGCTGCGGGGAGTGCTCGCCACGATGGTCGGCGGCGGGCTCCGCGGGCCGCTACGACCGGCGGCGGTCGGGCGTTGGCACCGCGGGCCCCTATGGCCGGCGGCGGTCAATGTGGGCACCGCGGGCCCCTATGACCGGCGACGGGCGGGCGTTGGCACCGCGGGCCGCGGTGGCCGGCGGGCCTGGGCGACCGGCGGTAGCGGGGGCGGGACGCGAGGGAGGAGCCGCCGGCCGACTAGCATCACTGGAAGCCTGGGCCGACGCGCCGGCCCGCCGACCGCCGAGGAGTTTCCGTGTCCGCAGCACAGCCCGCCCGCCAGCCGATGGAGCCCATCGTCGTGCCGGCCGGGACGACGGCCGCCGACGCGGTCGGCGCGGCCGGCCTGCCGGGCGCCGGCCCCAAGGCGATCGTCGTGGTGCGGGAGACCACCGGCCAGGACGCCGGGAAGTTGCGCGACCTGGACTGGGTCCCCGCCGCCGACACCACCGTCGAGCCGGTCAGCGTCGACTCCCCAGACGGCCTCACCGTGCTGCGACACTCGACCGCGCACGTGCTGGCCCAGGCGGTGCAGGACCTGTTTCCCGAGGCGAAGCTCGGCATCGGCCCGCCGATCGAGAACGGCTTCTACTACGACTTCGCCGTCGACCGCCCGTTCCAGCCGGACGATCTCGCCAAGCTCGAGAAGCGGATGCAGGAGATCGTCAAGTCCGGCCAGCGGTTCCGCCGCCGCCGGTTCGCCAGCCTCGACGAGGCCAGGGCCGAGCTGGCGGCCGAGCCGTTCAAGCTGGAGTTGGTGGACGTCAAGGGCGACGGTCTCGACTCGTCCGAGGTGATGGAGGTCGGCGGCGGCGAGCTGACCATCTACGACAACCTGGCCGGCGGCGAGGACAAGGTCTGCTGGTCTGACCTGTGCCGCGGTCCGCACCTGCCGAACACCCGGCTGATCGGCGCCTTCAAGCTGATGCGTTCGGCCGCCGCGTACTGGCGGGGTTCGGAGAAGAACCCCCAACTCCAGCGGGTGTACGGGACGGCCTGGCCGACCCGGGACGCGCTCAAGGCGTACCTGAAACTGCTGGAGGAGGCGGCCCGCCGTGACCACCGCAAGCTCGGCGCGGACCTGGACCTGTTCAGCTTTCCCGAGGAGATCGGGTCCGGGCTCGCGGTGTTCCACCCGAAGGGCGGGATCATCCGCCGTGAGCTGGAGAACTACTCGCGGATCAAGCACGAGCAGGCCGGGTACGAGTTCGTCAACACCCCGCACATCACCAAGGAACAGCTGTTCCTGACCTCCGGGCACCTGCCGTACTACGCGGACACCATGTTCCCGCCCATGCACCTGGAGGGCGCGGACTACTACCTCAAGGCGATGAACTGCCCGATGCACTGCCTGATCTTCCGGGCGCGTGGGCGGTCCTACCGGGAGCTGCCGCTGCGGCTGTTCGAGTTCGGCACCGTCTACCGGTACGAGAAGTCCGGAGTGGTGCACGGGCTGACCCGGGTGCGCGGGCTGACCATGGACGACTCGCACATCTTCTGCACCCGGGAGCAGATGGCCGACGAGCTGAAGTCGCTGCTGCGGTTCGTCCTCGACCTGCTCCGCGACTACGGCCTCGACGACTTCTACCTGGAGCTGTCCACCCGCGACGATTCGCCGAAGTTCATCGGCTCCGACGAGGACTGGGCGGCCGCCACGGCGGCGCTGGAATCGGCGGCCGAGGAGTCCGGCCTGGACCTGGTGCCCGATCCGGGTGGAGCCGCCTTCTACGGCCCGAAGATCTCCGTGCAGGCCAAGGACGCCATCGGACGGACCTGGCAGATGTCCACCATCCAGGTCGACTTCAACTTCCCGAAGCGGTTCGACCTCGAATACCAGGCGGCCGATGGCACCCGGCAGCGGCCCGTGATGATCCATCGGGCGCTGTTCGGGTCGATCGAGCGGTTCTTCGGCGTGCTCACCGAGCACTACGCCGGTGCGTTCCCGGCGTGGCTGTCGCCGGTGCAGGTGGTCGGCATCCCGATCCGCGAGGAGCACGTGGCGCACCTGCACGAGTTCGTCCGGCTGTTGCGCGCCGAGGGCATCCGGGCCGAGGTCGACACCTCCGACGACCGGATGCAGAAGAAGATCCGTACGGCGCAGCAGCAGAAGATTCCATTCATGGCGATCGCCGGCGACGACGACGTGGCGGCGGGCGCCGTGTCCTTCCGCTACCGGGACGGGTCGCAGCGCAACGGCGTGCCGATGGCCGAGGCGGTGGCGCACGTGGTGGATGTCGTCCGGTCCCGCGCGAACGCCGGTCCGTCAGCGGAGCAGGCCGGTTCGGGTCCGGCGGCTGGTGGCTCGGCCGGTTCCGGTCCGGCGACCGCCGTGGGATCGCCGGCGTGACTGGCGCGCGGCACCCGGACACCGGGTTGGCGGACGGGCTGGAGCGGCTCTGGACGCCGCACCGGATGACGTACATCTCCGGGCAGGACCGGCCGGCCGAGGGCTACGAAAAGCCGGCCGGCTGCCCGTTCTGCCTGGCGCCCGACCGAGCCGGGGCGGACAGCCTGGTTGTCACCCGCGGCGAGGTGGCGTACGCGGTGCTCAACCTCTACCCGTACAACCCCGGTCACCTGCTGATCTGCCCGTACCGGCACGTCGCGGACTACACGGAGCTGACGGCGCCGGAGACGGCGGAACTGGCCGCCCTCACCCAGCGGGCGATGGCGGTGGTCCGCTCGGTGAGTGGCGCGCACGGGTTCAACATCGGGATGAACCAGGGCGGTGTCGCGGGCGCCGGGATCGCCGCTCACCTGCACCAGCACGTGGTGCCGCGGTGGGGCGGGGATGCCAATTTCATGCCGGTGATCGGCCAGACCAAGGTGCTGCCGCAGTTGCTCGCCGACACCCGGGACCTGCTCGCCGGCGCCTGGCACACCGGCTAACGATGCCCGGCCCTCGGCAGCCCCTTGATCGACTCGATGTGCGGCATGTCGCGGGATCGCGACCGCGTCAACCACTCGACGTGCCGCACATCGAGTTGATCAGGGAGTGGTTGGGTGGCGGGCCGCGGGTCAGCCGGGTCGTCCGGGTCGTGGTCCGGCGGCGGACGCGGGTCAGCCGGGTCGTGGTCCGGCAGGGTCCGCGGTGAGCGCCGGCACCAGCTCCGCCCAGCCTTCCACCCGGTGTACGCCGGGCAGATGGATCGAGTGCGCCGCGACCTCGGTGTCCCGTGGGCGGAACAGGAACCGGTGCGGCACGGAGGTCAGGTAGGACAGCACCTCCAGCCGGTCGTCGACAAAGTGGGTAAGCCCGAGATCCCGGGCGATCGGCGCCTTGTCGGGCCGGTGCCGGCAGAACCGTACCCGCTCCGGCGGGATGCCGGTCTGGTGGTGGAAGTCGTGGTGGGCGAGCCACTCCAGAGTGCGTCGTTGGGTCTGCTCGCCGCACTTGGAGACCAGCCAGATCCGCTCGCCGAAGGTCCCGGCGAGCGCGGCGAGCCCGTCGAAGGCACCGGGCATCTGCGGCGTACGCAGGTAGTTGCCGCCGAAGAACGACGTGTCGGCGTCGTCGTCGGCCGGTTGGATGATGACGCCACCGATGTCCACACCGAGCCGGTTGGTCTCGTCGAGTGCCCGCACAGCGATGATCGTGCCCGCTCGCGCGCCACCGCGCCATCGACAAAAGTGTTGATCAAGAGGTCGGCGGGTGATTCAGAGATCGAAAAGCCCGCTAACCTTTTGATCAACTGGGGGAGGGATGGGGTTCGGGCTGCCTGGGTCAGTGGCCGGCGCGGGTGGCGTGTTCTTTGCGTACCTGCTCGACCAGGTGGGACGGCATCGGCTCGTAGCGGGCGAACGAGCGCCGGAAGGTGCCCGCTCCCGAGGTCATCGAGCGCAGCTCGACCGCGTACCGGACCAGTTCGGTGGCCGGCACCTCGGCGCGGACGAATGTGCGTTCGGTGCCGGCCGGGTCGGCCTCGGTGCCCAGCACCCGCCCCCGTCGACCGGACATGTCGCTCATCACCGCCCCGACGAAGCTGTCGGGCACCCGGATCACCACCTCGTCCACCGGTTCGAGGAGGGTGACCTGGCCCTTCTCCGCCGCGTCGCGCAACGCCAGCGAACCGGCGGTCTGGAACGCGGCGTCGGACGAGTCGACGCTGTGCGCCTTGCCGTCGACCAGGGTCACCAACAGATCGACCACCGGGTAACCGGCCACGATGCCGCGTTCCATCTGGGCCCGGACGCCCTTGTCGACCGAGGGGATGTAGTTGTGCGGCACGGCGCCGCCCACCACCCGGTCGGCGAACTCGTATCCCGATCCGCGCGGCAGTGGCTCGACCTCGATGTCGCAGACCGCGTACTGGCCGTGTCCGCCGGACTGCTTGACGTGCCGGCCGTGCCCCTTGGAGGCGACGGAGAACGTTTCGCGCAGGGCCACCCGCACCGGTTCGGTGTCGAGGTCGACGCCACCGCCCCGCAACCGGTCCAGCACCACGTCCGCGTGTGCCTCACCCATGCACCACAGCACCAACTGGTGGGTCTCCGGATTGCGTTCCAGCCGCATCGTCGGGTCACCGGCGACCAGCCGGGCCAGGTTCTTGGCCAGCGCGTCCTCGTCAGCGCGGCTCTTGGCCACGACCGCCACGGGCAGCAGCGGCTCGGGCATCTCCCAGGGGGCGATCAGCATCGGGTTGTCCTTGACCGACAGGGTGTCCCCGGTCTCGGCGGTGCCCGACTTGGTGATCGCACAGATGTCGCCGGCGACGCACTGACCCACCTCACGCAGCGCGGCGCCGAGCGGGCTGTACACGTGCCCGATCCGCTCGTCCGCGTCGTGGTCGGGGTGGCCCCGGTCGGCCATGCCGTGCCCGGCGACGTGAACCGTCTGCTCGGGCCGCAGGGTGCCGGAGAACACGCGTACCAGGGAGACCCGGCCGACGTGCCGGTCGATTGTGGTTTTCACCACCTCGGCGACCAGCGGGCCGTTCGGGTCGCAGGTCAGCGGGTCGCGCGGCGAGCCGTCCAGCCCGGTGACCGCCGGCAGGTCGTGTTCCAACGGGGTGGGGAACGCCGAGGTGAGCACCTCCAGCAGCGCGTCGATCCCGACGCCGGTTTCGGCGCACACCGGCACCACCGGATAGAAGTGGCCGCGGGCGACCGCCTTTTCCAGGTCTTCGACGAGCACCTCCACCTCGATGTCCTCGCCGCCGAGGTACCGGTCCATCAGCGTCTCGTCCTCGCTCTCCGCGATGACGCCCTCGATGAGCTCGTTGCGGGCCTCGACGATGGCCGGCAGGTGCTCGGGGTCGGGCTCGCGGACCTCGGCCGGCAGCCCGGCCGAGTAGTCGAACACCCGCCGGGTGATCAGACCGAGCAGGCCCACCACGGACTCGCCGTCGTCGCCCAACATGGGCAGGTACAGCGGCAGCACATTGTCGCCGAAGACGCGCTGGCACAGGGCCACGGTCTCGTCGAAGTCGGCCCGCTGGTGATCCAACCGGCCCACCGCCACGGCCCGCGGCATGCCCACCGCGGCACACTCCTCCCAGAGTGCGGCGGTGGCGGCGTCCATCCCGTCGACCGCGGAGACGACGAACAGCGCCGCGTCCGCGGCGCGCAGCCCGGCCCGCAGTTCCCCCACGAAGTCCGCGTAACCCGGCGTGTCGAGCAGGTTCACCTTGATCCCCTGGTGTGTCAGGGGCGCGCAGGCCAACGCGACCGAACGCTGCTGGCGGACGGCGGCGGGGTCGTGATCGCAGATCGTGGTGCCCTCGGTGACGCTCCCGGCCCGACTGATCGTCCCGGTGGCGGCGAGCAGCGCCTCCACAAGCGTCGTCTTGCCGGCGCCGGAATGTCCGACCAGCACCACGTTGCGGACCCTGCCGGGTTCGTCCACCACCGGCGCGGAGCCGGTGACCCCCTTCTCCTGACTCTTCTGCGCCATCGGCGCACCTCCCTAGCCGGTGGATGGTAGCGACCGCCTGCTGAGATCCCACACCTCGTACGGGGGTGGACACAACCCCACGGAGCGAACTCAACACCAAGGGCCATATCCGCCGGCCCGCGGCGCCCGTTATGGTGGGGACCGCCATGGCGAAGATCTTCCAAGTGACCGCTCGTGCCGCGCTGACCCGCGTCGTCGAGCCGCTCGCCCGTGTCCTGCTGCGCGCGGGAGTCTCCCCGAACGCCGTCACCGTGACCGGCACGGCCGGCGTGCTGGTCGGCGCGCTCGGCTTCGGCGCCCGCGGGCAACTCGTCGCGGGTGCGGTGATCGTGACATTTTTCGCGCTGACCGACCTGCTCGACGGCACCATGGCCCGGATGCGCGGCGGTTCGTCGCGGTTCGGCGCGTTCCTCGATTCGAGCATGGACCGGGTGGCCGACGGGGCGGTGTTCGGCGCCGTCACCTACTGGTTGGCCACCCGGGACGACCATCTCGGGGTGGCGCTCGGCCTGACCTGCCTGGTCACCGGCCAGCTGGTGTCGTACGTGAAGGCTCGCGCCGAAGGGCTGGGTCTGACCGCAAACGTCGGTATCGCCGAACGGACCGAGCGCCTGATCATCGTCGGGATCGGCGGTCTGCTCACCGGCGCCGGGGTCGGCTGGGGTCTGGCGGCCTCACTCGCCGTGCTCGCGGTGCTGTCGATCGTGACGATCGGGCAGCGGGTGGCCCACATCTACCGGGCCGCCGAGCGGGCCGACGCGGAGGACATCTCCACATGAACATCGCCGACCTCGGCTACGCGGCGGCGTGGCGGCTGACCCGGACGTTGCCCCGGCCGGTGGCCGCGGCGGCGTTCGCAGCGGGCGCCGACCAGGCGTACCGCCGTCGGGGACGCGGCGTGCTGCGCCTGGCCGGCAACCTGCGCCGGGTGATCGGGCCGGAGCCGTCCGAGGCCGAGCTGGACGATCTGGTACGCCGGGGGATGCGCTCGTACGCGCGCTACTTCATGGAGGCGTTCCGGCTGCCGGCGCTGACCCGCGAGCAGGTGCGCATCGGTTTCCGGCTGGACGGCGAGGAGGTGCTCGCCGCCGACGTGGCGGCCGGCCGCGGCGCGGTGGTGGCGCTGCCGCACGCCGGTAACTGGGACGCCGCCGGCGCCTGGGTGGCGGCGATGGGCTGGCCGCTCGCCACGGTCGCTGAGCGGCTCAAGCCGGAAAGCGTCTACCAGCGGTTCCTCGATTTCCGGCGCGGGCTCGGAATGGAGATCGTCCCGCTCACCGGGGGCGAGCAGGCGCCCATCGAGGTGCTGTGCGACCGGCTGGCCAAGGGGTACGTCGTCCCCCTGCTCGCTGACCGGGATCTGTCCGCCCGGGGCATACCTGTGGATTTCTTCGGTGGTCGGACCCGGATGCCGGCCGGTCCGGCGCTGCTCGCCCTGCGCACCGGCGCCCCGCTCTACACCGCGGAGATGTGGTTCGAGCCGGATGCGCCGTGTGCCCGGTTGGTCGGTCCGATCTCGGTCCCTGACCCGGGGACCGGCACGCTCGCCGAACGGGTGGCGGTGCTGACCCAACGGATCGCAGACCAGCTGGCCGCCGGAATCGCCGCCCATCCGGAAGACTGGCACATGTTGCAGCGGCTGTGGTTGGACGTGCCGGAGACAGCCGGACCGGCGGGCTCGACAGCCGGACCGGCGGGCTCGACAGCCGACCCGACCGGGTCGTTGGAATCGTCCTCCGGCCCGCCCGGCGCTTCGGGCCCGGCCTGACGGGGGAGGTCCTGTGCGGATCGGCATCGTCTGCCCGTACTCGTTCGACGTGCCCGGCGGCGTGCAGGGCCACGTGTCCGATCTCGCGGAGGCGCTGATCGCACTCGGCCACGAGGTGAGCGTGCTGGCCCCGGCCGACGAGGACGCGCCGCTGCCGGCGTACGTCGTGCCGGCTGGTCGTTCGGTGCCGCTGCCGTACAACGGATCGGTGGCCCGGATCGCGTTCGGTCCGGTCTCCACGGCCCGGGTCCGGCGGTGGCTGGCGCGCGGCGACTTCGACGTGCTGCACGTGCACGAGCCGCTGACGCTGAGCATCTCGTTGCTGGCGGTGCTGTCGGCGCGCGGACCGGTGGTGGCGACCTTCCATACCGCGATGACCCGATCCCGGGCGCTGGCCGCCGCCCAGGGCATCCTGCAACTCGTCCTCGAGAAGATCACCGCTCGGATAGCGGTGAGCGCACTGGCCCGCCGGGTGCAGGTCGAACACCTGGACGGGGGCGCTGTCGAGATTCCCAACGGGGTGGCGGTGGCCAAGTTCGCCACCGCCGAGCCGCTGCCCGGCTGGCCCGGACCGGGCGGCGGCACGGCGGGGGGGACCACACCTGGCGGTGCGGACGGCGCGGGTCGTTCGGGCGGTGCGGACGGCTCGGACGGTGGGGGAGCGCTGGGCTTCCTGGGCCGGTTCACCGAGCCGCGTAAGGGCTTCGGCATCCTGCGCGAGGCGTTCCTGCCGTTGGCCCGGGCCCGCCCCGGGCTGCGACTGCTGGTGGCCGGGCCCGGTGAGGCGGCCGACCTGTACGCGGGCGTGCCGGCCGACCTGCGCGACCGGATCACCTTTCTGGGCAAGGTCAGCGAGGAGGACAAGGCCCGGATGCTGCGCAGCGTCGACCTGTACGTGGCCCCGAACACCGGCGGGGAGTCGTTCGGGATGATTCTCACCGAGGCGATGGCGGCCGGTACCACAGTGGTCGCCAGTGATCTGGACGCGTTCCGTCGGGTGCTGGACGGTGGCCGCGCCGGTCGGCTGTTTCCCACCGGCGACGCCGCGGCGCTGTCCGCGGCGCTGGGGGAACTGCTCGACGATCCCGCGACCCGCTCGGAGTTGTCGGACCGCGCCCGGAAGGTGGTCGCCGCGTACGACTGGCCGGTGGTGGCGCGCCGGGTGCTGGAGGTGTACGAGACGGCGATCGAGGCCACCGACGGCAGGGTGATCGACGAGGAGTGGACCGGGCCCCGGTGACGGGCCTGATCGACGAGGAGTGACCGCACCCGGGTGACGGGTGTCCGGGTGACGGGTGTCCCCAGGCTGGTTGGGGGAACCCGGCGGGGATCGCGGGGGGAGGGGCGACACTACGATGCCGGGCATGTGGTGGCTGGTGGGCGGTTGCGTCCTGCTCGTCCTGGTGTCGGCGTACCTGGCCTGGACGGCGGCCCGGGTCGATCGGCTGCACCTGCGGGTGGCGGCGGCGGCCCGGGCGTTGGACGCGCATCTGGTCCGGCGGGGCGCGGCGGCCGCGGTGTTGGCCGAGGAGCGCTCCGGCACCGACCTGTACGCGGACGATCTGTACGTCGCTGCCCGGATCGCCCTGGATGCCGCTCCGGAGGACCGGGAGGCGGCCGAGAACGACCTGACCCGGCAGTTGCGGCGGGCTCCGTTGCGGGCCGACGATCCGGCGGCGGCGGGCGTCGTCGCGGCCAGCCGTCGGCTCGCGCTCGCTCGTCAGGTCCACACGGATCTGGTACGGGACGCGCTGTCCGCTCGCGACCGCCCGATCGTCCGACTGCTTCGGATGGCTCGGCGACACGAGCGCCCGCGCTACTTCGATATCGACGATCCCACGCTGGAACTGCAGCCCGACGTGTCGGTGGCCTGACCAGGCAACAACGAATGGGCCGTCCGCTCTCCCCACACCGCGGCTACCCCCAGGTACGTGCGCCTGCGACCAAGGTCACCCTCGATCCGGGATCCAGGGCCCTCAGCTGCCGGACGAGGGCCCTGGATCCCGGATCGAGGGTGACGTTGCGGGATGGGTGACCCGGTGACCCGGTGACCCGGGCGGCTCGGGGCGGGATGACCTGGACCACAGTGCAGGCCACCGGGGTTTGGATTGGCCGTCGGCCGGTGTTCCGATCGGTCGTAGCATCAGCCCCGACAAGCCCGAACATCGCCGTTGAGGAGCGCAGACCCGTGTCCGAGAGCACCCAACCGAGCACGCCCACCAGCCCCGTCGTCGGCACCGCCCGGGTCAAGCGCGGCATGGCCGAGATGCTCAAGGGCGGCGTGATCATGGATGTGGTCACCCCGGAGCAGGCGAAGATCGCCGAGGATGCCGGCGCGGTCGCGGTCATGGCGCTGGAGCGGGTGCCGGCCGATATCCGCGCTCAGGGTGGCGTCTCCCGGATGAGCGACCCGGACATGATCGACGGGATCATCAACGCGGTGTCCATCCCGGTGATGGCCAAGGCGCGGATCGGCCATTTCGTCGAGGCGCAGGTCCTGCAGGCGCTCGGCGTCGACTATGTCGACGAGTCCGAGGTGCTCACCCCGGCCGACTACGCCAACCACATCGACAAGTGGGCGTTCACCGTGCCGT
Organism: Plantactinospora sp. GCM10030261; assembly: GCF_042666615.1. Lineage (NCBI taxonomy): Bacteria > Bacillati > Actinomycetota > Actinomycetes > Micromonosporales > Micromonosporaceae > Plantactinospora > Plantactinospora sp. GCM10030261. Next base: position 573,790 of record NZ_JBHTDD010000001.1, read on the forward strand.
TCGTCTGTGGTGCCACAAACCTCGGCGAGGCGCTGCGCCGGATCACCGAGGGCGCCGCCATGATCCGCTCCAAGGGTGAGGCCGGCACCGGGGACGTTTCCAACGCCACCACCCACATGCGGAAGATCCGGCAGGAGATCCGTCGCCTCCAGACGCTGCCGACCGACGAGCTCTTTGTCGCCGCCAAGGAGCTTCAGGCGCCGTACGAGCTGGTCAAGGAGGTGGCCGAGGCGGGCAAGCTGCCGGTGGTGCTGTTCACCGCGGGCGGTATCGCCACCCCGGCGGACGCGGCGATGATGATGCAGCTCGGCGCGGAGGGCGTGTTCGTCGGCTCGGGCATCTTCAAGTCCGGCAACCCGGCACAGCGGGCCGCCGCGATCGTCAAGGCGACCACCTTCCACGACGACCCGGACGTCCTGGCGAAGGTCTCGCGCGGGCTGGGCGAGGCGATGGTCGGCATCAACGTCGACGACATCCCGGTGCCGCACCGCCTGGCCGACCGCGGCTGGTGACGTCAGGAAGGGCACCCTCCGAGTCTTTCCGCACGGAGGGGACCCTGCTTACCGGATACGGAGGGGACCAGCGGTGATCGGCGTACTCGCCTTGCAGGGTGACGTCCGGGAGCACGTCCGCGCCCTGACCGAGGTGGGCGCCGCCGCTCGCCCGGTCCGCCGCCCGGCCGAGCTGGACGATGTGGCCGGGCTCGTGATCCCCGGCGGCGAGTCGACCACCATGAGCAAGCTGGCCGACGTGTTCGAGGTCCGCGACCCGATCCGCAAGCGGATCGCGTCCGGCATGCCGGTGTACGGCTCCTGTGCCGGCATGATCATGCTGGCCACCGAGGTGCTGGACGGCCGCCCGGACCAGCGCGGCTTCGACGGCATCGAGATGACGGTGCGACGCAACGCGTTCGGCCGGCAGGTGGACTCGTTCGAGGCGCCGGTGGAGATCGCCGGGGTGCCCGGGCCGCCGTTCCACGCGGTCTTCATCCGGGCACCCTGGGTGGAGCGGGTCGGTGCCGACGTGGCGGTGCTGGGCCGGGTCACCGACGGGCCGGCCGCCGGGCGGATCGTCGCGGTCCGGCAGGGTAACCTGCTGGCCACGTCGTTTCACCCGGAGCTGACTGGTGACCTGCGGGTGCACGCCCTGTTCGCCGATCTGGTGAAGGCCGCCGGTTGAGCGGACGCCGGCGCCGCGGCGGAGGTGTTAACAAGAGGCCCGTTCCGTGTTGACAAGCACCACCTTTCCGGTGGCCGCCCGCCGTTCCAGGGCGGCGTGCGCGTCCGCGGCGCGGTGCAGCGGGAAGCGGGTGATCGGCGGCACCGGGCCGCCGGCCGCCGCCCGATCCAGTGCCCGGCCGGCCAGCTCCCGCCAGCCGCCGACCGGGGTGGCGTTCGGGCCGATCGCCCAGCTCGCGGTCAGTTGGCGGGTAACGAGATCGGTGGTGTCCAGTCGGGTCGGTTCCCCACTCGCCCACCCGTACAGCAGGATCCGCCCACGTCAGCGCCCCCGGGCCGCGACGGCCGGTCCGGTGCCGGTCCGCAGGGCACGCAGCGCGCCGCCCCAGGCGACCAGTTCGTCGACCATCGCGCGGAGCTTGTCCGGCTGGTTGCCGCTCGGGCGTACCTCGTCACCGGCGAAGTCCCTGGACAGCACCAGGGGCACCTGGCTGCGTACGTCGGCGAGCCTGAGTTCGCCCGCGACGAGCCGCAGGTGCTCGACGGCCCTGGTGCCGCCGTCAACGCCGTAGCTGACGAAACCAGCGGCCTTGTCGTTCCATTCGGCGAAGAGGAAGTCGAGCGCGTTCTTCAGGACGCCGGATGTCGAGTGGTTGTACTCGGGGGTGACGAAGATGTACGCGTCGTACCCGGCGATCGTCGCTGACCAGTCCCGGGTGTGCGGGTTGAAGTACTTGCCCATCATCGGCGGCACCGGCTCGTCGAGGTGGGGCAGCGGGTGGTCGGCGAGATCCACGATGTCGACGGTGGCGTCGTCGTGCCGGGCGAGCCCGGCGACCCACCGGGCGACCGTGGCGGCCCTGCGGCCGGGGCGGGTGCTGCCGACGCCGACGGTCGGGCCGATCGCGGGGGCGAGGGTGACCGCGATGCCGAGGGTCGCCATCACCCGACCGAGCCGGCGTGGGCCGACGGCCCGGCCGAGGATCGTCTGCCCGGCCGGGATGAGCAGGCCGGCGGTGGCGCCCTGGGCGATCCGGGCGGCGATCAGCCAGCGGATGTCGGTGGCGACCGCGCAGAGCGCCGAGGTGACGGTGAATCCGGCGAGGGCGGCCAGCCAGAGCCGGCCGACGCCGATCCGCCGGCCGAGCCAGCCGCAGGCGGGCAGGGACATGGCCATCGCGACGAGGTACGCGGTGGCGACCCACTGCGTCGTGTCGATGCCGGCGTCCAGGTCGTGGGCGATGGCGCCCATTCCCACCGAGACGATCGACGCGTCGAGGCCACTCATGAACGCCCCGAAGACGATGACCAGCGCAAGCCGCCAGGTCCGCCAGGGGATCGGTGGCTCGGTCATCCGGTACCCTCCCTGACAATGTTGGTCCGTCCAACGTTGGCCTGGCCAACATAACAAGCGATTGGTCAGGCCAACAATCGAGGTAGGGTGTGGGAGTGACCACCAAGCCCATCCAGCCCGCCCCCGGACCGCCCGAGCGGCTCCGTTGCCAGCCGAGTTGGCTTGTCAACCACGTGGGCATCCCGGCGAATCGGCTGGTCGTCGAGCGGTTGGGCCGCCCCGGTGCGCGATCCGACTACGCGATCCTGGCTGCCCTGGCGGAGTTTGGCCCGGTGAGCCAGGCCACCCTCGGCCGTCGGTTGGGAATGGACCGCAGCGACGTGACCGGTGTGCTCGACAGCCTTCAGGAGCGGGGACATGTGGTGCGGACCGTCGACCCCGACGACCGGCGGCGGAACGCGGTAAGCATCACCGACTCCGGGCGGGATGCCCTCCACCTGCTCGACACGGAACTCGACGCCGCGCAGGACGCCCTACTCGCGCCGCTGAGTCAGCACGAACGGGAACAGTTCGTGGCACTGCTGCAACGGCTCGTCGACCACCACACCAGCCGACAGTCAGCCGGCGACGGCACGTAACTGACCGGGGCGTCGTCCGAGGAGCAGATCCAGCTTGGCTGCCGACCCGGCGTCGGCCGGCAGGTGGACGACGATCCGCTGGTGGGCTGCCTCGGCGACATCCAGCGTCTCGTACGCCAGACGCAGCGGCCCCACCTCCGGGTGCCGCATCGTCCGGACGCCCGTCCGGGGGGCGGCGACCGGGCGTCGTCGCCACCGGTCGGTGAAGGGCGCGCCCACCGTGCGGGCCAGCCGGTCGGCGAACTGGTCGGTGGCGGGATCGCCCCGGCGCAGCCGGTGCAGCTCGGTGACCTGCTGGTCGACCAGCAGGTCGCGGTCCGGGAAGTGGTCGCGGGCCCGGTCGTCGGTGAGCGCGAACCACAGCAGGTTCGGCCGGTCCCCGTCCAGCAGCCCGATCGGGCGGGCCAGCCGGTCGTAGGCGTCGTTCCAGGCCAGCAGGTCGGCGAGCTGGTTGCACAGGTAGGCGGGCGTGTCCCGCAACGCGTCGAGCACCGCCCTGGTGGTCGGGCGGACGGTCCGCGCGGCCCGTGGTCGCTGGTCGGGGCACAACTGGCGGCGATGGCCGACCGTGGCGAGCTGCTGGAGGTACTCGCGGTCGGCCTCGTCGAGGAGCAGCGCGTCGGCGAGGGCGCCGAGGATCTCGGGTGACGGCCGGGTGTCCCGGCCCTGTTCGAGGCGGATCAGGTATTCCACGCTCACCTGGGCCAGGGTGGCCAGCTCCGATCGGCGCAGTCCGGGGGCGCGGCGGCGGGGTCCCGCCACCAGGCCGACCCGATCCGGTGGCAGGGCCTCCCGGCGGCTACGCAGGAACGCGCCCAGTTCGCCGTCCATCACCCGCCCAGTGTGGCACCAGGTTGTCGCGCGATGGTGGCCCGGACAGGGCCACCATCGCGCCGGCCTCCCGGCCGTCCCGGGGGGCGGCCGATGATCGTCGGCATGGAAAGCACGAACAACACCCGACCGATCCGGATCGGTCTGATCGTCGGTAGTACCCGCCCCGGCCGCCGTGGCGCCGCCGTCGCCCGCTGGGCGGAGCGGGTCGCCGCCCAGCATCCGGAGGTACGGACCGGTGCCGCCGAGATCGAGCTGATCGACCTGGCGGACCTGGCCCTGCCGATGCTGGACGAGCCGGTACCCGCGATGTTCGCCGACTACCGGATGCCGCACACCCACCGCTGGAGCGGCGTGGTGAACGCCTACGACGGGTTCGTCGTCGTCACCGCCGAGTACAACCACTCGGTCCCGGCCGCGCTCAAGAACGCCATCGACTTCCTGTACGCCGAGTGGAACGACAAGGTCGTCGGCCTGCTCAGCTACGGCGTGCAGGGCGGCAGCCGGGCGGCCGATCACCTGCGGCTGATCCTGGCCGAGGTACGCGCGGTGGTGGTGCCCACCCAGGTCACAATGCCGATCTTCAGCGACTTCGACTTCTCCGGCTCCGACCCGAACGATCCAACCGCGCCGGGCACGATCAGGCCGGCGGACGGGCGGGAGGAGTCCCTGACGACCATGGTGACCGAGATCCTGACCTGGACCCGGGCTCTGCGCCTGGCCAGAGCGGACACCCCCGAGCTGGTGGGGTGACCGTGGACGCGATCTTCATCCAGTACCGGGTCCGGCCCGAGTGCCTCGACGGACACCTGGCCCTGCTCCGGTCCGTACAGGAGGAGGTGGCCCGGCGCCGGCCGGCCGGGCTGCGTCTGCTGACCCTCCGCCTGGCGGACGGGCGGACCTTCGTCGACGTGGCAATGGGTCCGGACCTGCCGGAACCGCTGCCGTCGTTGGAGTCGTTCCGCCGCTTCCGGGCCGACCTGGAGGAGCGCTGCGAGGAGCGGAGCATGTCCGAGGTGACGGTGCTCGGGTCGTACGGCTTCGGGGAGTGATCCGCCGGCCGGGCTCGTCGTCCAGGGATGACGGCCCGGGTCGGTGCCGTGCGGTGCGGCGCCGGCGCCGGTCGGTAGGATTGCGGAAATTCGGCAGGGCATCGGCCCGCCGCGGCTCTTTCCGGAGCCGACCGGCACCTCTCCGCGTGCGCCGGCGTGAGCGGGACATCAGGGGCGGTGCTGCCGGCAGGTAGCGACGGAGGTAATTGATGTCCGGCCACTCCAAGTGGGCGACGACCAAGCACAAGAAGGCGGTCATCGACGCCAAGCGCGGCAAGATGTTCGCCAAGCTGATCAAGAACGTCGAGGTGGCGGCCCGCACCGGCGGCGGCGACCCCGCCGGCAACCCCACGCTCTACGACGCCATCCAGAAGGCGAAGAAGAACTCCGTACCGAACGACAACATCGATCGCGCGGTCAAGCGTGGGTCCGGTCTTGAGGCCGGCGGCGCGGAGTACCAGACGATCATGTATGAGGGGTACGGTCCGAACGGTGTCGCGCTCCTGATCGAGTGCCTGACCGACAACCGCAACCGGGCCGCGACCGAGGTGCGGACCGCGCTGACCCGCAACGGCGGCTCGTTCGCCGACGCCGGCTCGGTGTCGTACATGTTCACCCGCAAGGGCGTGGTGATCGTGCCGAAGGGCGAGCTGATCGAGGACGACGTGCTGATGGCCGTCCTCGACGCGGGCGCGGAGGAGGTCAACGACCTGGGCGAGGCGTTCGAGGTGGTCTCCGAGCCGACTGATCTCGTCGCGGTGCGGACCGCGTTGCAGGACGCCGGCATCGAGTACGAGTCGGCCGAGTCGTCGCTGATCCCGAGCGTGAACGTGCCGCTCGACGAGGAGGGCGCGCGCAAGATCTTCAAGCTGATCGACGTGCTGGAGGACTGCGACGACGTGCAGAACGTCTTCGCGAACTTCGACGTGTCCGACGAGATCATGGCGGCCGTCGGCTGACGTCGGCCCCGACAGAACACGTCCCGAACATCCCCGTCCGGGAGGTGTTCTCATGGTTCGCGCCCGTCGCGTTCGGCGATGGCCGGCAGGGCGCGGACGAACGACGCGAGGCTCTTGCCCGGTTCACCGTCGAGAACCCGGGCGGCCAGCCCGAACGGGAACCCGGTCACGCCGAGCACCGAGATCGCCGGGCCGGTGCGTGAGCCGGCGGTCTTGCCACACCGATCAAATTCGATGTCGGCGTACTTGGGGGGGTCCGGGCGGTCCGGACACCCCAACTACGCCGACATCGAGTCGATTATGAGAGCCCAGCCGGGACTCATTGACGTGACTGGTGACCGGCATCCGCTCGGCGAGGGCCAGTCCGCTCTCGACGATTCTCGCCGGTGGCGGACGAGCAGTACCTCGTCGTCCCTGCGGCAGGTGGCGTACGCGGTCAGCCGGAACGTCCCGATCGTCATGCTAGGAACGCTTGCGGGCGCGCAGGGCGAACGTGGTCGGGACGGGGGAGCCGCCCTCGGTGAACCGGTCGAGGGTCAACCCGGCCGCCAAAACGTGGTGCAGCAGGTCGGGCAGGGGCCAGTGACTGGCGCCGACCCGGTTACGTACCCCCTCGGTGGTCCACGAGTCGGTGGTCCAGTGGCCGTCGAGGTAGCCGGGCCGGATCACCACCGCGGTCGGGTCGGTATGGTCGGCGAAGCCGCCGCAGAAGCACGGATGCACGCCGATGTGGACGAACGTGCCGCCGTTGGACAGCACCCGGGCCGCCTCGCGCAGCACCGCCGGGTAGTCCGGCAGGTCGGTGTGTGCCATCACGGTGACGACCGCCGGCAGCGAGCCGTCCCGGAACGGCAGCCGGGCGGCGTCCCCGCGCGCCACGGGCAGCCGGCCCCGGGCGTACCCCAGCATCGCCGCGGACAGGTCCACCCCGACGGGCGTCCAGCCGAGTCCGCGTAGCTGTTCGGCATGGATCCCGGTGCCACAGGCGATCTCCAGGCAGGGACCGCTGCCCGGCCCGAGGAGTTCGGCGAGTCCGGCACGGACGCCGATCGGATCGCCGTCGGCCTGTCGGGGCAGGAACTCCTGCTCGTACCAGTCGGCTATCTCGTCGTACGCGGCCACCGGTGCCATCGGGTCACCCTTTCACGCGGTCGGATCGAATGGTGGCCCGCCGCCGGGGGTCCCGGGCGGCCGGCCCGCTACGGTTCACGGCGTCGGAGGGCTCGTCGGGGAGTCCCAGACGACCAGGATGAACAGGAAGAACAGCGCGCTTACCACCCCGAAGCCGGCCACCAGCAGCGAGGCCAGGGCCATGCCGTGCGCCTCCTTGCTCTTGAGCGCACGGAAGCCCAACGGGAGAGCCGCCAGCGAGAGGATGCCGCCGAAGCCGTAACAGATCGAGGCGGGCAGCGCCATCAGGGCCAGGAGCAGCGCGGCGGTGGCCATCCCGCGTCGGTCGCCGACGGGTGCGGCGGGCGTGGCGACGGCCGGTGGTGAGGATCGGGGGTCCCAGTGGAACCGCGGTGGCAGGTCGGCCAGGTGCCGGACGATGTCGCCGACGGTGACGGCGGAATGCACGGCCACCGTCCGTTGGTCGTACTCCTCCAGATCGAGGAAGCCCTCGGCGAGCGCCTTCGACAGCTGGTCGGCGGCGGCCGTCCGCTGCGCCGTGCCGACCCGCTCGTTGGGGTTGCTGAGCGCGTCATGCTGGTGCAACCGTCTCTCCTCAGCTCTGCGGGTGGCGGCCCGTGCCGCTGTTCGGGCCTGTTCCCGGTCGGCGACCGGGGAACAGGCCCGTCGCGCCGGTGCGAAAGTCTACCCAGGACGGCTCCCGGCGAGCGGCCCGCACCGGTGGACGGACGATGGTCCGTCGGCCGCCTCGACCATGGCCACCACGACGTCGACGAGCGCGGGATGACGGACCGCAGTAGCCGAAGCCCGACCAGGTAGGAGGTGGGGTACCGAGGGAGTACCGCAGGCGTATGAGGCGGCGCGTTGGTCGGGTGGCCTGGATAGCATTTCGGACATGGATCTTGTTGAGGCGCGGCGGCTGTGGGATCCGCAGCCCGGTTGGCTGAACACGGCGAGCTACGGGCTGCCGCCCCGGCCGGCGTGGGAGGCGTTGCGGGCGACGCTGGAAGACTGGCGGGTGGGCCGGACGTCCTGGGAGGGTTGGGACGAGTACGTCGCGCGATCGAGGGCCGCCTTCGCCCGGCTGACCGGGGTTCCGGTGTCCGATGTGGCCATCGGCGGCACCGTGTCCGGGCTGCTCGCGCCGATCGCCGCAGCGCTGCCCGTCGGCGCCACCGTGCTGGTCGCGGAGGAGGAGTTCACCTCCAACCTGTTTCCCTGGCTGGCGCAGGCCGAGCGGGGGGTCGAGGTCCGGACCGTGCCGCTGGCCGGGCTGCTCGACGCGGTCGACGCCAGCGTGGATCTGGTGGCGGTGAGCCTGGTCCAGTCGGCGGACGGCAGGGTGGCGCCCTACCGGGAACTGGCGGCCGCCGCGTCGGCCGCCGACGCGTTGCTGGTCGTCGACGCGACGCAGGCGTGCGGCTGGCTACCGTTCGACGGCACGCTCGCCGACGTGGTGGTCGTCCACGCGTACAAGTGGTTGATGGCGCCGCGGGGTGCGGCGTTCGGATACCTGGGGCCGCGGGTGCGGGACCGCACGATCGCGTCGGCCGCCGGCTGGTACGCGGGCGCGGACGTGCACGAGTCGTACTACGGGCTGCCGCTGCGGTTGGCGGACGGGGCCCGCCGCTTCGACACCTCGCCCGCGTGGTTCAGCTTCGTCGGTGCCGCGCCGGCCATGGAGTTGCTGCTCGACGTCGGTCTTCCGGCGATCCGGGCGTACAACGTGGGCTTGGCCAACCGATTCCTCGCCGGGCTCGGCCGACCTGCCGGCGACAGTGCCATCGTCGCCGTCGACGTGCCGGACGCGGAGCGGCGGCTGCGCTCGGCCGGGGTGCGCGCGGCGGTGCGCAACGGCCGACTGCGGGCCTCGTTCCACCTCTACTCGACCGACGCGGACGTGGACATGACGCTGGCCGCGCTCACCGGATGATCCGGTGAGCGCCGCCAGCGTGCGGACTGGCCGGGTGCCTGGGGTCGGCGCGGCACGGGCCGGTGATCGGGTCAGCGCGCGTGCCGGCGGGCCTTGACGATGGTGTCGATGATGCTCCAGACCAGCACGATCGCGATGCCGACAAGCGTCAGGTTGGTCACCAGTTCCGTGCCGCCCTCGCGCAACCAGGCGAAGCGGTCGATGAGCGCCGGATTGAGCAGCCTCTCGGAGAGCAGCAGCCAGACGACCGGGACGGCGAACGCCAGTTGGACGGCGACGTTTGCCGCCACCAGCGGCCAGGTCCACCGACCCACCCGGTACTTCACGATCTCGAAGGCGGCACTGACCAGCAGGACGGCCAGCACGACCGGCAACCAGAAGGTCCACAGGTCGGGGTCGAGGATCGGGATGTCCGTGCCGGAACCGCCGTCGACGAAGGACTGGTAATGCTGCCACGGGAACCAGGCGGCGAAGAGCAGGATCATCGCGATCGAGGCGGCGGTGTCGACGAGCGAGATGTCCCGGTCGACGGGCGTGTCGGGCAACCGGTCGACGGTCCACCGCGGCAGGTCGACCGTGGCGTTGGTCCATTCGAAGATCGCGAACACGAGGGTCACCCAGAAGGAGATCTGCACCGCGACCTGGAAGGCGACCACGACGCCGGCGCCGACGGCTCCCGCCGGGGCGTCACCGTCGGTCGCCTCGACCACGGCCACCACGACTCCGACGAGCGCCGGGATGAAGGACAGCAGCAGGCGCAGCAGCCGCCACCAGACCAGGTAGTAGGTGGGGCCGATGAGGTACAGCTGGCGGCCGGCGTACCGGGCGGCGAGCTGGTCCGGGTCGCCCAGCTCGGTGAGGACGTCGCGCTCGGCGGCGGTGCGGTCCGCACCGGCCGCGGTGCGGTCGGAGATCATGTCTTCGATGGAGGCGCGTAGCTCGTCGGCGATCTCCGTGCGACGCCCGGCCGGCACGGCGCGCAGGGTGGCGGCGAGGTACCGCTCGGTCAGGGTGGTCATCGGTCGGCTCCTTCGATAAGGCCGGTAAGTGAGGTCTGCACGGCGGCGAGGTCGTCGAGGAGCCGGCCCAGCAGCGTCTCGCCCTCGTCGCTGGTCCGGTAGAACTTGCGCGGCCTGTTCTCCTCGGTGTTCCACTCGCTGGTGAGCAGGCCCTGCTCCTCCAGCCGGCGCAGGAGGGGGTAGAGCGTGTTGGCGTCCACCGGGAAGCCGTGCCCGGTGAGCCGTTGCAGCAGCGCGTAGCCGTAGTCGGGCCGGCGCAGCGCAACCAGGCTCGCCATCACCACGGTGCCGCGGCGTAACTCCTGAAGGTGAGTTCGCAGCACGTCCTCGTTCATGTCTCACACCATACTGTGTGTCACACACTAATGTCTATGGCACTCCGTAGTGCGAGATACGACAGTGGGTTGGAAGACACGAACGCATAGGCCGGCTTCGACGGTGGCGGGCCACATGAGCGCAACGCCCCGGTGACCGGTGGTCGCGTTGACGCTCCACCCGGCCCGTCGAGGGTGGCGCCTCAGCCCGGTTCCAGACCCCGGAATGTGTGGGACGTCGACATAGTTAGCCGTCGCTGCCTTCCGTAGGTTTCTGCGAACACCTGTGACACCAGTCACCGGAAGTCGGGAATGCTGCGAAGGGGAGGGCGATGGCGGGCCAAGGGCTGCTCACCGTACGCGGACTGACGAGAGACTTCCGGGGCTTCCGCGCGGTCGCGGGGGTGGATCTCGACGTGGTCGACGGCACGGTGCACGCCCTGGTGGGCCCCAACGGCGCCGGCAAGACCACCCTGTTCAACCTGCTCACCGGCTTTCTCCGACCCACCTCGGGACGGATCGAGCTGGATGGCCGGGACGTCACCGGCCTGCCGCCCGAACGGATCGCCCGGCTCGGCGTCGCCCGGTCCTTCCAGATCACCAGCCTGTTTCCCCAGTTGTCCGGCCAGGAGCACGTCGAACTGGCGCTGCAGAGCCCCAGCGGACTCGGCTGGCGGTTCTGGCGCTCGGCCAAACTCATGCGCCGGTACGCCGACCGGGCCCGCGAACTGCTGGACATGGTGGGCCTCGCCGACGTCGCCGAGGTGCCGGCCGAGGCGCTCGCCTACGGCCGGAAACGCGCCCTGGAACTCGCCATCGCGCTGGCACTGGAGCCGCGGGTGCTGCTGCTCGACGAGCCGACCGCCGGTATGGGCCTGGAGGACGTGGACCGCACCGTCGAGCTGATCCAGCGGGTCCGGCAGGGCCGCACGGTGGTGCTCGTCGAACACAACATGAGCGTGGTGGGGCGGCTCGCCGACACGGTCACCGTGTTGCAGGCCGGCAAGGTGCTGGTGGAGGGGCCGTACCAGGAGGTCCGGGCGGACCAGCGGGTGATCGCCGCGTACCTGGGGGAGAGCAGCGACAGTGACGACGGCGCCGGCACCGGCCGTGCCGCGCAGGGAGGGACGGCGCATGCTGCGCGTTGACGACCTGTCCGCCTGGTACGGCGAGGCGCAGGTGCTCCGCGACGTGAGCCTGCACGTCGAGGCCGGCGAGGTGGTGACCCTGGTCGGCCGCAACGGCGCCGGCAAGACCAGCCTGCTGCGCTGCGTGATGGGTCTGCACCGGCAGCAGCGCGGCCGGATCGAGCTGGCCGGCACCGACCTCGGCCGACTGCCGGCGCACCGTCGAGCCCGCGCGGGCCTCGGCTGGGTGCCCGACGACCGGGGCAGTTACGCCAGCCTGTCGGTGGTCGAACAGCTGACCCTGCCCGCCGTGGTCGGACCGGACCCGTGGCCGCTCGACCGCGTCTACGAGGCCTTCCCGATCCTGTACGAGCGGCGCGCCGCCCCGGCCACCACCCTCTCCGGCGGTGAGCAGCAGATGCTCGCGCTGGCCCGGGTGCTGCGGATGGGGGCCCGACTGCTGCTCTGCGACGAACCGACCGAGGGCCTGTCACCGCTGCTGGTGCAGAAGGTCGGGGAGATCCTCCGGCAGGCCAAGGAGCACGGGGTCACGGTCCTGCTCGTGGAGCAGAACCTGCATTTCGCGACAGGCGTCGCCGACCGGCACTACCTGCTGGCGCAGGGCAGCGTCGTCGAGGCGATGGACAACTCCGAGGTGCGCTCCCGGGAGCGCGAGCTGCTGACGTACCTCGGAATCTGACAGAAAGCGACCGCGAGCCGCGCGCCGACGCGCGGAGGTGGAGGGATTGGCAATGCGTGCAACCGCGGGTCTGGCCGGCGCCGCTGCCCTGATGATGCTGGCCGCCGGGTGTGGCGGCGGCGGGCCGCAGGGATCCGGCGACAGCAAGCTGACCGACGACAAGATCGTGCTGGGGGTGCTGAACGACCAGTCCGGCGTCTACGCCGACCTGTCCGGCAGGAATTCGGTGAAGGCCGTCGAGATGGCGATCGCCGACTTCAAGGCCAAGCACGGCGACAAGGCGGTGACCAGCGACATCTCGGTGGAGACAGCCGACCACCAGAACAAGCCGGACGTGGCGAACAGCAAGGCCGCAGAGATGTACGACCGCAAGGGCGTCGACGCCATCCTCGACGTGCCCACCTCGTCGGCCGCCCTCAAGGTCGCCGACATCGCGAAGACGAAGAAGAAGCCGTACTTCAACATTGGCGCCGCCACCACCGAGCTGACCGGCAAGAGCTGCAACAAGTACACGTTCCACTACGCGTACGACACGTACATGCTGGCCAACGGCACCGGTAAGACGGTGACCGAGCAGGTCGGCAAGAGCTGGTACATCCTGTACCCGAACTACGCCTTCGGCCAGGACATGGAGAAGAGCTTCTCGGCGGCGATCACCGAGGCGGGCGGCACCGTGGTCGGCAAGGACGGGGCGCCCTTCCCGAACGAGTCGGGTGACTACTCGACCTACCTGCTGAAGGCGGCCGGGCTGAGCCCCAAGCCGGCCGTGCTGGGCACCATGCAGGCCGGTGCGGAACTGGTGAACGTGGTGAAGCAGTACAACGAGTTCAAGCTGCGGGACAAGGGCGTCAACCTGGCCGTCGGGCTGATGTTCATCACCGACGTCCACTCGCTGACCCCGGCCGCGCTCGCCGGGACCACCTACACCGACGCCTGGTACTGGAACTTCGACGAGGAGAACCGCGCGTTCGCCGACCGGTTCCTCAAGGAGACGGGTGTCCGTCCGACATTCGCACACGCGGCGAACTACTCGGCGGCGACCCAGTACCTGGAGGCCGTGCAGGCAGCCGGTAGCGATGACGGCGACGCGGTGGTGAAGCAGTTGGAGGGCAAGACCGTCAACGACGTGTTCCTGCGCAACGGCAAGTTCCGGGCCGAGGACCACCGGGTGCTGCACGACGCCTACCTGGCCCAGGTCAAGCCGGCTGCCGAGGTCTCCGAGCCGTGGGACTACGTGAAGATCCTCAAGACCATCCCGGCAGAGGAGGCGTTCCGGGCGCCGAGCAGCGAGTGCCAGATGTCATGACGGGTTTCCTGCAGAACACCTTCAACGGGTTGGTGAGCGGGGCGTTCTACGCCCTGCTCGCCCTCGGGCTGGCGGTCATCTTCGGAATGCTCCGGGTGGTCAACTTCGCCCATGGCGCCTTCTACATGCTCGGCGCCTTCGGGGCGTACGTCCTGCTCACCGAGGCCGGCGTGTCGTTCTGGTGGGCGCTGCTGATCGTGCCGGTGGTGCTCGGGCTCGTCGGCATGGCGCTGGAGCGGGCCTTCATCCACCGGCTCACCCGGCTGGACCCGCTGTACAACTTCCTGCTCACCTTCGGGCTCACCCTGGTCCTGCAGGATCTGGTGAAGTCCCGGTACGGGGTGCAGTCCAGCCCGTACGAAACGCCGTCGGCGTTGACCGGGACGGTGAACCTCGGGCTGTTCCAGTTCCCCACCTACCGGGTCTTCATCCTGGCCTTCGCGGCCGCCCTCTGCGTTGCCGTGTGGTGGTTGCTGGGGCACACCCGGATCGGCATGATCATTCGGGCGTCGACCGAACGTCCCGAGCTGACCCGGGCGTTCGGTATCGACGTCGGGCGGTGGGTCACGCCCGTATTCGGTTTCGGCATCGCGCTGGCCGGGCTGGCCGGGGTGCTGGCGGCGCCGATGCGGGCGGTGAACCCGCTGATGGGGGCCGACCTGATCATCGTGGTCTTCGCCGTCGTGGTGATCGGCGGACTGGGGTCGATCTTCGGCTCGGTGGCCGCCGGGTTCGCGATCGGGCTTGTCCAGTCGTGGAGCCTGGTCTACCTGTCCGACTATCCGATCATCGGCCAGACCATCGTGTTTCTGGTGATGGCGGCCGTGCTGCTGTGGCGCCCGGCCGGACTGTTCGGCCGTGAGGAGGCACCGGCATGACGCAGGCACCCAGCACCTCCGACGGGACCGCGGCAGTCGGCGCGCCACCGGCCGCCGACGACAAGCCCGGCAGCGGCCGGCCGGCACCGTCGGTGCTGGCCGCGGTCGGCACCGCGCCGTCCTGGCTGCGGTACGCGTTGCTCGCCGTCGGCCTGGGCGTCGCGCTGTGGCTGCCCAACGGGCTGTATCCGGCGGTGGCCGTGGACATCCTCTGCTGGGCGCTGTTCGCGGTCGCCATCGACCTGCTGCTCGGCTTCACCGGGCTGCTGTCGTTCGGGCACGCCGCCTTCTGGGGCACCTCGGCGTACGCCACCGGGATGGTCGCGATCGAGTTCGGCGTGCCGTTCCCGGTGGCCGTGCTCGGTGGCGCGGTGGCCGCCGCGGTGTTGGCCGTGCCGATCGGCTACCTGGCGGTGAAGCGCACCGGAATCTACTTCGCCATGGTCACCCTGGCGTTCGCGCAGATGATGTTCGCGGTCGCCAACGAGTGGCGGGGGTTGACCGGGGGTGAGAACGGGTTGCAGGGCATCCCCCGGGAACTCGCCGGGCTGGACCTGTCCGACGAGTACTACTTCTACTACGCGGCGCTGCCGATCGTGCTGCTGGCGTTCCTCGCTGCCTGGCGGATCGTGAACTCGCCGTTCGGTCGGGTGCTGGTGGGCATCCGGGACAACCCGGCCCGCGCTCGGGCGCTCGGCTATCCGGTGCACCGGTACAAGTTGACCGCGTTCGTGCTGTCGGCGTTCCTGGCCGGCCTCGGCGGCGGTCTGTTCGCCATCGGCCACCAGTTCGTCTCGCTGGACGTGCTGCACTGGACCACCTCGGGCGAGGGTGTGATCATGGTGGTGCTCGGTGGCATCGGCACCCTGTGGGGTGGAGTGCTCGGCGCGGCCCTCCTGGTGCGGTTGGAGGACTGGCTGTCGTTCTCCGGCTTCGACACGATCGGGCTGGTCACCGGGACGATCTTCGTGCTGGCGGTGCTGCTGTTCCGGCGCGGCCTGTGGGGGACGGCCGCCGATCTGGCCCGCCGGTACGCCGCCCGCCGCCGAGGCTGACCCGGGAAGGGGTCCCTCGTCGACGCATCACGTTGACGAGGGACCCCTTCCCGCATCCGGGCGCGGGGTCACCGGCGAACTTCCTGGGAGGACGTAGCGACCCCGGGGGGTGCGGCACGGTGCGTATCGGAGCGCCATGGGACACGGACCATTCGGACCGGACGCGGCTGGCGGCGGCCGCCGGCGAACTGGACACGGATCGGGTGGCGGTGCTGACGGTGACGATCGGGCGGCGGCGTGGCGTGGTCGCCCTGTGGGAGCGGGTGTGCGTACCGCTGCTGCGCGAACTGCGCGGGTCGGACGGTGTGGGCGTCGCGGTCGAGCATGCCCTCTCCGAGGGCATCCGGGCCGGTTTGGACCGGCTCGCCCGGACGGTGGGCCGGCCCGGGGCACCGGCCGGGGTGCTGCTGGCCGGTGCCGACGAGGAGGCGCACTGCCTCGCGCTGCACGCTCTCCGCGTCGCCCTCCGTGAGCGGGGGCAGGGCAGTCTCTTCCTGGGCGCGGCCGTGCCCTGGCCGGCGTTGCGTGGGGCGGCACGGCGGATCCGGCCGCACACCGTGGTCGTCTGGGCACAGACCACCCGGACCGGCCGCCGGCCCCCGCTCGACGCGCTCGCCGCCGACTGCCGGTGGGCCCGGGTCTACGGCGCCGGACCCGGTTGGTCCACTGTGGTGCCGCCGGTCGGGTCGGCCGTTGATGGCGCGATACCACCTGTCGGGTCGGCCGTTGATGGCGCGATACCACCTGTCGGGTCGGCCGTTGATGGCGTGCTGCCGCCCGCGTCCGCGTGGCTCTCCTCGCTTCCGGTCGCGCTGCTGGCCTGCCGGGTGCCGGGAGACGTGAATCACATTCGAAACGAAACGGTACCGTATCGCTAATCCGCTCCCTAGGCTGCTTCCCTAATACGAGTCTGTTCCGTATCGGATTTCAACGGGGTTCCGATCCCGCCGAGCCGACCGAGCCGACCGATCCGAATCCGCGGAGCAACCTGGGGGAAGCGGAGACATGGAGCTACGAGACAACACCGGGCATCCCCGCCGCTGGGCGATCCTGGGTGTCCTGGTCGTCAGCCTGCTGGTGGTGGTGCTCGACAACACGATCCTGAACGTCGCGCTGCGTACGCTGGCCGACCCGGTGCGCGGGCTGGGCGCCACCCAGGGCGAGCTGGAGTGGTCGATCAACTCCTACACCCTGGTCTTCGCCGGTCTGCTGTTCACCTTCGGGGTGCTCGGTGACCGGTTCGGCCGCAAGCGGTTCCTGCTGTTCGGGCTCGCGCTGTTCGGCCTCAGTTCGCTGCTGTCCGCGTACGCCCAGTCGCCCGGACAGCTGATCGCGGCGCGCGCCATGATGGGCTTCGGCGGCGCGGCCATCATGCCCGCCACCCTGTCGATCATCTCGAACGTCTTCGACCCCCGCGAGCGGGCGAAGGCCATCGGCATCTGGTCCGGCGCGGTCGGACTGGGCGTGGCCATCGGGCCGATCCTCGGCGGGGCACTGCTGGAGCGTTTCTGGTGGGGCTCGGTCTTCCTGATCAACGTGCCGGTGGTGCTCGGTGGCCTGCTGGCGGTGGGGCTGCTGGTCCCGGAGTCGCGGGATCCCCGACCGGGGCGGATCGATCTGGTGGGCGTGGCCCTGTCGGTGGTCGGCCTCGTCGCCCTCTCGTACGGCATCATCGACGGTGGTGAGCACGGCTTCGACCGGGGCGTGGTCTGGGCGGCCATCCTCGGCGGCCTCGCGGTGCTCGCCGGCTTCGTCGCCTACGAGCGGCGGATCGACCATCCATCGCTGGACGTGCGGCTGTTCCGGGTGCCCCAGTTCGCCGCTCCCGTCGCGGTGATCGGGTTGGTCTTCTTCGCCGCCATGGGCGTCATGTTCTTCAGCTCGTTCTATCTGCAACTGGTCCGCGGCTACACCCCCCTGCAGACCGGCCTGCTGTTCCTGCCGTTCGCCGTCGCCCAACTGGCCTTCGCGCCGCGCAGCGCGGCGATGGTCCGGCGATTCGGGGCCCGCGCCGTCTCGGCGGTCGGACTGACCCTGACCACCACGGCGTTGACCGCGTTCGCCCTGGTCACCGCCGACACTCCGATCTGGGTGGTGGGAGCCGTGTTCTTCGTGCAGGGCGTCGGGATGGCGAACATCATGCCGCCGGCCATGGAATCGATCATGGCTGCGCTTCCCCGTGAGCGGGCCGGGGTGGGTTCGGCGGTCAGCAACACGGTCCGGCAGGTCGGCGGTGCGCTCGGCATCGCGGTGCTCGGGTCCGTCCTCGCGGCCGTCTACCGCGACCGGATCGCCGACACCACCGGGGCGCTGCCCGTGCCGGCGCGGTCCGCCGCGAACGAATCCATATCCGGGGCATACGGCGTGGCCGGGCGACTCGGCGACGGCGGCGCGGCTGTGGTGTCCGCCGCGAACGACGCGTTCGTCTCGGCCATGCACTGGGCGGCCGCCCTGTCCGCGATCATTGCCGCGGCCGGCATCATCGTGGTGCTGCGCTGGATGCCCGGCCGTCCCGCGCGGCCGCCGGTCGAGCCGGAACCGGTGGGCGAGCCGGAACTGGCCACCGCGTGAGGGGTCGGAAACAATGGGGGACATGACCTCCACCTCCACGGACGCTCCGCGGTCGCCCGGGCGGCCGCGGAGCGTCCGCGCCGACGAGGCGATCGTCGACGCCGCGCTCGACCTGCTCGCCGAGGGGAGCACGATCGAGGCGCTGTCGATCGAGGCGATCGCCACCCGGGCCGGAGTCGGCAAGGCCACCATCTACCGACGGTGGCCCGGCAAGGAGGCGTTGCTGCTGGACGCGCTGCGGACGCTCAAGGGCCCGCCGCCCGAGCCGGCCGGACGCAGCGTCCGGGAGGACCTGATCACCCTGCTGACCGCGGCCGGTCGCCAACCCGATCCGCGGGCGGTCCGGATCATGCCGTGCCTGGTTCCCGAGGTGCACCGCAGTGCCGAACAGCACCGGCTCTACCAGGAACTGATCGAGCCACGCCGCCAGGCCATGCGCGAGGTGCTGCGTCGCGGCGTCACCACCGGTGAATTGCGGCCGGACATCGACGTCGAAGTCTGCATGATGATGATCACCGGTCCGATGTTGATGCACCGGTTGCTGCGGTGGCGCCCGGACATCGAGGACCGGGAACTCGCGGAGCGGATCGTGGACGCCATCTTCGCCGGGCTGACGGACTTGACCACGCGGGTGGCACCGGGCGGCGTCCATTCCGCGCCCGCCGATTCCGCGCCCGCCAATTCCGCGCCCGCCGATCCGGCGCCCGCCGATTCCGCGCCCGCCGGCGATGGCGAGGCGGTCCGATGACCCGCGACGAGGTGCTGGCGTTCTGCCTGGCCAAGCCTGGTGCCTGGCAGGATATGCCGTGGGAGGGCGACGTGGTGGTGAAGGTCGGCCCCAAGATCTTCGCGTTCTTCGGCGACGCCGGCCCCGCCGCCACGATCGGGGTCAAGTGCGGGCCGAATCGGGACGTGGCCGACGAGTGGCTGGCCCGCTACCCGGACGACGCGTCGGTGATGGCCTACATCGGTCGGTCCGGCTGGAACACGCTGCGCATCGGCGGCGCCATTCCGGACGACGAACTGATCGAGGCGGTCGACGCGTCGTACGCGGCGGTCGTCGCCAAACTCCCCAAACGAGACCGCCCCCCAACCTGACCCACCCGTCCCGCCACCCCACGCCACCCCCGCGCCATCTGCGGTGATCTTGCACTTTGGGTTGCGTCAAAAGGGTAGGAGAGCCATAAAGCGCCAACCCAAAGTGCAAGATCGGTGGGGGTGGGGGTGGGGGTGGCGCGGGTGGGGGTGGGGGTGGCCGCCGGGGGGAAGAGGTCCGCGATCGCGCGGGCGGTCGCCGTGGCCTCGGTGGTCGGGAAGTAGTGACCGCCCTCGACGACCCGACTGGACAGCACCCGTTCCGGCGGCAACCGGGACGCCACGGCGGCCGGGGTACAGAGCTGGTCACCGGCACCGATCAACACATGCACCGGAACGGTGACCGGACGGTCCAGCCCACCGGGCGCGAGTGCGACGTCCCGGCGGAACCTCGGCAGCAGCAGGCGGGCGATCTCCTCCTCGGTCAGCGACGTTTCCGGGAGCAGCCCGACCCGGCGTAGCCCGGCGATGAGGCGCGCGTCGTCGGTCGCGGTGAGCAGGTCGCGGACCGTCGGATCCGGATGCAGCGGCGGTGCGGCGAGGAGAATAGGCGTCTTGGCCAGGTCGTCGCCGGCCACCTCGGCGAGCCGGACGGCCAGCACCGCGCCGAGGCTGTGGCCGAGCAGCACGGCCCGGTCGGAGACGTGCGGCCGGAGGGCCCGCCACCAGCTCTCCGCCGCCTGGTCGAGATCCACACCGACGGGGTGGCGGGCCTCACCCGCCACCACCCGCCAGCCGGCCGGCAGGGCGACGGCCAACGGAGTGAACGAGCCGATCGATCCGCCCGCGTGCGGGATGCAGATCAGGGTGCGGTCCGACCCGTCCCGCAGCACCCGCACGGTCACCGTCACCCGGTCACCTCGGCCGCCCGCAGCTTGAACCGGGCCAGTTTGCCTGTCGACGTCACCGGCAGCTCGTCGACGACCCGCACCGCGACGGGCCGTTTGTACGGCGGCAGCCCGGTGCGGAACGCCTTCCAGGCCGACCGGCGCAGTTCATCCCGGTCCGTGTCGGAGGACGGCACCAGGTAGGCGACAGCCTGTTCCAGTCCGTGTTCGTCGCGCGTCCCGACCACCGCGCACTGGCCCACGCCGGGCAGGTCGCGGACCGCCGCCTCGATTTCGAACGGCGAGACTTTGTATCCGCCAAGGTTGAGCAGATCGTCCCGGCGGCACAGGTAGCCGATCCGGCCGTCCTGCTCCCGCCGCACGATGTCGCCGGTGTACGCCCCGCCGTCGGCGAATGTCCGCGCGGCGGCCTCCGGACGGTCCAGATATCCTGCGGCGACCGACGGACCGGCCACGTGCAGCCGCCCGTCGACGCCGTCGGGCAGGACGTGACCGTCGTCGTCCCGTACGGTAAGCGTCACACCGGGCACGGCGGTGCCGGTCGAACCCGGTTCGGTGCCCCGGGTGGCCACAACGATGTGCAGTACCTCCGTCGCCCCCAGCCCGTTGACCACCGGGACGCCGAAGGTGCGGGTGAAGTCCGCGCAGACCGGCGCGGGCAGATGCTCACCGGCGGACACGGCCAGCCGCAGCGAGCCGAGTTCGGGTGGCTCACCGGCACGCGCCCGGTCCAGCAGTGCCGCGTACACCCGGGGGACGGCGCAGAGCACCGTGGGCCGGTGCCGGGCGATACTGGCCGCCACTCCGTACACGTCGGGTGGTCCCTGCCGCAACACGGCGCTGGCCCCCGCCGCCAGCGGAAAGAGCAACGAGTTGCCGAAGCCGTACCCGAAGGATAGCTTCGCCGTCGACAGCACCCGATCCTCCGGACGCAGGTCGAGGAGGTGACCGAAGCCGTCGAGCACCGCCTCGATGCCGGCCGCCGTGTGCAGCACACCCTTCGGCACGCCGGTGCTGCCCGAGGTGTACTGGATCAGCACCACATCGGACGGTGCGACCACCACGGCCGGTGGCGGCTCTATCGGCTCCGCCGCGTCCGGATCCGCCCAATCGGGACCGCCCCGCGGGACCGCCAGCGGGCCGTCGGTCGGCAGCGACGCCGCTGCCTTGGCGTCGAGGTGCAGGTACCGGGCGCCGCAGTCGCCGGCGATGAACGCCACCTCCGTCGCGGTGAGCATCGAGCTGACCGGCACCGCCACCATCCCGCGCCACCAGAGGGCGAGGACCGCGACCACGGTGGTGATCGCGTCGTCCGCCACCACCAGGCCCGGCCCGCCGGCGATTCCGGCCCGGTCCAGGCGGGTCGCGTACGCGCGCACCGCCCGGTGCAGCTCGGCATAGCTGATCCGGCGGTCGGTGTCCAGATATGCGGTCGTGCCGCCGGCCGTCGCTATCCGGTGACCCACCAGCCGCTGAACCAGATCGACAGTTGTCATGACCAAACCTCCATGCAGGACGCGGTGCCGGCCGGCTCGACCGCAAGCGCGAGAACCGCCGGCTGGCCCGCCGCGCACAGGGTGGCCGCGCAGACCACGGCGAGGAAGCCGCCGGCGGCGCCGAAGTCGCCCAGCTCGCGCTCGATGTGCCAGACGGAACCGGCCAGTTCGGTGAGCGCGTCGGCGACCGCTGGGTCAGGGCTGGCGAGCACCACTCCGGCCACCGGGCCGGCCGCGTGGACAAGCTCACGTACGCCGTCGAGCCCGTGTACCGGATCGAAGCCGACCCGGCGGGACCGGCGGAGGGTGACCGCCCCGGCGACGCCAGGAGCGAGGGCCAGGCAGGCGGACCCCTCGGCTGGCGCCAACCCGTCGGACACCCCGGCGAGGCTCCATCTGCTGGTCACCGCCGAACCGCCGACCAGAGCGCAGGATGCCTCACCCGCGGCGAGGAGATGACCCGCCTCGATCACCGCGGCCATCCCGGCCGTCACCCCACCGACAAGCGTCTCGACCGGGCCGGTGAGCCCGAGCCGGATCGAGACGGTCGAGGCGGGACCGTTGTACGCCGCGAGGGGTGCGAGGATCGGACTGGTCAGCCCGGGATCGAGCAGTGCGGCGTCGAGGCAGACGCCGGCGTATTCCGGCAACCCGGCGGTGGAACTCGCCCACAGCACCGCCGTGGCGTCCGGGGCTTGCTGGACCGCCTCCGCCTCCGCCTCCGCCTCCGCCGCCTCCGCCCCCGCCTCCGCCGCCTCCGCCGCCGCGGCGAGGGCGAGCAGCGATTCGTGCGGCCAGTTGCGCAGCCCGCGCGCCGGAAGCCCGGGGGGCAGCCGAGGCTCGACGGAGGCGGGCACCCACCGATCGACCGGCGGCAGGTCGGTGTTCGCGGCGGTGAGGCTCCGCCCCGCTCCGGGAACCGGCACCTCGCCGGTGAGCTGCCGGATCAGGTCCGCCGGCGCGGTCACCCCCGGCATCCTCAACCCCAGCCCGCCAACGGCGAGTACGGTGCCGTCAGGCGTCATCGTCACCCTCCCGGCCGAGCAGCAGGGTGGTCACGCCGCCCCCGAACCCGGCCGCCGGACTGGCGACCAAGCGGACCGGGACCCGGCGGCCCTCAGCGGGAACCAGGTCGATACCGGCACACTCCGGGTCGGGGCGGTCCAGGGTGACGTTGCCGGGAATCAGGTCTCCGGCCAGCGCGCGTACCGCGATAACCGCCTCCAGCGCGGCGGCGGCGCCCACCGCGTGGCCCAGCTGGCCCTTGAGCGAGGAGACCACCGGCGGCCGGCGGCCGGCCAGCCCTTTGGCGGTGGCCCGCGCCTCCACGCCGTCGTTCGCCGGGGTTCCGGTGCCGTGCGCACAGACCCAGTCGATCTCCTCCGCCTGCCGGCCGGCCCGTCCGAGGAGCGTCTGCAGGGTGGTGACGAGCGCGGCGCCGTCGGGATGCGGATGGGTCATGTGGTAGGCGTCGGCTGACGACGCGCAGCCGAGCAGGCGGGCCCGGGGGCGCCCGCCCCGGGCGGTCAGTCGGTCGGCCCGCTCCAGGACCAGCACACCGGCGCCCTCCGCCGGCACCGTGCCGCGCCGGGCCACGTCGAACGGCCGGACCACGTCCGGAGCGAGCGCCCGCAGGGCGGTGAACATCGCGAAGACCTCCAGCGACAGTTCGTCCGCCCCGGCACAGATCGCCACGTCCACCTCGCCGGCCCGGACAGCGCGGTAGCCGGCGGCGATCGCCGCGTTGCCCGCTGAGCAGCCCGACGCGACCAGCACGGTCGGACCGGTGACCCGGACCACGCGGCGCACCACGTCGAGCAGCGTGCCGGGTCGGGCCCAGGCCCGGCCGCGCACCGCGAGCCCACGCGGACCGATCCCCCGATCCAGCAGCGGCCGGGTCGCCATCACCGACCCGACGAAGATGCCGACCCGCTCCCGGGTATCCGACCGGAGATCGCCACGGCCCGCCGGCCCGACCCGGTCACCGGACGTCGGCCCGACCGGCGTTCGAGACGCCGGCCCGACCCCGCCACCGGACGCCGACCCGACAAGCGTTCCGGCGCGGCTGGAAAGTGCCGGTTCTCCGGGTGACCGGCCAGCGTCGGCCAACGCTTCCAGGGTGGCCGCCGCCAGATACCTGGCGGCCAGTGACTCGTGCGTCGGCACCAGGTCGTCCAGCCCGGCCAGTGCGCCGGCCGGCACCTCACCCACCTGGCAGGTCGGGTATCCGGTGAGGTCGAACCTGCTCGCCGGACCGGTCAGCACGGCGTGGTCGCGCACCGCCGCCCAGAGCGCGTCGGCACCCAGACCCGCCACCGAGACCGCTCCGATTCCGGCCACCGCCACCGCCCGGCGGCCTTGCGGCGCACCGTCGTCAAGCAGCAATGGACACGCCCCGGGCCCGCAGCACGGTCAGCGCGTCGGCAAGGGTGTTCAGGTTCGCGGCCTCCTCGTCGGTGAGACGCACGCCGGTCCGCCTTTCGATCCGGACGACAAATTCGATCTTCTGTAGCGAGTCGATTCCGAGATCCTGATAGAAGTCGGCGTCATCCGTGACCTCGGCCGGGACGACCTCGAACGCGTCGGCCGCCAGGTCACGCAGGTCGGCAGCTGAAATTTCGTTCATCTTTTGCATGTCGACCCACTCCTCGTTCCGGTCCCATACCGCCCATGAGCCCCGGCTCGGGATGGATTTTCCACTGATCATTTTTTCTTTGCCATCGGTCGATATGTTGATGTCATTCTGGCGATATCGACCGCCCCTCCTGGCCCGGTGTCGGTGTGGCGATGCCCCTATCCTGGGTGACAATGTGCATCTGTGTCGCCACTCAGCGCAGTCGGGCGGATCGTCCGCGACTCGCAGGTTCGGCGAATATCCGCAGCTCAGATACCCTGGAACGGCTCCAGAGTCAGCCCCGCGCCGCCATCCCAGGGAGTCCCCTCATCATGAGTGTCGGCCCTCGATCCACCGATCCGTCGACCACCACGCCCCCGCCCCGAGCGACCCCGGACCGGGAGGCCATGGCCAGGCTCGACGCCCTGCTTCCCCGCCCACTCCGGGTGGAACAGCTGGCCGGCGCGGCATATCGCCTCACCCCCGAGACCACCATCCGGGCCACCGCCCAGCCGGACGCCCTGGACGTCGCGGAGCACCTCGCCGACCTGCTGCGCGGACCCACCGGCTATCCGCTGCCGGTGACCCCCGCCGGGGTGGCGACCGCCGACGGGGACATCACCCTGCTGCTCACCGACGACGCCGCCGAACCCGAGAGTGCCGGCGCCGAGGGCTATCAGCTGGACGTCACCGCCGACGCGGTCACGCTCCGCGGCCGCACCGCCACCGGGCTGCACCACGGCGTGCAGACGCTGCGCCAACTCCTGCCGCCCGCCGTTGACGGCCGTACCGCCCCAGGCCCGTGGACGGTGCCGGGCTGCCGGATCGCGGACCATCCCCGGTACGCGTACCGGGGCGTGATGCTGGACGTGGCCCGGCACTTCTTCGACGCCGACCAGGTGTGCCGGTTCATCGACCAGGTGGCCCGATACAAAATCAACTATCTGCACCTGCACCTCACCGACGACCAGGGCTGGCGGATCGCCATCGATTCCTGGCCCCGACTGACCGAGGTGGGCGGCGCCAGCCAGGTCGGCGGTGGCCCCGGCGGTTACTACACCAAGGCCGACTACCAGCGCATCGTCGGCCACGCGGCCCGCCGGCGGATCACCGTCGTTCCGGAGATCGACGTACCGGGGCACACCAACGCGGCGCTCGTCGCGTACCCGGAACTCGCCCCAGGCGGCCGCGCCCCGGTGGCGTACACCGGCACCGACGTCGGGTTCAGCGCGCTCGACGTGACGAACGGCCGGACGTACACGTTCCTGACCGACGTCCTCGGCGAAGTGGCCGAGCTGAGCCCGGGCCAGTTCCTCCATCTCGGCGGCGACGAGGCGTTCACCCTGCCGCCCGGCGCCTACACGGACTTCGTGAACCGGGCACAGGCAATCGTCGCGGCCACCGGCAAGCGGGTGTTGGGCTGGCACCAGACCGCCCCGGCGACACACGTCGACGGCCGGGTGTTGCACTACTGGGGCACCACGGCCGAACAGGCGCCGGTGGCCGACGCCGTACGCCGAGGGGCTGGGGTACTGCTCTCCCCCGCGGACCGGTGCTATCTGGACATGAAGTACACCGCCGACACTCCGATCGGCCACGACTGGGCCGGTCATATCGAGACCCGGCGCGCGTACGACTGGGACCCCGCCAGCTACCTGGACGGCGTACCGGCGGAAGCGATCCTCGGCATCGAGGCGCCACTGTGGACGGAGTCCGTGACCACACCGACCGAGATCGAGTTCATGGTCTTCCCGCGGCTGCCCGCCATCGCCGAGTTGGGCTGGTCACCGGCCGCCGGGCGGGACTGGTCGAACTTCCGCGCCCGGTTGGCGGCCCAGGCAACCCGCTGGCGGGCGGCCGGCATCGCGTTCCATCATTCGCCCGAGGTGCCCTGGCCCGCCCCGCGCACGGCGGCCGGTGTCGAACCCACCTCGACTCCCGCCGCCCCGTCCGCCGGAACGATGGCCGCGGCCGGACCGCCGGTTCCCACGCCCCGCGATCCGGCCGACGACGCCCCGGTCGGCTAACCACGTCAATCGAGGGCGGGAACCGCGGCCTGTCGCGAGGTCGCGGACGTGTCCGCGCGGTTGGCCCGGCGGACGGTGAGGCAGCCGAGGACCGCGAGCACCGCGAAACCCACGAGCACGAACTGCGCGGAGCGAACCATTGATGGTGCGCCGAGGTTCACCAGCACCCCGCCCAGCGCGGAACTGAGCGACAGGGCGACCAGTTCGACCGTGTTGGCGCCGGCCGCCGCCTTGCCCCCCGCCACGGAATCGCCCGACACGCTCATGGTCGCCACGATCAGATGCGGGAACGCGATGCCGATGCCGACACCGGCGACGATCAGGCCGATGAACCAGGTGGCGATGGTGAGTGCGCCCGCGTCCTCCCGTTGGCCCAGACCGGTCACGGCGAGACCGACGGCCAGCACGGCGGGGCCCAGCACGCGCAGCCGGCGCACGATCCGCGGGTCCGAGACGTTGGCACTGAAAATCATGCTCGTCGACCAGCCGACGGACACCGCGGCGCCGAGGAAGCCGGCCGCCAGAGGTTCGAGGCCACCCAGGCGCTGACCGAACAGTGGGGTGAACGCCTCCGTGGCGGTGCCCGCCGCAAGGATGGCGATCGTCAGGTAGAGCCACCTCAACGGACTGTTCGCCGCGTACGTCGTGGCCGGTAGCACCCGGGCGGGCCCTCGGCGCTCCCACACCACGAACGCGACGAGCAGCGACGCCGCGACCAGGCCCGCCGCGACCAACTGTCCGGGCCGGGTCAGCAGGCTGGCGACGCTGATGACGACGGTGGTCCCGGTCAGTAGCGCCAGGGAAAGGACCGGCATCGGTTCGACGACTTCCGAGCCGCCCCGGTTCGGCAGCACCCGCGTCGCCAGGACCGCGACGAGCGCGCCGATCACGGCGAGCACCACGAACGCCATCCGCCAGGCGGCGAACTGGGCGAAGAGGCCGCCGATGGCGGGACCGGCCAGGGTGCCGACACCCCACATGGCCGAGACCAGGGCGGTCGCTTTCGCCCAGAGGTTCTCCGGCAGCACGGCCTGCACCACCGCGTAGCCGAGCCCGGCGAGGATGCCCCCACCCACGCCTTGCAGCGCACGGCCGAGGAGCAGCACCTCCATCGTGGGGCTCACGGCACAGAGGAGCGTGCCCGCGATGAAGGGTGCCAGCGCGATCAGGTACGCCATTGTGGGTCCGCGCCCACCCAGCAGCCGGCTGACGAGCATGGAGGAGATCACCGAAGCGATCATGAATACGGACGTGCTCCACGCGTAGAGCCGTTCTCCTCCGATCTCATCGATCGCCGTCGGCAACAGGCTGGTGGTCAGGAAGATGTTGATGGCGTGCAACCCGACGCCGCCGGCAAGGACGACGGACGTGCCGACGTGCCCGGGTCCGAGGAGGTCGCGCCAGGTTCCGCTCGGTGGCTCTGTAACGGTGGACATGCGGCCAACCTAAGATCTCAAGGAAACTTGAGGTCAATTCGCCATGGTGGAGGTCACGCGTGTCCAAGGAACCGGACGACGAACTCACCATTGGCGACGTGGTGCGGCGCACCGGCGTCGCGGCGTCGGCGCTGCACTACTACGAACAGCTCGGCCTCATCTCCACCAACCGCACAGCCGGCAACCAGCGCCGCTATCCCCGACACATGCTGCGGCGGGTCTCCCTGATCCTGGTTGCGAAGCGGCTCGGCATCGGTCTCGCCGACGTGAGCGAGGTGTTCGCCACCCTGCCGATGGACAGCATCCCCACCGCCCGCGACTGGAAGCGAGTCTCCCGACGCTGGCAGATCATGCTGGAGGCGAGGAAGCGCGAGATCGAGCAGTTGCAACGGGAACTGACCGGGTGCATCGGCTGCGGTTGCCTGTCGATGGAAGCGTGCCGGCTGCTCAACCCGGAAGACGAACTCGGCACCCAGGGGCCCGGTCCTCGCCGGCTCGATGCCCGACCGGACAGGAGCGGGCGGGCCCGGTCCACCACGCCGCGCCACGGCAGTACGGCGACCGAGCAGCAGGAAAGGGCCGCTTCGACACCCGGACGAGGCAGCCGACGGGGCTGAGCCGGTCAGGGACGACGCCGGTCCAGGCCGTCGAGGAAGATGTCAAGCCCGGCAGCGAACCGGTCCGCCTCGTCGCCCGCGAACAGCTCGCCGAGAACCGCCACGGTGTGCGGGAACCGCTGTTCCGGTAAGGCGCGGTAGTACTCGGCGACCTGGTTCCACCGCTCGGTTCCCGACGCGGCGGAGAGCCGGCGGCGTGCTACGTCCAGCGCGTCGGCGGTGACGTAGAGGGAGAGGCGGTCGACCACCCAGGCGCTCACCCGGTCGTCGAAGCCGGCGGTACGGAGGATCGCGAGCAGCCCCTCGGCGATGCGCACGGGGTTGCCGCCGACCGGTCGACCGGAAAGGGCGACGGCGGCGATGTCGCCGTGTCCGAGCAGGACCCGGCGCACCTCGTGCGCCAGTTCGCGCAGCGGCCGGCGCCAGTCGTCGGCGTCGGGAGGCGGGATCCGTACCTCGCCGAGCACCTGATCGAGAACCAGTTCCAGGAGTTCGTCCTTGCCTGCGACGTGCCGGTAGATCGACGACGGGCCGGTCCCGAGCGCCTCGGCCACGGTGCGCATGCTGACCGCCTCGACCCCGGCACGCTCCACCAGTTCGAGCGCGGCGGTCACGATGACGGCCTGGGTGAGCGGTGCCCTGGTCCGACCCGACCGGGCCCGCCACGGCGGGACCGGAACCGCCTCGTCGCCTCGCTGGACCATGCCACCTCTCCTGTCGTTCCCAACCTATCGGCACTCAGATCTTGCGAACGCTGTTCGCATAGTGCGAACATCGTTCGCATGCCAACCACCAGTCGCCTCTCGTACCCCCTGCTCGCCCTCTCCGCCCCGATCCTGCTCATCGGGGTCGATGTCGTCGATGCCGCGACCCGGCCCGGATATGAACCCGCCCGGCACTGGATCAGCCACCTGTCGCTGGGTGACCGGGGCTGGCTCGGCACCGCGAAACTTGCCGTCGTCGGGCTGCTCATCCTGCTGGTCGCGATGGGGCTGCGCACCGCCTCGCGGGCAACAAGTGACCCCGTGAGGCGGGGCTCCTTCCTCGCCCACCGGTGGGTCGCGGCGGCAGGTTCCGGCCTACTGCTCGCCGCCGTTTTCCCGATGGACCCCGGGCTCGGCTTCCCGCCCGGCGCCACGCCTGGGCAGAGCTGGCGTGGCACCCTGCACGACCTCGCCGCCGGCGTGCTGTTCGTCTCGCTCACGGTGGCCGGCTGGCGGCTCGGCCGCGACCTGCACAGGGCTCACCACGGGACCGGCTGGCGTACGGCCGGCCGGGTCGTCGCCGCCACCGTCATCCTGGCCTTCCTGGCCTGCACGGCACTGGTTTCCCTGGACTACGCCGGGACGTGGCCGGGAGCGCCGAGCGGACTCCTGGAACGAATCGCCGCCTACACCGGTCTGGCCTGGGTGGGTGTGGCCGCCTCCCGGGCCCTGCGTACCCGACGGGAGCCATCTGCCGGCCAACCGCATACGCCGTGACGCGAGCTATCCGCCGGAGTCGGCCAGCTCGGCGCCGGCCGGCACCTCGTCGCTGTCCCGGTCCGCCAGCCACCCGTCGGGCAGGAACACCTTGCCCGGCGAGTTGGTCCGCCCGCGCGGCTGGCCAAGCGCCGCGGCCGGGAACGGCTCGGCCGGGTCCAGCTTGCCCAGCAGGTCGTCCAGCTCGGTCAGGCTGGTCACCATCGCCAACCGGCGGCGTAGCTCGCTGCCGACCGGGAAACCCTTGAGATACCACGCGACATGCTTACGGAAGTCGACGCAGCCGTCCCGCTCCGAATCGACGGGCCGGCTGGTGCCGTGCCGCCGCGCCGCCTCCGCCTCACTCGGGGAGAACGCGGCCACCAGCAACTCCGCGTGCCGCCGCATGGTGCTGGCCACTTCACCCAGATCCGGCAGCCGGCGCTCCGCCCGGCCGGCGAATGCCGCCGCCAGGTCCGCAAACAGCCACGGCCGGCCCAGACAGCCGCGCCCGACGACCACGCCGTCGGCCCCGGTGTACGCGATCATGCGGAGCGCGTCGTCGGCCTCCCAGATGTCGCCGTTACCGAGCACCGGCACGTCGAGCGCCTGCTTCAGGGTGCCGATGGCATCCCAGTCGGCGGTGCCGGAGTAGCGCTGGGCCGCCGTACGACCGTGCAGGGCGACCATCGCCACGCCGGCGTCCTGGGCGGCGAGCCCCGCCTCGACGTACGTCAGATGGTCGTCATCGATGCCCTTGCGCATTTTCACCGTGACCGGAACTCCGGCCGGCGCCGCGGCCTCGACCGCGGCCCGGACGATCCGGGCGAACAGCCGGCGGCGCCACGGCAACGCGGAACCGCCGCCCTTGCGGGTCACCTTCGGCACCGGGCACCCGAAGTTGAGATCCACGTGGTCGGCGAGTCCCTCGTCGACCACCATCCGCACCGCCGCGGCGGTAACCTCGGGATCCACGCCGTACAACTGGAGGCTGCGCGGACGCTCGTCCGCCCCGAAGGCGATCATGCGAAGGGTCTTGGGATTCCGCTCCACAAGCGCTCGCGTCGTGATCATCTCGCAGACGTAGAGACCACCGCCCTGCTCCCGGCACAACTGCCGGAAAGCGACATTCGTGATCCCGGCCATCGGCGCGAGCACCACCGGCGGCGACACCACATACCGCCCGAGCTTCAGCGGGCGTTCGACGGGAGCAGCGGAAACGGTCACCGTACGAGTGTAGAAGTGGTAAGCGTGCCGTCATCTGGAGGAGTTACGCGGAGACCGTCCCCGGCCCACTGCCCGGCCCGGAGTCGGTCTCCGACGCGCCCGGCGGCCGCCGACCGGAGCGGCCGGCGACCGACGGACGTCAGCTCACCGCGGGGACCACGACCAGAGCGGAGACGTCAACCACCACGGCCGTGGCACTGGACACGTTGATGGCGATGGCCGGATGCCCGCGGTGCGGGCCGATCTGGACCTCCACCAGGTTCGACAGGATCTGGTTCGCACCCCACCAGTTCAGCGAGGACGCCAACGGCTTCGGGGTGCCCGGCCGGTGGGCGGTCAGGAAGCCACCCGCCACCGTCCCGGTCACCGTCATGTTGGCGAACACGCTCTCCGCTACCGCCGCGCCCAACTGGTTGACCACGCCCTGGAGGGAGACGTAGATCGTTCTTCCGGCGCTCACCTGGCCCCTGCCGTTGACGAACTCCCCACCTTCGATGAGGTTGGAGCCATAGCGGCCCAGGTCACGGGTGTCCATGACCCGCTGGGGCAGGAACGGGATGGTGATGTTGGTCCAGCGGGTGGAGCCGGCCAGCGCCGGCCGCCCGGACGGCTTGCCGATGACGACGTCACCCTCGGTGGTGACGGCGATGTCCCCGGACCGCACCTGCTGCGGGATCTCCGCGGCCGGCTTGGGAGCGAGCACCAGCGGAGGCTCGTCACCGGAGTGCTCGACCCACAGGGCCGGTTGGGCGGCAGAGCGCATGCTCAACGTCGTACCGGCCGTGCCAGCGTCGTTCTCCCGACCGACCAGGACGGGATCGCCGGGCGCGGCACTGGCGGGCGTCGCCGCGGTGCTCGCCGCCACCGCACCCGCCCCGATCGCCGCACCGGCGCCCAGGATCCGACGGCGGCTCGTACTGGAGTGCGTCCGTTCCGTCTCCAACAGGGTCTGCTCCTCGATCTCGCGCTCAGCCATTCCGCCGCACCCTCAGCTTCCCGTCCCGCTTCTCAGGCGCTCCGCGTCGCGCCCCGGTCCGGCCCTTCCTGCCAGCTCCCGCGGCGGTCGCTCCGGCCGCGGTGATGTCGAACGGCGAGCTGACCAGGAACCCCGTCACGTCGAAGATCACAGCCGCCGGGCTGGATACGCTGATCGCGATGATGTCCTGGTAGATCACCCCGTTCTTGTCGTACCAGCCGAGTGGCGAGATGACCGCGTTCGACAGGATCTGCCCGCCCGTCCACCAGTTGATCGTTGAAGCCTCCGGGTAGGGGCCGACCCACACCTTGCCGAACCCGCCGGTCACCGTGCTCGCCACGGTGATGTTGGCCAGCACGCCGTACCCGTACTCGACCAGGTGCCTCAGGCTGACCACCATGAAGGAGTCGGCGACCGCCCGGCCGTACCGGTCGATGTCGCCGGCTCCCTCGACGAGGTGCGCCCGGCCAGCGGAGGTCCGGGTGTCCAGCACCCGGGTTGGCGCGATCGGCACCGGCATCGACGCGCTCGCCGTGGTCAGCAACGAGTGTCTACGGGCGTTGCCCTGCGCGTCGGTGCCCACGACGGAGAGGCCGTCAACCGTCGGGTGGAGCGCACCCGGCACCGCCGAGACGACACTCCCGCGGCTCAGCCGCAGGGTGGCGCCGTCGGGGTTGGCGACGGACAGGGTGGCCCCGTCACCTGCCGCGGCCCGCAGGGTCGTTGTGGACGTCCCGTCGTTGAGCTGGGCCAGCTTGACCGGGTCACCGTCGGCGGCCGCCGCGGGGGCGGCGGTCACAGCGGTGACGGTGGTGGTGGCGGCCAGGGCCGCGCCGCCGGCAACCGCGGCGGTGCGCAGCATCGCCCGCCGCGAGGCGCCCTCCTCGGACGTCGACATACCCGGGTCCTCCGTGGTGTTGTCCGCGGTCATGGTCAGCCCTCCAGCTCTGGAGCGGCCACGTCACCGCGACCGTTCGGCACCGTAGGCAGGTTGAGTCGCTGGGCCGCGCCGCCGACCCGCACCTGACCCGGATGGGCCACCACCAGTCCCGTCAGATCGAGAACGACCTGCGTCGGAGCGGCGGCGTTGATGGCGACGACGCTGCCGTAGCCCGCCAGGGCACCAAGCGGCGTGAAGACGAAGTTGGACAGAATCTGGCCGGCGGCCGACCAGTTCAACGTGGACGCGGTCGGCCGGGAACCGGATCCCCACACGGTGAGGAAGCCCGAACTCACCGTGCCGGTCACGGTCACGTTCGCCTTCATGGCGTAGCCGTCCTCGACGTAGCTGTCGAGGCTCACCACGATCGTGCCGCCCGCCTTGATCCGGCCGTTGGAGTCCAGATTCTCCCTACCGGAGACGATGTTCGACCGCAGGGCCGCGTCCCGGGTGTCCAGCACCCTGGTCGGCGGGACGGCGACCGACGTGGTAGCCCAGTCGCTGGTCCACACCCAGCCGTTTGTCTCCTCGCCGACCACTCCGGCCTTGACGAAGAGGTCGCCGTCCGTGTCCACGGCGATAGTGCCTACCGGCCTGTCGAACACCCCGGGATAGAGGTTGGGGCTCGGCACCAGGCGGAGCGGGACCCCGGCGGAGTTCTCCAGCACCAGGGTGGGGCCGGTAGCGGACGAGTTGGACATGAGCCTGGTGGCGACTGTACCGGCGTCGTTGTCCCGACCGGCCAGCATGTCGTCACCCGGCGCGGCCTGCGCGGTGCCGGGCATCGCGACCGCGGCGGCGCCGGCACCGGCGGTGGCCGCGGCTGCCGTCGCGGCCCGTCGCAGAAGCCGGCGACGTGCCGGATCGTGGTCGGCCGCGCGCCGCTGAGCATGCTGATGCGATTCCCGTGACATAGGCGATCCCCCGTGACGTTGGATGGTCACGGAATGCTGGCACGTCAGGAGAGTCGCCGCCTCCCCCGTTCGGGCGATCCACACGCGAACGGCCCCACCAACCCGTTCCGCGGGCGACGGGGCCGTCGACGATCCACTCAGCAGCCGGGGAGGCGCTCGACGAGGTAGGTCTCGACACGATCCAGGGAGACCCGTTCCTGGGCCATGGTGTCCCGATCCCGCACCGTCACCGCGTTGTCGTCAAGGGTGTCGAAGTCGACGGTGACGCAGAACGGCGTACCGATCTCGTCCTGGCGACGGTAGCGGCGGCCGATCGCCTGCGAGTCGTCGAACTCGACGTTCCACCGCTTGCGCAGCGCGGCGCTCAGATCCCGCGCCTTCGGCGACAGCGCCTCGTTGCGGGACAGCGGCAGCACCGCCACCTTCACGGGGGACAGTCGCGGGTCGAAGCGCATGACGGTGCGCTCCTCCATCTTGCCCTTGGCATTCGGCGCCTCGTCCACGTCGTACGCCTCGAGCAGGAAGGCGAGCACCGCCCGGGTCAGGCCGGCCGCCGGCTCGATCACGTACGGGATCCAGCGCTCGCTCTTGGTCTGGTCGAAGTAGGACAGGTCGACGCCGGAGTGCTTCGAGTGGGTGGACAGGTCGAAGTCGGTGCGGTTGGCAACGCCCTCCAGCTCGGAGAACTCGGTGCCGCCGAACCTGAACCTGTACTCGATGTCCACGGTGCGCTTCGCGTAGTGCGAGAGCTTCTCCTTGGGGTGCTCGTACCGCCGTAGGTTCTCCTCGCGCAGGCCGAGGTCGACGTACCAGTTCCAACGCTCGGCGAGCCAGTACTCATGCCACTCCTCGTCCGTGCCCGGCTGGACGAAGAACTCCATCTCCATCTGCTCGAACTCGCGGGTGCGGAAGATGAAGTTGCCCGGGGTGATCTCGTTGCGGAAGGACTTGCCGATCTGCGCGATGCCGAACGGCGGCTTCTTGCGCGCCGACGTGGCCACGTTGTTGTAGTTGACGAAAATGCCCTGGGCGGTCTCGGGCCGCAGATAGTGCAGGCCCTCCTCGCTCTCCACCGGGCCCAGGTAGGTCTTCATCAGGCCGTTGAACATCCGCGGCTCGGTGAACGAGCCCTTGGCGCCGCAGTTCGGACAGTTGATTTCCGACAGGGCGGCCGGCGGTCGGCCGTGCTTGGCCTCGAAGTTCTCCTCCAGGTGGTCAGCCCGGAACCGCTTGTGGCAGGCCTGACACTCGGTCAACGGATCGACGAACTCCTGGATGTGACCGGACGCCTCCCAGACCTGGCGGGCCAGGATGATCGCCGAGTCGAGACCCACCACGTCGTCGCGCTGCTGGACCATGGCGCGCCACCACTGGCGGCGGACGTTCTCCTTGAGTTCCACGCCGAGCGGGCCGTAGTCCCACGCCGAGCGGGTACCCCCGTAGATCTCGCTGGAGGGGTAGACGAAGCCCCGGCGCTTGGCCAGGCTGACGAGGGCGTCGATACGGTCGGCTGGCATGGGTTCCTCCTACGCCGACTGGCGGTCGGCGGGGATCGGTACGGACAAGATGGGTAACGTCGCAACCCACCGTACGGATTACGGGTAGCCCCGACCCAGCAGATTAACTGACGCCGCAGACCTCGAACTGGCCGGTGCCACGGTCCTGGGCCAGCGTGATCCGCTGGGCCTGCTGGTTCCCGCCGGAATAGGTGACGGTGACCGGCACGCTGATGTCCGTGCTGACCGTGGCCTCCCCGACGTCGTACGAGGCGATGTCCGGCTCGGCCGAGAGCCGGTCGGTGAACTCGCTGGGTGACTCCCGCTGCTGGTCTGAGTCGCAGAGCAGGCGGTAGGCGTCGTCGTATTCCTTGTCCTTGACGGCCCGCAGATAGTCCCCGACCACGACCTGGGCCTGTTCGTTGACCGCCTGGGTGCCGGAGACCACCAGCCCGACGAGGGCCGCGCCACCGCCGCCGCAGCACAGCACCGCGACGAGGGCGCCGGCGCCCAGCCCGAGCCACAGCCGCAGGCTGCGGCCTTCCGTGGGCGGCGCGGCGAACGGCGGCGTGGCCCCGGGGCCGGACGGCGGAGGCGGCACGCCGGGCCCGTGACCCGGCGGCCCGGACGGCGGAGGCGCTCCGGGTTGCGACGACGGGCCGGAGCCGTGGCCGGACGGCGACGAAGACCCGCCGGGTCCGGCTGGCGCCGGCGCGTCACGCCCGGTCGGGATCGCCGGCCCCACCGGTCCGGAAACGGTCATGAGGGCAAGAGTAGTGCCCGGAGGATCAGCGGAAGGGATCAGTCGCGCGATCGCTTGTCCCGACAACGACCGGACCGTCCGGTTCGGCGGTGGCAAGCGGCTCGTACGCGGATGGCTCGTCGAGCGATTCGGCGAGCAGCGGGGTGGCGTGGATCTTGACGTCGAAGGCGCCGAGGGCCCGGCGGTAGGTGCCCACCGACTCCCACTCCGTCACGAGGCACCAGTGCCGTGGGTCGTCCAGCGCCCGGAGCAGTTGCCCCCGGCGGTAGCCGGGCCGCGCGGCGAGCGCCGCCAGGGCGGCGTGCGCCCGCTCGGTGAACGACTCCGCGCCGTCCTCGTCGACCACGAACCGGTTCGTGACGAGCACCCGTACCTCCCGCTGAACGTAAGATCTCCCGATGCAGCGTACGCAGCCTCCGATGCTGGCCCGGCTCGCCCGGTTGAACCCGACCTCCGTGTTCCTCGCCACCCTGCTGCTCATCCTGATCGGCCTGTTCGCCCCCGGCGCCATCGGCGGCGTGGTGCTACTGGCGTTGGCCGGCGGCCTGGCGGCCCTGCTGGTCACCACCTGGCCGGTGCAGCGACCGGCCACCCGGGTCCTCCGCCTGGTGGTGCTGACCCTGCTCCTCACGGCAGCCCTCCTCAAGATCACAACCTGATCGCCCCCCTCCCCTCCCCTCCCCTCCCCTCCGCGCGTTGATCAAGAGGTTCGCGTCAGATTTCCGCGAGGACGTGACGCGAACCTCTTGATCAACGCGGCGGAGCGAGAGGTGGGGCGAGGGGTGGGGGCTGCGGGAGACATGCACCCATGCGTTTTTGACAATCATTCTCATCATCACGGAGAGTGGAACGCATGCGCCTCCGCTTCGCTCGTACCCTCGCCGCCGCCACCACCGCCATGCTCGGCCTCGGCGGCGTCGCCGCCTGCGGCTCCGGCTCCGCGTCAGCGGACGGCCGGCTGGCCGTGGTCGCCGCCTTCTACCCGTTGCAGTTCGTCGCGGAGCGGGTCGGCGGCGACGCCGTCCGGGTCACCAACCTGGTACGACCCGGTGCCGAGCCGCATGACCTCGAACTCACCCCCGACCAGGTCGGCAAGGTCAGCGAGGCGAAGCTGGTCGTCCACCTGTCCGGCTTCCAGCCCGCGCTCGACGAGGCGATCGCGCAGAACGCCGAGGACCGCGCCTTCGACGTGGCGACCGTGCAGCCGTTGCGGGCCGCCACCGGCGGACACGACCACGAACACGAGGGCGAGGCCGGACACCAGGGCGAGGCCGGACACCAGGGCGAGGCCGGACACCAGGGCGAGGCCGGACACGAGGGCGAGGCCGGACACGAGGGCGAGGCCGGACACGAGGGCGAGAACGCGGCGCGGGAGGGCGACGCCAAGGACCCGCACGTGTGGCTCGACCCCACCCGGCTCGCGACCATCGCGGACAAGCTCGCCGAGCGGCTCGGCACGGCGGATCCGGAGCACGCCAGCACGTACCAGGAGCGCGCCGGAGCGCTGCGGACCGAACTCGCGGCCCTGGACGGCGAGTACCAGACCGGGCTGCGCTCCTGCCAGCGACGCGAACTGGTGACCAGCCACGAGGCGTTCGGCTACCTCACCGACCGCTACAAGCTGGAGCAGATCGGCATCAGCGGGTTGACGCCCGAGAGCGAGCCGTCGCCGCAGCGGCTCACCGAGGTCGCCACCGAGGCCCGGGAGCATGGTGCCACCACCATCTTCTTCGAGACGCTGGTCAGCCCGAAGGTCGCCGAGACCATCGCGCGGGAGGTGGGCGCCGAGACCGCGGTACTCGACCCCATCGAGGGCCTGCGGCCGGACGCCTCCGGGGACTACCTTTCGGTGATGCGCAGCAATCTGACCACCCTGCGGACCGCGCTGGGCTGCTCGTGACCCAGGCCGTCATCGCCGTCGAGCACGGCACGATCGGGTACCCCGATCGTGCCGTGCTCCGCGACGTCTCCGTAGCCGTGGCGCCGGGCGAGGTGGTCGCCCTCCTCGGCGCCAACGGCACCGGAAAGTCCACGTTGATCCGTGCCGTCCTCGGCCTGGTGCCCCTGCTCGGCGGCTCGATCGAGTTGTTCGGCGTGCCGCTGCGACGGTTCCGGCAATGGGCCCGGATCGGGTACGTCCCGCAGCGGCTCGGCGCCGGCAGCGGCGTGCCGGCCACCGTCGCCGAGGTGGTCGCCGCCGGACGGCTGGCCCGGCGCGGCGTGCTCCGACCGCCAGGTGCGGCCGACCGGAGCGCGGTGACCGACGCCCTGCGGGCGGTGGGGCTGGCCGATCGCGCCGGCGACCCGGTCGGCACCCTCTCCGGGGGGCAGCAGCAGCGGGTGCTGATCGCCCGCGCGCTGGCCGGCCGGCCGGAACTGCTCGTCCTCGACGAACCCACCGCCGGCGTCGACGCGGCCAGCCAGGAGGCGTTCGCCGTGGCGCTGCGCGAGTTCGTCGGCGGTGGGGGCACGGTGCTGCTGGTGGCTCACGAGTTGGGGCCACTGCGCCCGCTTATCGACCGGGCCGTGGTGCTGCACAACGGAGGCATCGCCCACGACGGGCCGGTGCCCGAGCCGATCGGCCACCATGCTGACGACAACCACGACCATGTGCACCCGCACTGCGCGGACGAACCGGTCGGACCGGTGGGGATGTGGTCCGCGTGAACCTCTTCGCGTACGAATTCATGATCCGCGCCCTGGTAGGAGCGTTGATCATCGGACTGGCCGCTCCGGCGCTCGGCATCTACCTGGTGCAGCGTCGGTTGGCCCTGATCGGCGACGGCATCGGTCACGTCGCGCTCACCGGCGTCGGTGCCGGGCTGCTGCTGAACCAGTCGCCGGTGCTGGTGGCGGTGATCGTGGCGATCCTCGGCGCGGTCGCAGTCGAGCTGATCCGGGAGCGTGGCCGCACATCCGGAGACACGGCGCTGGCGATGCTGTTCTATGGCGGCATCGCCGGTGGCGTGGTGCTGGTCGGGCTCTCCGGCCGGACCACCAACCTCAGCGCCTATCTCTTCGGATCGCTTACCACCACCTCGAACACCGATGTGATCACCATCGGGGTGATCGGCGTCCTGGTGCTCGCCGCCATGCTCACCCTGCGGCCCGCGCTGTTCGCGATCTGCCACGACGAGGAGTACGCCCGGGTCTCCGGCCTGCCGGTCCGGGCGCTCAACCTGCTGCTCGCGGTGACCACAGCGGTAACCGTCACCATCGCGATGCGGGCCGTCGGCGTACTCCTGATCAGCGCGCTGATGGTCGTTCCGGTCGCCGCCGCGCAGCAGCTCACCAGAGGTTTTCTCGCCACCCTGGCGGGTGCGATGACGATCGGTGTGCTGTCGGCCGGGACCGGCGTCTGGCTCGCCGGCACCATCGACACCGCCCCCGGAGCGACGATCGTGGTGCTGGCGATCGCGGTGTTCCTCACCCTCGGCGTCGTCGCCGCACTGCGCCGCGGCGCCCGCCGGCGCGGCTCGGCCACCGCACCGGCCACCCCGGCCGTCCCGGTCGAACCGCCCGAGGTGGCGCTCGGTCGCTAGTCGGCAGCGAATCTGGTTATCGTTTAGAACATGTCGGGCAGGGCGGCGTACGAGGCGTACGAGGGGGCGGGAGACCTCCTCCGTGCCCTGGCGGCACCGATCCGGGTGGCGATCGTGACCGAACTCGCGGCCGGCGAGCGTTGCGTACACGAGTTGGTCGACAAACTTGGCGCCCCGCAGCCGCTGGTGTCCCAACATCTGCGGGTGTTGCGCGGCGCCGGGGTGGTCCACGGGTCCCGGCGCGGTCGGGAAATCGCCTACGCACTCGTCGACGAGCACATCGCGCACATCGTCGCCGACGCCATCAGCCACGCCGGCGAATCCCCCACCCCACCCCGCTGACCCACCCCCACGCGCGCCCCACCCCTTCGCGCTCCCCCCTCGCTCCCCATCCCGTCGCGCTCCCCACCCCGCTGATCATGAGTTGCCGTGGACCGGTACGGCGCGTCCGCGGGCGATAACCTCATGATCGACTGGGTGGGGTGGTAACTGGGCGGCGGACAGCCGGGAGCGGTCCGCCGTGACACGCTGTCGGGCGTGAAGATTTACGCCGACCGTTTCCCCATCGCCGTCCGCCAGCTCCTCACCGACCTGCTCGTCGTGGCCTGGGTGTACGCAAGCATCCGGTTCGCGATGTGGCTCCACGACCTGATCGAGAAGCTCGCCGTACCCGGCCAGAAGCTGGAGGGCGCGGGCGGCGGGCTGGCCGACAACCTCGCCGAGGCGGGTGGCAAGGTGGGCCGGGTGCCGATCGTCGGCGACGAGCTGACCGCGCCGTTCCGGCAGGCCGCCGAAGCCGCTCAGGCGGTCGCGGAGGCCGGCCGCGACCAGCAGGAACTCGTCGGCCAGTTGGCTTTCGCGCTCACCGTCGCGGTGCTGGTCTTCCCGCTGGGGCTGGTGCTGCTCGGTTGGCTGCCGCTGCGGGTGCGATGGGTCCGGCGGGCCAGTGCGGCTGCGGCCCTACGCTCCGCGCCGGCCGGCCGGGACCTGCTGGCCCTGCGGGCACTGGCCAACCAACCCCTGCGGCGGCTCAACCGCGTTGATCCGGACGTCGTCGAGGCGTGGCGCCGGGGCGACGAGGCCATCGTGGACGCGCTCGCCACCCTGGAACTGCGCGGCCTTGGACTGCGTCCGCACCGTTAGACCCTGCTCCGTCGCTGCTCGATGCCGGCGACCATGTCCGGCGGTCCGGCGGTCCGGCAGCCCGGCGCAGGGCCCTCACGTGATGCGACGGCGGACGTCCTCGACGGTGGACGGACCGGGCTGCCAGCCGGCCACCCACGGCTGGTCGGCCGCGGGAGTCAGCACGCCCTCCTCGAGGAACGCGTACCGGCCGGCCATCAGCCGCTTCGCGGCGGTGTTGTCGACCGGGTCGGTGTTGTCCCACAGCGCCGTGAAGAGCGCGTCCGCGCGCAGCCGGGCCTGCCGGGCGAACAGGTCGGCCAGTTCGAGGCCCTCGGGCCGGGTGTCCCGCTCGGCGTGGGCGCGCACACACACCGCCGATACGGCGAACAACTCGGCGCCGATGTCCACGATCCGCCCGAGGAACGCCTGCTTGCGCTCCATCTTGCCCTGCCAACGGGACATCGCGTAGAACGTGGATCGGGCCAGCTTGCGGGACGACCGCTCGACGTACCGCAGGTGCGCGGCGAGCGGCCCGAACTCGGCGTACGCCGACGGCGACTGTCCCCGGCCGAGCGCCAACGTGGGCAGCCATCGGGCGTAGAAGGCGCCGGCCCGCGCGCCCGCCTTCGCCTTGCGGCGCAGGTCGGCCTCGGGGTCGATGATGTCGCCCGCGACGGACAGGTGTGCGTCGACCGCCTCCCGGGCGATCAGCAGGTGCATGATCTCGGTCGAGCCCTCGAAGATGCGGTTGATACGCAGGTCCCGCAGGATCTGCTCGACCTCGACCGGCCGCTCACCGCGGGCCGCCAGCGACTCGGCGGTCTCGTACCCCCGGCCGCCCCGGATCTGGATCAGCTCGTCGACGATCTTCCAGGCCATCTCGCTGGCGTACAACTTGACCAGCGCGGCCTCGATCCGGATGTCGTTGCGGTCGTCGTCGGCGAGCAGGCAGCAGAGTTGCAACATGGTTTCCATGCCGTACGTGGTGCCGGCCATGAACGCGAGCTTGGTGGCGACCGCCTCGTGCTGGCCCACCGCACGTCCCCACTGCACCCGCTCGGCGGCCCACTCCCGGGCCACGTTCAGTGACCACTTGCTGGCGCCGACACACATGGCCGGCAGCGACAACCGGCCGGTGTTGAGCGTCGTCAGCGCGATCTTGAGGCCCTTGCCCTCGCCACCGATCACGTTCTCCCTGGGCACGATCACGTCGTGGAACCGGGTGAGGCTGTTCTCCAGCCCACGCAGCCCCAGGAACGCGTTGCGCCGCTCCACAGTGATCCCCGGCGAGTCGCCCTCGACCACGAAGGCCGTGATGCCGCCCCGCCGGCCCTCGCCGGCCGGCACCCGCGCCATCACCACCAGCAGCGTCGCCACCGTGCCGTTGGTGGCCCAGAGCTTGACGCCGTTGAGCCGGTAGCCGGTGCCGTCCTCGGTCGGCTCGGCCACGGTGGCGAGCCGCGCCGGATCGGAGCCCACGTCCGGCTCGGTGAGCAGGAACGCCGACACCTCCCCGGCGGCCAACCGGGGCAGGTAGCGCTGCTTCTGCTCGTCGGTGCCGAAGACCTTCAGCGGCTGCGGTACGCCGATCGACTGATGCGCCGACAGCAGCGCGGAGATCGCCGGGCTCACCGAGCCGACAAGCATCAACGCCCGGCAGTAGTCGAGATTGGACAGACCGAGGCCGCCGTACCTCTCGTCGATCTTCATGCCGAAGGCGCCCAGCCGGGCGAGGCCGCGGAAGACCTCGTCCGGGATGCGGGCGTCCCGTTCGATCTGCGCCCCGTCCACCTCGCTGCGCAGGTAGGCGTCGAGCTTGGTGAAGAACTGCTCGGCTGCCGCTGACCGGGTTGACGCCTCCGCCGGCCACGGATCGATCAGGTCGAGCCGGAACCGGCCGAGGAAGAGTTCCTTGCCGAAGCTGGGCTTGCCCCACTCGGACTCGCGGGCCGCCTCGGCGACCTGCCGGGCCTCCCGCTCGGTGACGGGGCCGGCCTCGGCGGTCAACGGTCCGGCCGTGCTGGAGTCGGCCACCGCGGGTCGCGCCGTGCCAGCCGCTACCGGACCCGCACCGCTCGGCTCGCCGGCCTCTGGTCCTCGGTCCCGCGTCGTCGTCATGGTCGCCCCCTTTGGCCGTTACGGCTGCCGCTCGCGCCTGTGACCGACGTTACTCCTCGGTCCTACCAGTGGGTAGGGTGCGACCGGTCGAACACCCGGCTCAGGACCGGTTGGCCCGCCTGCGCGCCTGGTCGCCCTGCTCGTCGGCGTCGTCGGGGTACTCGTCGTCCACGTCGTCGTCCGCCCAGCTGCGACGGAATGCCGGCAGCAGGATCCAGAACGTGAGGAACCAGAGTCCGGCCAGCACGGACAGCACGATCGCGATGGGCCGGGTGAGGACGAAGTCGGTGATCAGGAAGATGGCGCTGACCATCGAGATCAGCATGAAGACCAGGCCACCGGTGGCCATCCGGTGGGCGTACACCACCAGTTCCGGCTTGCGTCCCTGGCGGAACAGCGCCCGGTGGAACGCCACCGGAGAGATGATCAGTGCCGTGGCCGCCGCGGCGGCCAGCAACGCGACGACATAGGTGTCCTTCTGCAGGTCCGTCGTCTTGGGGAACTCGGCGCTGAACGGCAGGGTCAGCAGGAAGGCGAACAGAATCTGCACCCCGGTCTGCGCCACCCGCAGTTCCTGCAGCAGGTCAGCGAAATTGCGCTGCCAGCGCTCCCGCTCGGTCTCCTTGTCCACCGCCACCTCCGGCTCATACGTCGACGCGCCACGAACCCGAGGAGCATTCGTGACGCGTCGAGGAATTCCCGATCATGGACTTCGGCAAACGCGTGCCTTGACCGCGCTCGATCCGTAGGTAAGCGGGACGGACGGGAGTCAGACACCACGCCGCCGCGGCGCCGGGCGGTGGACGAGCGTCAGGCGCCGCGCCGGATCCGCCCGGCGTACCGCTGCTCCAGGACCCGGTTGTGCTCGTCTCCCGCCGGGATGTTCGCCGACAGGTACACGGGTGGCGTCTCCCCGGCGGCCACCATCCGGCCCACGACCTCGACCACGACCTGCTGCGCGAGCAGCGCCGCGGTGATCGACGACAGCGCCCCCACCGCCCCGCCATCGGGCAGTGGCAGCGCGGCGTCACCGTACGGCGCACCGTTGTCCAGCACCACGTCCGCGATGTCGAGGAGCCGGCGCCCGGAGGGATGGCGGGGCGGGACCGCCATCGAATGGGCCAGCGAGGTGAACGCGATCAACGGGTGCCCCCGATCCTTGACAAGCGTCGCGAACTCCACAATGGTCCCGTTGACCCCCGAGTTGGAGGCGATCACGAACAGGTCCGGCTCGCGGACGGGCGCCAGGTCGAGCAGCCGGCGCGCCACCGTGTGATCGCGCTCCAGCGTGGCGCCCAATACACTCGCCGGCTCACCGCCGTACAGCACCAGGTCGCGCATGGCGATCCGGTTGGTCGGCACCAGCCCGCCGGCCCGCCCCGCGATCTCCATGGACAGCGCCTCCGAGTGACCGGTGCCGAAGGCGTGCACGACGCCGTCCGCCCGCACACACGCGTACACCAGGTCAGCGGCCCGCCGGACCGCCTCCCGCTGACCGGTCCCCACCCGCTCGACCGCCTCGGATACGGCCGCCAGGTAGCCGTCGGCGTCCAGGGTCATCGGTCCCTCCCCTTACTCCGGTACTCCAACAATCTGTGACACCATCCCAGGTCACCGGTTACGGGTGATCCAGTCGACCGCGAAGTCGACCGCCGCCCGCTGACGCATCAGCCGGCACGCCGCGTTACCGACCCGTCCCGTCCGGACGGCGCCGGTGCCGTCGAACTCCGCCCCGAGCCGCTCGAAGTCGCTCTCGTCCAGCACCACGTCGGTC
This sequence comes from Plantactinospora sp. GCM10030261, assembly GCF_042666615.1. Classification (NCBI taxonomy): domain Bacteria; kingdom Bacillati; phylum Actinomycetota; class Actinomycetes; order Micromonosporales; family Micromonosporaceae; genus Plantactinospora; species Plantactinospora sp. GCM10030261. The sequence continues at coordinate 618,244 of NZ_JBHTDD010000001.1, forward strand.
CACCACACGAACTCCTGGCCACCACCGGCAGCGCGGACCGCCGACCCGACCCGCTCGGTCGGCGGCGCCGGCTGCCGGTATTCGGCGAGGTGCAACGAGGTGTTCGAGCCGTGACCGGCGCCGAGCAGGAGCACGTCCGCGTCCCGCTCGTAGAGCCGGGCCAGCGGTGACGTCTCGCCGAGCATGGCGGTGCGGGCGTGACCACCCACGATCGCCTCGGCGGCCGGGCCGAGGGCGGCGAACGACACCTGTGGGTGGTTGCTGCGCATCGCTCCTGGCCAGGTCCGGACCTGCTCGGCCAGGGCACCCATCCACCGGCTCGGGCTGATCACCGGGTCGAAGGGCGGCATCTGCTCGCGGATGGCCGGCCAGTGTCGCTCGAAGACCGGCGGGTTGATCCACGACGCCGGATCGGTGTTGTGCGGGGTGTGCGTCGGCACCACCAGGGTGCCGTCCGGCCCCAGCACGTCCAGCAGCGCCTCGACCACCGCTCGGCTGTCACCGAGCACCCGCCCCACCGACCGCAGGGTAGCGTGCACGAGCAGCGTCCCACCTGGTCGTACGCCCAGGTCGCGAAGGTCGACGGCGAGTGACGAGCGGGTGTGCGGCATGCCGACGGGTGCCGGCCGGTCGCCCGTCACCGGCCACCGACCCGGTCGAGGATGACCTCGGCGAGCGCCGCCGGTGCCTCGTCCGGGATCCAGTGCGAGACGCCGCGCAAGGCCACGAACCGGTAGTCCCCGGCGACCTGGGCGGCGCACGCCGTGGCGGCGGTGCGGCCGATCGCCACGTCTCCGTCGCTCCACACGTAGCTGGTCGGCACCCCCACCGGACCGCATCCGGCGAGGTCCCGGCGCGACATCGCCCGGTACCAGTTGAGCGCGGCGGTAAGCGTTTCGCGGTCGCGCATCGGTTCCGCGTAGTCGTCCACCCGGTCCCGGCCGACCCCGGCGAGCATCCGGCGCAGTGCCGCCGCGTTCAGCGCCAGCAACACCGACTCGGCCTTGCCGGGCCTGCGGAACAGCGAGATGTACGCGGAGCGCGCCTTCTGCCCCGGGTCGGTGTTGATCGCGTGCGCGAAGGCGGCCGGATGCGGGACCGAGACGGCGGTGAGCGTACGCACGCGGTCCGGCTGCCGTGCGGCGAGCTGCCAGGCCACCATGGCCCCCCAGTCGTGCCCCACGACGTGCGCCGCCGGCACACCGAGGGCGTCGAGCACCGCGGCCGCGTCCGCCACGCACTCGGCCATCCGATAGTCCTCGACGGCGAGGGGCCGGGCGCCGGGCGAGTAGCCCCGCTGGTCCAGCGCGTAACTGCGCAGCCCGGCCGCGTGCAACGCCGGCAGCACCGCCGACCATTCGCCGCTGTGCTGCGGGAACCCGTGCAGCAGGAGCACCGGTTCGCCATCGGCCGGGCCGCCCGCGTACACGTCGAAGGTGAGCCCGCGCACGTCGAGCCGGATGTCGGGTGGGGAATCGGGCCGCATCGCGGCAGCCTACCGAGCGCCGCTCGGCGCGGTGCTCCGGCGCCGGACCACGTGGTGTCCGGGAGCACACCGCTGGCCAGGCTATCGGCGACGGTGCTAGCGTCGGCGGAGAAAACTTCATATCCGACAGGGGAGCGCGCAGCGCTGAGAGTGCGGGCGGGAGTCCGCAGACCCTCGAACCTGATCTGGGTAATGCCAGCGCAGGGAGTTCGGTCGATCTCCAGCCGCGCCGTGATCCGGGCCAACCGGACGCGGCGTGCGTCTTCTCCTGGTTCGTCGATGAACTGGGAGGCAAGATCATGAACAACAGGTGGCGTACCGTCGACATCGTCGTCGCGGCCGTGCTCGGCGTCGGTTTCGGCGTCGTCTTCTGGGCCTGGGGCCTGCTCTGGAACGGACCGGCGGACGCCATCCCGCTGCCCTTCCGGGCGGTCCTCTACGGAATGTGGCTGGTTCCGGCGGTGGTCGGCGCCCTGGTCATCCGCAAGCCGGGCGCGGCGTTCTTCACCCTCACCGTCGCCGCCCTGGTGTCGGTCGCGCTCGGCTCGTCCTGGGGCTGGACCCTGGTGCTCCAGGGACCGCTGGAGGCGGCCGCCGCCGAACTCGTTTTCGCGATCTTCGGCTACCGGGTGTACCGGCTGCCGGTGGGGCTACTCGCCGCCGCGATGGCCGGGCTGGCGGCCGGCGTATACGACGCCATCGTCTGGTACAAGGAGTTCTCCTGGCTCGCCATCCGGCTGCCGTTCATCGCGATCACCGTGGCCAGCTCCGTGGTCATCGCCGGGTTCGGCGGGTACGCCCTGACCCGGGCGCTGGCCAACACCGGGGCGCTGGACCGCTTCCCGGCCGGCCGGGAGCGGGCCGCGGTCTGACCAGCCCGCCGACCCGACGAACCCACCCGACTCGATGAGCCTGGTCGAACTGCGCGGCTTCGGCTGGCGGCACGCCGGCCGGAGGGCCTGGGCGATCCGCGACGTCGACCTGCGCGTCGAGGCCGGCGAGCGGGTGCTGCTGCTCGGCCCGTCCGGCGCCGGCAAGAGCACCCTGCTCGCCGCGCTGGCCGGCCTGCTCGCCGACGACTCGGGCGAGCACGAGGGCGAGGTCCTGATCGACGGCCGCCGGGCGAACACCCGGCGGGACCGGGTCGGCATCGTGTTCCAGGACCCGGAAACCCAACTGGTGATGGCCCGGGCCGGCGACGATGTGGCGTTCGGGCTGGAGAACCGGGGCGTACCGGCCGGCGAGATCTGGCCCCGCGTGGACCGGACGCTGCGCCGGGTCGGCTTCCGGTATGACCGATGGCGACCCACGTCGGCGCTCTCCGGCGGGGAACAGCAGCGACTCGCCCTGGCCGGTGCGTTGGCCATGCGACCGGGACTGCTACTGCTCGACGAGCCGACCGCCAACCTCGACCCGGCCGGCGGAGCGTTGGTCCGGGACGCGGTGGCGGCGGCGCTCGACCCGACGACCACGCTGATCCTCGTGGAACACCGGGTCGCCGAGGCGCTGCCACTCGTGGACCGGGTGGTCGTGCTGGCCGCCGGGGGCGGCATCCGGGCCGACGGGCCGCCGGCGAAGGTCTTCGACCGGTACGGCGACGAACTCGCGGCCGACGGGGTCTGGGTGCCGGGCCGCCCGCTGCCGGTCCGCCGGGCTCGCGCGGGCACCGGCGAGGTGTTGCTCACCGCCGACCGGCTTGGCCTCTCGCCCCGGCTGACGCCGACAGATCTGACGGTACGCGCGGGCGAGGCGCTCGCCGTCGCGGGACCGAACGGCTCCGGCAAGTCCACGCTGGCGCTGCTGCTCGGCGGCCTCCTCGCCCCGGGCACCGGTCGGGTGACCGCCAGCGCGGAGCTGGCCGGTCGGGACTCACAAACCGCACCGCACCGGTGGCGAGCCCCGGCGCTCACCCGGCGGATCGGCTCCGTCTTCCAGGATCCCGAGCACCAGTTCGTCACCGGCCGGGTCGACGACGAGCTGGCCCTCGGGCCGCGTCGGGCCGGGCAGCCCGAGGCCGCGGTCCGCGCCACGGTGGATGACCTGCTCACCCGGCTGCGGCTGGACCGGTTGGCCGGCGCCAACCCGTACACCCTGTCGGGCGGCGAGGCGCGGCGGCTGAGTGTGGCGACGGCCCTGGCCACCGCGCCCCGGCTGCTGATCTGCGACGAACCCACGTTCGGCCAGGACCGGCGGACCTGGGCCGAGTTGGTCGACCTGTTCGCCGGCCTGCGCGACGCCGGCCACGGCATCGTCACCGTGACCCACGACGTCGACTTCGTCACCGCGCTGGCCGACCGGAGGTTCGACCTCGGCGGATCGGAAACGCCCCCGGCCGGCCCTGGCGATGGGCCGGGCCCAGGCGACGGCGGCGGACCATGCCGGGGCGACGGTGGCGGGCCGGACCGGGGCGACGGTGCGGTCAACGGCGGCGGTGCGAGCCGCGCCGTGGAGGCCCGCCGATGACGATGCCGACGATCGGGACCACCGCGTCCACCGCGCCGCTGGCCCGCCGCAACCCAGTGGCCAAGCTGGCCGCCGCGCTGCTCTTCACCGTCGCGCTGCTCGCCACCCTCGACCCAATCACCCCGGCCATCGCCATCGTGATCGAACTCGCCGTCCTGCCGCTGTTCGGGGTGCGGTACGCCGAGTTGGTCCGGCGCGCCTGGCCGTTGCTGGTCAGCGCGCTCGGTATCGCCGTAACGCTTGTGTTGTTCGCCGCCGAACGGTCCGGAACGATGCTGTTGGACTGGGGGCCGGTGGCGGTGACGACCGGCGTGCTGTCCACGGCGCTGGCGCTCTCGCTGCGGCTGATCGCCGTGGCCCTGCCGGGCGTGCTGGTCTTCGCGAGCACCGATCCGACCGACCTCGCCGATGCGTTGATCCAGAACGCCAAGGCACCGCCGCGATTCGCGATCGGCACCCTCGCGGCATTCCGGCTGGTGCCGTTGCTCGGCCAGGAGTGGCAGATGATCAGCATGGCCCGCCGCGCGCGGGGGGTGGACTCCGGTCGCAACCCGCTGGCGGCGGTAAGGGTGTTCGGCTCCACCGCCTTCGGGCTGCTGGTCGGCGCTATCCGGCGGGGTACCCGGTTGGCCACCGCGATGGACGCCCGCGGCTTCGACGCCGGCACGCCGCGCAGCAACGCCCGGAGGCAGCACTTCGGTTTCGCTGACGGGTTGCTCGTCGTGGGGGCGGTGCTGCTGGCGGGCGGAGCACTCGTGGTCAGCGTGCTGCTGGGCACGTTCCGGCCGCTGCTCGGCTGAACCTCGCGTATCCGGCTGGCGCTCCGCTGCGACACCGTGCCGCCGGATGCGGGCCACCGGTCGGTTGCGGCATGGCTCAACTCGCCCGCGGGCTCCAGGACAGGCTCGGCTCGCCGCCGGCCAACTCGGCGATCTCGCCGGCCGGTGACTGGGCCACGTGCCACAGGTCGTTACAGTGCCGCTCGGCGATTTCGGCACAGATCTCCGCCGCCCGGCGGCGCTGCGGGTCGTTGAGATCGGCGGCGCCCAGCGCCACCACCATCTTGTCGCGGAGTTCCCGCATGCCCACCCCCGTGTGGCGTCCGGTCCTCCCCCGATCCTAGGGACGCCGCGGCGATCACCGGCCGGTCCGGGAGACCGCCCCGGAAAGTCCGCGTCCGACCGGATACCGACCAGACGCGGACTTCCGACCGTTGGTGACGGTCCGATCAGCTACGCCGGAAGGCGTACCGCCGTCCGGGCGCGGCAGGCCGGCCGCGACCGACCCCACCGCCGCGGCCACCCCGCACTCCCGGACCGTTCCGGGGCGCCAGGGCCGGGGCCCGGTCGGTCGGTGGCTCCAGCGACGGTGTGGCGAACGCCGGCAGATCGACATCGGGTAGTTCGATCTTCTCGCGGTCAAGGTGCACGGCGGGGCCGTCGGAACGGGAAGTCTTGTCGGCAGGCATCTGCGTCTCCTCGCGGGTGGGCCGCGCCCGCGACCGGGTCGCGGCAGGCTGAAGAGGGACCACCCGGACGTCTGTCGACGAACGAAAGCGAGACATGTGGACGCCCGGGTCATCGGTCCGCGTGGTGGTGCGTCGGGTCGAGAGACCCGGGCCAGGCGGACCGGACAGGAGAAGAGGGCATCAGTACCGCATGCGGATCATGTTAGCCGGCCGGCCGGCCGACCGCACCGACTTTTTCGCGGGATCAATCAGACCGGCGCAACGGGGTTCGGCAGCGCACCGCCGAACCGCCGGTCCCGTTGGGCGTACAGCTCGCAGGCGTACCAGAGGTGCCGCCGGTCGAAGTCCGGCCAGAGCGTGTCCAGGACGACCAGTTCGGCGTACGCGGACTGCCAGAGCAGGAAGTTGGAGAGCCGCTGCTCCCCGGAGGGTCGAAGGAAGAGATCGACCTCGGGGACCTCGGGGTGGTAGAGGTAGCGGGCGATGGTCTTTTCGTTGATCTTGTCAGGATGGATCTTGCCGGCCGCCGCGTCCCGAGCGATCGCCGCGGCGGCGTCGGCGATCTCCGCCTGTCCCCCGTAGTTGACGCAGAACTGGAGGGTGAGCGTCGAGTTCCGCCGGGACATCTCCTCGGCCGTCTGCAACTCGGAGATCACGCTCTTCCACAGCCGGCCGGCCCGACCAGACCAGACCACCCGCACGCCGAGGTCCACGAGCTGGTCACGACGGCGCCGGATGACGTCCCGGTTGAAGCCCATCAGGAACCGCACCTCGTCCGGCGAACGCCGCCAGTTCTCGGTGGAGAAGGCGTACGCCGACAGGTACGGGATGCCCAGCTCGATGGCTCCCTCGATGGTGTCGAAGAGGGAGAACTCACCCTGCTCGTGCCCCTTGGTGCGGGGCAGTCCGCGGTCCTTGGCCCACCGGCCGTTGCCGTCCATCACGATGGCGACGTGCCGGGGCAGCGCCTCGGTCGGCAGTGCCGGCGGGCGGGCACCGGACGGGTGGGGGGTCGGCTGTGCCGGCTGACGCCGCGTCCTCGATCGGATCACCCTGTCGTCCCCTTCGTCGTCGGTCCGCCCGCACGTCCCGGATCACCCCGTCCAGGATCGGCCCCCGACCGGCCGCGTCCCGGGTCACCGGTGGGGCCACCCCGGTCCACCAGCGGCAGCGAGCGTAACCCGCGCTCCAGGTGCCACTGCAGGTGCGCCGCTACCAGACCGCTGCACTCCCGGCGTACCCCGGCCTCGGCGGCGTCCGCCACCCGCCAGTCGCCGGAGGTGAGCGCGGACATCAGGTCGATGGTGGCGGGGGCCGGATGGGCCGCACCGGGCGGCCGGCAGTCCGGACACACCGAGCCACCGGCCGGGACGGAGAACGCGCCGTGCCGACCCGGCGTACCGCACACCGCGCAGGCCACCAGGGCCGGCGACCAGCCGGCCAGCGCCATCCCGCGCAACAGGTACGCGTCGAGGACCAGCGTGCTGGCGTGACCGCCCTCGGCCAGCGACCGCAGCGCACCGAGGGTGAGCAGGAACAACCGCAACGCCGGCTCCCGCTCCACCGGGGTCAGTCGTTCCGCGGTCTCGGCGATCGCGCTGGCCGCGGTGTACCGCGGATAGTCGTCCAGGAACCGCTTGCCATACAGGTCGATGCCCTCTACCTGGCTCACGGTGTGCAACGAGCTGCCGATGTTGCCCTCCGGATCACCGGCCAGTTGGAGATCCACATGTCCGAACGGCTCCAGCCGGGCGCCGAACTTCGACATGGTCCGGCGTACCCCGCGGGCGACGGCCCGCAGTCGGCCGTGCCGGCGGGTCAGCAGGGTGATGATCCGGTCGGATTCCCCGAGCTTCTGCACGCGCAGCACCACCGCGTCGTCGCGGTAGAGCTGGCGGCGGTATCCGGGCACGCTCTCATTGTCCCCTCACCGCTCCTCGGGGTCCGTCGTCAGGGTCCCGTTCGGGGATGAGCCCTGGATAACCCGGATGCCCCCCGGGCGCACCGGCCCGTAACGTCACCCGACATGAGCACACCACGGTTGGCGACCGCCGGCTCGGCAGCGCTCGCCCTGATCGCCCTGGCCGGCTGCGCCCAGTTGTCGGAGAAGCGCCTCGAGTTCAGCCGGACGGAACAGAGCAGGGTGGACACCGTTGTCATCGAACCCGGTGCCGGTGACGTGGTTATCCGCACCGGCCAGGTCACCGAGGTGGCGATCAAGCGAGTGGTCCGGTACCACGGCGAGGCGCCGCCCGGCACCACCTACCGCGTCGACGGCCCGACCCTGGTGCTGGACACCGACTGCGGCCGACGGTGCGTCGTGTCGTACGACGTCACGCTTCCCACTGGCGTGCCGGTGCGGGGCGAGAACGGCTCCGGAGACATGGAACTGAGCCGGATGCGAGAGGTGGACGTCAAGCTGGGCTCTGGCGACCTCACCATCACCGATGTCGCGGGACCCGTCCGTGGCGAGGTCGGCTCCGGCAGCATCACCGTCACCGGAGGCGAGGGCGAGGTACGACTGACCGCCGGCTCGGGCGACATCAGCGGTCGCGGCCTCGGCGCCGGCGCCGTCCACGCGGAAACCGGGTCCGGAGACATCAACCTGGACCTCGACACGGCCAGTTCGGTGACAGCCAACGCGGACTCCGGCTCCGTGGAACTCGCTGTCGCGACCGGCCGGTACCAGGTAGCGGTGTCGACCGGCTCCGGGTCACGCACCGTTCAGGTTGCCGACGACCCCACGGCAAGCCTCCGCCTGGACGTCCGAACGGGCAGCGGTGACGTCACCATCAAGAGCTCCGGGCAGGGCTGATCCGCTCAGCGCCGCGACACCCGAGCGCTGGCCAGGGGCGAGTCGCGGCCGTCGCGCAGCAGGGCTGACAAGTCGGGGGAATCCTCGGCGACGGCGCGGGGTCGCGGAACACCGACGGTTCTCGGACCCGGCACTGTCTCGCCACCGGAGCGCACGACCGGCGACCGCGCCCGAGCGGTCCCACCGCCGGGCAGCAGGGCCGGCCGGCGCTGCGCCGCCAGGTCCTCCACCCAACCGAACAGGAGCACGGCCAGGATGACCAGGGCAACCACGAGGGACAGTTGCCGGATGGCTCCCGGCCAGGTGTTCAGGTCCCAACCGAGCCGGACGGCCACCATGGCGAGCCCGATCACGATCGGCATGTGCCACAGATAGACGGTGAGCGCCCGGCGGTTCACCACGGTGACGACGCGCCCGAACCAGGCGGACCGGTCCACCCACGCGGCGCTGGTCGGCGCGAGCCCGAGCGTCAGCAGGATGAAGCCGGCCGACCAGAGCCCGTTGCCGAGCGGGATGTCGTTGAGATCGAATCCCCGCGGGCCGGGATGTGTGTAGATCCAGCCGAGACCGCCAGCGGCCAGCGCCAGGGCGACCGGCACCAGCACCCGGCGCGACATCCGGTGCAGCATCCCGTCGTGATGGGCGAAGCCGAGCAGCCACGCTCCGAAGTAGAGGCCGAACGCCCGCAGGGCCGACGGAGCGCTGGGGTACCCGAACTCGACCACCACGAGCAGCACGTACGGCGCCAGCAGCGTCGGCACCGGCCACCGGCGGAACAGCCAGAGGGCCACCGGTGAGGCCAGCACGAACCACAGGTAGTCACGCAGGTACCAGATAGTGCTGGTGGCCAGCGCGCCCCAGCCGTTCGACGGCGGATCCGCCACCGGGACCAACCACAGCGCGAGCCGCCAGTTCACCGCGAGCCCGGTGAGGAGCATGGCCGGCACGAGCAACGCGGCGAACATCCAGAGCGACGGCAACAGCCGCCGGAGCCGGCGCTGCATCGCGGTGCCGGCCGCCCGCACCGGCTCCGGACCGCACCGGTCGAGTGAGGCCGCCATCAACGACCCGGCCAGCGCGAACATCACCGACATGGCCGGAAAGACGACGGACAGGAACGCCCACCCCAAGGTGTGGTAGACGACGACTCGAAGGATGGCCAGAAACCGAAGTAAGTCGATGTACCGGTTGCGCATGACCCTGATCTGTGGTGGAACCTGGCCCCGGACCCAGGTTGCGGACAACATCGGTCGAGCTTTCCCTACCCGAACCCGACCCTGCCACAAACCCGCCTGAGGATCCGCTCAGCGTGACCTGGTCCACAACCCCCGTGCGGGTCCGATCGGTGGTCGGCTGATCGGTCAGAAGCCGAGCTTGCGGAGCTGCTTCGGGTCCCGCTGCCAGTCCTTGGCGACCCGGACATGCAGGTCGAGATAGATCCGGCCGCCCAGCAACTCCTCGATCTGCCGCCGGGCCCGGATGCCGACGTCCTTGAGCCGGCTGGCCCGGGCGCCGATGACGATCGCCTTCTGGCTGGACCGCTCGACGTAGACATCGGCGTAGATCTTGATGAGGTCACCCTCGGGGATCATCTCCTCGACCACCACGGCGATGGAGTGCGGCAGCTCGTCCCGTACCCCCTCCAGGGCCGCCTCCCGGATCAGCTCGGCGACCAGCACCTGCTCGGGTTCGTCGGTGAGCATGTCGTCCGGGTAGAGCTGGGGGGACGGCGGCAGGTGGCCCGTCATCACCTCGACAAGCGTGTCGACCTGGTCCCCGGCGACCGCGCTGACCGGCACCACATCGGCGAAGTCGCCGAGCTGCGCGACCGCCTGCAACTGCTCCACGAGCCGGGCGCGGCCGACCAGGTCGGTCTTGGTGACCACCGCGACGACGGTCGCCTTGAGGCCGGCGATCTCGGCCGAGATGAACCGGTCGCCGCGTCCGATCGGCTCGTCGGCCGGGATGCACAGGCCGATCACGTCGACCTCGCTCCAGGTCTGCCGCACCAGGTCGTTCAGCCGCTCGCCGAGCAGCGTACGCGGGCGGTGCAGACCGGGCGTGTCGACCAGGACGAGCTGGGCGTCCGGCCGGTGCAGAACGGCCCGGATGACGTGCCGGGTGGTCTGCGGCTTGCTCGACGTGATCGCGATCTTCTGACCGACGATCGCGTTCGTCAGCGTCGACTTGCCGGCGTTGGGCCGCCCGACGAAACAGGCGAACCCGGCCCGGTACGTCGACTGGTCGCGGGCCTGACGCGCGCGTCCCCCGCCGGTCTGGTGCGCCCGCCGCTCCCCGTTCACCTGTTCCCGCCTCCACCGGCGAGACCCGCTGGCCTCGCCAAACTACTCGACTACCGTGCCGAGCAGGCTACCGTCCGGAGCAGCGAGGTGGATCGGCGCCTCCACCGCGAGGTCCCGCACCGCGGCCTGCCCGGCCGCGTCCAGCGTCGACGCCTCGGAGACGACAGCCGCCGCCTCGAGTCGACTCGCACCCGCGGCCACCGCCGAGGCCACCGCCAGTTGCAGGGCGGTGAGGGTGAGCGACGGCAGCGCGACACTGGCGGCGGCGTACGTCCGGCCGTCCTGGTCCCGGACCGCGGCGCCCTCCACCGCGCTCACCCGGGCACGCGCGCTCCGGGCCAACGTGACGAGTTTCGCGTCCTCGGCGGGCAGCGTCTCGGGTGAACCCACCACCGGAACGGCTTCTTCGGATGTGTCAGGCATCGGCGGGTTGTCTCTCCTCGGACGGGTCGGGCGAGGTGCGGTCGGACGAGGCGCGGGACGTCTCGGGATCGGGCCCGGTATCCCGCGTACCCGGCTCGGCGACCCGGCGCACCAGCACCGAGTCGATCCGGTTGCGTCGGCCGGTCGTCCCCTCGGCGATCAGGTGCAGGCCGGCCACCTCGGCCGTCGCACCCGGGATGGGCACCCGACCGAGGGCCTGGGCGAGCAGCCCACCGACCGTCTCCACCTCGTCGGCGGGCAACTCGGTGTCGAACAGTTCGCCGAGGTTCTCCACCGGCAGCCGGGCGGTCACCCGGATCACACCGTCGTCGAGCCGCTCGATCGGCGGACGTTCCACGTCGTACTCGTCGGTGATCTCGCCGACGATCTCCTCAAGGATGTCCTCGATGGTGACCAGGCCACCGGTCCCGCCGTACTCGTCGACCACCACGACCATGTGGGTCCGCGCCGCCTGCATCTCCGACAGCAGGTCGTCGACCGGCTTCGACTCGGGGACGAACGTGGCCTCCCGCATCAGCTCGGCCACCGCCAGGTCGCTGTCGCCGCCCTGAACGTGCCGGACCACGTCCTTGAGATAGAGCAGGCCGAGCACGTCGTCCACGCTCTCCCCCACCACGGGGATACGGGAGAAACCGGACCGCAGGAACAGGGCCAACGCCTGGGTGAGCTTCTTGCTCCCCTCGATCCACACCATCTCGGTACGCGGCACCATCACCTCGCGGGCGATCGTGTCACCGAGCGCGAACACCGAGTGGATCATCTGGCGTTCGCCGTGCTCGACCACCCCGCGCTGCTCGGCCAGATCGACAAGCTCGCGCAGCTCGACCTGGGTCGCGAACGGCCCCTCCCGGAAGCCGCGCCCCGGCGTCACGGCGTTGCCGACCAGGATCAGTAGGGAGGCCAGCGGGTTGAGCGCCCGTCCCAGCCAGCGGACCACGGGTGCGGTGACCCGACCAACCGGGTACGCGTGCTGCCGACCGATCGTGCGCGGCGCGACACCCACCACCACGAAGCTCACCACGGTCATCGCGCCGGCCGTGACCAGCGCAGCGCGCCAGCCGGCCCCGAACGTGTCGACGGCGACCAGCGCCACGAGCGTGGTCGCGGTCAGCTCGCTGAGCAGCCGCAGCAACAGCAACAGGTTCACGTGCCGGGCCGCGTCGGCGGCGACGATCTGGAGGGTACGGGCGCCGCGGACCCCCTCCCGGGCCAGTTCGCCCGCGCGGGCCGGGGAGACCGCGGCGAGGGCCGCCTCGGTCATCGCGAACAGCCCGGCGAGGACGACGAGCGCCGCCCCGAAGACCAGCAGGTGGGCGTCGGGCAGGCCGGCCGTGACGCCGGCGGCGGCTAAGTGGTCGGGCATCACTGCGCCCGAGCCGCGCGCCAGCTCGACAGCAGGCGCGCCTGGAGACCGAACATCTCGCGCTCCTCCTCCGGCTCGGCGTGGTCGTAGCCGAGCAGGTGCAACACCCCGTGCACGGTGAGCAGATGCAGCTCGTCGGCGGTGGAGTGCCCGGCCGCCGCGGCCTGTTTCGCGGCCACGTCGGGGCAGAGGACGATGTCGCCGAGCAGCCCCGGCTCGCCCCCGGTGGCCTCGCCCGGCCCGTGGTCGACACTGCCCTCGTCCATCGGGAAGGCGAGGACGTCGGTCGGCCCGTCACCGCCCATCCAGCGATGGTTGAGTTCGGTCATGTATTCGATGTCGACAAGCAGCACGGACAGCTCGGCGAGGGGGTTGACCCCCATCTCGTCGAGCGCGTGCCGGGCGACGGCGAGCACGGCGTCGGTGTCGACGTCGGCGCCCGACTCGTTGGCGATCTCGATGGACAACTGGTTCCCCTGCTCCTAGCGACGCCGTCCGGCGCGGCCACCGTGCGCGGTCCGGTCCGGTACGGCGTGCACGCCCTGCCCCGACTCCCGCTCGGCGTCCCACTTGGCGTACGCGTCCACGATGTTGCTGACCAGTCGGTGCCGGACGACGTCGGCGCTGCCGAGCTGGGAGAAGTGCACGTCGTCCACGCCCCGCAGGATGTCCCGCACCACCCGCAGGCCGCTGGTGGTGCCGCCCGGCAGGTCGACCTGGGTGATGTCACCCGTCACGACGATCTTGGACCCGAACCCGAGTCGGGTCAGGAACATCTTCATCTGCTCGGGCGTGGTGTTCTGCGCCTCGTCCAGGATGATGAACGCGTCGTTGAGGGTGTTGTGCGTGACCAGGAAGTGATCGGTGACATACAGCGAATCCTCCGCCGCCACCTGGATGCACATGGTCTCCTGCACGCCCGCCGGGACGATCGAGTCGATGAAACGCATCGGTCGGCCGGTCCCGTGTTCCTCGTAGCGCTGACGCTTGCGGGACAGGCGGAACGGCGGGACGCCGTCCGGCAGCCGGATCTCCACGACGTAGGCGTCGGCGCGGTATGGAACCGGGCGTCCGTTCGCCAGGCCGGGCCGGCGGCCCTCGGCCCGGCGAACGTGCCAGGACGCGACCCCGCCAAGCGACTGCACCAGGTAGATCACGTCGTCCCGGAGGCGGGCGGAGGTCGTCGAATACTGCACTCGGCAGGTGCGCTCCGGCTGGACGACCGGTCCCCCGTCCGTGTCCAGCAGCCCCTGGAGGACGGCCAGGCGGACGTCGACGCTGTTGACCTTGTAGGAGTCGGGGACGAACTTGGTCCCCGACGTGGTCCCGGCCAGGCCCAACTCGCGGATCGCCAGGGTCACCGGGTTGGCGACGATCACGCCGCCGCGATGGCCCTTGGCATGGCGGAGGACGTAGTCGTACTCGCCCTTGCGGACCAGCTCGATGTCGCTGAGCGCCGCTTCCATCGCGACAGCGAGTTCCTGGTCCGCCGTGCAGAATGTCGGCGTCGTTCTGGACGTGATGGATCCATCGCCGAGCAGCAGACCGAGCACGTACGGGTCGAGCGGAACTTCCTGGGACTCCATCTGCACGGGTGCCACGACCGGCAGCTCGTACCGCCGGGTGTGACCCCGCCACTCCTTGCCGATCATCTCCTGGGTCTCGATGGTGCGCTGGCGCCCCCGTCGCTTGTCCTCCGGCGTCGCGACGGTCCAGAGGTGCTCGCCGCAGCAGACGGTGGACGCCCCGTCCTGGGTGGTGACCCGATAGGCCTGCTTGGGCCCCTGCGGGTAGATGCCGATCACCGGTGTGGGCGTGCCGTTCGAACCGATGACCAGGTCTCCGACGCGAAGCGACCCGAACGGCCGGAATCCCTCCGGGGTCAGCACCCGGGCGTCATACGGCTGCGCGCGCCCCCTCATGTACGCCAGCGGCGCGACCTCGATCGTCCCGGCGGCCATCAGCTTCGGGATCGAATCGGGGTCGAGCATGTCGTGCAGCGCGTCGTAGAGCGGCCGCAGGTAGGGGTCGATCTTCTCGTACAGGGTGCCGGGCAGGAAGCCCAGCCGCTCCCCGGCCTCGACCGCCGGCCGGGTCAGGATGATCCGGTTGACCTGCTTGGCCTGCAGCGACTGCACGGCCTTGGCCATGGCCAGGTAGGTCTTTCCGGTGCCGGCGGGGCCGATGCCGAAGACGATCGTGTTCCCGTCGATCGCGTCGACGTAGTGCTTCTGGCCTAGCGTCTTGGGGCGGATGGTCCGGCCCCGGCGGGACAGGATGTTGAGGGTCAGCACGTCCGCGGGACGCTCGGCGCTGCCCTGCGCCAGCATCCCGGCGGTGCGCCGCACCGCGTCGGTGGTCAGCGTCTCGCCCTTCTCGATCAACTCAAGCAATTCGGTGAACAGGCGCTCCGCCACCGCGTTGTCGGCGGGGGCACCGGTGATCGTGATCTCATTGCCACGGACGTGCACGTCGCTGCCGACCGAGCGCTCGACGAGACGCAGGATCTCGTCACCTGCACCGAGCAGATTGACCATGATCTGCGAATCGGGAACCGTGATCCTGGTCTGCACCCGGGTCTGGCCGGGGGGTGGAGTACCGGTCATAGGTCGGGCCGAACGGCCCTGTGCCACCTGCTTCCGATCTCGGCGCCGCGCCCGGTGGCGCGACGTGCGGACGTCTGGGTCATCGTATCTGTTCAACGCGGCGACGACGCTGCCCATTTCCGTCCGTGAGTCACCCCCACCCACTCTCCGCGATCTTGCACTTTGGGCTGCCGGAACGCGGCTTTAGTCACCTTTTATCCGAGCCGAAACTGCAAGATCACCGGGGGTAGCCCGGGGGTCAGGCGCGGAAGTCGTATCCGTCGAAGGTTTCCTGAAGGCGGGTGAAGCGGTAGGTCGCCCAGTGCATCCGGACCACCGTGCCGTCCGTGTCCCGGGTGAGCCGCAGCACCTCGCCGACCTCCCGGCCAGACACCGTACGCAGGACGTCGGGGCGGTCCGGCAGCGGCGCGAACACCGCTGGCGGCTTCCCGGCCGGATCGTCCGCCCCCCGAGCGGTGAGCGCGCCGTCGTGCCAGCCGAAGACGTACTCGTTACCCTCGCCCCACCAGCGGCCGAGCAGGCCCCGGTACGCCTCGGGCGCCGGCTCCCCCGGACGCCACGGGACGATGTCGACCGGATCCTCCCGTACCGCCGTGGTCATCAGCTCGTGGGACAGATCCATGATCTCGCTGGCGGTGCCGGACGAGGCGAGCACCGCGCACCCCGTCGCGGCCGGCGTGCCGGAGCCGCCCCGCCGCCCGTACGCGGAGGCCAGGAAGCCGGGCATGGCGCCGTCGTGACCGACGTGCGTCACCCGGTCCCCCCGCGGCAGCAGGATAAGGCCGAGTCCGAAGCCGGCCGCCCAGGACGCCTCGTCGGTGACGGTACGCGGCCAGCGCATCTCCGCCAGCGTCTCCGGCCGCAGCACCGCGCCGGCCGGGTCGACGGACGCCGGGTCGACCAGGAACGCCGCCCACCGGGCCAGGTCACCGGCGGTCCCCCAGAGCTGGGCCGCCGGCCCCACCGCCCCGAAGTCGGTGGGCGGCTCGGGCCGCGCGTGGTCCGAGTACGCGTCGACCAGGTAGCCGGTCGCGGCCCGCTCGCCCGGCTCCACGCCGGTGTCGGTGAGCCCGAGCGGGCGGAGGATCCGGTCGGCCAGCACCTCCGCCCAGGTGCCGCCCCGGAGCCGGCCGACGGCGTGGCCGAGCAGCGCCACCCCGAGATTGGAGTAGTGGAACCGCCGGCCCGGCGGCAGCACCCGCTCGGCCCTGGCGAGGTCGGCCAGCAGTTGGTCGACATCCGGCACCCGCAGCGAGTCCCACACGTCGCCGTGCGGCTCCCGTTGCAGGCCAGCGGTGTGCGAGAGCAGCCGGGCCACGGTCAGCTCCCGGTGCTCCGGCAGGTCCAGGTGCTTGCCGATCGGGTCGTCCAGGTCGAGCAACCCGTCGTCGCGGCACTGCAGCACGAGGACGGCGGTGAAGGTCTTGGTGATCGAACCGATCCGGAACCTGGTATGCCCATCCAGAGGCGTGTCGTTGCCGGTCTGCCCCACCGCGCACGACCACAACGGTCGGTCGGCCCGGTGCAGGGCGGCGGCCAGCGCCGGCACCCGCGCCGACGCCTGGCGCTGGCGAACCAGCCGGTCGAGACGGCGGTTCACGTCGGTCACGGGGTGCCTCCAGGCGGGATTCGACGGACGTCGAGAGGGGCCGGTCCCCTACCGGAAGCGATGATAAGGGGCCCCGGGCTACGCCAGCATCGGGCCAAGGGGGGCACCGCCGAGCACGTGGGCGTGCGCGTGGGCGACCTCCTGCCCGCTGTCCGGTCCGGTGTTGAAGATCAACCGGAAGCCGTCGGCCGCCACTCCCTCGTGCTCCGCCACGATGGCGGCGGTGGCCATGACCTCGGCGGTCACCTCGGGATCGGCCTCGGCCATCGTGACCACGTCCACGAAGTGCTCCTTCGGGATCACCAGGACGTGCACCGGCGCCTTCGGCGCGATGTCGCGGAAGGCGAGCGTCTTGTCGGTCTCCCGGACCACGGTCGCCGGGATCTCGCCGGCCACGATCCGGCAGAAGAGGCAGTCGTCAGTTCCCACCCCCCGCATGGTAGGCGACGGGGAAGGGCACCCGGTACGCCTCGAACCCCGCTGCCGGCCCATCATCGGGGGCGGCCGTCCGCTTCGACTGCGCGCGTGGCAACCCCTACCTGCGCAGCTGATCGTCACCACTCAGCAACTTCCCAGCAATCCGCAGGTAGCCGGAGGGTCCGCGACGGGGTAACACCCTGCGACATGGCCGACACCGACACCGCTGCCAGCACCGACACCGCCGAAACCGGCACGAACGGCGACACCGCCACCGAGATCGACGCCCGCGCCGACGCCGACACCGGTCTGCTGGACCTCTTCGACGACTACCGGATCGCCGACGACCACGACGACGATCCCGTGCTGCTCTGCTCGGACGGCACTCCGGTGGACACCTGGCGCGAGGACTACCCGTACGACGAGCGGATGCCGCGCGAGGAGTACGACAGACACAAGCGGCTGCTGCAGATCGAGCTGCTGAAGCTCCAGGAGTGGGTGAAGGAGTCCGGCGAGCGGCTGGTGATCGTGTTCGAAGGGCGGGACGCGGCAGGCAAGGGCGGCACGATCAAGCGGTTCATGGAGCACCTCAACCCGCGGGGCGCCAAGGTGGTCGCGCTGCTCAAGCCCAACGAGCGGGAGTCCACCCAGTGGTACTTCCAGCGCTGGCTGGCGCACCTGCCGTCGGCCGGGGAGATCGTGCTGTTCGACCGGTCCTGGTACAACCGGGCCGGGGTGGAGCGGGTGATGGGCTTCTGCACCCGCAAGGAATACCTGGAGTTCCTGCGCCAGACCCCCGAACTGGAACGGATGCTGGTCCGCTCCGGCATTCGCCTGGTCAAGTTCTGGTTCTCGGTGTCCCAGAACGAGCAGCGCACCCGGTTCGCTATCCGGCAGGTCGACCCGGTGCGGCAGTGGAAGCTGTCACCGATGGACATCGCCTCGCTGGACAAGTGGGACGACTACACCGAGGCCAAGGAAGCGATGTTCTTCTACACCGACACCGCCGACGCGCCGTGGACGGTCGTCAAGAGCAACGACAAGAAGCGGGCCCGGATCGAGGCGATGCGACACGTACTGGCCCGGTTCGACTACACCGGCAAGGACGCCGAAGTGGTCGGGACGCCGGATCCGCTGATCGTCGGACCGGCCGGCCTCGACCTGAGGCCCGACGAGCAGACGGTGCACGTCTTCCCCAAGCTGTAGGACCGGGGTCCGCGACCGGCCGGGCCGGGCGCGGGTGGAGCGGCTGGCCGCCGGCACCAGACGGTCCCGGCGGCCACCCGCTCGCCCGCGACCCCCAGACGCCGTCTCACCAGCGGCCGAGCCTGGCCGAGAGCACCGCGAGCGCGGCCACCCCGGCGGTCGAGGTACGCAGCACGTCACCGCCCAACCGGACCGGACGTGCCCCGGCAGCGGCGAACGCCGCCAACTCGGACTCCGCCACGCCGCCCTCCGGCCCGACCACCAGGACGATGTCGCCAGCCGGTGGAAGCTCGGCCCTGGTCAGCCGGTCCGTCGCCGCCTCGTGCAGGACGAAACCGGCGGCTGCCGCCGCGAGCCGGCGGCTCACCCGGGTGGTCGACGCGTCCGGCTCCCCGGCAATCGTCGGCAGCCAGGCGCGGCGCGCCTGCTTGGCGGCCTCCCGCGCGGTCGCCACCCACTTCTCCCTGGCCCGGGCGCCGCGCTCACCACGCCACTGGACCACCGACCGGGCCGCCGCCCAGGGCACGACCTCGTCGACGCCGGTCTCCGTCATCGCCTGCACGGCCAGTTCACCGCGGTCACCCTTGGCGATGCCCTGGACGACCACCAGCCGCGGGTCCGCCGGTTCCGCGTACCCGCGGTCGGTGATCTCAAGTTCGAGCGTGCCTCGACCGACGGCGGCGACCACCGCGGTGGCCGTGCCGCCCCGGCCGTCGGCGAGCAGGAGGTTCTCGCCGACCCGCAGCCGTTGCACGGTGGCGGCGTGGTGTCCCTCGGCACCGTCGAGGGTGTGCCGGTTACCAGGAGGCAAGGCGTCGACCAGGAACAGCGGCGCGCTCACCGGTTCAGGCGTGGCCGTTGAACGCGTCCCGCATCCGGGAGAAGAAGCCGCCCTGCTTGGTCAACTCGGCCACCTCCTCGCCGCGGGTCTTCGCGAACTCCCGCAATATCCGTTCCTGCTCGGCGTCGATCTTGGTGGGGGTACGCACATCCAGGTGCACGAAAAGATCACCCCGCCCCGTTCCGCGAAGGTGCGGCACGCCGCGGGCGCGCAACCGGACCGTGCTGCCCGGCTGGGTGCCCGGCTTGACGTCGACCGGCTCCTCGCTGTCCAGCGTCTTGATGGTCAGCCGGGTGCCCAGGGCGGCGGCCGTCATCGGCACGGTGACCCGGCAGTGTAGGTCGTCACCCTTGCGGGAGTAGACGTCGTGCGGCCGTTCGTGGATCTCGACGTACAGGTCGCCAGCGGTGCCACCACCGGGTCCGACCTCACCCTGCTGGGCCAGCCGAATCCGCATGCCGTCCTCGACTCCAGCCGGAATCTTCACGGTGAGCGAGCGCCGGGTGCGCACCCGGCCGTCACCAGCGCAGGTGGGGCAGGGGTGTGGGATCACGGTGCCGTAGCCCTGGCACACCGTGCAGGGCCGGGACGAGACGACCTGGCCGAGGAAGGTGCGCTGCACCGACTGGATCTCGCCGCGCCCGCCGCAGGCCTCGCAGGTGGCCAGGTGCGTGCCGGCAGCCGTGCCCGCCCCGGAACAGGTGGTGCAGAGCACGGCGGTGTCGACCGTGATCGGCGCCTCCACCCCGAAGGCGGTCTCCTGAAGGTCCAGTTCGAGCCGGAGGATGGCGTCCGCGCCGGGCCGGGTCCGAGGACGGGGGCCGCGGGCGCCGCCACCACCGGCGGCTCCGAAGAACGCGTCCATGATGTCCTGGAAACCGACGAAAGGTCCGGCCCCAGCGGGGCCGGCGCCCGCACCCCCACCGCCCGGGGCGAGAGGGTCGCCGCCCAGATCGACGATCTGCCGCTTCTGGTCGTCGGAGAGCACCTCGTACGCGGCGTTGATCTCCTTGAACCGGTCGTGCGCCTTCGGGTCAGGGTTGACGTCCGGGTGGTACTGGCGCGCCAACTTGCGGTAGGCGCGCTTGATCTCATCATCCGAGGCGTCCCGGCTCACGCCGAGAATCCCGTAGTAATCCCTGGTCACTGCGTTCCGTGTCCCCATGTCGATTCCAGGTCGGCCGCCGGTCGGCAGGTCGGGTCAGTTCTGCGCCAAAAGGTCACCCACGTAGCGTGCCACGGCACGCACGGTGGCGATGGTGCCGGGGTAATCCATCCGGGTCGGCCCGAGGACGCCCAGTCCACCGACGATGGTGGCACCTGGACCGTAACCCGTGCTGACAACCGAGGCCGCCCGCAGATTGTCGATCTCGTTCTCGTCGCCGATGCGGACCCGAGGACCGCTCGGCTCCGCCTCACCGATCAGCTTGAGCAGGATGACCTCCTCCTCGAGCGCCTCCAGTATCGGTCGCAGCGAGCCCTGGAAGTCGAGCAGGCCGGCGCGGGTGAGGTTGGCCGTTCCGGCCAGCGCGATCCGCTCCTCGTGCCGCTCGACAAGGGTTTCCAGCAGCACCGAGGAGATCGTCGCCATCGCCGACCGGTGGTCCGGTGAGGTCTCCTCGACGAGCGCCTGGACCAGCGGCGGAGTCTCCGAGAGCCGGGTGCCGACCAGCTTCTCGTTCGCCCGCTGGCGCAGATCGAGCACGTCGTCGGCGGCGATCGGGCCGGGCAGTTCCACGAGCCGCTGCTCGACCCGTCCGGTGTCGGCGATCATCACCACCATCAGCCGGGTGGTCGAGATCGGCACCAGTTCCAGGTGGCGTACCGAGGACCGGGCCAGGCTCGGGTACTGCACGACGGCGACCTGCCGGGTGAGTTGTGCGAGCAGCCGCACCGTCCGGTGCACGACGTCGTCCAGGTCGACGGCGCCGACCAGGAAGCGTTCGATCGCCCGGCGCTCGGCCGGGCTGAGCGGCTTGACCCGGGACAGCCGGTCGACGAACAGCCGGTAGCCCCGGTCGGTGGGGACCCGGCCCGCGCTGGTGTGCGGCTGCCGGATGTAGCCCTCCTCCTCGAGCACGGCCATGTCGTTGCGCACGGTGGCCGGGGAGACCCCGAGCTGATGGCGCTCGACAAGCGCCCGGCTGCCCACCGGCTCCTGGGTGGCGACGTAGTCCTCCACGATCGCCCGGAGGACGTCGAGCTTGCGCTCGTCGAGACCCATGCTCACCTCCCATCGGCCTCATCCGAAAGGACTGGCACTCGACTGTAGCGAGTGCCAGTCTACGACGGCGACGGCGAATCGCGCGATGATCACGGACCGCCCTCCCTTCGGCTACTGGCGCGGGTGGATGTCGGGTCCTACCGTGACGTCATGACCGAACCACCTCGCCCTCCCGGAGCAGGTGATCCGGATCCGGCCTCGTCGGACCCAACCGCTCCGCTGCCGCCCGCGACACCGCCGCCCCCATCGGGAGACGTAACCCCCGGCTCGCCGCCGGGCCCGTATCCGCCCGCCGGCCCCCCGCCAGGCAGTCCGCAACCGGGCGGCCCGGCCTCGGCCGGACCGAGCGGCTTCCCTCCGCCGACCAGCGCTGGCGGACCTGACTACCCACCGGGAAGCGGCGGGCCGGGCTACCCACCGGGCGGTTACGGCGCCGGGCCGGCTCCGGCCGGATACGGCAGCAACGACGACCGGACCTGGGCACTGCTCGCGCACGGCCTGGGCGCGGCCGGCGTCATCGTCGGCGGCGGGCTGCTGGGCTGGGTGGCACCGCTGATCGCCATGGTGGCGCGGGGCCAACAGTCGCCCACCGTGCGGGCGCATGCCGTGTCGGCTCTCAACTTCCAGATCACCTGGGCCGTCGTCTACGTCATCACCTGGATCGCGACGTTCGTCACGTGCGGGGTGCTGTTCTTCCTGCCGATGATCGTCTGGGTGGTTCCGGTCATCTTCGGCATCATCGGGGCGGTCAAGGCCAACGAGGGCGTGGTCTACCGCTACCCGATGTCCTACCCGTTCGTGAAGCGCTGACCGACGCTCCGCCGGGTGCCGTCGCGGCACCCGGCGGACCGCCCGCGATCCACCCGAGGTGCGGGATACCGCGGAGTTGCGTCGTCCCCCACCACCCGACATGCCGCACATCGAGTCGATCGGACGACAGCGACGGTCCGGCGTCGGCGGCTCAGGGCAGCAGGTCGCGGACGACCGCGTCGGCGAGCAGCCGGCCGCGCAGCGTGAGCACCGCCCGGCCCGCCGGGTACGCCGCCGGGTCCAGCAGCCCGTCCGCCAGCGCCCGGTCGGCCGCCGCCCGTCCGGCCTCGTCCAGCACGCTCAACGGCAGCCCGTCGGCCAGCCGCAGTCGCAGCATCACATCCTCGGTCCGCCGGTCCGCCTCGGTGAGTAGCTCCCGACCGTGTCCCGGTGACCGACCCTCGGCCAGCCGACGCGCGTACCCGGTCGGGTGCTTGACGTTCCACCAGCGCACGCCGCCGACGTGGCTGTGTGCCCCCGGGCCGAGGCCCCACCAGTCGCCGCCGGTCCAGTAGAGCAGGTTGTGCCGGCACCGGGCGGCCGGCGACGTGGCCCAGTTCGACACCTCGTACCAGGAGAAGCCGGCGGCGCCCAGCGCGGCCTCCGCCGCCAGGTAACGGTCCGCGGCCTCGTCGTCCGACGGGTACGGCAACTCGCCGCGACGCATCCTCGCCGCCAGCCGGGTGCCGTCCTCCACGATCAGGGCGTACGCGCTGACGTGGTCCACCCCGGCGGCCGTGACCTCGGCCAGCGAGGCCGCGAAGTCCTCCGGCCGCTCCCCCGGCGTACCGTAGATCAGGTCCAGGTTGACGTGCTCGAACCCGGCGTCCCGGGCCTCGGCGGCGGCGGCCGCCGCCCGACCCGGGCGGTGCCGCCGGTCCAGCACCGCCAGCACCCCCGGCGCGGCCGACTGCATGCCGAGCGAGATCCGGGTGTAACCGGCGGCTCGCAACGCCGCCAGGGACTCCGGCGTCACCGACTCCGGGTTCGCCTCGGTGGTCACCTCCACGTCGTCGGCCAGCCCCCAGGTGCGGTCGATGCCGGCCAGGATCCGGCCCAGGTCGGCGGCCGGCAGCAGGGTCGGCGTGCCACCGCCGACGAAGACGGTGTCCACCCGGGCCGGCGGCGTCCCGTCCAGCACCCGGGCCGCCAGGTCCAGCTCGGCGAGGACCGCGTCGGCGTACGTCTCCCGGCTCGCCCCGCCGCCGAGTTCGCTCGCGGTGTACGTGTTGAAGTCGCAGTAGCCGCACCGGCTCGCGCAGAACGGCACATGCACGTACACGCCGAACCCGCGGGTGCCGACGGCGGCCCGCGCGGCGGGCGGCAGCGATCCGTCGGCGGGCACGGCTTCGCCGTCTGGGAGGACGCCAGGCATCCGACTATTGTGCGCCCATGACTGCCGCCACCGACCCGCTCGTCCGGGTGTCCACCTCGGCCGGGGTGACCACCCTCACGCTGGACAGCCCGGCCAACCGCAACGCGTTGTCCACCCAGCTGATGACCGAACTGCTGGCCGGCCTGACGGCCGCCGTCGCGGACGACGCGGTGCGGGCCGTGGTGCTGTCCCACACCGGCCCGGTCTTCTGCTCCGGTGCCGACCTCAAGGAGACCGCCGCCGCTTACGCCAGCGGCACGGTCCCCGCCGGCATGCTCGGCGACGTACTGGCCGCCGTGTGGGAGTGCCCGAAGCCGGTGGTGGCCCGGGTCGGCGGTCCGGCGCGGGCCGGTGGCCTGGGGTTGATCGCGGCCGCCGACATCGCGGTCTGCGCCCGGGAGGCCACCTTCGCCTTCACCGAGGTGCGGATCGGTGTCATCCCGGCGGTCATCTCCGCCACCGTGCTCCGGCGGTTGGCTCCCCGGGCCGCCGCCGACCTGTACCTGACCGGCGAGACCTTCGACGGTGACCGGGCCGAACGGGTGGGGCTCGTCACCGCGGCCGTGCCGGCCGCCGACCTGGACGCGGCGGTCGACCGGTACTGCGCGGCCCTGGTCCGCGGCGCCCCCGGCGCCCTCGCCGGCGCCAAGGAGCTGCTGCGCCGGCCGGCCGGCACCGGGCTGCGGGCCGAGTTGGCCGAGTTGTCGACGCTCTCCACCGGGTACTTCCTCTCCGCGGAGGGCCGGGAGGGGGTGCTGGCGTTCCGGGAGAAGCGGCCGGCGAGCTGGGTGCCGGCCGCGGACTGACCGTTCGTGCAATCGGCCTGGCCGTCCGCTTCGGCGTAGGCTGGGCGGACTGTTGTCGGGCAGGGGGTATGGGTGCGGGCTCGGACGATGGTGGCGGCGTCGGCCGCTCTCCTGGTGCTGATCACGGTTGCGGCCGTGGTGATGGCGGACCGGTTCGGCGGGCAGCTGTCGTTGCCGCGGGCGCTCGGCTGCGTGGTCCGGGCCGACGGCGAGGTGACCCTGGATCCCGAACAGATGGCGAACGCGGCCACCATCTCCGCCGTGGGAATCCGGCGCGGCATGCCGGCGCAGGCCGTCGTGGTGGCGCTCGCCACCGCCTACCAGGAGTCGGGGCTGCGGAATCTGGCCGGGGGCGACCGTGACTCGGTGGGGCTGTTCCAGCAACGACCGAGCCAGGGCTGGGGCACTCCCGAGCAGATCCGCGATCCCCGGTACGCCGCGAACCGGTTCTACGCCGCGCTGGTGAAGGTGCGGGGCTGGGAACGCATGCGGGTGACCGACGCCGCGCAGCGGGTCCAGCGGTCGGCCTTCCCCGAGGCGTACCAGAAGTGGGCGGACGAGGCGGGCGTGCTCAGCCGGGCCCTGGTGGGCGAGGCCACCGGCGCGGTGTCCTGCACCGTGCCCCGGGATCCGGTGCTGCGCGGCGCCGCCGCGGCGACCGAGCTGAGCAGCCGGCTGAGCCGGGACTGGGGCTCGGTCCGGACGGCTGAGCTGGCCGAGCTGCTCGGCCTCAGCCTGGTGGCGACCGACCAGCAGGCCGGTTGGCAGTACGCGCACTGGCTGGTCGCGCACGCCGACAGCAACGGGGTGAAGCGGGTCCGGTTCGCCGGTCTGCAGTGGACGGCGAAGGCCGGCACCTGGTCGGAGGTAGCGGACGAGACGCTTGCCGCCGACCGCGTCATCGCCGAGGTCTTCGGCGACGCCTGACCGCCACCGGTCGCGGTCGGGGAGCCGATAAACTTCCATCGGTCGATGGTTGGGTGCCGGCCGAGTGTTCGCCCGCCCGTCCGTCGGAGTCGGAGGTCGTGTCCTCACTGGAGACAGGAGTACGGGGTGTACCGCTTTCCAGCACGGATCTTCAACGACATCGCCACCCAGCGGCCGCCCGAGGACAGCACGGTCCTGCTGGGCCGCGCCGCTGTACTCGGCGGCAGCATCGCCGGCCTGCTGGCCGCCCGGGTCCTCGCCGAGTACGCCGAGCGGGTGGTGATCGTGGAGCGCGACGACGTCACCGAGGTCACCGACGCCCGACCGGGTGTGCCCCAGGGAAACCAGGTCCACCTACTGCTGCCGGCGGGGCACCTCCAGATCGAGCGATGGTTTCCGGGACTCACCGAGCAGGCCCTGGAGTTGGGGGCGTGCCTGGCCACTCCCGACGCCCGACACACCTACCTGGACGGTCGACGCAAGGTGCGCGGCGTCGACCTGGACATGCTCTCGGCGAGCCGGCCGTTCATCGAAGATCTGCTCCGCCGACGGCTGCGCGACCTGCCCAACGTCTCCTCAGTCCGGGGGCGGGCCACCGACCTGCGCTTCGACGGCACGGCGGTCACCGGCGTTCGGTACGAGACGCCGGACGGGCCGGCCCCGGGCGGTGCGGGTGGCCCGGCAACCGACACGCTCGACGCCGATCTCGTGGTGGACGCCATGGGACGGGCCAGCCGGCTCAACGACTGGCTGGAGCGGCACGGTTGGGACCGGGCGCCGCTCACCCGGTTGGTCGTCAACATCAACTACTCGACCGCGGTGTTCCGGCGCACCGAGGCCAAGCCCGATCCGGTCTCCGTACTCGTCGGCAGCAGCCCCGCACGCGGATCGGAGATCTCCGGCGCCGGCCTGACGGCGGTGGAGGACGATCGATGGATGATCATGCTGGCCGGGTACGGCGACTGCCGTCCGGGTCACGACGCCGAGGACATGGTGCGCCGGTGCCGCACCGAGTTCCCTCCCGAGTTCGGCCGGGTGGTCGAGGGCGAGATGCTCTTCCCGGTCCGCAGCTTCCACCACGCCGACAGCCGGCGCCGCGACTTCCACAGGTGCCGCCGGCTGCCGGCCGGGCTGGTCAGCGTGGGTGACGCGGTGGCCTCGTTCAACCCGATCTACGGCCAGGGCATGTCCTCGGCCGCGCTGCACGCCTCGTGCCTGTCCATGTACCTGCGACGCCGGCCCGACCTGCGGACGCCGGCCCGGGACTTCTTCGCCCTGCAGAAGGTGGTGGTGGACGCGGCCTGGGGGATGACCGCCGCCGCGGACCTGGCCCGGCCGTCGGTGCCGGGTCCCCGCCCCCGCGGCCACCGGTTGACCTCCTGGGTGGCGGATCAGATCGTCGAGGCCACCGTCAGCGACGAAACACTCAACCGCCGGCTCGACGAGGTCACCTTCATGCTCCGGCACCCGAACGCCCTGGCCACCCCCGGCACGCTGATCAGGGCGCTGAACGTCAACCGACGGAACCGGCGCCGGTCCGCGGTGTCGTCCCGGGAGCCGTGACGAGCCACTGTCATGAGCGCCCTGTCGGGAGAGCCCTCCGACGCGAAAGCGACAGGAAGGGACCCTGCTCAACCCTTCACGGCACCCGAGGTCAGACCGGCGACCATCCGCCGCTGCACCAGCACGAAAAAGATCATCACGGGCAGCGTGAGCACCGTGGAGGCGGCCATCACCATCCCCCAGGCGGTGTCGTCCCGGCCGAAGAAGAACGTCAACCCGACCGGCGCGGTGTACCGGTCCTCGGAGCTGATGAACGTCAACGCGAAGATGAGTTCGTTCCAGGCCGTGATGAACGAGAAGATGCTTGTCGCCACGAGTCCCGGCGCGACAAGCGGAAACAGGATCCGCCAGAAGATCTGCGCACGGTTCGCGCCGTCGATCGCCGCCGCCTCCTCCAGGTCCTTCGGCACCGCCGCGACGAAACCACGCAGCATCCAGATCGCGAACGGCAGCGAGAAGCCCAGGTAGACCAGGATGAGGCTGGGCAGGGTGTTATACATACCCAGCCTCCGGATGATCAGGAAGAGCGGGATGACAAGCGCCTCCAACGGGATCATCTGCACGATCAGCAGCAGCACCAGCACCGACGTGCGCAGCCGGAACCGGAACCGGGCCACCGCGGTCGCCCCGAGCAGCGCCACCACGCCGCTGAGCAGCACCGTGGCCGCCGCCACCAGGGCGCTGTTGAGCAGGAAGTCGCCGAAGCTGGCACCCGGGATGATCTGCCCACCGAAGATGTCCCGATAGTGCTCCAACGTGGGTTGGTGCGGCAGCGGCTGGGGCGTGCTGGAGAAGATCTCCCGGTTCGGCTTGAGCGACGTCGAGATCATCCAGAACACCGGGAACGCCGCGAAGGCGGCCACCGCGAGCCCGGCGACGTTTGCCGCCCACCGCCCCGCGCGGGGACGCCGCCGGTCGGTCATGTCTCCTCCTGGCGCAGGATCAGTCGTACGTAGACGCCGGTGACCGCGAGCAGGATGAGCGTGAGAACCACCGCGATCGCGGCGCCGAGCCCGTACTTCGGCGGCGGCGAGAACGCCTCCGCGTACGAGTAGATGGCGAGCATGAAGGTCGACCGGTCCTGGGTGCCGCCGGCCAGCACGAACTGCTGGGTGAAGACCTTGAAGTCCCAGATCGTCGAGAGCACCACAAGCACTCCGAAGAGCGGTCGCAGCAGCGGGAAGGTGACCGACCAGAAGACCCGCCACGGCCCGGCGCCGTCGACCCGGGCCGCCTCGTGCAGCTCCCCCGGAACGCTCTTCAACCCGGCCAGCACGCTCACCGCGACGAACGGGAACGAGTGCCAGACCACCACGAGGGTGAGCACGGTGAAGAAGGTAAGCGGCGAGTTGAACCAGCCGTACCCGGTCCACTCGGCGCGACCGAACAGCGCGCTGGACAGACCGTCCGGAAGCTCGTTGAGAAACCAGGTGACCAGCCCGCTGGTGTCGTCGAAGATCCACTTCCAGACGATGGCGCCGGTCAGCGCCGGCGTCGCCCAGGCGAGCATCACCGCCGCACCGACGAACCCGGCCATCCGCTTGCCCAGCCGGTTGAGCAGCAGTCCGACCAGGGTGCCGAGCACCATCGTGAGCGCCACGTTGGCCGCGGCGAACAGCACCGTGTTGCGCAGCACCGTGCGGAAGAACGGGTCACTCAGGATCTGGGTGTAGTTCTCCAGGCCGACGAAGGACCACGGCCGGTCCCCCCGCAATTCGCGGATCCCCATCTCGTGCAGGGACATCACCGCCACCTGGCCGAGCGGCCAGAGCAGCAGCACGCCGATCACGAGCAGGGTGGGCGCCAGGAGCAGGTACGGGACGCCCGTACCGGGCCGCCGGGGACGGCGGGCGGGGAGGTCCCGCCCGCGCGTCCTCCGGGTCCCGGGTTCGCGGGTCAGGGTGCTCACTTGGCGTTGAGGATCTGTTCCATCTCGGTGGCGGCCTGGCTGACCGCCTGGTCGAGCGGGGTACCCTTCATGATCGAGCTGTTCATCGTCTGGGTGACCGTCTTGCTGCGGCTCACCTCGACCCACTTCGGGGTGATCGGGGTCAGCTTGGTGTCCTGGAGCACGGTGGCGAAGGTCCCCATGACCGGGTCGTTCGCGTACTCGTCGGGCGAGGTCAGGTCCTTGTAGACGGGGAAGAACTTGAGGCTCTTGGCCCACTCCTGCGAGTTCTGCTTGTTCAGCAGGATGGTCACGTAGTCCCAGGCCAGGTCCTGCTTCTTGCTGTCCTGCCAGATGCCGATGTCCGACCCGCCGGCGAAGGCCGGGGCGGGCTTGCCGTCCGGGCCCGGGATCGGGAACGTACCCCACACCTTCGCGAGGTCCGGATTGTCCTTCAGCATCGCGGTCTGCGGCCAACTGCCGGCCACGGCCATCGCCGCCTGACCGGTGGCGAACTGCTTCTGCGCGTCCAGCTCGTTCCACCCGGCGGCGGCGGGCGGCGCCACCTTGTGCGTGGTGACGAGGTCGGTCCAGAATTTGACCGCCTGCTTCGCCTCCGGAGTGTCGTAACCGGACTTCCAGCTGTCCCCGTCCTTGGTGGCGATCTCCGCGCCGGTCGACCAGAGGAAGGAGTAGAACGGCAGCTCCGAGTTGCCGGGCAGGGCGAAGCCGTACTTGCCCGGGTTCTGCTGCTGCACCGTCTTGGCCACGGTCACCAGTTCGTCCCAGGTCTTCGGCGGCTGAAGCCCGGCCTTGGCGAACCAGTCGGTGCGGTAGTAGACCGCCCGCACCCCGGCGTACCACGGCACCCCGTACTGCTTTCCGTCGAGCTGGGCGTTGGACAGCAGATCGGGCAGGATGTCCTTGCCCTCGGCCCAGCCGTCCATCCGGTCGCTCACGTCGGCCAGCGCCTCCTGTGCGGCCCAGCCCTGCGTCTCGGTGTTGCCCAGCTCGGTCACGTCCGGCCCGTCGCCGCCGGCCAGCGCGGTCTGGAACTTCTTCGGCGCCTCCAGCCAGGGGACGTACTGGACCACGACGTCGGTGTCCGGGTGCTTCTCCTTGAATGTCGCCTCGACGCCGTCCAGGAACGCGGTCTGCGCCTCGCTGCCGGCGCCCATCATCCAGACCGTCAGTTTGCTGGTGTCGACCGCCTCGTCCGCACCACCACCGCACCCGGTGAGCAGCATCGCGGTCGCGGCCGCGGCGGCGGTGACCGGCCGGAACCCTCTCCACCTCTTCACCACAACGTCTCCCTCGCACTGGTCCCACGCACTGGTGGCACAAATCTTCTCTGCGGCACCCTAGTAGGAAAATTTCCTTTACGACAGGGGTGCGCGGTGGCCGCGGCGGAGACAGCGTAAGGGGCGCCCAGCCTCTCGGCTGGGCGCCCCTTGGGGTACGCGGGTGCGCAGGTCAGTAGCGGCTCACCCGGCGGCGACCACCGACCCCGGCGACCACCGCGACGGCGATGGCCGCGAGGACGACCTGGATCGCCAGCTCACGCCAGTCGATGCCAGCGGTCTCCGTGGCGATACCGGCGGCCCGGGCGATCACGGTGCCCAGCAGGGCAGCGCCAACGCCGATCACCATGTGCAGCCACATCGGCATGTTCTGCTTGCCCGGAACGATCAGACGACCGAGCGCGCCGACGATGAGACCGACGACGAGCGCCATAATGATTCCCCAGAGCGTCATGTCGCCCTCCTCCTCAGGTATGTGCATGTCTTGGTTCTTGCCGTGGTGCACACGTAATTCCCGAGGGCTCAGAAATCCAAACCGACCTAACGACAAACTTGTCGCGCGGCGTCCGCAACGGCCCGATCCATGGTGGCGAAGGCCAAAGGGGGAGGTTTCGCCAGATCGAACCAGGTCATCTCGGATGCCTCCGCGGCGTTGAGGCGCACCGGCCCCGCGAGTGTGGCCAGGTAGAACGTGTCCAGCACCGGGAGTGTCTCGCTCTGGTACTCGTAGCTGCCGACGTACATCCCGATGAACCGGCCAAGAGTGATCGCGGCGCCGAGTTCCTCACGGGCCTCACGCAGCGCGGCGTCGGCCGGATGTTCCCAGCCGTCGCAGAAGCCGCCGGGCAGTTCCCAGAGACCGGCTCGCGGCGGCACCACCCGACGCACCGCCAGGAACCGCCGCCCGTCCAGGACGATCAGGCCAACCGTCGGCCGGGCGTTGACGAAGAGCCGGTAGCCGCAGGCGGCGCAGGCGCACGGCGGTGGACCGGGCAGCGCCGCGGCGCAGCGTGGGCAGTACGCGGCACCGGGACCATGGCCGCGCACGGCACTCTCCGACCGCGCCTGCCCGGTCACTTCTTCCCGCCGGCCGCCTTGCCGCCCGCGTCGCCCGAGTCCGACGTGGACAGGGCGGCGATGAACGCCTCCTGCGGCACCTCGACCCGGCCGACCATCTTCATCCGCTTCTTGCCTTCCTTCTGCTTCTCCAGCAGCTTGCGCTTCCGGGAGATGTCCCCGCCGTAGCATTTGGCCAGCACATCCTTGCGGATGGCGCGGATCGTCTCCCGCGCGATCACCCGACTGCCGATCGCCGCCTGGATCGGCACCTCGAACTGCTGGCGCGGGATCAATGCGCGCAGTTTGGCCGCGATATTGGTGCCGTAGGAGTACGCCTTGTCCTTGTGCACGATGGCGCTGAACGCGTCGACCGGCTCGCCGTGCAGCAGGATGTCCACCTTCACCAGGTCGGACTTCTGCTCGCCGGACGGCTCGTAGTCGAGGCTCGCGTACCCCTTCGTGCGGCTCTTGAGCTGGTCGAAGAAGTCGAAGATGATTTCGGCGAGGGGCAGCGTGTAGCGTAGCTCCACCCGCTCGGTGGACAGGTAGTCCATGCCCAGCAGGTTGCCCCGACGGCCCTGACACAGCTCCATCACCGCGCCGACGTAGTCACTCGGGGTGAGCACCGTTGCCCGCACCACCGGCTCGTACACCTCGGCGATCTTGCCGGTCGGATACTCACTCGGGTTCGTCACCACGACCTCGGTGCCGTCCTCCAGCACCGCCCGGTAGACCACGTTCGGGGCGGTGGAGATGAGGTCCAGGCCGAACTCCCGCTCCAGCCGCTCCCGGATGATCTCCAGGTGCAGCAGGCCGAGGAACCCACACCGGAAGCCGAAGCCCAGCGCACCGGAGGTCTCCGGCTCGTAGCTGAGCGCCGCGTCGTTGAGCTTCAGCTTGTCCAGCGCCTCGCGCAGCGCCGGATAGTCGGAGCCGTCGATCGGATAGAGACCCGAATAGACCATCGGCTTCGGGTCCTTGTAGCCGCCGAGCGCCTCGCTCGCCGGCTTCGAATTGATCGTGACGGTGTCGCCGACCCGGGACTGGCGGACGTCCTTCACGCCGGTGATGAGGTAACCCACCTCACCCACTCCGAGCGCGGCGGCCTTCTGCATCTCCGGGGAGATGACACCGATCTCCAGCAGCTCGTGGACGGCTCCGGTGGACATCATCTTGATCCGGTCCCGGGCCTCGATCCGCCCGTCGATGACCCGGACGTAGGTCACCACGCCCCGGTAGACGTCGTACACGGAGTCGAAGATCATCGCACGGGCGGCTGCCGTGGCGTCACCGACCGGCGGCTGGAACTGCCGGACGATCTCGTCGAGCAGGTACGGCACGCCCTCACCGGTCTTACCGGAGACCCGGATGCAGTCGGCCGGGTCCCCACCGATCAGATGAGCCAGTTCCTCGGCGTACTTGTCCGGCTGGGCGGCCGGAAGGTCGATCTTGTTGAGCACCGGGATGATGTGCAGGTCGTTCTCCAACGCCAGGTAGAGGTTCGCCAGCGTCTGGGCCTCGATCCCCTGCGCGGCGTCGACAAGCAGCACCGCGCCCTCGCAGGCGGCCAGCGACCGGGACACCTCGTACGTGAAATCCACGTGCCCCGGCGTGTCGATCATGTTGAGCACCGCGGCCTCGCCCTGCCGCTCGCCCTCCCGGATCGCCCACGGCATGCGGACCGCCTGGCTCTTGATGGTGATGCCGCGTTCCCGCTCGATGTCCATCCGATCGAGGTACTGGGCGCGCATCTGCCGCTCGTCGACCACGCCGGTCAACTGCAGCATCCGGTCCGCCAACGTCGACTTCCCGTGGTCGATGTGGGCGATGATGCAGAAGTTCCGGATGGCACCGGCATCGGTGGCACCGGGAACGTTCAGGCCGGGGTCGAGCTTCGGTGGCACGGACGGTCCGTTCTGATCGACTGGCAGGTCTGCCTCCTATGCTCCCACGCCGACCGGAGTACACGATCGCCGCAGCCGGTCCTCACTCCGGCGGCTGGCCCCGCGTCGCGGCGGCCGCCCCACGTCGCCCTGGCCAGACCCCGCGTCGTGGCGGCCCCTCACTCCAGCGGCGGCTCCCCGAACAGCTCCGCGAGCCGGGGCATCCGACGGCGCACCTCGTCCGCGTCGTCGAAGTCCCAGAAGTCGTCCGACTCCACCCGCTCGGCGGGGTCCACCGCGGGCGGCAGCTCGGTCGCCGTCGCCTTGGCGTACGCCCGCTGGCCGATCTCCAACATGTCGGCCGACCCGAACTCCTCCCCGGTGGTCGCCGCCTGCCGGACCGCGGGAAGGTCGGCCAGGGAGTCCGGGTCGGCGACAGCGCGGGCGAACACCTGCCGGCCCTGGGCGATCAGCCAGCCCCGAAAGTTGTCGAAGTCGTCGGCCGAGCAGCCGCCATTGATCAGATATGCCGCTCCCCAGAGATCCGCCTGCTGCGAGGCGGTAAGCACCCGACCCAGGTGCCGGTGCCAGTCGGCTATCTGGTCCGGCTCCCCGTCGGCCAGCTCCGCGGCTGCCCGGGCGGCGATCGCGGGAGCGGCGCCGTCGTCGCCCGCCCGGGCCTGCTCGATCACGGCCCAGAAGTCGTCGGTCCTCATGGCCGACAAGTCTGTCACTCACCACCGACACCTCTGGCCCGCCGGTGCGTCGCGCCGGACCAACCGGTGCGTCACCCGGCCCAGCCGTGCGTCGCGCCGGCTCAGCCGGTCACCGATCGGGATTTCGGCCATCCGCCGCGGGGCAATAGGACTCCACGCTCAGCCCTTATCCCCGAGGATGGCAGCCATGCAGCCGGTCCCGCCGCCCCCCGTCCCGTACGCGACGCCCACCGTCCGACCCGGTTGGGCGGACCTGCCGGCGGAGCTGCGGATGGCCATCGAGGAGCGGCTTGGTGAGCCGGTCCGGGCCGACCAGGGCGCCGCCGGCGGCTTCACGGGCGGCGTCGCCACCGTGCTGGAGACCGCGAGCGGCCGGGTCTTCGTGAAGGCGGCCCCCACCACCGGACAACCACACATGGCTGACTGGTACGCCCGGGAGGCGGCGGTGACCGCGGCGCTGCCCGCCGACGTACCCGCGCCCCGACCGCGCTGGACGATGAGCGCCGCCGGGCACGCGGTGCTGTGCCTGGACGCCGTGGACGGCCACTCGCCCGCTCTGCCCTGGCAGACCGACGAACTCACCGCGTCGCTTACCGCGTACGCCCGGGCGGCGGCCGCGCTCGCCGATCCACCCGCCGAACTGACCGCTGTCGGGCTACCCCGACTAGCCGATCTCGCCCGCAGCGACCTGTCCTGGTGGCGGGAGGTGGCCAGCGGACGGGAGCCGGCGCCCCCACTGCCGCCGGCCGCGCGAGACCGGGTGAGCGAACTCGCCGACCTGGAGGCACTCCTCCCGGAGTACGCGGACACCGGCGGCGTCATCCACTGCGACCTACGGGCCGACAATGTTCTCGTCGACCGGGCCGGCTCGGCCTGGTTCTGCGACTGGACCTGGGCCTGCCACGGACCGGCCTGGTTCGACCTGGCCGGTCTGCTCGTCGGCGGCTACGCCAGCGGTCTGCCCGTGGATGAGATCTTCGCCTCCCATCCGGTGGGCCGGGACGTTCCCCCGCAGGCCCTCGATGCCACCCTGGCCGCCCTGTCCGGCTATCTCCTGACCGGGGCCAATCCGGCCTCCGCCGCTCCGGCTGCGCTGCGGGCACACCGGCGGTGGAGCGGCGGCACCACGCTGGACTGGTTGATCCGGCGTCGCGACTGGCGCTGAACCGGGACTGGTTGACCCGGCGTAGCCCCTGGCCCCGAACGAGCGCCCGTTTTGGCCCGTGGCCAGCCGGCCTGGTAGCCTGGCTCCTCGCGCATGGCGACGGACGGTCGCCCGCGCGATCTTCCAGACCAACCAGAATCATCGAGCTACCAGGACGAGGCTGTCGCGTGGCGAACATCAAGTCCCAGATCAAGCGCAACCGGCAGAACGAGAAGCGCCGGCTGCGTAACAAGTCGGTCAAGTCGTCGCTGAAGACCGCCATCCGCAAGTTCCACGAGGCGACCGAGGCCGGAGACACCGCGAAGGCGACCGAGCTGATGCGGTCCGCCTCGAAGCAGCTGGACAAGGCGGTCAGCAAGGGCGTGATCCACCGCAACCAGGCCGCGAACCGCAAGTCGTCGATCGCCAAGCGGCTGAGTTCGCTCTCCGCCTGAGCGGTCGCGGCTCAGCGCCGATTCACCCCCGAGCGCCACGCGGCGCCGGGGGTGTTTGTCGTGCCTGCCGGACACGATCCACCACGAACGGCGGCCCGACCGGGCCAGAAACGGCGGCATCGGGGGCGACGGACCGCCGGGGTCGAGACGGCGGAGACGGCGGCACGATCCGCCGGGACGGCGGGCGGTCGACTGCCACCGGAAGTGCCGGTATGACGCTTGTCGCACGGTGATCGGCGGGCGGGTGATCGGCGGGCAGCGTCCGCCGGGGCACGGCGGCCCGACCCACCGCCGGCGCCATCTGTCGACGGAATCGTTCGCGTTCCTTCTGCGGTACCCGGGCCGCGGACCGGGCCACCGCCGCCGCCACCTCGTCGTTGAGCTTGACCAGTGCGGCCACCGTGGCCGGCAGCACCAGAACGGTCCACCAACTCACCAACTCGGCCAGCGCCAGCAGCAGGGCAAGAATGATCGAGCCCTCGAAGAACATGAAGCAGAGCACGGCGCCCGGGTCCACGTGGCGAAGCCCGAGCGTCCGCGAATAGAGCGGACGCTGCCGCTCCTGCTCCCGGGACAGGGCCATCCGGCGGACGCCGGGGATCTCCCATGACGGCCGGTCGTCTCCGCTCATGCCCACGCCCCTCGGCTCACGCCCACATCCGTCGGCTCACGCTCCGGAGCGGCCGGAGCCGCCCCGACCCGTGCCAGATCGACCAGTAGCGGACCGACTGCCGCCGGAGCGTCCGCTCACCGACCGGTCCGTCGTTCCCGGGGCCGCCCCGCCGCCGCGAGTCAGCCCGACCGGTGCGGCGGACCCGCCCACGGTGTCTCGTGCCCCGGCGACGGCGAAGACC
This sequence comes from Plantactinospora sp. GCM10030261, assembly GCF_042666615.1. Lineage (NCBI taxonomy): Bacteria > Bacillati > Actinomycetota > Actinomycetes > Micromonosporales > Micromonosporaceae > Plantactinospora > Plantactinospora sp. GCM10030261. The sequence continues at coordinate 654,270 of NZ_JBHTDD010000001.1, forward strand.
GCCCGTTCCAGCGCGTACCCCCGGTCGTCGGCACCGCCCTTGACGGCGGCGTTGCACTCGGCGGCGGCCCGCATGGCGGTTGCCAGCCCCTCGGCGGTCCATCCCCGACCCTGTTTCTGCGCGCGCTCCACCTTCCACGGCGGCAGGCCGAGCCCGCTTGCCAACTGGTACGGGCTGCCTCGCCCGGCGGATGCCACCCGGGCCACGGTCCGGATCCCGTCGGCGATGGCGTCCGCGATGGGCACCGGGTCCACACCCACATGCAGCGCCCACCGCAATGCCTCCAGCGCCCCCGGCACGTCGCCCACCATCGCCGCGTCGGCCACGGTGAAACCGCTCACCTCCGCCCGGCCCCGGTAGTAGCGGGCCACGGTCGAGGCGTCGATCCGGCCGTCGGTGTCGGCCACCAGTTGCGAGCAGGCGGAGGCGAGTTCCCGCAGGTCGTTGCCGACCGCGGCGAGCAGCGCCTCGGCGGCGTCATCGGAGCACCGGGCGCCGGTGCGACGGAACTCCTCCCGGACGAAGGCGACCCGGTCCCGGTGACCCTTCAGCTTGGCGGCCGGGATCACCGTCGCACCCGCCGACCGGAGGCCGTCCGCGAACGCCTTTCCCTTCGCCCCACCCGCGTGTACCACGACGAGGTGGACCTCGGGGTCCGGATTGGCGGCGTAGCCGAGGAGTGCGGCGGCCAGGTCCTTGCGGACGTCCTGGCCGGCGCGCAGGATCAGCACCCGCCGACCGCCGAACAGCGACGGACTCACCATCTCGGCCACCTCGCCGGGAGTCAGCGTGCCAGCGGCGTACTCCCGCACATCCACATCCGGGTCGAGCCGCCGAGCCGTCTCGATCGCCTCCGCGACCGCCCTGCTGGCAAGGAGTTCCTCATCGCCGAGGACGAGAATGACGGGGGGCAGGCTGGCGCTGGTCACCGCGCCATACTCGCACGTGCGCGCGGCACATCAACCCTGGTCAGGCCATTCTCCACAGTGCTCCCGCAATTAGCGCATATCCCGGCATTTGCCGCCATTGACGCGACATCGATCGCGACGGTGGGCCCATCACAGGCCCGAACCGCGAATCCCCGACCCGCACGGACCGGAGCATCCCTCGTTGGCCGGTAGACGCCGGACTACAGCAGATGCATCGGGCCTGACCTGCAATCAGTCTCGCGGCGCGCGGTGCTCGATGATCCATTGCTCGACGTCCCGCCGTCGCCAAACCTTCCCCATGCGGAGAACGGCGACTGGATCGGGGAACCCTTTGGATGTCGTGATCACGTTGGCGCGCTGCCGGCTGTGCTCGCTGGATGGCCGCGCACCGCGACGGCGAGGCGACCTCCCTTGACCAGCACCGCGAGGTCCCCGCCTCGATCGGTGCGCAGCACTCGGCTGCCGCCCTGGACGAGCCTGGCCAGCAGCACATCGCTCGGGTGCCCGTACTCGTTGTCCACTCCGACCGAGACGAGCGCCACCGTCGGATCGACCCGGTCCAGGAACTCCGGCTCCTGGTACGCCGAACCGTGGTGCGCCACCTTCAGCACGTCGGCCCGCAGGCCGTCAGGGCCGATCAGGTCCAGCAACGCCCGCTGTTGCTCGCTCTCGGCGTCGCCGGCCAGCAGCAGGCGCAACCCGTTGCTGCGAACGCCGAGGACGAGAGAGTTGTTGTTGGGGTCGGACCTGGTGCCGCGGGCCGGATGCGCCGGACCCAGCACGGTCAGTTCGGCGCCGCCGACCCGAAGCACCCGGCCGGCGGTCGCCGATTCGAGGTGCAGCCCGGCTGTCGCGGCCACCCGCTCGACGAGACGCCGGCCCTCGCCCGGCTCCGGCCAGCGCGGAGTCAGCAGGCCGCCGACCCGGCGACCGCGGAACACCCCGGCCACGCCGCCCACATGATCGGCGTGGAAGTGGCTGACGATCAGCAACGGGACCGATCGGACACCGAGCCGTCGCAGGCACCGGTCGACCGCCACCGGTTCGGGTCCCGCGTCCACCACCACCGCCTGGTCTGGGCCGACCGCCAACACCAGGGCGTCGCCCTGCCCGACATCGCAGGCGACCGCGATCCACCCGGACGGCGGCCAGCCCGTCGCGACGATCCGGATCGGCGCCGCACCGACGACGGCGGCGGTCGCCATCACGACCATCAGCCGCCGCACCACAGTCGACCGGGCGGCCAGCATCAACAGCAGGGTCAGACCGGCCAGGAGCAGACCCCCGCCGGCTCCCCCGGGCCACGGCAGGGTGCCGGCGGGCAGTTGGGCTCCGTACCGGGCCACCAGCACCAGCCACCACGCCGGCCAGCCGGCCAGCCAGGCCGCGAACTCCGCCGCCCCGGCCCAGACCGGGGACACCGTCGCGGCGACCACACCGAGCACGGTGGCCGGCGCGACCGCGGGAACGGCCAGCAGGTTGGCCGGCACCGCCACCAGGCTCACGGTCCCGGACAGCCCGGCGATCACCGGCGTACAGGCCAACTGCGCCGCCGCCGGCACGGCCAGCGACTCGGCCAGTCCGGCCGGTACGCCGCGCCGCCGCAGCCCGTCCCGCCAGCGCGGCGCGAGCAGCAACAAGCCGCTGGTGGCCAGCACGGACAGCGCGAAGCCGGGATCACCGGCGAGATCCGGGTCCAGCACCACCAGTACGGTGACGGCGGTACACAGCGCGGGCAGGGCCGCCCGCGTTCGGCCGGTGGCCAGGGCCAGCAGCGCGACCGCGCCCATCGCCGCCGCCCGCAGCACGCTTGGCGACGGGCGGGCCAGGACGACGAAACCGACGAGCGCCACCGCGCACAGGCCGGCGGAGAGCCAGGGTCCGGCCCGGGCCCAGCGAGCCAGCAGCAGCACGAGCCCGACGACAATTGCCACGTTGGAACCCGAAACCGCCGTCAGATGGGTCATCCCGGTCGTCCGAAAGTCCTCCTCGACCGCGGGATCGAGCCGGCTTGTGTCCCCGACCACCAGCCCCGGCAGCAGCCCACCCGGCTCGTCCGGCAGCGGACCGGCCGCCGTCTGGAGACCGGAGCGCAACCGACCGGCGGCCCGTTGCGCCCAGGACGGCTCGCCGAGCAGCGCCGGCGCGGTGTTCACCGACAGGACGGCCGCGGTGAGGTCGCCGCCGTTCGGGACGCCGAGCCGGGCGGTCACCAGCACCCGCTGCCCGGGCAGCACCGATCGCCATGCCGGCCCGGTGGCCAGCACCAGGACGCGGGCCGGCGCCCGCACCGGGCGGGCGTCCGGGGCGTGGGCCCGCAGCCACACCAACGCGGCCGGCACCAGATAGCTGGCCGGGCGACCGGAGGCGCCGCGCAGGGCGTGCGGGTCGTCGCGGACCATCAACTCGGCGGTGACCCGGACTTCGGCGCTCACCGGACCGGCCAGCGCCGGAGCGTCGCGCACCACGATCCGCGCCGCCGTAGCGGCCGATCCGCACACCACGCCGAGCAGCACCGCAACCACCGGCCACCGCCAGCCCGTCCCTCGCCACCGCGCGCTGAAAGCCGCCCACCGGCGGCCGACCACCGTTGAGGAGCGCCGGGGTATCCGCCAGCCCCAGGATCTGGCCGCCGGCACGACGGCGGCGAGTACCGCCGCGCCGCCGCCGATGGCGAGGCTGACCGGCAGCGCGGTCCGCAGGGCCAGCAATGCCGACAGCCAGGTGGCCACCGCGAGGCCGGCGAGCCGCAGGTCGGGTGGCTCGCGCTCCGGGGTCGGATCGCCCGTCGACCGCCGCCGGGCCCCGCCGCGCGGAGCGCTCACACCGTCACCATGTCCTTCAGGTCTTCGTAGCGGGCCTCGCCGATGCCGTCTACCTGCCGGAGGTCGCTGACCGCCTTGAACGGGCCGTGCCGCTGCCGGTGGTCGAGAATGCGCTGAGCCAGGACCGGCCCCACACCGGGCAGACCGTCGAGGTCCGCCAGGGTGGCCGTGTTCAGGTTGATTGGGCCACCCGACCCACCCGGCACGGCGCCCGGTGGCGCAGCACCCGCCGCCGGTTGCCCCACCGCGCCAGGCGGCGGCGTCACCTCGACGGCGATCAGTTCTCCGTCGGTCAGCCGCCGGGCCGGGTTGAGCATCGCCACGTCCACTCCGGGCAGCGCGCCGCCGGCCGCCTCGATCGCGTCGGCGAGGCGTGCCCCGGCCGGCAGCCGCACCAGCCCGGGACGGTGGACCTTGCCGGCAACCGTTACCACGACCTCCGCGACGGGTGTGCCGCCGTCGGCCGCGGGGCGGTCCTCGGCACCGGCCGCGGAGTTCGCCGGCGCGGCACTGGTGGTGACCGTCCCGACGCTCCCTACCTGCTCGGTGGCCGGTCGGGCGCGCCACGCCCAGAGTGCCGCGCCGACGGCCACCACCAGGGCCACCACCGCGAGGGCCCGTACGCCTCGACGGCCCGGATCGAAGGCGCCGCCCAGCCGGTCGAGCCGGCCGGTGTCCATCGGAAGCCGACCCCCGGAGACCGGATCGACCTGGTCGGCCGGTGAAAGGTCGGCGGACGGGTCGGGCATCGTCGCGCTGACCGTCACGTCGTCGGGCGACGAGCGCGGTAGGCCCCGAGCGGCCGACTCGGTCCCCGGCCACTCGGGCGGCCCCGCCGACGGCGCCCGGTCGTCGAACAGCCTCCCGAGGCGGCGCTGCACGGAGATCTCGTCATCGGTCACGGCGGGGACGCTAACCAGGGCCGGCGGGCAGCGGGCCGGTCCGAGAATGATCTGGGGATAACTGGGACGGCTGTGGAAAAGCGCCTGATCAAGCAGACGTGTGTTACGAGGGCCGCCGCGCCGCCCTGGTGATCACATGGGACCGGTGTGGCGGCGGTTCATCACGATGGCCCGTCCCACCAGGCCAAGGCCGAACATGGCCAGGCCCACGAGCACCGACTGCCAGGGCAGGGTGGCGACCAGAACCAGGCAACCGCCGGCGCCGAGCAGGTTGAGCCCGCGCGGCCAGCGTCGCTGGTCGGCCGGCTGCGTGTACGCGGCGGCGTTGGCGATCGCGTAGTAGACCAGCACCCCGAAGGACGAGAAGCCGATCACCCCGCGCAGGTCCATGGTGGCGACAAGCACGCCGACCACCACCGCGATCGCGATCTCCGCGCGGTGCGGCACCCCGTACCGCGGGTGGACGGCAGCCAGCCAGCGCGGGAGGTCGCGGTGGCGGGCCATGGCCAGGCTGGTGCGGCCGATACCGGCGATCAGGGCCAGCAGGGCGCCGAGGGAGGCGAGCGCGGCCCCGATGCGCACGACAGGGGCCACCGGAGCCGCGCCAGCGGCCTGCACGGCGGTGGTCAGCGGCGCCACGGCGGTGGCGAGTCGATGGGGTCCCGCCGCCCACAGGGCGGCGACCGCCACCACCAGATAGACGGCCGCCGTGATGAACAGGGCGAGCGGAATGGCTCGCGGGATGGTCCGTCGGGGATCGCGGACCTCTTCGCCCATGGTGGCGATGCGGGCGTACCCGGCGAAGGCGAAGAACAGCAGGCCGGCGGCCTGCAGGATGCCGTACGCGCCGCCAGCGCCAAGATCTGACCAGTCGCCCAGGTTCGCCGTCCTGGCCCGACCACCGACCGCGATGGCGACCACCACGACGGTCAGCGCGGTCAGGCTCGTCGCGACCAGCACGCGGGTCAGCATCGCGGTCCTGGTGACGCCCCGATAGTTGAGCGCCGCCAGGGCCACCACGGCCACCACGGCCACCGCGCGTCGCAGCCACCACGGGCCGGGTACGGCATAGGCGGCGAAGGTGAGCGCCATGGCCGCGCAGGAGGCGGTCTTGCCCACGACGAAGCCCCAGCCCGCCGTGAAGCCCCACAAGTGGCCGAGGCGTTCCCGCCCGTAGATGTAGGTGCCGCCGGAGGTCGGGTAGGTCGCCGCCAACTGGGCGGAGGCCACCGCGTTGCAGTACGCGATCACGACGGCGATCAGCAGTCCGATGAGGAGGCCGGTGCCGGCCGCACCGGCCGCGGGGCCGAACGCGACGAAGATTCCCGCCCCGATCATCGACCCCAACCCGATCAATACCGCGTCGGTGGTGCCCAGCCGCCGAGCCAGCGAACCCGGGACGGGATTCTGGCCGGGTTCCGCCGTGCCCCGCGTCGAACTCGGCGCGTCCCGCGACTGCCTCTCGCGGTCCACCGTCAGCGCCCTCCCGTAAGTCCATCAAATCGACTTGATGTATCGGCCACGCCGGCATATCTTCCGATGGTGGCCCCATCCAGTCAAGCGGTCCCCACATTCCTCCGCCTGGCGGCTCATCCGCTGCGGTGGCGGCTCCTGTCCGTTCTGGCGACAAGCGACTATCGGGTCCGCGAACTGGTGACACTTGTGGGCGAGCCGCAGAACCTGGTCTCGTACCACCTGCGACTGTTGCGGGATGGTGGGCTCGTCACCGTCGGGCGGAGCAGTCACGACGGCCGCGACAGCTACTACCACCTGAGACTGGACCGCTGCGCGCGGGCGCTTACCGATATCGGCCCAGCGCTACATCCGGCGCTACGCGCCACACACGACGCGGAAGCGACGCCCCGGCCGAGCCTACGACGTTCACCCGCGCTCAGCGTGCTGTTCGTCTGCACCGGCAACAGCGCCCGTTCCCCGATCGCCGAGGCCCTGCTCCGGCACCGGACCGGTGGACAGGTCGAGGTGGCGAGCGCGGGGAGCCGGCCCAAGCCCCACCTCCACCCGAAGGCCGTACGAGTGCTGCGCGAGACGTTCGACCTTGAAATCGCCGAGCAGCGACCTCGTCACTGGGACACCCTGACCGGACGTCGGTTCGACTACGTCGTCAGCCTCTGCGACAAGGCTCGCGAGGTGTGCCCCGACTTCCCCGGCCACCCGCGGCGCGTGCACTGGAGCATCCCCGACCCCGCCGGGTCCGGCGCCGGGCCGGGCCAGGTCGACGGCGACCCCGCCCCCACCGGATATCCCGCCTTCCAGCGCGCCGCGGAGGACATTCACACCCGCGTCCGACATCTGCTGGCCGTGCTCGGCGCCAGCCGAACCTGAAGGAGACAGTCATGACAACGCCCGACCGGTATGCCAGCGTGCGCTACATCGTCGACGACGTCCCAGCCGCCATCGACTTCTACACCAACCACCTGGGCTTCACGCTGAACGCCAGCGCCGCACCCGCCTTCGCCGACGTCGTACGCGGCCCGCTGCGGCTGCTGCTCTCCGGACCCACCAGTTCCGGCGCCCGTGCCACCCCGGGCGACGCCAGCGGCCCCGGACGCAACCGCGTCCACCTCGTCGTCGACGACCTTGATGCCGAGATCGAGCGGCTGCGCGGCGCCGGTCTGTCGCTGCGCGGTGACGTTGTCGCCGGCCCCGGTGGTCGACAGATCCTCCTCACCGACCCAGCCGGCAACCTCGTCGAACTGTTCCAAGCCGCGCGTCGGCCGGACACCCCCTGACCGGATCGGTCTCCGGCCGGCGAGCACTCCCCCACTCCAGAGCAGGTCCACCGTTCGAGGCGACGGTGGTTACGCACCGTCCTCCCGGCGATGCACCACCACGCAGGCCAGGCCCGGTCCGGCGTGGGCCGCCACGACGGCTCCGGCCTCGGTCAGGTACCTGTCGCACAACCGGTCGCCGAACCGGCCGACGAGCGCGTCGAGCAACTCGCCGGCCCGCTCCGGCGCCGCCATGTGGTGCACCGCGACGTCCACCGGGGAGTCGCCGGCCGCCTCCACCGCGAGATCGACAAGCCTCGCCAGGGCCCGGCTCGTGGTGCGCACCCGGTCCCGCAACACAAGCGTTCCTTCCGCCACGTGCAGGATCGGCTTCACCGCGAGCGCGGTGCCGAGCAGCGCGGAGGCCGCGTTGATCCGGCCGCCCCGGCGGAGGAACTCCAGGGTGTCCACGTAGAAGAAGGTGCGGGTGCGGTCGATGGCGGCCAGCGCCGCCGCGCGTACCGCGGCCGGATCGGCGCCCCGCGCGGCGGCGGCGCCGGCGGCGAGCGCGGGGAAGCCGAGGCCCATGCCGGTCGACCGGGAGTCCACCACCGTGACCAGCCCGTCGAACTCGGCGGCGGCCAACGTCGCCGCCTCGGCGGTTCCGGACAGTTTCGCCGACAGGTGCACCGAGACGATCGCGCTCGCGCCGCCGTCGAGCAGCCGGCGGTAGACCCGGGCGAACTCGGCAGGCGCCGGCCGGGAGGTGGTCACGGTCACCCGCCGCTCGCCCAGCGCCCGGGCCACGTCGGCGGGCGAGACCTCGGCACCCTCCCGACCGGCCGCACCGTTGATCACCACGGCCAGCGGCACGATCGTGAGCGGATGCGGCAACTCGGCCGGCAGGTACGCGGTGGAATCGGTGACGACCGCGACGGACATGCCGGAACGCTACCGGATCACCGCCGGTCGCGCCCATGTCCCGGTACGGCGTCAACGGCGCCGACATCGACCGTCAGAGCGGCGGCGGCGTGGCGCCCTGGTCGATCAGGCCCACGTTGTGCGCGCGCAACTGCCAGCCGCGGGCGTCGTGCCGCAGCTCGGTCCAGTGGCAGTTCTGCAACGGGCCGACCGCGCGCAGCACCTCGGGGGCCCAGCCGAGCAACTGGCCGCAACCCTGTCGGGACGCCCCACCGTGGGTGGCCACCACGATGGTCCCGCCGGGGACGGCGTCCGCGGCCTCCTGCAACGCGGCGCCGACCCGCTTGCCCAGGTCGTCGAGGCTCTCCAGCTCGCAGCCCGGATCCGGATCGCCGGCCCGCCAGGCCGCGTACTCGGCCGGGAACCGCTGCGCGACGTCGGTAAGCAGCATCCCCTGCCACCGGCCGAAGTAGCGCTCCCGCAGCCGGGCATCAAGGTGGACCGGCAGTCCGGTGAGCGCCGCCAACGCGTCGGCGGTGTGTCGAGCACGGCTCAGGTCGCTGGCGACGATGGCATCCGGGCGGAGCGCCGCGAGCAGCGGCGCCGCACCGGCCGCCTGCTGCCGGCCGAGATCGTTGAGCCCGACATCGGTCTGCCCCTGCACCCGGGAGGAGCCGTTCCAGTCGGTGTTGCCGTGCCGCCAGACGATCAGGCGGGTCATTCGGCGGCGCCCGCCTCGGCCTCGACGAGGTCACGGTCGACGAACGGGATGGTCGGGCAGTCCTTCCACAGCCGGTCCAGCGCGTAGAACTCGCGCTCCTCGGCGTGCTGGACATGCACCACCACGTCGACGTAGTCGAGCAGCACCCAACGGCCGGCCCGCTCCCCCTCGCGGCGGGCGGGCTTGGCCTTCTCCGGAAGGTCGACCAGCCGCTCCTCGATCGCGTCGACGATCGCCTGCACCTGGCGCTCATTCGGCGCCGACGCGATCACGAACGCGTCGGTGATGGCGAACTTGTCGGTCACGTCGATGATGACGATGTCCTGCGCCTTCTTGTCGGCGGCGGCCTGGGCTGCGGCCAGGGCCAGCTCGTGAGCGCGAGCGGATGCTGCCACCTTGCTCCTTCGATCGGCTGTACGAGGAGTCAAGCGTCTCATACACCCCCGGCAGATGCCGCCTCGGTTTCCCGCGAAAAGGGACGATCAGCACCGATACAGGCGCCGCTTGGCGATGTACTGCACCACACCTTCGGGTACGAGGTACCAGATCGGCTTGCCCGCGGCCACCCGGGCCCGGCAGTCGGTCGACGAGATGGCCATGGCCGGCACCTGGACCAGGCTTACCGCGTCGGCGGGCAGGTGAGCGGCGGACAGCTCGAAACCGGGCCGGGTCACCCCGATGAAGTGCGCCAGCTCGAACATCTGCTCGGCGTCCTTCCAGGAGAGGATCTTCTCCAGGGCGTCCGCGCCGGTAATGAAGAACAACTGCGCCTTCGGGCCGTATTCGAGCCGGATGTCCCGAAGCGTGTCAACTGTGTACGTCGGTCCGCTCCGGTCGACGTCCGCCCGGCTGACCTGGAAGGTCGGGTTCGACGCGGTCGCGATGACCGTCATCAGATAGCGATCCTCGGCCGGCGTGACGGTTTCGTCCGCCTTCTGCCACGGCTGGCCGGTCGGCACGAAGACCACCTCGTCCAGCCCGAACCGGTCCGCCACCTCGCTCGCGGCGACCAGGTGGCCGTTGTGGATCGGATCGAAGGTGCCACCCATGATCCCGACCCGCCGAGTGTCCTCCTCCACACAGTTGATCGTAAGCCGGTCGCGAGACCGACTCGGCCGCGGGCCGATCCCCAGCCCGGCGATCCTGGGCTAGCGGATCTTCCGCGTCACCTGCTCCGCGCTACGAGGGCCCGCCGCAGATCGTCGGCCCGGTCGACGACCGACCGCCGGGCGGTGGGCGGCAGGTCGTCGCGGGCGAGCAGCGCCGCCGCCAGCTCCCGGGTCCGCGGTCGCACCGCGTACGCCGGGAAGGCGACCTGGGCCACCTTCTCGACCACGTACGGGGTCCGCAGCTTCGCCATCCGCGGACTGTCGGCGAAGTACCGCTCCACGTACGCCTCCGTCAGCTCGTCCTGCTCGGGCTGCCAGAACCCGTTCGCGGTGGCCAGAACCTGCCGGTTGGACAGGGTCTCGTCGGTGCTGATCAGCTCCCACGCGCGGCGCTTCGCCTCCGGGTCAGGCAGCGCGGCCCGGCAGTACGCGGCGCGTTCCTCCCCGGCGGCGCTGCGATCGACGGCCAACTCCCGGGCGATCTCCGGCTCCCCGGCCGCGCCGAGCACCACCAGCCGCCCCAGCACCAACCAGCGCAGATCCCGGTCGACGGCGAGCCCCGCGGGCACCGCCGCCCCGGTCAGCAGGCCGGTCAGCTCGCCGGTGTCCCGGGTGGCTCGGACCAGGCCACGCGTCGCCGCCAACTGCATCGTGCTTCCCGGCTCGACCACCCCCAGCAGTCGACGGCACGCGCCGGCGATCTCGTCCAGCGCGACCAGCCGATCCGACTCGGGCAGGTAGCAGTCGACCAGCCGAGCGGTGATGCCGAGCATCTCCTCGGCCAGGATCACGTTGGTTTCGACCGGCAGCGCGACAGCGAGCAGCGTCACCAGATCGCCGACCGGCCGTTCGGCGTCGGCCACCGCGTCGGCCACGGCCGACCAGAGGACCGCCCGGGCCACCGGATCCGGCAGGGTGGGCAGCATCGCGGGCACCGCCGCGGCGGAGGCGTCGTCCAGCCGAACCTTGGCGAAGGTCAGGTCACCGTCGTTGGGCAGCAGCAGCCCGGCCACCGGCTCACCGGCCAGCTCCCGCACCACGGCGCGCCCACCGTCCGCGTCCGGTGCCAGGTCGACGGCCACCCGGCGGCGCAGGGTCGTGGCGCCACCCACCGAGTCGTACAGCCCAAGCCCCATCCGGTGCGGTCGCAGCGTCGGATGCTCCGGCGGCGCTGTCTGGGTCACGGCGACCTCGGCGTACCGGCCGTCGGCGGTGGTCGTGGCCGACACCCGCAACGTGTTGACCTGCGACCGGCGCAGCCACACCTCACCCCAGGCCGCCAGGTCACGATCACTTGCGGTCTTCCCGCTGCTCGCGACTGCGGGGCTCGCAAGCTCACTCCTCGCGCTCGCGGCCTCGAGCGCGGAGAGCAGGTCGGCCAGGGTGGCGTTGCCGAACCGGTGGGTGGCGAAGTGCGCCCGCAGTCCGGCCAGGAACGCGTCGTCGCCGAGCCAGGCGACGAGTTGGCGCAGCACCGAGGCACCCTTGGCGTACGAGATGCCGTCGAGGTTGGTCAGCGCCTGCGCGACGTCGGGAACATCCTCCGGCGCCACCGGGTGGGTGGACGGCCGCTGGTCGGCCGCGTACCCGCTGCGCTTGCGCTGCACCGCGAAACTGGCCCAGGCATCGGTGAAGCGGGTGACGGACGCGGTGACCCGGTAGCCGAAGTAGTCGGCGAACGACTCGTTCAACCACAGGTCGTCCCACCAGCGCATGGTGACCAGGTTCCCGAACCACATGTGGGCCATCTCGTGCGCGATCACGACGGCCCGCCACTCCCGCTCGGACTCGGTGACCGCCGACCGGAACAGGTAGTCGTCCCGGAAGGTGACCAGGCCCGGATTCTCCATCGCCCCCATGTTGAACTCCGGCATGAACGCCTGGTCGTACTTGCCGAACGGGTACCGCACGCCGAACATCCGGTGGTACTCGTCGAACGACTGCCGGGTGACGGTGAAAATCTCATCGGCCTCGGCGTCCAACTGCTCGGCCAGCGAGCGGCGGGCGTAGATAGCCAGCGGGATGCCGTCGTGCTCGTCGTGTCGGCTGTGGAAGGCCCCACCGATCAGCGAGAAGAGGTACGTGGACAAGGGCGCGGTCGGCACGAACTCCCACCGGCCCGGTGCCGGGTTGCCAGCCAGCGCACCGTTCGCGGCGACCACCCAGTTCGGCGGCGCGGTCACTGACAGGCCGATGGTGGCCTTCAGGTCCGGCTGGTCGAACGCCGCGAAGATCCGCTGGGCCTCGTCCAGGGCGGAGGTGGCGTAGACGTACGTCTCACCGTCGGCCGGATCGACGAAGTGGTGCAGCGCCTCGCCCGTGTTGGTGTACGCCATTGTCGCCTCGACCGTGAGCACATTGCGTTCCCGCAGGCCGGTGAGCGGCAGTCGGTTGTCGTCCAGCAGGGCCGGATCCAGGTCGGCGTCGTTGAGCCGTACCCGATCCAGCGTGACCGGCTTGACCTCGACGAACGTCGCCGAATCGGCGGCGGCCGAGAACCGGATCGTGACGGCGGACCGGAAGGTGCCGTCCGTCCCGGTCAGATCGAGATCGATCTCGTACGACTCCACATCGACCAGATCGGCACGCTGGACCGCTTCGGCGCGGGTGAGGCTGGGCATCCGCCTATCCTGCACCATGGAGTCGGATCCGTTCGACGGACATTGTCTCGTGATGGAGGCCGGAGATGGCGGCACAACCGGTGCAGCACCCCAAGGGCGACTTCGATCTCAGTCGCGCTGTCTGGCAGCGGGCCGACGGCGACCCGGCGGACGAGGCCGTCGAGATCGCCTTCGTGGACGACCTGATCGGCATGCGGAACTCGACGGACCCAGACGGGCCGGTGCTGGTCTTCACCCGGGCCGAATGGGACGCCTTCGTGGCAGGCGCCCAGGACGGCGAGTTCGACCTGGACTAGGGAAGGGCCCGCTGACACCCGGACCCTTCCCGCGCGGGGTCAGCGGCGACGGGCCACCAGGACGGCGTCGTGCACCGTGACCGCCCGGCCCTCCCGGTCCTTCGAGGTCCGCGGTCGCGCCTGCGCGACCAGCACCTCCCATCCGGCCGGATCGAGACGCTCGGCCACCTGGTCGGCGGTGAACATCGCCTCCGGGAAGTGCATCCGACCCACCCGGGTACGCAGGTCGGAGGGGTCGTGCCCGACGATCAACAAGGTGCCGCCCCGGGTGACGGCGGCGGCGAGCCGGTCGAACAACGGCCACTGCTCCTCCGCTGGCAGATGGAGGAAGTGCGACGACACCAGGTCGTAGGTGCCCTGGGTGGGCGGCTCGACGGCCAGGTCCACGTGGCGGAACTCGACCCGGTCGGCGAGGTCAGCACCGAGGGTCGCGGCGTGCGCGATGGCCCGTTCCACGGCCGTTGCGGAGAGGTCCACGGCGGTCACCCGCCAGCCACGCTCGGCCAGCCAGATGGCGTCGGCGCCCTCGCCACACCCCGCGTCCAGCGCCCGACCGGCGGGCAGGTCGGCGGCCTCGGTCACCAGGACCGGGTTCGGCTGCCCGCTCCACACCGCCGGGCGGGACCGGTACCGCTCCTCCCAGGCGTCCTCGGTGAACATGGTGGCCAGCCGGTGCCGGTGTTCGTCGACGGCCTTCCGGGTGTCCTCGGCGACCAGGTCCGCGTTGATCGCCGCCCCGGCGGTCAACCCGCCGGCGGCTGCCACGAGCACCTGGGCGCGTACGTCTGTCACGTTGCCGGCCACCCACACCCCCGGCGCCTCGGTGGCCCCGTTCTGGTCGCCGGGCACCCGCATCCCGATGACCTGCCCGCTCACTTCCACCTCCACTGGGCGCAGTCCGAGCGACTCCAGCAGCTCGGCGCGGGCGGTGAGCCGGGTTCCGACCACAAGCGCGTCCAGCTCGACGATCTCGCCCGAGGCGAGCCGTACCCCGGTCAACCGGTCGTCCGCGACAGTGACCTCCGCTACCGGCCCGGGCACGACGGTGATGCTTCGGGCGGCGAGCCGCTCGGCCTCCTCCCCCGCCGGCGGTGCGGCACCGTGGGTCAGCAGCAGCACGTCGTGGCTCCACTGCCGCCACAGGTTCGCCTGGTGCACCGCCAGCGGCCCGGTGGCCAGCACGCCGACGCGCCGGTCACGCACCTCCCAACCGTGGCAGTTCGGGCAGTGCAGCACGTCCCGACCCCAGCGCTCGGCGAGCCCCGGCAGCTCGGGCAGTTCGTCGATCAGGCCGGTGGTGACGAGCAGCCGCCGGGCCCCGACCGTCCGCCCGTCGTCCAGCGTCACCGTGAAACCGTCGCCGTGCCGCTTCGCCGCCTCGGCCCGGCCGGTGACGAGGTGTGCGCCGTACCGGGTCGCCTCCTCGCGGCCGATCGTGACCAGGTCGGCCGGCGGTGTTCCGTCCCTTGTCAAATAGTTGTGTACGGATCCGGACGGGGCGTTGCGCGGTTCCCCGGCGTCGACCACCAGCACCGATCGCCGGGCCCGGCCCAGCGCCTGGGCGCCGGCCAACCCGGCGGCACCACCGCCCACCACGACCACGTCGTACGTCTCGTCCATCTGGCCTCCGCTCGTCGTCGCGTCCACGGTGCGCCGACGCCCCGGATTCGGCAAGTATATTTGCCGGTATGGCAAACGACGACGATGTCGTGCTGAACGCCGTGGGCCCGCGACTGCGGGACCTGCGCAACCGGCGCGGCACGACGCTGGCGCAGCTCTCCGAGATCACCGGCATCTCGGTAAGCACCCTGTCCCGGCTCGAATCGGGAGATCGGCGACCCACCCTGGAACTGCTGCTGCCGCTCGCCCGGGCCCACCAGGTGCCGCTCGACGAACTGGTCGCGGCGCCGGAAACCGGCGACCCTCGGGTGCACGCCCGACCGATCGTCCGCCACGGCGTCACGTACCTTCCGCTCACCCGCCGGCCGGGCGGCATCCGGGCCTTCAAGTCGATCATTCCGCCGCGCGCCCCCGACGACACGACACTGCGCACCCACGAGGGCTACGAGTGGCTGTACGTGCTGTCCGGCCGGATCCGGCTGCAACTCGGCGAGCGCGACCTCACGCTCAGCCCCGGCGAGGTGGCCGAGTTCGACACCCGCGTCCCGCACCGCATCTCCAACCCCGGACCCGACCCCGCGGAGGTGATCCACCTGTTCGGTCCGCAGGGCGAGAAGATCCATGTCCGGGCCCGCCCAGCGGCGGCACCCGAACAGGCGTGAGGCGATCGACACCCGGCGAGGCACGAACAACGCGTCGCCGATCGCCCGGCGGCCACCGCGGGGGTCCGTTCGCTGCTACCGTGGAGGGCGTGCGGATGACCATCAACCTGTGGTGGCTGCCCTGACGGGCGGCCCGCATCCGCGTACCCGAACAAACCTCGGCCGCCCGGTTCCCCGGGCGGCCGTTCTCGTTCCCGGCTCCCGGGTGCCGGACGGCCCTCGCATCACCGAGGAGCCACCCATGACCACGCCCGGCACCGCACTTACCGCTCCGCCCGCCGCCAGCCTCCGGCGGATCAGCGGCTTCACCCCGACCGGCCGGTTGCACCTGGGCAACCTGCTCGGCGCGATGGTGCCCACCGTGGCCGGACAGGACACCCCCGGCACCGTCGTGTTCCTGTCCGACCTGCACGCATTCACCGTCGAACACAACCCGGCGACGACCCGGGCGACCACCATCGAGCAGGCGACCCTGCTGCTCGCCGCGGGCGTCGACCCGGACCGGTCGCTGTTCTACCTGCAGTCCCAGGTGCCCGCCCACACCGAGCTGCACTACCTGTTGGAATGCGCCACCGGCGTCGGCGAGGCACAACGCATGATCCAGTTCAAGGAGAAGTCCGCTGCGCAGCACCAGGTGCGGTTGAGCCTGCTCACCTATCCGGTGCTGATGGCCGCCGACATCCTGCTGCACCAGTCCGCGGAGGTGCCGGTCGGCGACGACCAGGACCAGCACGTAGAGCTGGCCCGCGACGTGGCCACCCGGTTCAACGCCCGATACGGCGCGACCTTCGTGGTGCCGCGGGCGGTGCATCCACCCACCGCCGCCAGGGTGATGGACCTGGCCGACCCGAGCCGCAAGATGAGCAAGTCGGCGCCGTCCGGCGGCGGCACGTTGTTCCTGCTCGACGCCCCGGACGTGTTGCGTCGCAAGGTGTTCCGCGCGGTCACCGACTCGGCGTCCGACGTCCGCTACGACCCGGCCGCGCGGCCGGGAGTGGCAAACCTGCTGGAAATCCTCTCGGCCTGCGTCGGCCGGTCCCCCGGGGACCTAGCCGACGATTTCGACTCGTACGGCCCGCTCAAGGCCGCGGTCGCCGACGCCGTCATCGACAGGGTACGCCCGATCCAACGCCGGTACGCGGACCTGGCCGCCGACCCGGCGTACGTGCGCGCGATCCTGCGGGACGGTGCCGAGCGGGCCCGGATCGCGACCGCCGACACGATTCACCGTGCCCGGACGGCAATCGGCCTACTGTGATGGAGCGGAGGGCCCCTGACCGTCGCTTCCCGCGGCGGAAGGGGGCCCCTCGTCAACCCAGTTCAGGCGCCGGGACCGGGAGGCGCTTCTCGTAACACCGGCTGTACGGGTTGTCGACGTACTCGCCGTAGACCGGAATCTCGGCGTACCCGGCCGACACGTAGAGCCGGATCGCCGCAGGCAGGTAGCTGCCGGTCTCCAGGCGCAGCACGGTGTACCCGTGCTGGCGGGCCAACTCCTCCAACGCGGTGAGCACCTGCCGCGCCAGCCCTCGGCCGCGAAACGCGGGCTGGACGTACATCCGCTTGATCTCGGTGGTGTCGCCGTCGAGTTCCTGGATCGCCCCGCAGGCGACCACACGACCGTCGATGACGCCGACCAGGAAGTGGATGTCGTCGTGGAGCGGGTAGACCTGCCCGTCGAGCCCACCGTCGGTTTCCCGCAACTCGCGCTGCTGGGCGACGAGGAGCGAAGCGAGTTCCGGATCGGTGGCGGGACGAGGCTCGATCATCACTGCCGCATGGTAGGTCGCGAGGGTTTCCGGCGGATTTCCTACCAGAGGCCGGTCCAGGTTGCCTAGGGCCTCGAATCGGCGTCGCCCGCGCCACCACCGGAAGCCGAGCCACCACCGGACGAGCCGCTGCCGGAAGCCGAGTCCGCGGTGGAACCCGAGTCGGCCGTGGCGCCACCGATGGTGGGCGGGCCGTCGGGGTCGGCACCGGCAGCCGGCGGCTCGACCTCGTCGGCCGGCCGTTGCCGGCGCGCCTTCCGGGCCGCCAGTCGTTCGGCCGCCGTGGTCCGCGCCGGCCGATCGGACAACCGCTCGTCGCTGCCCCGCACCCCGGGAACGAACTCCGCACCCGCGTACGTCGTGGGTTGCCAGTCGAACTCCCGGTCGCCGATCCGGACCAGGTCGCCGGGCTGCGCCCCGGCCTTGGCCAGCTGGTCCTCGACACCGAGCCGGGCCAACCGGTCGGCCAGATAACCGACCGCCTCCTCGTTGTCGAAGTTCGTCTGCAGAACCCAGCGTTCCGGCCGCGATCCGCGCACCACGTACCCGCCGTCACCGGTCGGTTCGACCGTGAAACCGGCGTCGTCCACGGCGGGCGGCCGGATGACGATGCGGGTCGGTTCCGGAGTCGGCGCAGCGGCCCTCGCCTGCTCCACCAGCTCCGCCATCGCGTACGTCAGCTCGCGCAGCCCTTCCCGGGTGACCGCCGACACCTCGTGGATCGGGTAGCCCCGAGTCTCCAGGTCGGGTCGGACGATCTCGGCGAGGTCCCGGCCGTCCGGCACGTCGATCTTGTTGAGCACCACGAGCCGGGGGCGGTCGGTCAACCCGCCGTAAGCGGCAAGTTCGGCCTCGATGGCGTCGATGTCGGCCAATGGATCACGGCCCGGCTCCAGCGTGGCGGTGTCGATCACGTGGACCAGCACCGCGCACCGCTCGATGTGCCGGAGGAAGTCCAGCCCCAGCCCCTTGCCTGCGGCCGCACCGGGGATCAGGCCCGGTACGTCGGCGATCGTGAAGGTGTGGTCGTCCACCCGCACCACGCCGAGGTTGGGCACGAGGGTGGTGAACGGGTAGTCGGCGATCTTCGGCTTGGCCGCCGAAAGCACCGAGATCAGCGACGACTTGCCGGCGGACGGGAACCCCACCAGGCCGACATCGGCGACGCTCTTGAGTTCCACCACGACGTCGAGACGGTCACCCGGCTCGCCCAGCTCAGCGAAGCCGGGAGCCCTGCGCTTGGCGTTGGCCAGCGAGGCGTTGCCCCGGCCGCCCCGGCCGCCGCGGGCCGCCTCGAACGTCGTGCCAGCGCCCACGAGGTCGGCGAGGACCTGCCCGTCCATGGTGCTGACCACGGTGCCGTCCGGCACCTTCAGCACCAGGTCGGTGCCCCTCGCCCCGTCCCGGTTCGAGCCGGCGCCGCCCTTGCCGTTCTCGGCCTTGACGTGCGGCCGGAAGTGGAAGTCGAGCAGGGTGTGGACCTGGGGATCGACAACGAGGGAGATGCTGCCGCCGTGTCCACCGTTCCCACCATCGGGGCCTCCGAACGGTTTGAACTTCTCCCGGTGGATCGAGACACAGCCGTGCCCGCCGTCGCCGGCCTGCAGATGCAGGACGACCCGGTCAACGAACGTCGTCACGCCGACAATCCTTCCACCACCGGAGACCCGCGACCCGGACCACCACGAAACGGACGGACCCGCCGTGAGCGGGTCGCCATGAAACGGCGGAGCGGGCCGGGACTCGAGGTCCCCGGCCCGCTCCGCCGACGATTACCTACTGCTGGGCCGCCGGTACGATGCTGACGACCTTGCGACCGCGCCGGGTGCCGAACTGGACGGCACCGGCGGCGAGGGCGAACAACGTGTCGTCGCCGCCCCGGCCGACCAGGTCACCCGGGTGGAACTTGGTGCCCCGCTGGCGGATGATGATCTCGCCGGCGTTGACGACCTGGCCACCGAACCGCTTCACGCCGAGCCGCTGCGCCGCGGAGTCACGGCCGTTGCGCGAGCTGGACGCACCCTTTTTGTGAGCCATCTGAGAACGACCTTACTTTCCGCTGGAGATGCCGGTCACCTTGATCTGGGTCAGCGGCTGACGGTGACCCTGACGCTTGTGGTAGCCGGTCTTGTTCTTGAACTTGTGGATCCGGATCTTCGGGCCCTTGGTGTGCGCGGCGATTTCGACGGCCACCGAAGCCTTGGCAAGCTTGGCCGCGTCGGTCACCAGGTCATCACCGTCGACGAGGAGGACCGGGGTCAGCGTCACCGCGTCGCCGGGCTGCCCGGCGAGCTTCTCGACCTCGATCACGTCGCCCTCGGCGACCTTGTACTGCTTGCCGCCGGTCTTGACGATCGCGTACATCGGACGCGGACTCCCTGTCGTTGAGGCTGCTCGGAACGTTGCTCACGGCGACTGCGCCGCGAACGGCTGCGGGCACGCGAGAACTCGGCGCCCAAAAGTGCGCCGTAGGCAAGCGTACGCCATCCGCGGCCGTAGCCCCAAACCGGGTGGCCTGGGGAAGAACTGTGGGGCACCGGACCGGCGGTCGCCGATCCGGCGCGGCCAGCCGCCACCCGTGGGGCGACCGACCGCGACCGGCAGCCGCTACGGTCGGGTACGCCGGCGGGTGTTGCCGCGACGGGACCGGCGCCGACCGGGTGCGCCGCCGTCGTTCTGCTCCTCGCCGGACTCGTCCATCGCGTCGGGGTCGTCGACGGAGGCCAACCGCATCGGCTCGGCTTCCCGGGCGTCCTCGACGGCCGGCGCGCTCGGCATGTCGTTCTCGTACCGGGACAGGTCGTAGCCCATCGTGTCGTCCTCCTCGACGACCTCGACCTCGGTGGCGACGCGCGCCCCCTCCGACGCCGACACCGTCTCGACCACCGGCTCGGCCGCGGCGGCGCGGCGGCCCCGCCGCCGACCGCCGGTCGTCTCGGTCGTGTTCCCGGCCGAGGCCACCGCCTTGACCTTGTCGCCCGCACCCGCGGACCGGTTCTTCTCCGGAATCGGCTCGGTGTGGATCACCAGACCGCGACCCTTGCAGCAGTCACAGGTCTCGCTGAACGCCTCCAGCAGCCCGGCCCCGATCCGCTTCCGGGTCATCTGCACGAGCCCGAGCGAGGTGATCTCGGTCACCTGATGCTTGGTCCGGTCCCGGCCCAGGCACTCGGTCAGGCGGCGGAGCACCAGTTCCCGGTTTGACTCCAGCACCATGTCGATGAAGTCGATCACGATGATGCCACCGATGTCGCGCAGCCGGAGCTGGCGCACGATCTCCTCAGCCGCCTCAAGGTTGTTCCGGGTGACCGTCTCCTCCAGGTTTCCGCCGGCACCGGTGTACTTCCCGGTGTTGACGTCGATCACCGTCATCGCCTCGGTCCGGTCGATCACCAGGTGGCCACCCGAGGGCAGGAAGACTTTGCGGTCGAGGCCCTTGAGGATCTGCTCGTCGATCCGCCGCTCGGCGAAGATGTCGGCGGTGCCGGTGTGCCGGCGCAGCCGGGCGACCAGGTCCGGCGAAACGTGCCCGAGGTAGGACTCGACCATCCCGTACGCCTCGTCGCCCTGCACGACCAGCTCGCGGAAGTCCTCGTTGAACAGGTCCCGGACCACCCGGATGACCAGGTCCGGCTCCTCCGAGAGCGGCACCGGCGCGCCGCCCTCGGCCGCCTTGGCCTGGATCTCCTCCCACTGCGCCTGGAGCCGCTTGACGTCCCGGGCCAGCTCGTCCTCGCTGGCCCCCTCGGCCGCGGTGCGGACGATCACGCCGGCGCCATCGGGCACCAGCTTCTTGAGGACGTCGCGCAGTCGCTTGCGCTCGGTGTCCGGCAGCTTGCGGCTGATCCCGGAGGCGTTGCCGTGCGGCACGTACACCAGGTGCCGCCCGGAGAGCGCGATGTGGCTGGTCAGCCGGGCGCCCTTGTGCCCGATGGGGTCCTTCGTCACCTGCACGAGCACCGAGTCACCGGACTTGAGCGCCTGCTCGATGGAGCGGGCGCGTCCCTCCAGGCCGGTGGTGTCCCAGTTGACCTCGCCGGCGTACAGCACGGCGTTGCGGCCCCGGCCGATGTCGACGAAGGCGGCCTCCATGCTGGGCAGGACGTTCTGCACCTTACCGAGGTACACGTTGCCGGCCATGGTGCCGGAGGAGCTGCGGCTGACGTAGTGCTCCACAAGCACGCCGTCCTCCAGCACCGCGACCTGCGTCCGGTCGCCGCGCTGACGGACCACCATCATCCGGTCGACCGCCTCACGACGGGCCAGGAACTCCGACTCGCTGAGGATCGGCGGTCGGGTACGACGCTGCTCGCGGCCGTCCCGCCGGCGCTGCCGCTTGGCCTCCAGCCGGGTCGAGCCGGACACGCCCTGAACCTCGTCCACGGCCTTGCGCGGCTCACGGATCTTGACGACCGTGGGCACACCGTCGTCTGTCCCGCCGTCGGTGTCGCCGGCTCCCTTCCGCCGGCGGCGCCGCCGGCGGCGGGTCAGTGCCTCCCCACCCTCGGGTTCCTCGTCCTCGTCGTCCTCGGTTCCGGCGTCTGCCTGCGCGGGCTCCTCGTCCTCGCCGTCCGCCTCGTCGGCGCCGCCCTTGCCACGTCCGCGTCCCCGGCGGCCCCGCCGCCGGCGGCGACGACCCGCGGCGGTCTCGTCGTCCTCGTCCTCGTCCTGGTCGGCCTCGGCTGCGGTCTCGGTCGGCTCCTCGGGCTCGTCGGCAACCGGTTCCGGCGCCTCCGCGCCTCGGCGCCCGCGCCGGCGACGGCGACCCGCCTCGGCGGACTCGGCCGGCTCCGTCGGGACCGACTCGACGGGCTCCACGGTGGGTGCCGCGGCGACCGCGGCCGGCGGCGCCTTCGGGTCCGGTTCCGGCGCCATGAACAGCACGGTGGGGGCGGACAGCGCCGATCGCCGGCGCCGGGTGGCCTTGGACGGCTCCGCGACGGGCTCACCCGCCGGCTCGCCGGCGGCGCCGGAATCGCCAATCGAGCCCGGTGCGGTCTGGCCCGCCGGTTCGCCGGCCACCCCCCCGGCCGGTTCCGCCGGCTGGTCCGTTCCGTCGACCGACGGCTCGGGTACGGCCGCCGGCTCCACCGCCGGCGCGGCCTTGCGCCGCCGGCTCCGGGTCGCCTTCACCGGTGCCGCCTGCGGCTCCGCTGCCGGCGCGGCCTCGGGCGCGGCCTCACCGCCAGGCGAACCCGCCGTGGCGGCCGGCGGCGCCGATTCGGGGGCCTGGTCAGTCGCGCCGGGCCCGGCCGGGGCGCCGGGGTCGGTCGTCGGCTCGGTGGTGGTCCGGGACTTGCTGCTGGTCGCCTTGCGGCGGCGGCGCGCCGGCGCGGCGATCGGCTCGACCTCGCCGGCGACGGGGGCCAGGACCTCGGGGTCCGGTGCCTCGCCGCTCGTCGTGCTGGCCGTGGCCGGCGCCTCGACCGGCGCCTCCACCTGGGCCGGCTCGGTGGCCTGGGCCGCCGTCCGGCGGCGGGTCGCGCGGGCCCGGCGGGCCGGGGCGGCGGGGGCGTCCGGAGCGACGGCGCCAGCCTCCGGCGTACCGCCGGTGCCGCCCGTGTCCGGGACGCCGCTGGCGGAGTTGGTGGTGTCGGCGGTCTCGGCCGGCTGTTCGCCGGACCGGTTCCCGCCCTCGGGCTCGTTTTCGAGCATGGGACGTTCTCCAGTTCTGGCTTCCCCGGGCGCGGGTGAGCGCTGCCACGCAGGGTCGCCGCGAAAGTTTCTCCGGCGGTGCCGCCGAGGTGCACGGACCACCGAGGTCTGGCTGGCTGAGCACTGACCCGTCGGGGGTCAGCGTTCACCGATGGCTACCCCGTCGCGGTCCGCTTCCAACGGGTCCGCGATTTCCGCCTGCGCGGTCACCGTGCCCTGCGCCAGCCGGGTCGCACGGGGCGGCGCCGGCGGCTCCAGGTCGGCCACCACGCGGAGGCCGGACAGGACGTCATCGGGTCGTACGGACGGGCTCACCTGCCGTACCACCAGGTCAAGTATCGCACACGGTACGTCCGTGACCTCGGATGGTGCCCCGTTCTCCTGCGCCACATCGATACTGATGACGGCCCCGCGCGCGTCGAACGTCCGTCGGCCCTGCTTGGTGAGCCGTTCGACGGGAACCTCGGACGCGGCACGGAAGGCGTCCACGGCCGTACGGAGCACCGCCGGGTCGACCCCGGGCAGTGCGATCCGCCACCGGGACGCCTCGATCCGATCGGCGAGGCTGCCGCCGCTCGCCTCCACCGCGTCGACGATGTCCAGGCCGGGCGACAGGGCCGCGTCCAGGGCGGCCCGCAGCCGGTCCGGGTCGACCGCCTCACGCAGCGCGATCTCCAGGTACTCGGCCTCGCTCGCCACCCCGGTCGGCGCCGCGCTGGCGTACGAGATCTTCGGGTGTGGGGTGAAACCCTGCGAATAGGCCATCGGCACACCGGCGCGCCGCAGCGCCCGTTCGAACGCGCGGGCGAAGTCCCGGTGCGACGTGAACCGTAACGTTCCCCGCTTGGCGTACCGGATCCTGATTCGCTGGACGACCGGGGCCTGGCCGCCCGGCGGTTGCTTCTTGGCGATCGTGGGCTCCTCACGTTGCGCCTACCTGTCCCCCCATCCTGACGCAGCGGTGGACCGGAAGCCCACCCGGGCCAGCCCGACCGCTCAGGCGCGCCGGCGGGTCAGGAATGGCCGGACGGGACACGCAACCCGCCAACGGGGGTGAGCGGCAGCAGCTTCCTCCCGGTGGGGCCGATCTGGATCTCCGTGTCCATCGCCGGGCAGACGCCGCAGTCGAAACACGGGGTCCACCGGCAGTCGTCCTGCTCGTACTCGGACAGGGAGTCCTGCCAGTCCTGCCAGAGCCAGTCCTTGTCCAGCCCGGAGTCCAGGTGGTCCCAGGGCAGCACCTCCAGCTCGTCCCGCTCCCGGCTGGTGAACCAGTCGAGGTCCACGCCGTAGGCCGGCAGGGTCTCCGCCGCCGCGTCCACCCAACGCTGGTAGGAGAAGTGCTCGCTCCAGCCGTCGAACCGGCCGCCGTTCTCCCACACCCGCCGGATCACCGCGCCGACCCGACGGTCGCCGCGGGACAGCAGTCCCTCGATCAGGGACGGCTCGCCGTCGTGGTAGCGGTAACCGATCGCCCGGCCGAGCGACCGGTCACTGTTGATGGCCTGCTTGAGCAGCTTGAGTCGGTGGTCGATGACCTCCGGGCGATCCATCGCGGCCCACTGGAACGGGGTATGCGGCTTGGGCACGAAACCGCCGATGGAGACGGTGCACCGGATGTCCTTGGAGCCGGTCGCCGCCCGGCCGGCCCTGATCACCTCGTGCGCCATGTCGGCGATCTCGAGGACATCCTCGTCCGTCTCGGTGGGCAGACCGCACATGAAGTAGAGCTTCACCTGCCGCCACCCGTTGGTGTAGGCGGTGACCACGGTACGGATGAGGTCTTCCTTCGACACCATCTTGTTGATCACCTTGCGGATCCGCTCCGACCCGCCCTCGGGGGCGAAGGTCAGGCCGGTCCGCCGTCCGTTGCGGGACAGCTCCTGGGCAAGGTCGATGTTGAAGGCGTCCACCCGGGTCGAGGGCAGGGACAGCGAGACGTTCGTCCCCTCGTACTGCTCGGCCAGGCCGGAGCACATGTCACCGATCTCGGAGTGGTCGGCCGAGGAGAGCGACAGCAGGCCGACCTCGGAGAAGCCGGAGAACTCCAGACCCTCCTGCACCATCTGACCGACCGTGGTGATGGACCGCTCCCGGACCGGCCGGGTGATCATGCCGGCCTGGCAGAACCGGCAGCCCCGCGTGCAGCCGCGGAAGATCTCCACGGCGTACCGTTCATGCACGGTCTCGGCCAGCGGCACCAGCGGCTTCTTCGGGTACGGCCAGGCGTCCAGGTCCATCGTCGTGCGCTTGTGCACGCGGAACGGCACGTCCGCCCGGTTAGGCACGACCCGCTGGATCCGGCCGTCCGGCAGGTAGTCCACGTCGTAGAAGCGCGGCACGTAGACGCTCTCCGTGCGGGCCAGCCGCAGCAGCAGCTCGTCCCGACCGCCCGGCGACCCCTCGTCCTTCCACTGCCGGACGATACCGGTGATCTCCAGGACCGCCTCCTCGCCGTCGCCGAGCACCGCGGCGTCGATGAAGTCGGCGATCGGCTCGGGGTTGAAGGCGGCGTGCCCACCGGCCACGACCACCGGGTGCGCATCGGTCCGGTCGGCGGCCGACAGTGGGATGCCGGCGAGGTCCAGCGCGGTGAGCAGGTTGGTGTAACCGAGTTCGGTGGCGAACGAGATGCCGAACAGGTCGAACTCGCCGACCGGGCGGTGCGCCTCGACGGTGAACTGCGGCACCCCGTGGGTGCGCATCAGGCCCTCCAGGTCCGGCCAGACCGAGTACGTGCGCTCGGCGAGCACGTCAGGCAGCTCGTTGAGCACCTCGTAGAGGATCTGCACGCCCTGGTTGGGCAGGCCCACCTCGTACGCGTCGGGATACATCAACGCCCAGCGGACCGCTGCCGCGTCCCAGTCCTTGACCACCGCGCCCAGTTCGCCGCCAACGTACTGGATCGGCTTGCTGACCTGCGGCAGCAGCTGCTCGAGTTGGGGCCAGACGGAGTTGGCCGCGGAGCTTCCCGCGGCGGCCGGTGCGACGCTCATGATGCCCAAGGGTACGCGCCCGGCCGACCGACGTCGGCAGCCAGCGCCGATGCACGGCCACCGACCCGTGCTGACCGGTGACGTAGCCGACCGGTACTAACCTCGTACGGGCCGAGAGGAGATTGCCGCGATGCCGGAGCCGCAGCCGGGCCCGGGACAGCCTGACCGGGCGCCCACCGGGGCCCCGGCCGAGCCGACGACCGACACCGGAGGTCCCGCCGGTGCGGACAAGGGCGCCGTCGACCGGCCGCCCGGCGGGCCGCCCACCGCCGACCAGCCGCCCGCCGCCGACCGGCCGACCGACGACCCCGGCACCGTCGACCAACCCGGCACCGTCGACCAACCCGGCACCGTCGACCAACCCGGCGCGGCCGACGAGCCGATCGACGAGCCGGACACCGCGGCCCTGCCGCCCCGGTGGACGGGCTCGGCGCCCGTGCCGAGCGCCCCCGCCCGCAAGCGTCGATGGTTGGAGAGCCGGCGGATAGCCGACGAGCCGCCGGACCGACCGAATCCCACCCTCGAACTGCCCACCGGGGAGCGGGAGGCGCTGGAGGACCAGACCCCCGTGGATCCGTGGGCGGACGCCGACCCGTACGGCGGTGTCGACCCGTGGACCCCCCACCCACTGCCGCTGACGCTGCCCTATCCCGTCTCGCCGGATCACCACCCGGCCCACCCGGGGCCACCGGCCCATCCGGCGCCGCCGGCCCACCCGGCCCACCCGGGACCGCCGGCACACCCGGGGCCACCGACCCGTCCGGGCCCTGCGGCGTATCCGGGGCCACCGGCCCATCCGGGCTCCACAGCGCATCCGCCGGTCCATCCGGGTCCGCCGGCGTACCAACCGCCGGTGGCGCCGCCCGGCTCGCCGGCCCATCCGGGCCCAGGGCTGCGACCGACGTCCCCGCCCAGCCCGCCACCAGCGGTTCCGGCCCGCCGGGGCCGGCAGGAACGCCGCCGGGAGCGCCGGGCGGTGTCCGGCCCACCGCCGGGCTGGCATCCCCCCAAGGGGTACGTCGCCGTACCGGTGCGCCGGCGACGCCGCTGGCCCTGGGTGTTCACCCTGCTCACGCTGCTCTGCTGCTGCGCCTGCCCCGGGTGGTTCGGCCGGCCGATGTGGTCGCAGTATCCGGCCAGCGCCGTGGTGCCGGCGGAGGTGGCCGATCTCACCCTGCGCGACGATCCGGCGAGCGAGCGGACCAACCAGCGGCTCAACCAGGACATGCGGGCCGCGCACCCGATCGCCGAACAAACCTTCGCGGGGGTGTACTCGGCGCCCGGCAACAAGCAGGTGACGGTGTTCGGCGCCATCGGTTTCCGGTTCAGCCCCGAGCAGGACGTCACCGACGAGGTGTCCCGGCTGACCGAGACGTACCAGCTCACGCAGGTGCAGTCGGTGCCCGGCGGCGAGCGCGGTGAGCACCGCCGATGCGGCGTCGGGCGGGCCGCGGGCCGTGGCGTCGTGCTGTGCAGCTGGGCGGATCACGGCAGCGTCGGCACCGGACTGTTCACCGGCCGCTCGGTCGAGGACAGCGTCGACCTGCTGCAACGGCTCCGGGAGTCGATGATCGTCCGGGACTGACGGCTACCCGGGAGGTGGCACCCGGACGATCGGGCGACCGCGACACCGAACGGGTCACCCAGAATGCCCCTAACGGGGGACAATGAGGCATGCTGCGGCGCTGGCTCTTCGCTGACCAACTGGGGCAGCACTTCCTCGACGACCCGACTCAGCCGGCCGTGATGATCGAGTCCAAGGCGGTCTTCCGGCGACGGGTCTACCACCGTCAGAAGGCGCACCTGGTGCTGTCGGCGCTGCGACACCGGGCGGCCGAACTCGGCGATCAGGTGGTCTACCTGCGGACGGAGACGTACCGGGACGGGCTGCGCCAGGTCAGCGGACCCCTGGAGGTGTGCCACCCAACCTCCCGGCGGGCGCGCGCCTTGGTCCACGGCCTGCCCGATGTCGCCGTGTTGCCGCCGCGCGGCTTCATCACCGGTCTGGACGACTTCGCCGGCTGGGCGGACCAGCGCCGCGGCGCGTTACGGATGGACGACTTCTACCGGTTCGCTCGACTGCGCCACGGGGTGCTGGTGGTCGGGGACGAGCCGGAGGGCGGCCGGTGGAGCTTCGACGCCGACAGCCGGGAGCCGCCGCCCGGCGATGCCGACCGGTTGGACGTACCGCCACCGCCCGGTATCAGCGAGGACGAGATCGACGCCGAGGTCCGGCACGACCTCGACCGCTGGGAACGCGAGGGCATCCGGTTCGTCGGCCGGGACGGCCCTCGGCTGTTCCCGGCCACCCGGGCCGAGGCGACCGCGCGGCTCACCCATTTCGTCCGCCACCGGCTGACCCCGTTCGGCCCGTACGAGGACGCGATGCTGGCCGCCGACCCGTTCATGGCGCACAGCATGCTGTCGTCGTCGTTCAACCTCGGTCTGCTCGATCCGATGGCCGCGGTTCGGGCCGCCGAGCGGGCGTACCGGACCGGCGCCGCGCCGCTGGCCAGCGTCGAGGGGTTCGTCCGGCAGCTGCTTGGCTGGCGCGACTTCGTCTGGAACCTGTACTGGTACTTCGACGCCGGCTACCGGGACAGTGACCGGTTGCTCGCCATGCGCACGGTGCCGCGCTGGTGGGAGGAGCTGGACGCCGACTCGGTGCGGGCCCGGTGCCTGTCCGACGTGCTCGCCGGGGTCCGCGACCGGGGTTGGGTGCACCACGTTCCGCGACTCATGGTGCTCGGCAACTACGCGTTGCAGCGCGGCTGGCGGCCCGCCGAGTTGGTTGACTGGTTCCATCGCAGCTTCGTGGACGGCTTCGAGTGGGTGATGACGGTGAACGTGGTCGGTATGAGCCAGTTCGCCGACCTGGGTGCCATGAGCACGAAGCCGTACGCCTCCGGTGGTGCGTACCTGAACCGGATGAGCGACTACTGCGGCGGCTGCCGGTACGATCCGCGGCGCCGGGTCGGCGAGAAGGCGTGCCCCTTCACGGCCGGCTACTGGTATTTCCTCGACCGGACCCGGGGCACCCTGCCGCCCAACGCCCGGATGGCGCGCTCGCTCGCCCAACTGGACCGGCTCACGGATCTGGCCCAGGTCAAGGCGCAGGAGAAGCAGCGCGGCGACCGTGCGCCGTGAGCGACCGCCGGCGCCGTGAGCTACGGGCCGGTCGGTTCGGCCCGCCGCGGCGCGTACCGCGGCACGTACTCCTGCCCGGTGAGCTTCTGGATCTCGGCCATCAGCTCGTCCGTGATCGCCCGTAGCGAGCCGCGGTCGTCCGGTCGGCCGGTGAAGTCGAGTGGCTTACCGAACCGCACCACCACGCCGCGCACGCCGGGCCTGGGGTACGGCTGCCCGATGGGTTGGACCTTCTCGGTCCCCGTTACGCCGACCGGGATGATCGGCACGCCGGCGGCCAGGGCGAGCCGGGCCGCCCCGGTGCGTCCCCGGTAGAGCCGGCCGTCCGGTGACCGGGTGCCCTCGGGATAGACCGCCACCAGGTCGCCGGCCTTGAGCACGGGAATGGCCGAGTCGAACGCGGACAGGGCGGCCCGCCCGCCGGCCCGTTCCACCGGGATGGCGCCGAGGCCGTTGAGCACCGACCTGGACACCCAGCCCTTGAAGCCGGTGCCGGTGAAGTAGTCGGACTTGGCCCAGAAGGCGAGGTGTCGGGGCACCACCGCGCCGAGGAACAGTTCGTCGGCGACCGACAGGTGATTGCCGGCGAAGATCGCACCACCCGTGGCCGGGATGTGTTCCAGACCTTCGACGGTGGGCCGCCAGATCCATCGCATCCCGTTCCCGACGGTCAGCTTGCCGACGGTGTAGAGCAGCGGCACGGGTCCTCCGACGGTAACGGGACAGGGGGGCGGTGACAACTTAGCCGACGCCGGCGGGCTCACACCCGCCGGACCGCGACCGTGACCTCATCGTCCTCGCCGGCCACGCCCGCGAAGCCGACCACCGAGCCGGCGAACTCCACCGATTCGGCGAGCACCTCACGGGCCACGAACTCCCGATGCGCCTCGACGGCGGCCCGCACCTCGGCGGAGCCGGCGAGCGTCATCCGGATCCGGTCCGAGACGTCCAGCCCGGCCTCCCTACGGGCCTGCTGCACCACCCGTACCACGTCCCGGGCCAGGCCCTCGGCCGCCAGGTCGGCGGTCACCGTGGTGTCCAGCACCACCACGCCCTCGCCGCCGGGCAGCGGCGCGGAGTGCTCGGCGTCCGCGGCGACCAGGCGCAGTTCGTACTCGCCGTCGGCCAGAGTCACCCCGGCCGCCACCGGGGCACCGTCGACCAGCTCCCAGTCGCCGGCCTTGACCGCCTTGATGACGGCCTGCACCTGCCGGCCCACCCGGGGGCCGAGCGCCCGCGGCACGACCGTCAGCACCTGCTGGCAGTACGCGGCCAGGTCGTCGGTGAACTCCACTCCCTTGACGTTCACCTCGTCGGCGATCAGGTCGGCGAACGGCCGCAGCCGCTCCGCCTCGGGCGACGCGACCACCAGCGACCGCAGCGGCAGCCGTACCCGCAGCCCCTTGGCCTTGCGCAGGGAGAGCGCCGCCGAACAGACGTCCCGGGTCGCGTCCATCGCGGCGACCAGCTCGTGGTCGGCCGGGAACTCGTCGGCGGCCGGCCAGTCGGTCAGATGCACCGACCGCTCGCCGGTCAGCCCCCGCCAGATCTCCTCGGCGGTCAGCGGAGCCAGCGGCGCCAGCACCCGGCACACCGTCTCCAGGACGGTGGACAGGGTGTCGAACGCGTCCCGGTCCCCCGACCAGAACCGGTCCCGCGACCGGCGGACATACCAGTTGGTAAGCGCGTCCAGATATGACCGGACGGTGCCGCAGGCGCCGGAGATGTCGTACGCGTCGAGCTGCCGCTCGGCCTCGGCCACCAGTTCCCGCGTCTTGGCCAGCACGTACCGGTCCAGCAGATGACCCGAGTCGACCCGACGCCGGGCGGTGTACCCCTCCGCGTTGGCGTACAGCGAGAAGAAGTACCAGACGTTCCACAGCGGCAGCAGCACCTGGCGCACCGAGTCCCGGATCGCCGCCTCGCTGACGACCACGTCGCCGCCCCGCAGCACCGGCGAGGCCATCAGCGTCCAGCGCATGGCGTCCGAGCCGTACCTGTCGAACATCTCGTAGACGTCCGGGTAGTTGCGCAGACTCTTGGACATCTTCCGGCCGTCGTCGCCGAGCACGATGCCGTGCACCACGGCGTTGCGGAACGCCGGCCGGTCGAA
Organism: Plantactinospora sp. GCM10030261; assembly: GCF_042666615.1. Taxonomy (NCBI): domain Bacteria; kingdom Bacillati; phylum Actinomycetota; class Actinomycetes; order Micromonosporales; family Micromonosporaceae; genus Plantactinospora; species Plantactinospora sp. GCM10030261. The sequence goes on from NZ_JBHTDD010000001.1 coordinate 685,285, forward strand.
CAACGCGGTGGCCAGCACGTGCGTGGTGTAGAACCAGCCGCGCACCTGCGGCAGGTACTCCACGATGAAGTCGCCCGGATAGTGGTCCTCGAACCACTCCGCGTTCTCGAACGGGTAGTGCACCTGGGCGAACGGCATCGAGCCGGACTCGAACCAGCAGTCCAGCACCTCCGGCACCCGGCGCATGGTGGACCGCCCGGTCGGGTCGTCCGGGTTCGGCCGGGTCAGCTCGTCGATGCCCGGCCGGTGCAGGTCGGTGACCCGGACACCGAAGTCGCGTTCCAGGTCGGCAAGCGACCCGTACACGTCGATCCGGGGATACCGCGGATCGTCGGAGCGCCACACCGGGATCGGTGAGCCCCAGAACCGGTTCCGGCTGATCGACCAGTCCCGCGCGCCGGCCAGCCAGTTGCCGAACGAGCCGTCCCGCACGTGCCCGGGGATCCAGTTGATCTCCCGGTTCAGCTCCACCATCCGGTCGCGGAACCTCGTCACCGCCACGAACCACGACGAGACCGCCTTGTAGACCAGCGGCGTGTCGCAGCGCCAGCAGTGCGGGTACGAGTGGGTGTAGGTGTCCTGCCGCAGCACCACCCCCCGCTCCTTGAGTTCCCGGATCACCGGCTTGTTGACGTCGAAGACCTGCTCCCCGGCGTACGGCGGGACCAGCGCGGTGAACCGGGTGTGGTCGTCGACGGTCACGATGGTCGGGATGCCGGCGGCGGTGCAGGCGTTCTGGTCCTCCTCGCCGAAGGCCGGCGCCAGATGCACGATCCCGGTGCCGTCCTCGGTGGTCACGAATTCGGCGCCGAGCACCTGGTACGCGTTCTCCCCGGCCTTCTCGACCAGGAAGTCGTAGAGCGGGGTGTAGCGGCGACCCACCAGGTCCCGGCCGGACACGGTGCCGACCCGCTGGTAGCCCTCCAGTTCCTTCGCGTACGCCTCGACCCGCGCCGCACCGACGACGTACCGGGCGTCGTCCTTCTCCAGCACCGCGTACTCGATGTCCGGGCCGACGGCCAGCGCCAGGTTGGACGGCAGGGTCCACGGCGTGGTGGTCCACACCCCGAGCCGGACCGGCCCGCGTACCAGCTCCGGCACGTCAGCCCCCGCGTCGGCGACGGAGACGTCGAACCAGACCGTGAGCGTCGGGTCGTGCCGGTCCCGGTAGACGTCGTCCATCCGGGTCTCGGTGTTCGACAGCGGCGTCTCGCAGCGCCAGCAGTACGCCAGCACCCGGAAACCCTCGTAGACCAGACCCTTGTCGTGCAGGGTCTTGAAGGCCCACATGACGCTTTCCATGTAGTCCAGGTCGAGGGTCTTGTAGTCGTTGGCGAAGTCGACCCACCGGGCCTGCCGGTTGACGTATCGCTCCCAGTCCTGGGTGTAGGTCAGCACCGACGTGCGGCAGGCGTCGTTGAACGTCCGCACCCCGAGCTTGAGGATCTCGGCCTTCGTGGTGATGCCGAGCTGCTTCTCCGCCTCCACCTCGGCCGGCAGCCCGTGGCAGTCCCAGCCGAACCGCCGGTCCACCCGGCGCCCGCGCATCGTCTGGTAGCGCGGCACCACGTCCTTGGCGTACCCGGTCAGCAGGTGTCCGTAATGCGGCAACCCGTTGGCGAACGGCGGCCCGTCGTAGAACACGTACTCGTTGTCGCCGTTGTCCCCGGCTGGCCGTTGCTCGACGCTGGCCTCGAAGGTCTTGTCGGCGGTCCAGTGCTCCAGCACCCGCCCCTCGACCGCGGGCAGGTCGGGGCTCGCCGCCACGCCGGCGGCGCCGTGGTCGTGCATCGGATAGGCCATCGCGGGTCGCTCTCCTCGGCAGGTCACTCGTCGTGGTCTGCGAGGACGAGCCACCGAGTACGCCTTCCGGCTCCCGACGGCCCGCGGTACCACCCCGCTTGGCGGTCAGCTTCGACCGCCCGCTCGTTGGCCGGCTGTGACGGGCCGGACCCGTCCGGTTCTAGTGAGCCGGTCGCCCGGCCGTTCTTCCGGAGGCTCGCCGGTGATGGCCGGGTCGTCGCCGTGCTCAAGGATACTCGACGCCTCTCGGCACGCCCGGTTCGCGGGCGCGCCGCCGACGACGGATGCCCACGCCGAACGGCGGTAGGCTGCCGACGTGATCCGGATCGAGCTGGACGAGCCGACCCTGGCCCGGACCAGGATCGCCATCAGCCCGATCTGGGAGGTGATGGCCAGCCTCTGCCTGCTGCACAGCAATCCGGGCGCCCTGCCGTGGCCGTACACGGGGTGGGCTCGGCACGCCCGGCAGGTGCTCGCCGAGGCGCCGGCGACCATACCGGCCCGGACGTTTGTGACGCCGGAGGGCTGGCACCCGGACTTCCTGACCCCGGTCCCGTCGACACCGGCCGCGACCCTGACCGAGGAGTTGGCGGTCGTCCGGGCCACCCCACCGGACGTGATCGCCACGCAGCTGCTCCGGTACCGCCGCGCGGGGGACCTGCCGGCGTGGCTGCGCCCGTTCACCACTGACCGGCAGGCCGCGCTGGACCGCTACGCCGATGGCGTCCAGGCGTACTGGGACGCGGTCATCGCGCCGTGGTGGCCGGCCATGCGGGCAGCGCTGGACGAGGAGGTGCTGCACCGAGCGCGGGCGCTCGCCGCCGCCGGACCGGACGCGCTACTGGCCGATCTGCATGAGCGGGTGCGCTGGGAGCGGCCAGTGCTGACTCTGGTCAAGCCGCTGGAGCACCGTTTCCGGGCAGCCGACCAGCGGCTGCTGCTGATCCCATTGATCTTCTCGCGGGGTGCGCTGGCCTGCTCCACGGACCACCCGGAGATCGTGTCCGTCTCCTACCAGGCCCGAGGGTCCGCTGTGTTGGCGGACCGCCCCCCGAACGGCAGGAACACCGACGTCGACGGGGTCGTCGCGACGGACCGGCTGGCCATCCTGGTGGGCCGGGGCCGGGCCGCGGTACTGCGGTCCCTGGTCCGGCCCGCCACCACGGCGGGGCTTGCCGCCACCCTCGGCCTGGCGCCCAGCACGGTGTCCGAGCACCTCGCCGCCCTGCTCGCCGCCGGAGTGGTGCACCGCCGCCGGGCCGGGCGACGGGTGTTGTACGGCCTGGAACCTGCGGGAACGGCGCTGGTCACCCTGGTCGACGCCGAGCCTGTCACCGCCTCCGCCTGAGGATTCGGGGAACGCCGAATCCGTTCCCCGGCCACACGGCCCGGCCTACCGTGCCGACCATGCCAGAGCACACCATCGAGGCGGTCGGGCTGCGCCGCACCTACCGTAGCCGCACCGGCTGGCTGCGACCCCGACGCCGGGAGGTGGAGGCGGTCCGCGGCGTCGATCTCGACGTCCGGCGGGGCGAACTGTTCGGTCTGCTCGGCCCGAACGGCGCCGGCAAGACGACCACCATCAAGATGCTCAACACGCTGCTCATCCCCACCGCCGGCACCGCCCGGATCTGCGGTCTCGACGTGGTCCGGCAGACCTGGCAGGTTCGCCGCCGGATCGGTTACGTGTTCGGCGGAGACCGCGGACTGTACGACCGGCTCTCCGCCCGGGACAACCTGCGCTACTTCGCCGAGCTGTACGGCGTACCGCCGCGGGAGCAGGGCCGTCGGATCGCCGAGCTGCTGGACCTGGTCGGGCTGGCGGGTCGGGAGAACGAGCGGGTGGAGGCCTATTCGCGTGGCATGCGGCAGCGGTTGCACATCGCCCGGGGTCTGTTGCACTCCCCCGAGGTGCTGTTTCTCGACGAGCCGTCGATCGGGGTGGACCCGGTGGCGGCCCGGGAGTTGCGGCAGACCGTGGCCGGGCTCTCCGCGACCGGCACCACGGTGCTGCTGACCACCCACTACATGGCCGAGGCCGACGAGCTGTGCGACCGGATCGCGGTCATCGCCGAGGGCCGGATCCAGGCCCTCGGGACACCCGCCGAGCTCAAGCACGCCGCCGACGGCCGCCGGGTGCTGGAGGTCGAGGCGTACGGGGTTGCCGACGACCAGGTGGCCGCGATCCATCGGCTGCCCGGCGTCCGGGAAACCAGCCTCGATGTCGTGGGTGCCGCGCAGCTGCTGAGCGTCCAGTCGGACGCGACCGCCGACGTGCAGTCGGAGGTGTTGGCCGCGTTGGCCGGAGTGCGGCTCGGCCGGGTCACCGCCCGGCAGCCGACCCTGGAGGACGCGTACGTGACGATCGTCAACCGGGCGGCGGACCGACCGGAACCGGCGGCTTCGCCGGCATGAGGACGCTGCGCATGATCGTCGTGGGCGCGACGCTGCACACCAAGCACCAGAGCCGGTCGTCGCTTGAAGTCACCATCGCGGTACTGGTGCCGATGGTGCAGGCCACCCTCGCGGTGTACCTGTTCCGCGCCGGCACCGAGCCGCACACCCTGTTGCAGGCCGCGGTCGGCGCCGGCCTCATGGGGGTCTGGTCGTCGGTGCTGTTCGGTTCCGGCGGAGCCATCCAGAACCAGCGCTGGCAGGGCACCCTTGAAATGATCATGTTGGCTCCCCGGCCGCCCGCGCTGGTCATCCTGCCGATCACCCTGGCGACCGCGGTGACCGGCACGTACGCGATGATCGCGACCCTGGCGTGGGGCCGGTTGCTGTACGGCATCCGGCTGGACTTCGTCGACCCGGTGGCGTTCGCCGTGGCCGTACCGGTCTGCGTGCTCGCGCTGGGCATGTTCGGTCTGCTGCTGGCCGCCGCCTTCGTCCTGCTGCGCAACGCGAACGCGCTGGCCAACACGCTGGAGTATCCGGTGTGGCTGGTCTCCGGGATGCTGGTGCCGATCTCCGTGCTGCCGGCCTGGACCAATCCGCTCGCCGCCGCGCTGCCCACCACCTGGGGAGCCCAGGCGGTCCGCGAGGCGGCCGTCGGAGGCGGTCCCGTCTGGCCCTCGCTGGGAGTCTGCCTGGCGGTCAGCGCCGGATACCTGGGCCTCGGCGCGATCCTGATGACCCGCATGGAACGGCGGGCCCGGGCGGCCGCCACCCTGGCGCTGGCGTGAGGAGCACGGAGATGACCGCACAGTTCCGGCTCGTCGGCCTCGGCGGAGTGATCGCCTACCGGGCGCTGTTCAACTGGACCACCCCCGCGATGTATGTGGGCACCTTGCTCGTCGGCCCGATCCTGCAACTGTTGTTCTTCGCCTACCTGGGCCGCCAGCTCGGCGTCGCCGACGATCGCTGGTTCCTCGTCGGGAACGCGGTGCTGGCCGTCTCGAAGTCCTGCGTCTTCGGCGGCACGATGGCCGTGGCGAACGAGCGTCGCTACGGCACCCTCGGGCACGTGCTGCTGTCCCCCCGCAGCCGGACCGCCGTGTTCCTCGGTCGCGCGCTGCCGTACGCGGGCAACGGTCTGCTCATCGCCGCCAGCACGCTTACCGTCGGCGCGCTCCTGCTCGGCCTGCGGATCCCGCCTTCGGCGCTGCCGGGCCTGGCCCTGACGATGGCCGCCGCCTCGCTCGCCGGCGCCTTCTTCGGTCTCGTGCTCGGCGCGCTCGGCCTGCGGTTCCGCGACGTGTGGCTGGTCTCCAACGTCTCGATCGCGTTGTTACTGCTGCTCACCGGGGTGAACGTGCCGGCGGACCTGCTGCCGGCCGGCATGCGCGCCGCCGGCGAGTTGCTGCCGATCACCCACGCCGCCGAGGCCGCCCGTCGTCTGGTCGCCGGGGAGGGCCTGGCCGCCGCGCTACCCGCGCTCACCGCCGAGCTGCTCGTCGGCACGGCGTACGCGGTGCTCGCCGTCGTCCTGCTCAAGGTGTTCGAGGCGGAAGGCCGGCGGCACGCCTCGCTGGACGCGCTCTGACGGGGGTGGTGGGATTCGCCAGGCGGACCCCACCAGGGTCGGCGCGTCTACGCCCGCTCGGCCAGCGCGCGACCCGCGTGCTGGCCGAGCGGTGGCATCGGGCTTGACTGCCTCGACCGCCTCCCGGAGACTTCGCCGGTGCGTCCGATGAGCTATGACGAATACCGAGCGCTGCGGCGATTTCCGGCTCTGGACGGTCTTCGGGCCGTCGCCGCCGTCATCGTCTTCGCCTTCCACTTCGGTGGCCCCCACTGGCGGTGGGTGACCGGCTGGATCGGCGTGCACCTGTTCTTCGTACTCTCGGGCTTCCTGATCACGACGCTGCTGCTGCGCGAGGAGGAGCGGTACCGGCGGATCTCGCTCCGGGCCTTCTACCTCCGTCGATCATTCCGGATCATGCCGGTCTACTTCGTGGTGCTCGCCGGCACCTGGGCGCTCGCCCACCTCCGGGGTGGCGGGGAAGCGGTGGAACGCGCGCTCCCGTACTACCTGCTGTTCCTCAACGAGATGGGCGCGACCGGGCCGTTCATCCACTCCTGGACGATCGGCATCGAGCAGAAGTTCTACCTGGTCTGGCCGGCCCTCGCCTTCGTCCTGGTGGTCGGCGCGTTCCGGCGCCGGCTCGGCGTGACGCTCGGGCTGATCGCCCTGCTGGTCGTCGCCATCCCGCCGGACATCGCCTGGCTGAGCTGGCCGATCCACTACGTGGCGATCCTGCTCGGCTGCCTGGTCGCCATCGTGCTGCACAACCCCCGGGGATTCGCGCTGGCCCGGCCGCTCACCCACCCCGTCACGGCCACCGCGGTGGTGCTGGCCTTCACCGCGTTCCACCTGGCGATGGCGTACTGGCCGGCGGCGCTGGGCCAGGAGGCGCAGATCGGCGTGTACGCGGCGGGGGCGGCTCTCCTGCTGCCCGCCCTGTTGGCCCGGCACCCGGTGAGTTGGCTGCTCGGCAGCCGTCCGATGGTCTTTGTCGGGGAGCGGTCATACTCGCTCTACCTCGTGCAGATCATGGCCGCTACCACCGTGTCCGCGCTGGTCCCGGCCATCGCCCAGCACGGCACCCGGTACCTCGTGGTCGTCGTTTTCGTCGGACTGCTGGCGGCGGATCTGCTCTACCGCTGGGTGGAGTTGCCGATGATCGAGGTGGGCCGACGGCTGGCCGCCCGGCAACGCCGGGTCGACCCGGGCGACGTCACACCGCCCCGTACCGTCCCCGCCGCACCCGCCGAGGAGGCACGGCCGGCGATCCCGCGCCCGACCGGGCCCTCCAGCGCCGAACCGGACAGGCCCTCGATCCCGCCCTCGGCCGGCGACACCACCGTGCGCGAGGAACGGGTGACGCCCGCGAGCCGATGATCCGCCGGCCGCCGCGGCCGGATGGCGCCGGCCGGTTCGTCCACCCGCCGCCCTGATGACGCGGCCGGTTCGCCCACCCGCCGCCCGGGATGACCGTCGTCACAGTCGCCGTCCGTCACGCCGAGCGGCAGCGTCCCCGTCGTACCCGTGTCGGCTCAGTCAACGTCGGCAGTCGTCGGCACGGAACGGGAGGATGTCATGCGCGAGCGGATGAACGTGGCCGAGGTGGCCCCCGATGCGTACCGGGCGGTGCTCGGACTGGAGAAGTACGTCCACGCGAACCTCGACCGCACGCTGTACTACCTGGTGAAGATGCGCGCCTCGGTCATCAACGGGTGCGCGTTCTGTGTGGACATGCACAGCCAGGACGCGGAGCAGGCCGGCGAGTCGGTGCGCCGGCTGTTCGCCGTCTCCACCTGGCGGGAGGCCCCCTTCTTCACCGAGCGGGAACGCGCGGCGCTGGCCCTCACTGACGAGGTGACCCGGCTCGGCGAACACGGCGTCTCCGACGAGGTGTGGGACACGGCGGCCAAACACTTCGCCGAGAAGGAGCTTGCCGACCTGCTCGTCGCGATCGCCACAATCAACGTGTGGAACCGGATCGCGGTCAGCACCCACAAGCAGCCGATGGACGTGTGACAGCGGAAGAAGCGGCCGAGGCGGCCGGTGCGGTCACCGAGCACCGGCCGCTGCTGCTCGGCCTGGCCTACCGAATGATCGGCAGCCTGCCGGATGCCGAGGACATCCTGCAGGATGCCTACCTGCGGTGGCTGGGCACCGACCGGACCAGGGTGGCGGAGCCGCGACGCTATCTCACCCGGACGGTCACCCGCCTGGCCATCGACCGGCTGCGCGCCCGGCAGGCGGCCCGCGAGACGTACATCGGGCCGTGGCTGCCGGAGCCGGTGCCCACCACCGACGAACCGTTCGGTCCACTCGACCGGGCCGAGCGGCGGGACACGCTGAACCTCGCGTTGTTGCACCTGCTGGAGCGGCTGACTCCGGTGGAACGCGCGGTCTGGCTACTGCACACCGCGTTCGACCTGCCGTACGCGGAGATCGCCGAGATCCTGGACCGGACCCCGGAAGGCTGCCGCCAACTGCACCACCGCGCCGCCGCCCGACTCGCCCGCGGTCGGGCCCGCTTCACCGCCGAGCCCGCCGAGCAGGAACGGCTGCTCGGCGCGTTTCTCGCCGCCGCCCGGGACGGCGACCTGCGGGCGTTGACCGCCCTCGTCGCCGCGGACGCGACGGCCTGGACAGACGGTGGCGGCAGGGTCAAGGCGGCCCGCAACCCGGTGGTCGGCGCTGACCGGATCGCCAGGTTCTTCGCGGGCATCCTCGACCCGGTGCGCGCGGCCAGCCGGCTCACCCCGATCGAGGTCAACGGCTGGCCCGCGGTGCTCGTCCAGCAGCGCAGCGGAAGCCGGTACGTGCTCACCGTGGCGGCCGCCGCGGGCCGGATCACGAATATCTACCTGATCGGCAACCCGGACAAGGTCCCGGTCATCGGCGGAACCTGAGCTGATCTACAGTCGCCGGACGAGATCGGTTTCGGGGAGGGTCCGTGCGCCTGTGTCGCCTGGTCGCCGCCGTGGCGGCCGTTGTCGTCCTTTCCGCGTGTGGCTCGACCGGAGGCGTCGACCGGCCCGCGCCGACCGGCGAGCCGGCCGCCTCGGCGAGCCCGAGCCCCCGGGAGCCGCGACCGGAGCACGACGAGGCGGCAGTGGCGGCGGCCGTCCGGCGTGCCGTCACACCCCTGGCGCCCCCGAGCAAGGTCGACGAGACCGGTTACGAGGCGGGGACCCGCCGGCAGGCGCAGGTCAGCCTGTGCGACGCGGCCAAGCCGCTCTTCGCACCCCCGAACTACGCCGCCACCATCGACCTCCGGTCCTTCTACAGCGTGGGGGCGACAAGCAAACCGGCGGCGTTCCGCAGCGGTGGGCAACACGCCGAGGCGGTGGGAACCCTCCGGGTCACCGCCACCCCGCTGGCCGAGACCGAGAAGCCGTTCCGGCTGCTCGCGGACAAGCCGTGCCGGGGCGGGGCCACCCATACGATCACCGAACCGCTGCTCGGCACCATCGGCTACCGGACGACCACCGAGAAGGCGTCGGTCGGCACGTCGCCCGCCTTCGTGATCATCACCACGGCGGACGGCGGCAAGCTCGACAAGTCCGGTTACTACCCGCTCCTCGGACACGTGCGGGTGGTGACCCGACTCGGCGGGCATGTGGTCGTCGCCGAGGTGCTCTGCGCCCGACCCGCCCGTCCCCGGGAGGCCGCGACCGTCACCGCCGACGCCCGGCGCCAGGCCATGGATCTGGCCACCCGGACGGTCAAGGAACTCGCCGCCCTCCCGGTGCCTCCCGCTGCCCGGTAGGCCGGCCCCACCGGCCGTGGCGGCCCGGATCGGTCTCATCGCGCGCTCGGACTGGACCGGCTGGGCGCCGCGGGCCGAACGCCGGGCCAGTCCCGGACCAGCCGGCCCAGCCTTTCCCAGACCGGGAGAAAATCAGCCCAGCTCCGGGAACCAGAGGGCGATCTCCCGCTTGGCGCTGTCCGGCGAGTCGGAGGCGTGCACCAGGTTCTCCCGGTTGGACAGGGACAGGTCGCCGCGGATGGTGCCCGCGGCGGCGCGCCGCCCATCGGTGGCGCCGACCAGGGCCCGGACCACCTCGATCACCTGATCGCCGGAGAGGACCAGGGCGACCAGCGGGCCACCGGTCATGAAGTCCCGGAGCGGCGGGTAGAACGGCTTGTCCAGATGCTCCGCGTAGTGCGCGTCGGCGAGTTCGCCGTCCATCGACCGCAGGACCATCGTGTCGATCGTCAGCCCCTTGCGCTCGAACCGGCCGATGATCTCGCCGATCAGGCCGCGGCGTACCGCATCGGGCTTGATCAGTACGAGTGAGCGCTCGTCCGAGCTGCTGGTCGCCACGCTGTTCCTCCTGCTGGACCGGTCGGGGTTACGAGCCTAGCGAGCGGGTGTTGCCGCCGGTACGCCGGCTCCGCCCGCGACCGCGCCGGGTCGGTCCGCTCCGCCGTGGGTCTGGGGCCGACCGGGTGGGTCGGGCCGGGCAGGCGCCGCGCCTGATGCGCCGGCCGAACCCCATGCCGGCCGAACCCACGCCGGCCGAATCCCACGCCGGCCGGGGCAGCGGCGCGTCCGTGGTGCGGCACGCGGACGCCGGTCTTTTCATTCCAGCCGCGACCGGCCTAGCCTGGCATCAACCAGGGAGGTCCACTGTGGCGAACGGCCGCCAAGTCGCACCTGTGCGCAAGCTCATCGCCGCGGTCCTCGGCACCGTGGCAACCTTCGTGATCCTCTTCGGCGCCGGGATGACCAGTTGGGCGATCGTCGCGGTGGGCGGCGCGCTGCTGGTGCTCGCGATCGCGCTGGTCGCGCTCTCCGCCGTGCGCACCGGCTCGCGAGCCTGGGTCACCGGGTTCGCCCACGTGCACCAGATCACCGAGCCGCCGACCGCGTACGCCTTCGGCCGGGCGGAGCTGCAGATCGTCATCGACGCCCCCGGCCTGCCAGCCCGGTCGGTCAAGGTGATCGACCCGCGGGTACCGGTGGCGAAGTGGCCGACGGTGGGTCAGATGCTCCCCGTGCGGGTGGCAATCGACGACCAGCGACACGTCCGGATCCTGTGGGACGAGGTGCCCACCCACGCCGAGGCCGCCTCCGGCGACGGGCTGCCACCGGACTTCAACGACCCGGGCGCGCTCGACGACGATCTGCTCATCGAGCGGGAGCCCCCGCCGTGGCTGCGCCGCGACCCGGACGACGACTTCCCGGGTCCCGAGTCCGACACCGCCGACCTCTCCGACGAACTCCGCGGCCTGCGTGACGAGCCGGTGGTGATGCGCCAGGGTCCGGGCGGCATGATCGTCCTGGAGGGGACGCTCGTGGAGCCGCCACCGGTCACGCCGCTGCCGCGCCGCCCGCGGCCCGGCCCTCGATCGACGGTACGCGATCCGGAGCTGGCCGGGCGGGTCGACGACGACCGGGCCGAGACCCCGGTGACCGCCGGCGTCGCCGCGAGTGGCGCCGCCCCGGACGAGCCGGCTGCGGGCCACGCTGACCACGTCGGTCCGGCCCCGCACAACGAGCCGGTGGACCACGGTCGCCCGACTGACCGCTCCGGCACGGCTGGTCCCGGCAGCCCGGCTGGTCCCGGCAGCCCGGCTGGTCCCGGCAGCCCGGCTGGTCCCGGCAGCCCGGCTGCCGGCCCCACAGTTCCGAGACCGGCGCGACCGGCCGACGACCTCGACGATTTCGACCTGGACCTGCCGATCGACGAGCCGGCGCCCGGCCGGTCCCGGGACCCTATCGGCACCGCCTCCGGTCCGCCGACCGGGAATGACCCCGCTCCTGGTGGGGATGCGGCCGGAGCCGCCAGAGCCGATTCAGCGATCGACGACCTGGTTCAGGCGTTGGAGGAGCCGCAACCCGCAGCCGCCGAGCACCGGACCGCCCAGGCCACGCCGGACGAGGCCGGCGACACCGCACCCACCGGGGCCGGTGACTCCACACCGGGTGACGACGCCGACCCCACCCCCGATGATGCCCGCGACACCACATCCGGCGAGACGACCGACGCCGAACCGGTTGCCGGGTTCGGTCGGGCCGGCGCCGCCCCGATCGATGTCGGGGCCGTCCCCGGTCCGATGGACGTCGGGGCCGTCCCCGGTCCGCCGACCACCGATGGGCCGATCAGCGGGGTGGGCGTCACGCTGCTCGTCACCAATCTGGACCGGTCCGTCGCCTTCTACCGGGACAAACTCGGCTTCTACGAGATCGACAGCGGCGAGGGCAACGCCGTGCTGGCCTCCGGCGGCACCCGGCTGGTGCTCCGCGCCATCCCGGAGGTCGCGCCGGTCAACCGCCGACTGGTCCACCTCAACCTGGACGTCGGGGACGTCCAGGCGACGTACGAGGATCTGCGCGCCCGCGGTGTGCGGTTCACCTACGCTCCGCGTACGGTCAACCGGGGTCGACGGACCGAGCTGCTGGCGGCGGCGTTCAAAGACCCGGATGGGCACGGCATCGCGTTGACGCAGTGGCGGGAACGCGCGGCGGCGGTGCCCGAGCCGCAAACCTAGGGCACGTCCGGTCTGCGCAGGATGACCCGGCGGATGTGCAGGACGTAGAGCCAGACTCCGCCGAAGATCAGCCCGAGTGCGCCGAGTGACAAGTGCAGCAGCCCGGCGAGCAGCAGCAGACCCTGCACCGCGGTGCCGGCGTGCCACCCCCACGGCCGGCGCAGCAGGCCGGCCGTCACGATCGCGGCCACCGCCAGGCTCACGACCACCGCGATCGTCGGGCCGGTGAGCCCGCCACCGAGGACCCGGAGGGGCTGGATGGCCAGCAGCAGCACCAGCGCCTCCAGGCCGAGCGTCGCGGCGCCCAGCCCGCGCGCGGCGGCCACCGGGTTACGCAGCCCGGACGGCCGACCCGCCGGCTGTCCCGGCTCCCCCCGGTCACTCATCGCTTGAGCAGCCGGCGGGCGTCGGCGACGGTGACCACCGAGCCGGTCACGACGACGCCCACCCCGCTCAGCTCCCCCTCGACCTCGGTCTCGGCGTTCGCCACCGCCGACTCGATCGCGTCCGGCATCTCGGGGGCGATCTCCACCCGGTCCGGTCCGAAGATCTCCCCGGCGATGGTGCCGAGTTCCTCGGCGGGCATTGCCCGGGGCGAGCTGTTCCGGGTGACCACCACGAAGTCGACCACCGGTTCCAGCAACTCCAGCATGCTCGCGGCGTCCTTGTCGGCGAGTACGGCCACCACCGCCACCAGTCGGCTGAACGCGAACTCTTCGCCCAACGCGGTCGCGGTGGCGGCCATGCCCTGCGCGTTGTGCGCCCCGTCGAGCAGGATGGTCGGGGCGGAACGGACCCGCTCCAGCCGGCCCGGCGAACTGGTGGCGGCGAACCCCTCGCGGACCGTCGCCACGTCGAGTTGCCGCTTCGCGCCGGCGCCGAGAAACGCCTCGACCGCCGCGAGCGCCACGGCCGCGTTCTGCGCCTGGTGGGCACCGTGCAGCGGGATGAACACTTCCTCGTACACGCCTCCCAGGCCCTGCAGGGAGAGGACCTGGCCACCGACCGCAACCGCCCGGCGCAGCACCCCGAACTCGCTGCCCTCCCGGGCGATGGTGGCGTTCACCTCGGCACACCGTTCCAGGATCGGCCGCGCCGCCTCTTCCTCCTGGGCGGCGGTGACCACGGTGGCGCCGGCGTGGATGATGCCCGCCTTGGCCAGCGCGATGTCCTCGATCCGGTCGCCGAGCCACTCGGTGTGGTCGAGCCCGATCGGCGTGATCACCGCGACCCCCGCGTTCAGCACGTTCGTCGAGTCCTCGGCGCCGCCGAGTCCCACCTCGACCACCGCGATGTCGACCGGCGCGTCGGCGAACGCGGCGAAGGCGAGCGCGGTCGTCATGTCGAAGTAGGTGAGCGGCTCGTCCGAACGCTGGTCGACAAGCGCGGCCAGCGGCGCCACCTCGCGGTACGTGGCGACGAACCGTTCCTCGCTGACCGGCTCCCCGTCGAGACCGATCCGCTCCCGCACCGTCTCCAGGTGCGGGCTGGTGTAGCGGCCGGTGTGCAGGCCGAACGCGCGCAACAGCGAATCGATCATCCGCGCGGTCGACGTCTTGCCGTTGGTGCCGGTGAGGTGGATCGACGGGTAGGCCCGTTGCGGGCTGCCCAGCAGGTCGAGCAGTTCCTGGATCCGGCTCAGGTCGAAGACCATCCGGGTGAAACCCCGCGTGGACAGCTCCGCCTCGACCCTGGCGTATTCATCGGTCTTGGCGAATTCCGAGTTCGTCACGATCCGAGTGCCTCCAACGCGGCGGTGACCCGGGCCAGGTCGGCCTCGGCGGTCGCCAACCGATCCTTGATCTTCTGGACCACGGCCTCCGGTGCCTTCGCGACGAAGGCCGGGTTGTCGAGCTTGGCGCGGGCCTGGGCGACTTCCTTCTCGGCCGCCGCCCGGTCCTTGGCGAGTCGGGCCCGCTCCGCGCCCACGTCGATCGTGCCCCGGGTGTCCAGCGCGACGCTGACGTCGGCGGTCACCGCCAGGGTCGCCGAGGCCTGGAAGTCTTCGCCCGAGGAGTCGAGGCGGGCCAACGATCGGATCAACGGCTCGTGGCCGGCGATTCCCGCCGCCTCCAGACCGGTGATCCGGGCCACCACCCGTTGCGTCGGGCGCAGGCCCTGGTCGGATCGGAACCGCCGGATCTCGGTGACCACCCGCTGGAGGGTGCCGATCTCCGCCTCGGCCCGGTCGTCCCGCAACGCCGGGTCGGCGGTCGGCCAGGTTTCCCGTTGTACGGTCTCCCGGCCGGTCAGCGCCGTCCACAACTCCTCGGTGACGAACGGGATGACCGGATGCAGCAGCCGCAGCAGCTGGTCGAGCACGTGGCCGAGGACCCGCCGGGTCACCGCCGCCGGGTCACCGCCACCGGCTAGTACCGGCTTCGACAGTTCGACGTACCAGTCGCATACGTCGTCCCAGGCGAAGTGGTAGAGCGTGTCGCAGACCTTGGCGAACTCGTACGCCTCGAACTGCTCGTCCGCCTCGGCCACCACCCGCTGGAGTCGGGACAGGATCCACCGGTCGACCGGACCCAGGTCGGCCGGATCGGGCAGCGGGCCGGCCGTGGTGGCGCCGTTCATCAAGGCGAACCGGGTCGCGTTCCACAGCTTGTTGCAGAAGTTGCGCGAGCCCTGCACCCAGTCCTCGCTGACCGGCACGTCCCCACCCGGGTTGGCGCCGCGGGCCAGGGTGAACCGGGTGGCGTCCGCCCCGTACCGGTCGATCCAGTCGAGCGGGTCAACGACGTTGCCGAACGACTTCGACATCTTCTTGCCGTGCTCGTCACGCACCATGCCATGCAGGGCCACGACGTCGAACGGCTGCCGGCCGTCCATCGCGTACAGGCCGAACATCATCATCCGGGCGACCCAGAAGAACAGGATGTCGTAGCCGGTGACCAGCACACTTGTCGGATAGAACTTGGCCAGGTCGGGGGTCTCCGCCGGCCAGCCCAGGGTGGAGAACGGCCAGAGCGCGCTGGAGAACCAGGTGTCCAGCACATCCTCGTCCTGCTGCCAGCCTGGGCCGGTGGGCGGCTGCTCGTCCGGCCCGACGCAGACGACCTCGCCGGCCGGCCCGTACCAGACCGGGATCCGGTGTCCCCACCACAGTTGCCGAGAGATGCACCAGTCGTGCATGTTGTCGACCCAGGCGAAGTACCGCTTGGCCAGTTCGCCGGGCTCGATCCGGACCCGCCCGTCGCGGACCGCGTCGCCAGCGGCGCGGGCCAGTGGTCCGGTGTTGACGAACCACTGCAGCGACAACCGGGGTTCAACCGTGGTGCCGCAGCGCGAGCAGTGACCGACCGCGTGGTGGTAAGGCCGCTTCTCCGCGGCGATCCGGCCCTCCTCGCGCAGCGCCGCGACGATCGCCGGGCGGGCCTCGAAGCGGTCCAGGCCCTGGAACGGGCCGGGAGCGGTGATCACGCCGCGCTCGTCCATCACGCTGATCGAGGACAGGTTGTGCCGCTGGCCGATCTCGAAGTCGTTGGGATCGTGCGCCGGGGTGACCTTGACCATGCCGGTGCCGAACGCGGGGTCGACGTGCGGGTCGCCGACGATGGGGATCCGCCGGCCGGTCAGCGGCAGCTCCACCTCGGTGCCGATCAGATGCCGGTAGCGCTCGTCGTCCGGATGCACCGCCACGGCGGTGTCTCCCAGCATTGTCTCGGCCCGGGTGGTGGCGACCACCACGTCGTCGCTGTACCGGATCGAGATGAGTTCGCCCTCGTCCTCGGTGTGCTCCACCTCGATGTCCGACAGCGCGGTGAGGCAGCGTGGGCACCAGTTGATGATGCGTTCCGCGCGGTAGATGAGGCCGTCGTCGTACAGCTTCTTGAAGATCGTCTGTACGGCTCGGGACAGGCCCTCGTCCATGGTGAAGCGCTCGCGGTCCCAGTCCACCGAGTCACCGAGACGGCGCATCTGGCCGAGGATCGCGCCACCGGACTCGGCCTTCCACTGCCACACCCGCTCGATGAACTCTTCCCGGCCCAGGTCATGCCGGGACGAACCCTCAGCGGCGAGCTTCCGCTCCACCACGTTCTGGGTGGCGATGCCGGCGTGGTCCATGCCGGGCAGCCACAGCGCCTCGAAGCCCTGCATCCGCTTGCGCCGGATCAGGGCGTCCTGGACCGTGTGGTCCAGGGCGTGACCCATGTGCAGCGAGCCGGTGACGTTCGGCGGCGGGATGACGATGGTGAACGGTGGCTTGTCGCTCTCGGCGGACGCCCGGAAGTGACCGGCCGCTACCCACTGGTCGTACCGCCGTTGCTCCACCTCACCCGGCTGGTACTGGGCGGGCAGCAGGGGTGCTTCCGGTCGCGCGGAGTTCGGTGTCTCGGTCACCCGCAAAGTCTACGAACCGTCTCGCCGGACCTGGCGCGCGCCACCGGCTGTTCGCGTACGGTGGCGGCTATGTCCGACGCAGAGCAGCCGGGGCCGGGCCGCGCCGGGGGGCCGACCCGGGTCGACGTGGTGCCGGCCACTGCCGATGTGCCTCCCGTGGCGGAGGACCAGACCGTCCCCTACCGACCGGAGCCGGAGGATCGGGAACGTCGGCCGTGGTCGCGACGGCGCAAGCTGGCGGTCGGGTCGCTGTCCGTGCTCGGTGCGGCCGCTCTCGCCTTCGGCGGGACGACCGGCTGGCGCGTCGTCCAGCAGAAGGACGCCATGCTGACAGCTCCGGCAGAGGTGGCGGGCCTCCGCCGGGACGACAGTTCCCGCGCTGTGGAGACGGCGGACTACCTACGCACCGCCCTAGCCGCCGACGTGCGGCTGGACAACAGTCTGGGAGTCGTGTACGCGGATCCGGCCGACGCCGGACGCAGCGTCCTGCTGGTCGGCGGTACGACGCTTGTGTGGAGCCCGGAAAGGGTTCTGGACCGGTCGTTCGGCCTGCTCGCCGACGAGGGTGGTCGCGTGTCGGAACTGCGCGAGGTGCCGGCCGGGACGTTCGGTGGGGTGATGAAGTGTGGCTCCGTGCCGTCCGACGGCGATGCGCTGACGGTGTGCGGTTGGGCCGATCACGGAAGTCTCGCCCTGGCCCTTCTTCCCGACCGCGACCCGGACGACTCCGCGGAGTTGCTGCTCCGCATGCGTTCCGACGTACAGACCCGCCAATAGATCGGCTTTACTGTGGAAGTGAGCCACGTACAGCTTTGTGGAAACGCAGTTGAGGGCCACCCTTTACCGGGTGGCCCTCGACTGGATGATTGTCCGGCGGCGTCCTACTCTCCCACACCCTCCCGGGTGCAGTA